>PWKK01000023.1 GCA_003560665.1 Candidatus Nealsoniibacteriota bacterium
GGAGTCTTTAGAAGAAGATTGGCGATCGAAATAATGCTCTGCACTTTTTCCAATTTTGGAGTCTTTAGAAGAAGATGGATGATCGGGAGAGTTCATCGTACCTGCTTCGAATTCAGCGGCGATGCTTTCTGTTGCAGACTCCGTTCCGTCTTGTGCGTAAGAAGAAACTTCTGATATGGGGCTTCGCATACCCCCTGTTGATGTACTAGGAATATCAGCGCTTCCTTGTCTTCTGTGAGTTAATCCTTCTCTTGAAGATCGTCTAAAAGAGGGCTTTTCTGAGTGGCTGGTGGCAGTACCTGTTACCGGAGCTGTTGAAGTGCCGGTAGTAAAAGCGCTTTTAACGGCGGCGCCAGCAGACTGTGTTTTTTCTCTAAATCCTGATCCAGGAAGCTGAGAAGAAGTTTTTCTGGCAGCTCCGGAAGCTTTTTCAAATGCTGCGATAATTCCTTTTGACCCGAGAGAAGAAAATGAAATAGCAACAAAAAAGCCAAAAAGGATGAAAAGAAGAGGAATAAGCATCGGAAATACCTGAATAAACATCCCTATTTCCATGCCTTGGTGGTCGGTGGCTGTGGGCATCATCGCTTGTCGATCAATGTACTGAAACATTATTTCTCCGAGATAAAGAAAGAAGGCACCGGCGATTCCTATTAAACACCATCCGATAAACCAACGCCACCACTTTCTAAAGAAAGGTTGTGTTGCCGGAAGAATGTAGCAAAAAAAACCGAAGGGAGAGATAATTACGAGAAGCCATATTGCCACGTAACGCATTGCAAAGATAATGCTGTAAAGACCGTAAACGATTCCGGTAAGCGCATTAAACAACGTAAAAATAACCGCCATTGCTACGGGAGTTATTATTGCTCCTGTGAAGCTGGTCCAAGGGGTGTCAGCAAGATTTGCCGCCATTACATCAAAGAGTCCACGCATAACTATTACAAAAAAAGACTCGCTTGCCAAAGAGGTGACAAAGTAGTTCATCATGATGTTTGTGGCGTCGATAAAGACCCCCAAAACAACAGGAGTAAAGTTAACCAGTAAAGCAACGGCAATAAGACGGGGAAGAGTTTTCTGCCACCTGTAAGTTTCAACCTGAAGGGAAGTGGAGAGACCGATAATTATCAGGATAAGAATAAAGAACATATTCACAAAGTCTCGAACAATGCTCCATCCGTAAAAGACAAACTCGTTCCCTTCACCTTCAGTGCCGGGGGTGTAGGGAACACTGATAAACTCCGGGCTTAGTGTTACTCTTAAAAACCAGTCGGCAAAGGTGGAGAAAACAAGAGAAGCGGTGGATATTGTAAGCAAAAAAATCCCCGTAATCGCACTGGCGGTATACGCGGCGATGCTTGCCGCTAATCCGTCAACAAAAACAAGAGGAAGAGAAACCCCACCGATTACAAGAAGAATAGTAAATAGGAACCTCCTTTTTAAAATTTTAGTCATATTTTTTTAATTGTATTGCTTTATACCCCCTTTTGTCAAATAATAAAGACATTAAATTGTGAATTATTCAATCGGTTCTCGGTAAGCATCACTAAAACCGGTTGTTTTTTCCTGAGCATGAGGGATGCTTTTTTGATCCTCCTCTTTATTCTCCTCTTCGTATACTTCTTTTAAGAGATGTTTCGTCGGAGAAACGATAAGCCTGTTAATATCTAAAACTATTCTTTCGGCATAATCCGGACTAGCGACTATCTCTTTTAAAACGACCTCCTTTAAATTCTTGGGGGGAAGAAGACCAAAAAAGATGTGAGCGACAATCCTGATTATTTTCTTTTCTTTGTATTCGTTTAATTCGTGACGTTCAACTATTTTTCTAATTCGATCGGCTATATCATCTTCCCAAAAAAGATTCTTAACCTTTTTAGGGAGATCTTTGTAAATCTCTCTATATTCTTGGGTGGTATATTGATCTAACATTTTCTTTTTTATTAATCACCAAAACTCGGTGGATTATTATCTCCTTCTTCTTTCTCTTTATTATCTCTTAAATCTTTCATTCGGTCTCTTGATTGGTCTCTTTTTCCACTTTTACCGCTGGCGGAGCTTTTTTTGAAATCAAAGAGCGCTTCAGATGGACTTTTCTTAATTGCAGCTGCAACTGCCGGCCCTATTTTGTTTAGAGTTCTTTCTAGGTCTTCAGGGGTAAGGTCACTTGTTTTCTCTTTTCCCGTTTCAGACAATGCAATTTTTTTCAGGACATCTTCTGATAGTTTAATTCCTTCTGCTCCTGATGCTTCCGTGACAAAACTTTTCCACGGGCCAGCCTTACTGTATTGCATAAAGCCTTTTACAATCTCTTTTGCAATCTGTTTCTCATTGAAAGTTCCTGACCTGTTTGCTTCTATTAGTTGTTTTGCAAGTACCTGCATTTCTTCGGGCTTTTTACTGTTTTCTATTATCCAGTTGGTTATCGTTTCATCATTTTTATTTTCTGCATGTTTCATGTGTTCTGCGTGTCTCATGTAATTTGCCTTGGCAAAATCTTTTTCTTTTCCGATTAATTTTGCTTTTTCATAAATCTCTTCGTAATCAAAATCTTCATCTCCGAGAAGATTACTGATCTCTCTGTTATCCTTTCCTCCGGCAAGAAGAACGCCCATCTCTTTTGCACCTCCCCTTGCATCTCTGCCTTGACCCCGACCCTTTCCTAGTCCAAATGGTGCTACCTCACGTTTTGCTTCCTTTATAGCTTGAGCTTTCTCTTCTGGGCTTGCATTTTTAAACTCTTTTTTGTATCTATCGACCGCTTCTTGTTGAGCTCTGACGGATCCTGTTCCTAAGCTTTTTCCAAGACTTCTCTTGGCTAGGTGGTCTAATCTTCTACTCCCTCCTCCGGAAGTGGAAAATCCTTTCATTGTTTTTTGAAATCCTTCACTTTCTGCCATTTTGTGTTGCAGATACTTCTTTCCTCCACCGCCCACTGCTCCTACAAAAGGTGAAGCCGCTTTTATTGCCGCATGGCCTTGCTTTATCATTGCTTGAGCCATTGCAGGGATAAACTTTTTGCATAATCCCAGTATGACAGCAAAGTATATCAGTAAAACGATGTGGCTGATGATATCTCCCGTGTAGAAGCTAATCCAAGTGGGAAAATCATCGGTGACAACTTCAAAAAGAGAGCCTACGGTGGGGGCCAGTGCCAGCCCAACGTACATAAGAAAAATGAAAATTACCCCCACAAAAAGCCACTGGACAAGGTGTTCAAGCCACATAACCCACCATTTTTTTGTCTCATTAAAAATTAAACAGAAAAAAGCAAGAGGCGCTAGTATTGCCAATATTTGGATTATAAAAATACGAGCCAGAAGGATGGCAAAAAAGAGAAAGAAAACTCCTGACATCATTAGAGCGATAATTCCGTAAATGGTAAGCTGGAGCATGGTCGGAAGAAAAATAATAAGAACGGCAAGCCATGCTGCCTGCACTGCAACACCGACATAAGGAATCGACAAAGTAACCGCATATCCCGCCAAAAGAGATAATATTCCGTGTATTAGTTTATTGGTAAGATCAAAAAGGGGCGTTATCGCTTCCCATAAAATATTTCCTTCGTCGGCCGAAAACTGATTGCCTATAGAATTGAAAAGAAAGTTCGTTATATCAATTCCCATTCCCACAAAAAGAAGGGTAAAGTTAACAAGAAAAGCGACCATTATAAGTTTGGGCAGTGCTTTCTTAAGACCAAACGTATCTACTCCTATAATTATCGAAATAGCAATAGCAACAAAGGCGACGACAAGAAGCATATTGACTATTCCGGTAGTAAAGTTCCACCCTATTTGTACTAGCGGAGCCGCCTCTCCGGAAAGAACGGTTAATGCTTCCGGTGTAATATCAATTACTCCTTGCAGAAGAGATGTGCTTATCCATAGGGCGGTCGAACCGATTAAAAAAAGAAAGAAAGAAGCAATTATTGCTGCAAAAACAGGCCCCGTTGCTTCTGAAAGACCTTGGAGTGCTGTCATTGCGGGGTCTAATGCAAACCCGTCAGCCAGATGAGGGGAAAAAAGAAAAACAAGCAGGAAAATCCCCGCCAATATTTTTTTCTTATCTTTTATTAATTTCATTTTTTATTAATTTGCTTTACTGGGATCCTCTTCCAACGTTTTGCAGCTTGAGACAACTAAGTTCCTTTTCTTCTTCGAAAAGATTCATGCTTTTAGCAAGATCTTCATTTGGAAGGGGGACTGCTCCTGCTATATCTGCACACGGGTCATAACCCCATAAAATTCCGCTACTATGATAGAAGGTTGCCAAACAAGAAGAGCCTTCGATGTAATCCCCCCTAATCTCTCTGCCATCGATCACATCCGTCTCTTCCATTTCTCCGAAAAGCTCTTTTTCTTCTTCCGTTAATCTTCTGAATCCTTTGCCGGAAGCATACTGGGCACGAGCATTTTCTCCCTCGTAATGCTGGCCTACATCTATTCTAAAATCACCGCCTCCTTCAGTTTTGAGAATAGCAAATTCACAAGGAGGTTCGTTAAGACTACTTGAGTCAATCTCTACTCCCGTAAGCATCATATCGTCCCACAAAGGGGGAAGTGGTGCTAGTCGAGTTAGCTGAGGGTTGATAGTATTTAAAATTAAAAAAGTAGAGAGAAGGAGAGCCAACCCTAGAACCGCGGACTGTATTCTGTTTCTTGCATCAACTACTTTTCCCGGATTACCGGCCGAGAGCATCCATTCAAGACCACCCCAAACAATCATTACAAATGTCAAAAGACCTCCAATTCCTATTGCCCATCCGTAAAGATAGCGGATAAAATTGTGAAACTCCGAATCCTTCCCGAGACTTTCTCCTGTAAGTGGGGAAGTGGGCCAATCGACCTCTGTCGCAAAAACACCTTCTGTAAAAAACAGAAAAAAGAAAATTAAGAAAAATAAGGTAATAGGATTTATTTTCATATTTTATGGCGTAGCAGCTCTCTTTCAGGATAACATAATTATTCTTTTATTTGAATAGATGAAAGGATGTGATTTATTTGAGACGAAAAACGATCAATACCTTCTCTGGATGCTATAATCGAAAAAAAGTAATATTCTTCCTCTATCAAAAAAAGCTTGTTTTTAGAAAAGGATTCTTGACCCCTCTCTGTTTTGTAAAGAATTTTTAAAGAGGTTTCTCCGTTTTTTTCTTCTTCCTCTAGAATCTCCATCTCTATTTTTTGAAGCCCTTTAGATGTTTCTTTAATTATTTCAATCACCTCTTCGTTGCTCTCAGCTTTAATCTTTAACACCGTAAATGTTACTCCATCAAGAGTTGTTTGCGAATGGGATAAAAAAAGAATCTCTATTTCTCCGCTATTGTTTTCAATATCGCTCAAGTCAATCACTCTCCAAGAAAAAGGGTGATCAAAAATTATTTTATTCTCCAGCGCTTTGCGAACATATTTTTTTTCTTCTTCTCGAGGAAAAACTCCTTCTTCTTCCAGCATCATTTTATCTAAGTGCTCTAAGGATGTTATCTCATCTAACGAAGGGATGTGTGTTTCGTCTCTTAGAGACATTGAAAAAGAAACTTCAGGGTGCTTGTAGTTAAAAAGTCTCCAAAAAGAGACAGTTGTTAGAGCAAGAATCATAATAATGCTTATCAACAGTACTCTTTTATCTTCCGGTTTTATTTTTTTATTTTTTTTGTCAGATTCTTCCATTCTTCTATACTTAAGGTTTCTGCTCTTCTTTCAGGGTTTATCCCTGCTTCTTTTAGAATCTCTTCAGTATCAATATTTTTTAATTCTACTTTATCCTTACTTTCTCTGTTAAGAAGGGCAAGATTATTTTTCAGTTGTTTTCGAGGATGTGAAAATCCCGCTCGCACAAGAGAAAAGAATCTTTCTTGGAAATCACTACCAAGCACACTTTCTTTATTATAGGGAATAATACGTAAAATGGAAGAAGTAACGGAAGGAGGAGGATAAAAAGAGGCAGGGGAGATGTGAGCAAGCACTTCCGCAGTTGCAAAAAACTGTACCGAAACGGCCAGAAGATTCATCTGTGGTGGCTTTGCGCAAACTCTTTGGGCAACTTCTTTTTGTACCGTTAGCAAGAGAAGAGAGGGGCGATTTTCTGTCTCTAGAAATTTTTTGATGATGGGAGATGTAATGTAGTAAGGAATATTCCCCACTAGTTTGTAGTTGTTGAATTTTCGAAGATCAAGCGAAAGGATATCTTGGTTGACTATATCTACATTTTTTCGGGACAAAAGATTTTCTCGCAAAAGGGGGATTAACTTTTTGTCTTTTTCTACCGCGATTACTCGTTTTGTGTTTTTTGCTAAAGAAAAAGTCAATGCTCCGAGTCCTGGACCAACCTCAATTATAGTATCTTTTTTCGAAAGATTACCGAAGGAGATTATTTTCTCTAAAATATTTTTGTCTATCAGAAAGTTTTGACCCCATGACTCCCGGAGATTCACTGAGTTTCTTTCTAAAACTTCTTTTATCTCTTTCGCATTCAATACTCCACTTTCGACATTGTTGTTGACTTTTCTCTCTATCATTAGTATTATTATAATACAATTATTGTGGATTTAAACCCTTTTTTTTAACGAATATTCATACAATAATTAAAAAAAATCTCTCGAGTTTTTCGGGAGATACAGATAAAAAGAAGCTCAAGAAAGAGGGAAACCTCCTTCTTCTTTTTGTTTTCTTTTTTTTGACAGCATTTGTTTATTTTACAGTATCAGATGCTTTTTTGGACAATGAAGAAGACGAAAAATGTATTCAAAGCGGAAACAATCTGTTTATCTCTTATGAAGACGATGTAGTGGTTGAAAACGACAGCATTTTGTTTGCACACAACAACTCTGTCTTTGTGGATTCTTTCCCTTACTTTATACAAACTCAAGTTTTAGGAACACGGGGGGTTGAAGAAAGAGAAAGTATAATGTCTTATCGAGTAGAGAGTGGGGACACGGTCTCTATCGTAGCGGATAAGTTTGGAATTAGTGCAGACACAATCAGGTGGGCGAATGATATTAAGGGGAACACTTTAAAAGAGGGAAGTGAGCTTTTGATTCTCCCTGTTACGGGAGTGATGTACTATGTAGAAAGGGGAGATACTCTTGGTGAGATTGCAAGTATGCACAAGGCGAAGACGGAAGATATTATCACATTCAATCAGATTGAAGGGAAAAGAATAATTGCAGGAGATAGAATTATTGTCCCTGAAGGAAGCCCTCCTCCGCCACCCTCAATAAAAACAGCACCATCTACGCGGATCGTTCAATCTTCATTTATCAATCCCGTTCCCGGGGGAGTGATTACTCAAGGAGTACATCACTACAATGCTGTGGATATTTATAATGTTTGCGGTACTTCTATTGTTGCTGCGGCTTCAGGAAGAGTTACACAGACGGGAAGAGGAAGCTGGCCTGCAGGGAATTTTATAAAAATTGATCACGGTACGGTGGTGGTTTTATACGCGCATATGCAGGATATTTATGTAAAGACCGGTGATTATGTAGCTCAGGGAAGGCAAGTAGGTACGGTTGGAAACACGGGAAGAACTGTTGGGAGAACCGGCTGTCACCTTCATTTTGATGTCCTGTCTCGAAGAATAAGAAACCCTTTTGCACACTTCCCGGTCGGAACAAGGCTTTAGTGGGGGGGTATCCCAGACATCCATTATCTTTTAATCAAAAAACGCGAGGAAAATATACCCCGCGTTTTTTTGTGAAAATCTACTAACCTGCTTTAATTGCAATTTCGGCAGGTTTTTGTTTCGGGAGTGAGAGAAAGTTTTTTGTAGGAGATTTCTTCATCGCATTTTTCACATTTTCCGTAAGTTCCTTTTTTTATTTTTTTCAGAGCGTCGTCTATGTTTTTTAACTTTATTTCTAAAGCGTATTCTACGGGAAGAAGAGAAGAGTACTCTTCTACCTCATCCGCTTTTTCCTCCATACTGCTTCCTTCCACTTTTGGAAAAACAGTGTCCCAATCTCCTTCAGGACGGTCGTCCTTTTTTGCAAAGCGCTGAAGTGTTTCCTCTAAAGAGGATTTGTTTTTTTCCAGTTCTTTCTTCAGTTCTTCGATTTGTTTTTTTTCCATGATATTAATCGTGATTGTGGTATCGTTCGATAATTATTTTAATACTCTCCAGAGAAGTTGCAAAAAGAAGACGGTCTTCTACTATTGTATAATAGATGCCCATTTCTCCGCTTCCTTCCTGGTAGCGAATAGGGTAGGATATCGGCATATCTCCTCTGTGGGTTGTGCTTGAAAACTCTCTGTCAGCTGAGACTTGTTGATCCCAGAAAGCGAAAAAGTTGCGAAATTCTTCAGCCATCGTGTCTTCCCAGGGGCGCATGATTGTCCACTCTACATCATCCCGCATATCTTTGTCAAACTTAGTAACAAAAGCCAGTCGTCCGGTAGTTTCTCCGGTGTAAAGATACAGATTAAATTCTTTTTCTATCTTTTCAAAAAAGTTATCGGGATAATCAATCTCAAAAATATTAAAAAAATCTTCCAAATCGGTGACACGAGGATCTCTTACCGTTTCTCTCTGATCTTCGACGATGATACGGATTAGTTCTCCTTCTTTTTCTTCGCGTGCGATCCTTCTTAGATGCAACAGATATTCTTCATTTACGGTAATTGCAAATCTTTGAATGTCGTCTTTTTCCGGATACAGCTTTACAAGGGGAGGTGTTGCACGGGGAATGCGAACCTCTCTTGTGATGGTTTCCGGGCTTATTGGTGTCAGTCTGGGGATAAAAAAAGTGTGGTAGAGAACCGTCAAAGATAAAGCAGCCATAGAGATAAGTCCGAGAGTGATAAAAATGCGGGTCCAGACTTTTGTTTCTTCAGAAGGTTTTATGGGAATACTAGTCTTCATTTCGGGAGACAGTTCTTCTCGAGGAGGAACTTCTTCTTTTTTACCCTCTCCCGTAATTTCGTCTAAAATTGCGGTAGCGCTCATTCCAGCATTCTCTCTTGCCCTAAAGAAACCCTCTTTTTTAGGGTTTTGTTTTTTCATTGCTGCCAGTATTTGCTCGTCAGTCATCCCGCTTTTTCTTGCTTTTTTGATAGACTCTGCAAAAGTCATATTTTGAAATTATAAAAAGTTTAAAGCTAAAAAAATAAAGGCGCCCAAAAAGAGCAAACCAGCAACCACCAGCATCAACACCTTAGGAAGTTTGCTCTTTGGAGCGCTCTCTGCAATATTACCCGTCATTTCTTCGCTTGTTTTTTCTACTGCTTGCTTTGATGTTGACGGAGAGAAGGGGTCATCATCTCCCATGCTTTCTCCTTTTTCTTTCGCCTCTATTCTTTTGAGAAACTGGTCTCTCATTTTTTCTTCTCTTTCTTGAGCTTCTTGGGTTAAGACGGTTTTTCCTCTTTCAGGAGAAATATAAGGAGAAGGAGAGGAGGTGGGAGAAGGAGAAGGGGAAGGAGAGGAAGTGGGAGAAGGAGAAGGAGAGGAGATGGGAGAAGGGGAAGGAGAAGGAGAGGAAGTGGGAGAAGGGGAAGGAGAGGAGATGGGAGAAGGGGAAGGGGAAGGAGAGGAAGTGGGAGAAGGGGAAGGAGAGGAGGTGGGAGAAGGAGTGGGAGATGAGTGCAGGTTCCTTTTTGGGGTGTTTTGTTTAATAATCTCATTTAAAATGTCTTCCGCTGTTGCTCCCCTTTCTTCGGCTTTCTTAAAAAAGACCTCTTTATCAGGATTTTGCTTCCTTATCTCATCCAGAATCATTTTATCGTCAATCATTTTTTGTCTTGCTTTTCGAATTGATTCGACAACACTCATCTCTTTATTAATTGCTACTACGCAGTTGTGGTAAAGCGCCTGCTAAAGCAGCAACTTATTATTTTTTTAGTGATATTAAAAACCAAAATCAAGATCGGAAAGCCCCTCTTTCTTTTCTTCTTCCTTTTTCTCTGAAAGGTTCTCGCTTGGAGCTTGTTCTGTTTCTCTTTCTTCAGGGGATGGTTGTCCAGAATTTCCTCCTTCCTTTTGCAAAGAAGATTCTTCTTTATCTTTTTCGAAGGCAGGTTTTTCTGTATCGGTACTTTCCTCATCGGGCATAGAAAAATCAAATTCGAAGGGAGCACCTTCTTGAGAACTCTCGGTAGGTTTCTCTTGCGATGAATCTGGTGTAGGTGGCTGAGATTTTTGATCAGAAGATTCTTTTTTTTCCGTTTCCACAGTCTTTACGGGAGACGATTTCTCTTGTTGAGGAGGAGAAGGTTTCTTCTTCTCTTTCTTAGGGGGAGATGGTCTTTGGTCGGATCTTTCAGTGGAAGATTTCACATAGAACTTTTTATTGATTTCCTCTCCCTCTTGCTCTAACGCAAAGTTAATTTCATCAAGTTCTTTTATTATACTTTCCTCTCTTTCTTGTATAAGATCAATTTCCTTTTCTTCTTTTTCAATTTCTTTTAATCTTTCTTCAATTTCCCATCTTTCTCTTTCCAATATTCTTCTTTCAGATTCCGCTTCCCACCTCTTCTTTTCTATCTCTCTTTTTTCCTTAGGATCTTCGACAAACTTTTCTTCTTCTTCCAGCTTTTTCTCTGTTTCTTTTGCTGCCTCTTCCTTGTTTTTTATTTCGTCAAAAGATTCCTTTTCTTTTTCCTTCTTGGAAAGCAAGTCCTCCCTTTTTCCCTCCAACGCTCCACTTATTTCTTGAACCCTATCAAGCTCTTTCTCTCTCTCTTCTTTCAACTGCCTCAAGCCAATTGTTTTTCTTTTCTGCTCTAGAAACTTATCTCGTTCATTCAGCTTTTCTTCTTCGTTTAAAAGTTGTTGGAAGTGAAGCTCTACATTTTCCGTCCTCTTTTTAACTTCATCCAATTTGTCCTGCATCTCCCATTTTTCTTTCTCGACATCTCTTCTTCTTTCTTCCATTTTCCAGTGCTCTTTCCCGATTTCTCTTTTCTCTGCTGTATCTTCTGCGGATTCTTTTCTTTGTTCTACTTCTTTCTCAAGCTCTTCTATTTCATTTTCACGAGAATGGACGACATCAAGCTTTTCTTGAATATGTTTTTCTTCCTCTTTGATGCGCACTCTTTTGAGTCCGAGCTCCTTTTTTTCGTTGTCTAAGAAAAGCTTTCTCTTTCTGATTCCCGCTCGCTCCTCGTCTATTCTTATTTTTTCTTCTTTCCGAGCAAGAGCTTCTTTTTTACTTTGAATTGTTTCTTCTTTATTGGAAAGATGACGGTATTTGATCTCTATCTCTCTTCTTTTATTTCTTGGTTCGTTAAATTTATCCTTGATACTCCATATCTCTTTTTCAATCTTCTTTCCATCTTCTTCCAACGCCCACCTTTTTCTTTCAACTTCTTCTTTTTCTTTTGGGTTGTAAGTAATTTTTTCGCGGGCCTCAACGTTTTTCCTTTTTTCTATAACATCTCTTTCTCGTTGCTTTGCCGCACGCAATTCTTTTTTGATCCTCTCTTCTTCATTTTTCAACTTTTCAATATTAAGCTCGAGAGATTTTTTTTCTTCCAAGATACTGAAAAGCTCATTATCCAATCTTTCTCTTAAAATATTTATTTTTTCAAGATAAATTTCTCTTTCTTTTTGTTTTTCGGCTATTTTTTTTTCTTTGGCGCTTCCTTTCTCCTTAATGTTTTCTTTTTCTTTTTTCTCTTTGCTAGCCTCTTTGATTCTTTCTTCTCTTTTCTTCATATCTTTCTCTCTTTCCATTTTCTTTTCCTCTTCTAGGTCTCTTTCCTCTTTTTCTCGATAGATTCTTTCTTTTTCTTCAATTTTCTTTATTTTTTCATTTAATTCATTTAGTTCTTTTTCAAGAGGCCACCTTTCTTTTTCGACAGCTCTTCGCTCTTCTTCAATCTGCCACGCCTTTTCGGACAGTTCCTTTTCTTTTTCCGTGTCTCTTGCCACCTCCCTTTCTCTTTCTATTTGCAGAATTCTTTCTTCAATCTCTTCTTCTTTTTTAAGGATGATATCTATTTTATCCGACAGCTGGGATTTTTTAGCTCTCAATTCTTCTTTTTCTGCTACAAGTGACTCTTTCTGTGCGGTTGTAATCTCTTCCAGGTCTCCTTTTGGGGCAACAGCTTCATCTTCGCCATCTTCTTTGGCGTCTTCTTTGGCAACGACATCTTCTTGGATTTCTTTTTGGAGGGGCTCCTTCTTTGCCAATGAATCTTCGCCGCTTCCTTCTTTGAAATCGCTAATTTCTGCTTTTAGCCTTTTTAATTTTCTTCGCTCTTCTTCAATTTTTTTGTTTATCTGTGCTATCTTTTCTTCCGTTTCCCATCGCTTTTCTTCTATTTCTTTTCTCTTATCTCCAGCCTTCCACCTTCTTCTCTTAAGCTCTCTTCGTTCTGAGATACTTCCTTCTTTGGTATTCTCTTCTTCCTCAATTGATCTTTCTTCTTCCTCTGCAACCTCTTCTTCAGAATTGATTTTTTTCAAGTTGATTTCTTCTTTCTCTCTCTCTTTTTCCAGCAACTCTTTGTTTTTCAAAATGGCAGAAAGCTCTTCTTTTCTTTTTTGAAGCCCTTTTTTATGGGCCTCTTCTTCAGGCTTACTTTTTTGTTTTTCCAGCGTTTTAATTTTTTCTTCCAGAGCCTCTTTTTTTCTCAAAAGCGCTTCTTTTTCTTTTCTTTTTTCGGGAAGGTTTGCCTGCTCTTCCTTTGCTTTCAGACTCGTTTCCCACTTCCAGATATCTTTTTCTGCTTTCTTTCTTTTGTCTTCGATAGCCCATCTCCTTTTGCCAAGCTCCCTCTCTTTTTCTACATCTCCTTCCTTTAAATTTAATCTTTCTTCTTCGAGTTTTTTCTCTTCCTTATCCAGTTCCATCATTTTTTCTTGGAGCTGTTTGATACTTTCTTTTATCTGCGCTCCTCCCTCGGTGATTTTTGCAATACGAACATCGACTTCGTTAAGCCTTTTTTCCGTATCACTTTTTTCTTTAGCAAGCCCTTCCAGTTCTTTATTTATTTTTTCGACAGAGAGGTTAGAGTCAGAAACAATCATATCTCTCATTGTATTTTTATTTGCCAAATAATGCAACCTTTTATGGGATTTCTACAACTCTTTTTTGTAGTGGCAAAGAAGAAAAACAACAGGTTAGACATTTTTTTTCAGCCTTTCCTTCCACTTTTTCTCTTTGTTTTTTATAGCAACTATCTTCTTTTTTATCACTTTTATTTCTAAATCAAGGTCCTTGATTATTTCTTGAACGTTCCATTTTTTCTCTTCTACTTTCCTTCTTTTTTCTTCTAACCCCCACCTTTTCCTCTCAATTCTTTTTTCGCTTCCGTCAATGCCTGCTTTTTGGTTTTTGAAATGACTTATTTTTGCGACAATCTCTTTTTCAATGCTTGCGATGCGATCCAGTTCTCTTAGGGCTTTTTTCTGTTTTTTTTCGATTCGCTCTAGTGAAGCCCACATTCTTTTTTTGTAGGGGCCAATGCCTTTGAGGTGGTAGCTAGCGAGCATTTTTTCTTTTTTATCTTCCAGCCTTTTTCTTCGACTCTTTTCCACAAAACCTTCTTTTTTTAATTGTTCGGCTGTTTTTTCTGCAGTCCACTTTTTGTTTTCCAACAACCTTCTCTTTTCCTCTGCGGCCCACCTTTTCTTCTTTATCTCCATCCTCTCTTTAAAGTTTTTTTCTTCTTCCGCCTCTTTTTCCAGTTTTTCTTTTTCTTTTTCTATCTCTTTTTCTTTTGTCCCCAACATTCTCTTTTTCTCTTCTAAAAGAGTTATTTTTTTGTGAATATCCTTTTCTTTCTTGTGACTTAACCTGATAGCGTTTCTCACTTCTACTATTTTTTTTCGTAGTTTTAGCTTTTCTTTTTTAATGAGGTGGATAGTTTTTTCCTCAAGCAGCTTTGCCTTTCTGTTTTCCAGGTCTTCTTTTTTTCTTAAAAGTTCTTCTTTGCGTAAATTGAATTTTTCTATTTTATCTAAAAGAGGGAAAAGTTCTTTTTTTATAGAAAGGATGCTTTTTTCTTTTTCTCTTCTTTCTTCCTCTGCTCGCCATCTCCTTTTTTCCGCAGAAACTCTTCTTCCGGCAGTTTCAGCAGATAAGGACTCTTCTTCCGCACTTTTTTCTTTTCTTCTTAAATTTTTTTCTTCTTTCCTTGCCTTCTGGAGGCTCTTTTCAAGATGTTTTTTTTTCTTGTGAAGACTATTTTTTTTTACTTGAAGGCTCTTGATACCCCTTCTTAATTCTCTAAACTCCTTTCGGAGGGGAGGTGTTTTCCTTTTCAAGAGAAGTTCCTCTTTCTGCCTTTTTCTTCTTAATTGTTCAAGCTTTTCTTCTTCTTCCTTTGTGCGGATGTTATCCAAACCAAAAAGCACTCCTTTTATTTCTTTCCTTATATCAATAATCGCTCTTTCCACCTTCCACCTCTCCTCTTCAGTTTTTCTCCTCTCTTCCTTTGTTTGCCAGTAAAGAGAAAGAAGATTTTCCTTTTCATCGGGTTCTGCCTTCGCAATTTTTTCTTCTATTTCTTTTTCCCTTTTTTCGACAGTCTGTTCGTTTTTTGAGATAACGATCAATTTTTCTTGCAGTGTTTTGTTTTTTTCTTGCAGAGAAAGCTTTTTTTCAATTAAAGCTTCTTTTTCCTTTTTTATCTTTGTGGAGCCAATAAGATGCTCTTTTTGAAGAGAGGAGTTTTCGGGTTTTTTTTTGGGCAGTTCTTCCAGTCTTTCAATAGTCTCTTTTAATTTTCTTTCTTTTTCTAAAAGAGAATCAATCAGTTCTTTTTTTTGAGTGACTTCTTTTATCTTTTCTTCTGCTTTCCAACGGTGCTTTTCGTAAACTCTTCGCTTGTCTTCAAGTAACCACCTTTCTCTTTTTATTTTTTCTTCTTTTTCAGGGAGAACTTCCTCTTTCTCTTTATCAAGAATATTCTCTATCTTTTTTTTAATTTTATTCTCTTTTTGAGAGACGATGTTTATCTTTTCTTGTAAAACATTTTCTTTTTCTTCCAAGGTTTCTTTCTGTGAAAGGAGAACGGGTTTTTCGTTGTAGAGGAAGGATTGGAGATTTTTTTCTTCCTCTTTTTTCTTCTCCTCTGCTTCTTTTTTTTTCTTCTCCTCTGCTTCTTTTTTTTCTTGTTCTCTTTCTTCCTCTCTTTTTTTTTCCTCCTCCTCTTTCTTTCTCTTCTCTTCTTTTTCTCTTTTTTCTTCGCGGTCTTTTTGTCTTTTTTCTTCTTCCTTTCTCTTTTCTTCTTCAAGCTCTCTTTTTCTCTTCTTCTCTCGTTCTCTTTTTCTCTCAAGGTCTTTGCGCTGACGATTGATCTCTTTCTCTTTTTTGGTTATTTCCTCCTCGGTTTTTTGCAGGCTCTCCTCGAGCGAAGAAATTTGTAATGCCAGAGAGGAGATGTTTCTTTTTGCTTCTTCAATTCTTTTTTCTCCTTCACTGAGGTATTTTGACCATTCTCTGATTTCTTCTTCAATGCATTTTCTTCTTTCTTCTACTTCCTGTCTCTCTTTTTCCAAATTTTTTCTTTCAAGAGAATCGTTAACGATTTCTTTTCTTTCTTCGATATCCCTTTCTCTTTCTTCAACTATCTTTTTTGCACTGGAGAGAGAATCAATCTTTTTCGCTGTTCTTTTTACTTGACCGGAAAGCTGATTTTGTATTTTTTCTGCAAACCTTCTTTCCTCTTTGAGAATGTTGATCTCGGAATAGGTATTAGCAACAGAAAGACGGAGAGAAGAAACATCTTCTTCTTTTTCTATTATCTCGAGCCTCTCTTTTTTCATTTTTTCTTCTTCTTGACTGGCGAAAAGTTCATTTGCCAGATCTCGGGCTTCTTTCCTGGCTTCTTCTATTTTTTCTTCCCAACGCCACCTCTCCTTCTCTGCCTTTCTCCTCTCTTCTTCAATCGCCCATCTTTTTTCTTCAAGTTCTTTTTTTCTCTCCGGGTTTTGTGTTTCTCTTTGAACCTGCCGAACCCTTATTTCTTTTTTCTCAACTTCTTCTTCCCTCTTTACGGTATCTTCGCGGCTTTCTTCCAATTGTGCAACTCTTTTTTTAGACTGATTTCTTTTTATTTCAACTTTTTCTCTGTGGTCTTTCGCGCTTTCCAAGTCTTCCTTAAGTTTTTCTTTATGAGTTCTTTTTTCTTCAATGTTTTTATTTTTTTCTTCTTGTTTTTGTTGCAAATGTGCCAGAATTTCTTCTTTTCTGTTTTTCAGTTCCTCTTCCCATTTTTCATGCAAAAAAGATTCTTCCCTTTTAATCTCCTCTTCATCTTTTTTTCTTTGTTTTCTTTTTTCCTCTTCTTCTCTTCTTTCGTTTTCTGCGATGAATCCTTCTTTTTCTTTTTGAAACGCAGAGCTTCTTGCTCTTTTAATCTTTTCAATTTTTTCTTGTACTCTTTCTTTAAGATCCTTTAATTCTTTTTCCCTTTTTTCTCGTTCTTCTTTTTTCTTCTCTCGATATTCCTCTAATTCCTTTTTAAAAGAAGTGGCATGTCCTTTCTTTTTTTTCAGCACAGCCCTCTTTTCTTGAATTTCTTTCTGCAAGGATGAGAGTTCTGACAAAAGCCTTTCTTCCTCTTCCCGGTTTCCTTTTTCTTTTGAAAGTTCAAGGTCTTTTTTCAGGAGCTTAAATCTTTCAATAAGGCCTAAAAGAGAAACGGTCGAAGAAAGCTTACTGAGTTTTCTCTTGATAAGATCAAGCTCTTTTTTGAGGGTATTCTCTTTTGTTTCCGCACAAAAAGAATTAAACAGTGAACGCTGAAGTTCTTCTTCGAGTTGAACAGCCTCTTCTTCTTTTTTCCAAATGCTTTTTCTTTCTTGAAGAGTGATGTTTTCTGTTTTCTCTTGAGAGGATTGTCTGCTTTTAGTGGAATTAACCTTCTTTTTTATTTCCTCTTCCTGTTCTTTCTTGTTTTTTTTCTCTTCAATTGCCTCGATTAATTCTTTTTCAATCTTTCTTTTTTCATTTTCTGCTTCCTCTATCTCTTTCTCTTTCTTTGACTTTTTTCCTCCATATTCTTCGATGAGAAACTCTTTCTTCTTCCTTATTCTTTCTGTTTCTCCCCCTCTCCTCCTCTCCTCCTCTTCCTCTTTCTTTCTCCTTTCCTCTTCTTCATTTGCCACTAAGTCTCTTGCTTTTTTTCTAATTTCCTCTATTAGCAGTTTTTCTTCTCTCTCTTCCTTCTCTTTTTGGTGGGCAGGAGAAAAAACACCCGATCTTGAAACAGAGTTTTGTTGATGTTTTTCTTTTGCTTTTTTGAGTAGGAGATCTATCGGGGGTCTGCTTTTTTTCCTTGTCTCTCCTTTTTGAATTCGGGCGATATCCCCCTTCATTGTCCGGATCCCTCCTTGTTGGCCTTTATCGGACATATAAGGATTGTTTTCAATTACCGATGATAATATATGTGCTCACTCTATTATAGAGCATAATCTTATAAAAACCAAAGACCTTGGTTAGAAAAGATAACTATTTTTTCGCCTCTTTTATTGAAAGGCTCATCTTACCGCCGTTCTCAATTTTAATTACTTTCACCGGAACGGTTTGGCCTACTTCAATTTCGTCTTCTACTTTCTCTATTCTCCTGTTTGCTATTTCAGAGATGTGCACCAACCCCTCCTTTCCCGGAAGAATTTCCACTACTGCACCGAAGCCGAAAATTTTAATAACTTTTCCCTGAAAAATCTCTCCTGCCTTTACTTCTCGGGTAATGTTTTTAATCCATGTCACCGCTTTTTCAATTGATTCTTCGTTTTCTGAGGTAACAGAGACAACTCCCGAATCGTCAATATCAATCGCAACTCCCGTTGTTTCTATTATCTCGTTTATTATCTTTCCTTTTGGCCCGATAACATCTCCTATCTTTTCCGGATCGATTTTAAGGGTAACGATACGGGGAGCATAAGGAGAAAGGTTTTCCCGAGGTTCTTTGATGGTTTTCTTTATCTCTTCTAGGAGGTAGAGGCGGGTTTTTTTTGCATTTTCCAATGCCTTTTCGGCTATTTCCAGGGTGATGCCGTCAATTTTAATGTCCATCTGAATGACGGTGGCCCCTTTTTCTGTTCCAGCTACTTTAAAATCCATATCACCGTAATGGTCTTCAAGACCTTGGATATCGGTGAGAACTTTGTATTTTCCTTTTTTGTCGGTAACAAGTCCGACAGAGATTCCGGCTACAGGCCTTTTAATCGGAACGCCAGCGTCCATAAGAGCAAGCGTGGTACCACAAACCGAAGCCATTGAAGTTGATCCGTTTGAAGAAACTATTTCTGACACGCTACGAATGGTATAAGGAAAGCTCTCAGCATCCGGAATTAAAGGAAGGATGCCGTTTTCTCCTATCATTCCGTGACCTATCTCTCTTCTTCCCGGACCCCTTATGGGTCTTGCTTCTCCGACCGAGTAAGGGGGAAAGTTGTAGTGGTGCATGAAACGTTTGTTTTCCGAAAGTTCCATGTCGTCCATTAGTTGTTTCTCGCTTGGTGCGCCCAAGGTAATGATAGAAAGAGCTCTTGTTTCTCCCCGGCGAAAGAGCCCTGAACCGTGCGTACGAGGGAGAAGACCGACAGAACACTCTATCTCTCTTACTTCGTCTATTTTCCTTCCGTCTAAACGGTCTCCTTTAGTTAAAATATTTTCTCTTACCTCTTTTTCAATTACTCCTTCCAAAACAGAAAGAGCATAATTTTTTTCTTGCTCTTCTTCATATTCTTCTTCAATAAAAAAGGCGATTTCTTTCTTTATCTCTTTTATTTTTTCTTCTCTCTTTTCTTTACTGTTAAATGCTTTTTTAACCTTATCGGTTGATTTTTCTTCAATCAATTTTTTTATCTTTTCATCTGTGAAAGGAGTGGCTATCTCTATTTTTTCTCGTCCCGCTTTTTGTCTTACTTCCTCTTGAAGAAGGCAAAGTTTTTTTATCGGATCTTCTGAGAAACGAAACATATTCATAATCGATTCCTCTTCCTCTTCATTGAAGATGCCCTCAATCATGTTTATAAGGAAATCCCCTTTCTTATCGGAAAAACCGCTTACAACAACATCTGCGCTTCCTTCTAGTCTTTCTTTGTAGTTCGGGGACAAAATACAATCAGAGTTCTTTCCGATGCGAGCTGCTCCGAGTGGACCGTTCCAGGGGATATCTGAAAGATGGAGAGCTAGTGAGGAAGCAATCATCCCGAGTACACCCGGGTCATTTTTTTCATCCCAAGAAAGGCAGGTTACAATAATCTGTATTTCTCTTTTTATCTCTTTGGGAAACAGCGGGCGTATTGCGCGGTCTATCATTCGAGAAATAATAGTAGCTCTGTCCGAAGGCCTTCCTTCTCTTCTTGTGTAACGTGAACCGCTTATCTTTCCTGCTGCATAAAACTTTTCTTCATAACTAACAGAAAGAGGAAAGAAGTCTTTGCTGGTTTCTTCTTCCGCCATGGTAGCGGTGGCGAAAACAACGGTTTCTCCACAACGCACTATCGCTTCACCATTTGCCTTTTCCGCCCATCCGGGCAAAGAAAAGGACACTTCTTTTTCTCCGATATTTACGGTAAATTTATCCATTATGCTTTTTTTTATTTTTTGACAATTTTTTACTCCTCGTAGAACTTGCAGTCAGTAAAAACCTCCTGCTATTTTCTTCCAGATTGATAAACTCGTCTGCTGCTTCTTTTAGTTTTAGCGAAGCGGATCTCTCAAATCCGATCACCTCTACACGCTTGCCCCTGTTTTTTAAATAATCCACCAAAGGAACAAAGTCCCCGTCTCCGGTGACAAGAACAATGGCGTCCAGTGTAGGAGACATTCTGATGGCATCTACGGCGATACCGACATCCCAATCACCCTTTTTTAATCCTCCGTGAAACTCTTGCAAGTCCTTGACTCTAATTTCTATTCCCAGATTGATAAGTGCCTCAAAAAAAGACTTTTCTTCGCCTGTTTTTGTTTTGATAACATAAGCAAAAGAACGGATAAGGTTTCTTTTGCTGACGGCTGTTTCCACTACTTTGCTGAAATCAACGCGCGCATTGTACAGATTTTTTGCAGAGTGGTAAAGGTTTTGGACATCAAGGAAAACAGCAATTCTCTGTCCCTTGTGTTTATTAATCATGCTTTTTTATTTTTTGTAGCGGTTTTCCCGCCCTTTTTTTTAAGACCTATTTTCGAAACGACTTCGGCATGCCTTTCTTCGTTTTCTTTTTTAATATAGGAGAGAAGCTTTTTTCTTTTGTTAACCATTCCGAGAAGGCCTTTTTTTGAATGCAAGTCTTTCGGATTTTCTTTGAGATGAGCAAACAGCTTCTTAATCTGCTCGGAAAGCAAAAGAACCTGTGCCTCCGCACTCCCTGTGCTTTCTTCTTTTAATAATTTTTCTTTTTCCTGTTTTGTTAACATAATGTGTGAATTATAACTTATAACTTGCGATTGCCATCTAAGTGCCCCCGGTAGGACTTGAACCTACGACACTCGGCTTAAGAGGCCGCTGCTCTGCCAACTGAGCTACGGGGGCTTCTTGGAGCCTAATTTAACAATTGAGATTTATATCAGGCCACTGGACGTCAACCACTCCGAGAGCGTTAAGTATCATGGATACAAAAAAGTGGGCGCCGTAGATGATTACGATTCCGATAATTACGCTTGTTATTACGTTTCTCGCTGCAGTGATCTTGCCACTATCTCCGCCCGCGGTGTAAAAAAGAATTCCTGCCCAAACGAGAAAAAGGGTGGCAATTGGAGGAACGACGGTAACAAGCACAAAAGTGACGATGTTGGAAAAAAGTTCAAAAAGATGACAAAGAGTACACGGATTTCCTGCTGTCCCGCAGGGAACAAGACCATTTTGTGCACCTGCTCGTAAAGGAGAGAGCAACAAAAACAAAACGATGGATGCTGATATTTTTCGCATGTTGTAGAATATTATACCCTTTTTTTAAAAAAATAAAAGATGGTTGGTTAATGTACCCCCGGCAGGATTCGAACCCGCAACCTTGTGGTCCGAAGCCACACGCTCTATCCAGTTGAGCTACGGAGGCAAAAAGGGAAAAATGTGTTTTTAATATAACAGAGAACACCATTTCGTCAATATAGGTTTTGGGATGTTTGAAAAAGGAAGGGAGATAAGATACAATTAAAGAGTTATGAACAAAAAGAAAAACGACACTGAAAGGGAAAAACCCTTAAAAGAAGGTGTAGGACTGAAAATCCCAAAAGAGGTGGAGATGGTAATAAGAAGCCTTCAAAGCCACGGATACGAAGGATATGTTGTCGGGGGGTGTGTAAGAGACATTCTAAGAGGAGAAAAACCTGAAGATTTTGATGTGGCGACGAATGCTGAGCCGGAAGAGGTGCAAAAAATATTTCAGAAAAGTTTTTCTGATAACAAGTTCGGGACAGTGACGGTTTTTACCGGTGCTAAAGAGAAAAGTATAAGAGAGGTCCAAATCACAACTTACCGCATAGAAGAAGGATACGAGGACGGAAGGCACCCGGAGAGAGTAATCTTTGTGAAAAATATAAAAGAAGATTTAAAAAGAAGGGATTTTACTATCAATGCGATAGCTCTTAGTCGGAAAGAAGGAGAATTTGAAATTATCGATTTGTTCCAGGGACAAAAAGACTTAAAAGAAAAAATAATAAGAGCGGTGGGAGACCCCAAAGAAAGGTTTTCCGAAGATGCCTTGCGAATGATGAGGGCGATCAGGTTTTCCGCTTCACTTGACTTTTCCATAGAAGAAAAAACGGAAAAGGCAATTCAAGAAAATGCTCATCTTTTAGAAAAAGTATCAGCCGAAAGAATCAGGGATGAGTTTGTAAAGATAATAATGACAAAAAAGGCATCCGCGGGAGTGGATTATTTGCGCAAAACGGGTCTCTTAGAAAAGTTTCTTCCGGAGATTGTAGAAGGATACAAGGTTTTGCAAAACAAGCATCACATCTATGACTGCTACGAGCACGCACTTTTTTCACTGGAATACGCAGCAAAAAAAAAGTTTGGGATGCATGTAAGAATGGCAGCTCTTTTGCATGATATCGGAAAACCAAGGGTGAAGCACGGAGAGGGGGAAGCGGCAACATTTTACAACCACGAGGTTGTAGGGGCGAGGATGACAAGAAAAATTTTGAGGCGCCTTAAGTTTAAAAAAGAGGACAGAGAAAAAATAACCCTCTTGGTGCGTTACCACCTTTTCTACTATAACGTGGGTGAGGTTTCCGAGAGCTCTGTGAGAAGGCTTTTAAGAAAAGTGGGAAAAGAAAACATAGAAGAGCTCTTGGAGGTGAGAATGGCTGACAGAATAGGCTCGGGGGTGCCGAAAGCAGAGCCATACAGGTTACGGCATATGCGTTATTTAATAGAAAAGGTTTCCCAAGACGCCATCAGTGCGAACATGTTGAAAATCAGCGGAAACGATGTGATGGAAGTAATGGAGATACCTCCCGGGCCGGTTATCGGAGATGTTCTAGACATCCTCCTTTTAAAAGTAATCAATAACCCGGAACTAAATGACAAAGAGAAGTTGAGAGAGGAGGTAGAAAAAATGAAGGGGAAAAAAGAAGAAGAGGTAAGAGGGGAAGCAAAAAAGGCGAAAAAAGAAATAGAAAAAGTGGAAATGAAGCGCGATGAAATGACAAAAAAGAGATACTGGGTAAGCTAGATCCGGGCCGTGGTGTAACGGCAGCACGCATCCTTCGGGTGGATGTAGCTCGAGTTCAAATCTCGGCGGCCCGACATTATGTTATTTTGACTTTGATTTCCTTGAAGTTCAGCAAACAAGCTCTTTTGCAGTTCTGAAGGTTACAATTCTCTCTAAGAGGGAATTCCCGCGAGATCTTCATTGAAAGGAGAAAGAAATAGTGTTAATATCAGCCTATTGAGAAAACCATTATAAGGGATGGACTTAGTTTATTTGCTTATGGAAGATAAAAAAGACGAAGAGAGAAAAATAAAAGAGGTTTTGGTAAGGGGTGTGGAGGAGAAAATTGACGAAAAGAATCTCGAAAAAAAGTTAAGAAGTGGAAAAAAGTTGCGCGTCAAGCTTGGGATTGATCCAACAAGTCCCAACTTACACCTCGGAAGATCAATTCCCCTCTTAAAATTAAGAGATTTTCAGGAGCTGGGACACCAAATAGTATTTATTATCGGTGATTTTACCGGAATAATCGGTGATACTTCCGACAAAGAAAGTGAGAGACCGATGCTTACGGAGGAAGTGGTAAAAGAAAATCTGGAAACATACAAAGAGCAGGCGGGAAAAATTATTGATCTTGCAAAAGCTGAAGTTAAGCATAACAGTGAGTGGCTTGGAAAATTAAATTACATGGAGATAGGAAAACAGGCAAACATTTTTTCTCTCAACGAATTTATCTCGCGTGAAAACATCAGCAAAAGATTAGAGAAGGGAAAGAGAATTTCTCTTCGGGAGCTTCTTTATCCCCTGATGCAAGGGTATGACTCGGTGATGATAAAGGCTGATGTTGAGATTGGAGGAACAGACCAAAAGTTTAATCTTTTGACGGGAAGAACAATCCAAAAAGAGTACGGCCAAGAATCTCAAGACATTATCACCAATCCCCTTATTGAAGGATTGGACGGGGAGAAGATGAGTTCAAGCAAAGGAAACACAATTAACCTTACCGACAAACCGAACGACATGTTTGGAAAAGTGATGTCTCTCCAGGACGACTTGATTATCCGGTACTTTACTCTTTTAACGAGAGTTGAGATGGAAAAAATAAAAGATTATCAGGAAGAGATGGAAAAAGGAACTAACCCCAGAGACATTAAAATAAAGTTGGCCCATGAAATTGTTAGAATGTATCACTCTCGAGAGAAAGCGGATGATGCACAGAATTATTTTGTAAAAACATTTTCAAAAAAAGAAACTCCTTCGGAGATGCCGGAGTTTAAGCCGAAAGATTATAATATTGTTTCCGTGCTCAGTGAAGCGGGACTTACCTCTTCGCGGGGAGAGGCAAGAAGGGTACTAGATCAAGGGGGGGTTCGGGTAAACGGCGAAACGGTTAGAGATGCTAGCTACATCGTAGAAAAGAACTCTGTCCTTCAAAAAGGAAAAATCAAATTCCTGAAAATACTGTAAAAAAGAGCAATTTGTGAATCGATTTGACAAAAAATTTTTTGTAAGTACAATTAAGGCTACTTTATAACATGGGTCCAGAATACGACCTATCTTTTGTTTTCATTTATAAAATTTTGTTTGAACTCGTTTTTCTATAACCTATAAAGACAAAAATCCTTGATTTTTAAAGTCGGGGCGTTTTTGTTTTGTTTTTTTATGCAAAAAGTAAAATACTTCGGAAAAAAGAAAATCTCTCTTCCACCACCTTACCTTTTAAATATCCAGAAAGAAGCATGGGAAGATTTTTGGAACAAAAAAATTAAAGCTCTCTTTCGGGAGATATCTCCCATTCGCGACTATACGGGAAAGGAGTGGGAACTTTACTTTCTTGAATACAAGCTTGGAAAGCCGAAATACAAGAGTGGGAAAGAGGCGAAAGAAAACAACGACTCTTACGAAGCTCCTCTTAAAATAGAGGTAGAGCTCCGTGATTTGAAGACAAAAAAATCAAAAAAACAAGAGATTTTTCTGTGTGATTTCCCCCTAATGACTACGCGGGGAACTTTTATTATCAACGGAGTGGAAAGAGTTGCTGTTTCTCAGCTGATCCGTTCTCCGGGAGCTTTTTTTACTTCACAGATAATTCACGGAGAAAGATGTTTTGGGGCAAAAGTCATTCCCAACAGGGGCACTTGGCTTGAATTCCAGACAGAACAGTCCGGATTTATTGGTGTAAAAATAGACCGAAGAAGAAAGGTGCCTGCAACAACCCTCCTTCGTGCTATCGGTTTGCCCGAAATGGAGTATCCCGATTGGAAAGGCGCGACAGATGAGGAGATTTTGAGGCTTTTTAAAGATGTAGACAAAGGAGAAAGGAAGTTGATAGAAAAAACACTAGAGAAGGATTTATCTAAAAACAGAGAAACGGCACTTGTTGAAATATATAAACGTATTCGTCCGGGAGACATCGTAACTCCGGAAACGGCTCGCGAACTTGTAGAAAACACATTTTTTAATTTTGAAAGATATGATCTTTCCGAAGTGGGCCGATTTAGAATGTGGCAAAGACTACCTGAAATAAAGGAAAAAGAAGAAATAAAAATAGATGATCGTCTCCTTTATCCGGAAGATGTAGTCGCCGTATTACGAGAGATTGTTCGTCTCAACAATGATCCTTCTGCTCGTGAAGACGAGATAGACCACCTTGGCAATCGTCGAATGAGACCGTTTACAGAGCTTTTGGAGAACACGCTGCGTCTCGGACTGACAAGAATAGAAAGAAACATTAAAGACAAAATATCAACAGCCGATCTTTCCGGAATTAACCCCGGAAAACTTGTCAACTCGCGTCCTTTTGTTGCGGCAGTGCAGAGGTTTTTCTCTTCTTCGCAGATATCACAGTTTATGGACTGCGCCAACCCCCTTGCAGAGATGGAGCACAAGAGGCGTCTTACCGCTACCGGTCCGGGGGGACTTAAAAGAGAAAGAGCGGGATTTGAAGCGAGAGATGTGCAGGCGTCACACTACGGAAGAATTTGCCCGATCCAAACACCGGAAGGACAAAACGTGGGTCTTGTAAGTCACCTATCTCTTTACGCAAGAGTGAATCGTTATGGATTTTTGGAAACTCCCTATTTTAAGGTTAGCAAAGGAAAAGTTAGTAAAGAGATTGTTTATTTCAATGCTCACGAAGAAGAAAGATACATTATCGCTCACGGAGGTATCAGGACCGATGAGAGTGGAAAAATTATTTCCGAAAAGGTGGAGGCGAGAACTGGAGGGAAGCCGGGAATTTTTAATAGAAACGAGATAGAGTATATCGATGTTGCCGCAGAGCAGCTTGTTTCCGTTGCTGCCTCAATGATTCCTTTCTTGCAGAACGACGATGCAAACAGAGCTCTTATGGGATCAAACATGCAACGGCAGTCAGTCCCTCTTTTAAACCCAAAAGCTCCTCTTGTTTCAACCGGAACCGAGGAAAGGGTTGCACGTGATTCGGGACATGCGGTTATCGCTGAGGAGGGAGGTAAGGTTACAGAAGTAGATGGTAGCCATGTAGTGGTAAAAGGAAACAAGCGAGAAAAGAGGTATGATTTAGAGATATTTTCGGAAACCAACCAGTATACCTGTTTTCACCAGAAGCCGATTGTGAAAAAAGGAGAAACGGTAAAGAAAGGACAGTTTTTAAGCGACGGAGGGTCGGTGCAAAACGGAAGAGTCGCTCTCGGGCAAAACGTTCTTGTTGGTTTTATGTCATGGAGAGGAAGAAACTTTGAGGACGCAGTTATTATCTCTGAACGGCTGGTAAAGAAGGATATCTACACATCGATTCACATTGAGAACTTTGTCTGTGATGTAAGAGAGACAAAGCTTGGTCCGGAAGTTACAACTTCCGACATTCCCAATGTTTCTGAAAAAAAACTAAAAGATTTGGATGAAGAAGGGGTTGTCAGAATCGGCGCAGAAGTCGGCCCTAACGACATTCTGGTGGGAAAGATATCTCCCAAAGGAAAAACAGACCTTACCGCTGAAGAAAGACTTTTAAAAGCAATCTTCGGAGAAAAGGCGAAGGACGTGAAAGATACTTCTCTTGTAATGGAGCACGGAAAAAGAGGAAGGGTTGTCGCGGTAAAAGTTTTTTCTCGAGAAGAAGGTCACAAGCTGGATACGGGAGTTATAAAAAGGGTTGAGGTGAAAGTAGCACAAATAAGAAAAATTAGATCAGGAGATAAGCTTGCCGGAAGACACGGAAACAAGGGCATTATTTCCCAAGTTTTGCCTGAAGAAGAGATGCCTTTCTTAGACGACGGCAGTCCTGTTGATATCATTCTCAATCCGTTGTCGGTTGTTTCCAGGATGAATCTAGGACAGATACTGGAAACCCATCTCGGATTGGCAGCACATGAAGGAGGATATATCGCTGTTACTCCGTCGCTTTCGGGAGCCAATGTTGAAGACATCAGAAAGGAACTCGAAAAAGAAGGATTACCCAAAGACGGAAAAATGGATGTTTTTGACGGAAGAACAGGAGAAAAATTTCCGCAAAAAGTTACCGTCGGACATATCTATATGATGAAACTGGAGCACATGGTGGAAGATAAAATCCACATGCGTTCTATCGGACCTTACTCTTTGATTACGCAACAGCCTTTGGGAGGAAGAGCACAGTTTGGAGGGCAAAGGTTTGGAGAAATGGAAGTTTGGGCATTGGAGGGATACGGTGCGGCCTATATTTTGCAAGAAATGCTTACAATCAAGTCGGATGATGTTTCCGGAAGAGCTGCCGCTTACGAGGCTATTCTTAAAAACGAAACAATTCAAACGCCGAACGTTCCTGCTTCTTTTGAGCTTTTAATTGCTGAAATGAAATCGATGGGAATTAACGTGGAAGTAAAAAGGAAAGGCAAAGATTAGTTTTTAATTACAAAAAAAATTATAAAAAGTATAAAAAATTTGAAACGCGGAAAAAACCACTATTTGTCTTTCTAAATTTCGCACTTCGAATTTTAAATAATTATGCGTGTAGAAGATCTTGTCGCCATCAGAATAAAACTTGCCTCTCCGGACGATATTTTAAGTTGGTCCTTTGGAGAGGTGGTGGAAGCGGAAACGATCAATTACCGAAATCAAAAACCCGAAAAGGAAGGTTTGTTTTGTGAAAAAATATTCGTTCCGGAGAAGGATTACAAGTGTTACTGTGGAAAGTATCGCAAAGTACGTTTCAAGGGTGTTGTTTGTGATCGTTGCGGGGTTGAAGTTACCAAGGCTTCCGTTAGACGAGAAAGAATGGGACACATTAAACTTGCCTGTCCCGTCTCTCATATTTGGTTTTTAAGAGGAATTCCATCAAGAATGGGTCTTATCTTAGACATTCCGATGAAAAAAATGGAAAGAGTTGTTTACTTCACTTCCTATATAATTACCAAGGTTGATGAAGAAAAAAAGAAAGCGATTCTTAAAGAAGTTGACAAAGAGTACAAGAAAAAAGTAAAGCAAAAAAGAGAAGAGCTTAAGGGAGAAGCGAGAGAAGAAGAGATTGCGAAGCTAACCGTGCAACGTGATAATGTTCGTGAGGAACTAAAGCTGATAAAGCCGATGGAAGTACATCCGGAAATCGAATACCATCGCTTGTCTGTAAAGTACGGGGAGATTTTTGAAGGCGGAACGGGGGCAGAAGCGTTAAGAGAGGTTTTTGAGCAGATAGATATCGGTAAAGAGACGGAAAAGCTAACGGCGGAAAAGGTAAAGACCACATCCACGGCAAAAAGAAAGAAAATACTTCAAAGACTGAGAGTTTTTCGAAGAATGAAGAGTGCGGGAATAAGGCCCGAGTGGATGTTTACTACCGTTCTCCCGGTTCTTCCTCCAGACTTAAGGCCGATTATTCAGCTTGATGGAGGAAGGTATGCTTCTTCCGATCTAAATGATCTTTACAGAAGAGTGATAAATCGTAACAACCGCTTGAAGTACCTACTGGAAATAAGTGCTCCTGAAGTTATTGTCAGAAATGAAAAAAGAATGCTTCAAGAAGCGGTGGATGCCCTACTGGACAATCAGATGAGAAAAGGAGTTGTTACGCAGGCTTCCACCGGAGGAAAAAGGCTTCTCAAGTCCCTTGCCGATATGCTTAAGGGAAAACAGGGAAGGTTTCGCCAAAACCTGCTCGGAAAAAGGGTTGATTACTCCGGACGTTCGGTTATTGTAATCGGACCGGATCTTAACCTCGATCAGTGTGGAATACCGAAACAGATGGCCCTAGAGATATTTAAGCCTTTCGTTATATCTCGTATTTTGGATCAAAGGCTCGCGTACAATGTTCGCGGTGCTTCGCGACTTATTGAAGACGAAGCAGATGATGTTTGGGCAATTTTAGAAGAGGTTGTTAAAGACAGAAAAGTTCTTTTGAATCGTGCCCCAACACTACACCGATTGGGAATTCAAGCGTTTCAGCCGATTTTGATTGAGGGTCTCGCTATCCGCCTTCACCCCTTTGTTTGTGAGGCGTTTAATGCCGATTTTGATGGTGACCAGATGGCGGTTCACTTACCCCTTTCAGAGAAGGCACAAGAAGAGGCAAGCAACAAGATGATATCTTCTAAAAATTTGTTGAAACCGGCAACAGGGCTTCCAATTGTTTCTCCCTCGCAAGATATAGTGCTGGGTTGTTACTGGCTAACAATGATGAGAAAGGGAGCAAAAGGAGAAGGAAAGTACTTTTCCGGATACTCTGAGGTGGAACATGCTCTTGAAAAAGGGACAGTTGATCTTCACGCGAAAATAAATGTCCGTATCGTAGGAGAGATGAAGGAAACAACACCAGGAAGAGTTGTTTTTAGCAGAGCTTTACCGAGAAAAATTCCTTTCCAAAACAAGACGATGAAGTCTCGTGAACTGAAAAAGCTTGTTGCGGAAATTATTCAAGAGCACAAAGATGACGAGACGCATCTTCTTTTAGACAAGATAAAAGAGCTTGGTTTTGAGTATGCCACAAAATCGGGAGTTTCCTGGGGAATGGATGACCTTGTGACACCAAAAGAGAAAGAAAAAATTATGAAGGAGGCAGAAAAGGAAAGAGAAGAGGTTGAAAACTATTTTGAACAGGGATTTTTCTCTGAAGAAGAGAAAAAGGAAAAAGTAATAGAGGTTTGGGCAAAGGCAAAAGCGGAGATTGAAAGTAAGGTTCCTGAAGCTCTTCCTGAAGGAGGATCCGCTTTTATAATAACCGACTCCGGGTCTCGTGGTTCTTGGTCTCAGCCAATACAGATGGCGGGAATGAAAGGAATGGTAGTAAACCCTTCAGGAGAAATTATAGAACTACCCATTAAGAGCTCCTACAAAGAGGGCTTTGACGTATTAGAGTATTTCATCTCTACTCACGGAGCGAGGAAAGGTACTGTTGATACGGCACTACGTACCGCACAGGCGGGTTATCTCACAAGAAGACTGATTGATGTTGCTCACGAGGTAATTGTTACCTCTGATGACTGCAAGGACACTGAGGGGATACAGATTTTGAGATCGGACGCGGACGAGATAGATCAGGACTTTCTCTTTAAAATTAACGGAAGAGTTGTTCTGGAGGATGTATTGATTGAGGGAAAGAAGGTGGTGAAAAAGGGAGAGGTCATTACCATGAAAAAGGCAAGAGAGATAGAAGAGTCGGACGTTTCTTCAGTGCGAGTGAGATCGGTTTTGGGCTGTAAAAAAATAGAAGGAGTTTGTGCCAAGTGTTACGGATGGGACCTGGGATTAAACGAAATGGTTGGGAAAGGTGATGCGGTGGGAATTGTTGCCGCACAGGCGATTGGAGAGCCAGGAACACAACTTACAATGAGGACATTCCACACCGGAGGAGTTGCGGGAGGAGTTGATATCACACTTGGTCTTCCTCGTGTGCAAGAAATTTTTGAACGAAGGGTTCCGAAGGGAAAAGCAGATGTGTCGGATGTAGACGGGAAGGTGATGGAGATTACTAAAGAAAGAGTAGTAAAGATAAGGGCGAAAAACGAGAAGAAGAAAACAGTAAACTATCGAATAGAACCGAAAAAAGCCCTTTATGTAAAAGAGGGAGACGAGGTGGAAAAAGGAGATCAGCTTTGCGAAGGTAATCTTGATATCAATAAGTTGTTTAAATTAAGAGGAACAAAGAAGACCCAAAAATATATTTTAAAAGAACTGCAAAAAGTTTATGTTTCTCAGGGTGTTGATATTCACGACAAACATCTAGAGGTTGTTACGAGACAAATGTTTTCTCGTGTAAGTATTGTCGAGCCCGGAGATAGTTCGTTTATTCCCAAAGAGATGGTGGAAAGAGAAAGGTATCTTACAACTCGAGAAGAGATCGAGAAAAAGAAAGGAAACCCTCCGAAGGCGGAAGATATTCTTTTGGGAATTTCCAAGGTTGCTCTTACGACCGATTCTTTCCTTTCTGCCGCTTCGTTCCAACAAACTTCAAAAGTGCTCATTGACGCCTGCATGGAAGGAAAGGTGGATAATCTCAGAGGTCTGAAAGAAAATGTGATTATGGGAAAACTTATTCCATCGGGAACGGGGTTCAAAGAAAAAAACAAGTAACCAAAGAACTCTTGATAACCGTTCTATTATCGATTCTTTTTTTGTGCTAGAATGGATGAGACATGGGCAATAAAAAGAAAAAACAAAACAACAAAAAAGAAGGAACGGAAGAAAGAAAGGTTTTTATTCCGGAGAACATCAAGCGAATTATAGTGGGGATGCTCCTTCTTCTTCTTTGTTTTGTTACAGTTCTTGGATTTTGGAGTGTTGCGGGAAGGGGTGGAGAGTGGACGAACACAGCTTTTGAGTTTCTCTTTGGGAGGATGAAAGTATTGATTCCTCTCTTCTTTTTTCTTTCTGCTTTGGTCTATTTTCGTACCGTCTACGAAAATTTTCTCTTTCCTCTTCTAATTGCACTTTTTGCCATCATCAGCGGCTTTTCGGGGATTATTGCCAGTGTTGGAACTTTTGGAGAGGTGTTAAACGAAAACCCCGGAGGGTGGTGGGGAGCAGTAATAAGCTCACCAATGGTGGAGTTTCTTGGATTTTATGCAACGCAGGTAATTTTTTTAGTTGCTATTTTTACCGGAGCTATTATTATTGCTAATCTTATCAGCAAGGATTTTTCAATAGGAGGGTTTTTCCGAGATCTCTTATCAAGGGATTACGAGATAGAGCCGTCTACAGTAAAGAAAATTTTTATCTCTCCTGAAAAAGAAGAAAAGAGAGAAGAGAAAAAAGAAGAAAAGAGAGAAGAGAAACAAGAAGAAAACATCGAAGTGAAAAGAAAAGGAGAGAGAACAAAACTTGTTCCTCCGCTTAACCTCTTGCACAACGGAGAAGAAGAGCCGGACCCGGGAGATATCAGAAGAAACAGCTCTATCATTAAGAAAACGTTTAATGATTTTGATATATCCGTCTCTATGGGCGAGGTAAACATCGGACCGGCGGTTACTCAGTACACCTTTAAGCCGGCCGAGGGGGTGAAGCTTTCCAGAATTACTTCGCTTTCCGATGATCTTGCTCTTTCTTTGGCAATGCATCCGGTGAGGACAGAAGCCCCGATTCCAGGAAAATCTTTGGTCGGTATTGAGGTTCCTAATCGAAAAAGAGCCCAGATTACAATAGGAACACTTATCAAAAGAAAAGAATATTTTGAAACCAATGCGCTTAACTTTGTCGTCGGGAAAGATGTTTCCGGAAAACCTGTTTATGCCGATCTTGCAAAAATGCCTAATATGCTTGTTGCTGGATCCACCGGGAGCGGTAAAACAATATTTTTAAACACTCTTATTATCAGTCTTCTTTATAAGAACTCTCCGAAAGATTTGCGCATTATTATGGTTGACCCGAAAAGGGTGGAGTTCTCTTTGTACGCAAATCTTCCGCATCTTCTCACACCGATAATTTATGATGCTGAAAAAACATCAAATGCTTTAGCTTGGCTTATAGCGGAGATGGAAAGAAGGTTTAAGGTTCTCGCAGGTGCAGGATCAAGGAATATATCCAGCTATCAAAGTTTGGCGAAGAAAAACAGCAAGCTGGAAGAGATGCCCTATATCGCACTTATTGTAGATGAACTTGCAGACTTGATGGCAGCAAAGAGCAACGAAATGGAAGCCGGAATTGTTCGTATTGCACAAATGGCGAGAGCTGTTGGAATTCATCTCGTTTTGGCAACTCAAAGGCCATCGGTAGAAGTTATCACCGGACTCATTAAAGCGAACATTACCGCCAGAGCAAGCTTCAAAGTTGCTTCTCAAGTTGACTCTCGGACGATACTCGATACCGCGGGAGCAGAAAAACTATTGGGTTCGGGAGATATGCTTTTTCTTTCTACGGAAAATTCTAAACCGAGGCGTGTTCAGGCGCCCTACATAGAAGAAGATGAGACAAAAGAGATTGTCGGATGGCTCAAGGAAAACTCAAAAGAAGAAGAAGATGACGCACTAGCGGATAATCTGGAAGAGTCGCTTGAAAAAAGCGAGCACAAAGGAGACGGGTTTGAGTCCGAAGAGGACGATGATGCTCTCTATGAGGATGCGAAACAAGTTGTAATAGCATCCGGAAAAGCGTCCGCATCCCTTTTACAAAGAAGGCTTCGTGTCGGATATGCTCGAGCCGCTCGTCTTCTCGATATTTTAGAGTACAGAGGAATTGTTGGACCAGCAGAAGGTGCTAAACCGAGAGAAGTCTACGGGAGAGAGGAAGACCAGACTGATATCGAGAAACCGGAAGAAGAAAGTCCCGATTCTTGGAACAAGGTTTAAAAATAATAAAACATATTATGAAAAAGAAAAAAGAGGTTTCCAAAAAAGAAAAAGCGCAAAAAGAAGGAAACAAAAAACTCCAAGAAACAATTGAAGAGATAAAACAACAGTTCGGAGAAGGATCTCTCATGAAGCTTGATCAGATAAAAAATGTTGAAGTGGACAGCATCTCCACCGGATCTTTGTCGTTGGATGATGCACTTGGAATAGGAGGTGTTCCGAGAGGAAGGGTGGTGGAGATTTTCGGAAGTGCTTCTACGGGGAAAACCACGCTTTCCTTGCATATTCTTGCAAACGCACAGAAAGGGGGTGGTGTGGGAGCATTTATTGATGTAGAAAATGCCCTTGATCCTCAGTATGCGAAAAGATTGGGAGTTAATGTTGAGGAACTGCTTATTTCACAACCCGATTCAGGAGAGCAGGCGTTACAGATTGTTGAAACGCTTGTTCGCTCGGGGGAAGTGGATGTAGTTGTTGTCGATTCGGTCGCTGCTCTTGCACCGAAAGCGGAGATTGCCGGAGAAATCGGGGACCCGCACATCGGACTGCAAGCAAGACTAATGTCTTCTGCTCTAAGGAAGTTGTCAAAGGTTGTTTCCGAAACAGGAACGATTGTTGTTTTTCTCAACCAAACTCGGGTAAACATCGGGCAAAGGTTTGGCAATCCGCAGACAACATCCGGGGGATTGGCATTGAAATTTTATTCCTCGGTAAGAATAAGTTTGACACAGATAGCGCAAATTAAAAGTAAAGAAGAAATTATCGGAAGCAGAATCAGGCCAAAGGTGGTAAAAAACAAAGTAGGTGCTCCTTTTCGCAACGGAGAGTTTGATCTTTATTACAACGAGGGAATATCTCGTGAAGGAGAACTAATTAATTTAGGATTAAGAGAAAAAATAGTATCACGGACCGGAGCTTGGTATAATTACGGAGACAAAAAACTCGGGCAGGGAATGGAGCAGTCTAAAAAGTTCCTAAAAGAAAATCCCGATCTTGCCGAAAAGATTGAGAGTGAGATTAAAGAAAAAATGAAAGAAAATTAAGTCTTCGTGTAGGGGACAAGAGCCATGTAGCGCGCTCTCTTTATTGCCAGAGAAAGTTTTCTTTGATGGGAGGAACAAACTCCAGTCTTTCTTTTTGGCTTTATCTTATGCATCTCTGACATAAAACGCACGAGTAGTTCTGTGTTTTTGAAATCAATTTTCTTTATATTGTTTTGGCAAAAATAACACTGCATATCTTTTTATAACTTAACCTTTAAAAGGGGATGTCTTCTACGTTAATTTCATCATCCTCGTCTATTACGGGAATTTCTTTGTCGGAGGATTGATTTTCTTTTGTGGATTTTGAATTTCCCGAATTTTCGTTTTTTCTCTGTGCTCCGCCTCCTTCTCCAGAGCGGGGACCGAGTTGTAATTTTTCACCAACAATCTCTGTTCTGTAGCGTCTGTTCCCCTCTTTGTCTTCCCAATTACGTGTTTGTAATCTTCCCTCAAAAAGCGCAAGAGACCCTTTTTTCAAGTACTGGGAGGCGATATCAGCCAGATTACCGAAAAGGACTATGTCATGAAACTCTGTTCTTTCTTGGTTTTCTCCAGACTTGTCTTTAAAGTAGCTGTTTGTTGCAACGGAAAAGCTGGTAACGCTTAATCCACTTTCGGGAATCGTTCTTTTTTCCGGATCTTGAGTGAGACGTCCCACAACGATTACTTTATTGAGATTCATGGTAAATTAAAACTTATATTTTTACTCTTGATTTAAGATTACAATATCTCGTCTATTTTGTCATCAATCTCTTTGAGTTTTGCTTTTTCCGGCTTTAAGGTTTTTCTTCTTTTTGGCCTTTCTTCTTCTGATTTCTTACTTAATCTTTTTCCGACAACAATGTAACGAAGAAAGTTTTTTTCTTTTCTCGCCTTTTCTTCTATTTTTTTAATACTTTCTTCATCTGTGACAAAATCAACAGAAGCAAGGTAGCCCTCATTGTTTTTGTTTATCGGATAGGCAAGAGTTTTTCTAATTGGGTTTTGTTCGCTTCCCAAAGTTCCCTTATTTTCCTGAATCTCTTTCTTTATGCCTTCATGGACGTCGATAGCCTCTTCTAAAGTTAGAGAAGGAGTGATGATGTAAGTTATTTCGTATGGTTTCATTTTTTTCTGTTTTATTCTTACAAGCTGTGGGATTATAGCACTATTTAAAGGAAGATTCAAGGACATGTCTCTTCACTTATTATTAAAATCAGGTTGAAGATTTCTTTTCTTCCATTATAATAGAAACATGTCCGAAATAAATGAAAAGATATTTAAAGCGTATGATGTGAGAGGGGTTTACCCAGATGAGATAGATGAAGACGTTGCTTATAAAACGGGGAGGGCGTTTGTTGCTTTTCTGGGAAAGAAAAACCCGTCACTGGTTATAGGAAGAGACGGGAGAAACTCTTCTCCAGTATTGTTTGAATCTCTTAAAAGAGGAGTTCTTGATTCGGGAGGAACAGTGGTTGATACGGGATTGTCTAGCACTCCTCTTTTAAATTTTTCTGTAGCAAAACTTGGATATGACGGAGGAGTGATGGTTACCGCTTCGCACAATCCACCAAAGTTTAATGGATTGAAACTTATCAGAGAAAAAGCACTACAGGTTTACGGAAAAGATATTCAAAAAATTAAAGAAATAGTCATTAAAGAAGATTTTCGGAAAGGGAGAGGAAGGGAAATAAAGAAGGATTTTCTGTCTAAATATGTAGACCACACTCTTTCTTTTGTGAATGACTTTAAGGGAATAAGGGTTGTTGTCGATTGTGGAAACGGTATGGGCGGAGTTACCGCAGTGCCAGTTCTTTCTAGGACGAAAGCGGAGCCTTTTTTTCTCTATGAGGACATAGACGGCTCTTTTCCAAACCACCTACCCGACCCTCACAACCCTAAATCAATCAGTGCTGTTTATAAGAAATTAATGGAAAAGGGGGCGGATATCGGAGTGTTGTTTGATGGAGATGCGGACAGATGTATTTTGATAGATGAAAAGGGAGATGTTGTTTTCATCGACCATCTTCTATCTCTTCTTGCATCAGAAGAGCTCAAAATGCACCCCGGAGAAGACATCTATTATGATTTGCGGTTTAGCATGGCGACAAGTAAAGCGATAAAAAAAGCCGGTGGAAACCCTGTCATGATGCGAGTCGGCAACCCCTACTACAAGGAAAAAATTATTAAAGAAGGTGGGCTTTTGGGAGCGGAGCTTACGGGGCACGTTATGTTTCGAGAAAACTTTGGAATAGATGATGGGCTCTTTGCTCTGCTAAAAACTTTGAATATCATGGAAGAGAGAGAAGAAAAATTATCCGATCTTCTTAATCCGTTTAAAAAATACTTTCAAACAGAAGAAATTAATTTAAGAGTAGAAGATAAGAAAAAAACACTGGAAAAGGCGAGAGAGTTGTTCGGGGGCGGAGAAGAGCTTTTTATTGATGGAGTTTATATTAAATATAACGACTGGTGGTTTAGTCTTCGCGAATCCAACACGGAAGACTTGGTGCGCCTAAGAATAGAGGCGAAAACAAAAAATCTTCTCGAAGAGAAGAGAAAAGAGTTAATCGACGTCATAAAAAAGCCGTTTTAGATCTCTCACCGTAAACCCATTTTTTTTCGCACATCGTCCATTTTTGATTCGGCAAGGACGCGTGCTTTTTCTTCTCCACGTCTTAGTATTTCTCTTACATAAACCTCTCTTCCTGAGAGTTCGTCTCTTTTTTTTCGGAACGGTTCAAGCTTTAAAACTGTAAGTTCGGCAACTTCTTCTTTAAACGCTTTGTAACTTTTTCCCTTCATTTCTTTTTCAACATCTTTAATCTCTTTTTCTGCAAGAAGAGAGTAGATTGTTAAGAGATTGGAGATGCCCGGTTTTTTTAATTCGTCATACTTGATTGTTTTTCCCGTATCGGTTATCGCCGATTTTAACTTTTTTCTTATTTCTTCCGGAGAGTCAAACAGGGAAATGCGGCTTTTTTCATCAGGGTCGGATTTAGACATCTTTTTTTTCGGATCGGCAATACTCATTACGCGTGCGCCGTATTTAGGCAATTTTACTTTTGGCAAAACAAAAGTTTCTCCGAATGAACGGTTAAATTTACGAGCGATATCCCTTGCAATTTCTACGTGTTGTTTCTGATCTTCGCCGACGGGGACGGTTTCTGTATCGTAAAGAAGAATATCGGCAGCCATCAAGACAGGATAGTTTAAAAGACCGGCTTTTTCATTTTTTTTCGCTTTATCTTTAAATTGTGTCATTCGGTAAAGTTCTCCGAGGGGAGTGACGGTGTTTAGAAGCCAACAGAGCTCGCTATGCTCCTTTACTTTTGATTGAGCAAAAATAATCACTTTTTCCGGATCTAACCCGGCGGCGAGGTAAACAATTGCTTTTTCTAAAATTAGTTTCTGTAATTTTTCCGGGTCGTAGGGAACCGTTATTGCGTGGAGATCTACAATACAAAAAACACAATCGTTTTCATCTTGGAGATCAAGCCACTGCTTTATTGCTCCGAAGTAGTTTCCGATATGAAGACTTCCCGTTGGTTGTATGCCACTAAAGATTCTCATAAGCTGTCATTCATCCTATCATATTTCAATAACGACAGGAAGGACCATTGGTCTTCTTCCCGTTTTGCTGTAAAGAAATCCTTCAATCTTTGTCTTTATTTCCGGCTTGATATCTTTGACAGCCTTTTTCTGTTTTCCTCCCTTAGAAATAATCTCCATCACTTTTTTTCTAACCTCTGTGAGTAGGACTTGCGACTCTCTCAGATAAACAAAGCCTCTTGAAATAATATCGGGAGAATTTTTGATTTTTCTTGTTTTTTTGTCGATGACGGCAATAACGACAAAAATTCCACTCTCCGCAAGATCCATTCTGTCGTGGAGAACGACTCCTCCGACATCTCCTATTCCCGATCCGTCCACCATAACCGGGGCTACCGGCACGGGCTTTTTGCTGATATTGATTTTATCAGGATTAAGAGTAACGATAAAGCCGTTATCGATAAGGGCGATGTTTTTTTTCGGTATACCTTCTCTTTCTGCTAAGGCTGCGTGGCTGGCCATCATTGAGTACTGCCCGTGAATCGGCATAAAAAACCTCGGCTTCATAATCTGTATCATCTCGCGAAGCTCTTCTTGCTGAGCGTGCCCTTTTGCATGAATGTCCATCATCTGAGAGTGAAATATTTCTGCTCCTTGTCTCATAATATCGTCTTTAAGGTTTTGGACTGCACGTTCGTTCCCCGGAATTACCGAAGAAGAGAGAACTACCGAATCCCCTTTTTTCAACTGAAAGAAACGGTGTTGCTTGCTTAAAATACGCATCAAGGCAGCATTTCCTTCTCCCTGTGCTCCGGTAGAGAGGATGGTCAGTTTGTTGTCTGGGTAGTCGGAAGCTTTTTCGGCGGGAATGAGCGTACCCTTCTTTGTTTTGATAAGATTGAGATTACTTGCGATCTCCAAATTTGTTTTCATTCCGTATCCCTCAACAACCACTTTTCTTCCGTACTTCTCGGAAATAGTGATAATGTCCTGAACACGGTTTATAAGAGAGGCGAAAGTAGCGGCAATGATACGGCCCTCCGCTTTTGCAAAGATTTTTTCTAAATTTTCGGCGATAAGTTTTTCTGACAGAGACCTTCCTTCCGCCTCTGCTCCGGTAGAGTCAGACATCAAAAAAAGAACTCCCTTTTTGGCAATTTCTTGTAAACGTTCAAAGTTTGTTGGAGGAGCGTTAGTGGGGGTGGAATCAAACTTAAAATCAGAAGTGTGAACGACGTTGCCCACCGGAGTTTCAACCACAATGCCGTGTCCATCGGGAACATTGTGATTTTGATGAAAGAACTCTACTGAAAAAGGACCGAGTTCGATTTTGTCTCCTTCCTTTATTTCGTTTAGTTTTAACTTTGGTTGAAGGGGAAACTCTTCCTGTCTTTTTTGCGTGATTCCCAGGGTAAGAGCAGAACCGAAAAGGGGAGGATTGCCTATTTTATCTAGGATGTAAGGAAGGGCTCCGATGTGGTCGTAGTGCCCGTGGGTTAAGACAACTCCCATTATCTTTTTCTTGCTTTTTTCTAGATAGGAAATGTTAGGAATGATGTAGTCTACTCCCGGAGTTTTTTCCATCGGAAAGTTTAATCCTACATCAATAATCAGAGCGCTTTCTTCCCACTCTAAAACCATCATGTTTCTTCCCACCTCTCCTAATCCCCCGAGAGGAATTACTCTTAACCCATCGAGCTCTCTTTCTATTGTTTCGTGGGGAGATTTTTTGTCGTGAAAATTTGTTCCAGATCTGTTGTTTCTGCTGTGTAAATTCTCTTTTTTATACATGTTGTTTTTTATAATTTTTATTGGTGCTGGAGGGGAGATTTGAACTCCCAAGGGATAACTCCCACATGGACCTGAACCATGCGCGTATTCCAGTTCCGCCACTCCAGCTACTTTAAAACGCGCTTAGTGTTGATGTACCACTTATCTATACCCTCAAACCTTTTAGAAGAGTTTACAAGAGCCCTCTCTTCAACTCCTTGTAATTTCTCCGAGATAGAATAAACAAAGTAGGGATTGTAGAGGAAAACCCCGGGGACTTCTTTCATTATCATTTCCTGGAGCTTTATGAGAGCTTCCTCTCCTTTTTCTTCATTTTCAGCGATCAGTGTTTCCATTAATTTGTCAGCCTCTTCGTTTTCGTATCCGGAAAGATTGAGTCCGGGATCGTCAATTTTTGTAGAGTGCCACAAGGGTAGGGGATTAACGGTTCCAGAAAGCATTGTTCCAAAAAGAAGTAACTGGAAATTGCGCGGACGGATTACTTCTTCTTTTAGTTCAAGAACGCTTTTTTCTTTTATTGTTGTTTTAACGCCGAGAGCTTTCCACTGTTCTTTAAGGATGTTAGCGGTTTTAGTTAGCATCGGGTCATCTAATGTTGTGATTGTAACTTCAAGAAGAGTTGTTTCGTTGAAAAGATCCTCGCAAAGCTCGTTTAATTTTTTGCGTGTACTTTTTGCCACCATTCCTGTCCCGCTCTTGAAATTGTGTGGATCGAGAATTTCTTCACGGTACTTTTCTTGAAAGTAACTTACTGCCTTTTTCTCTCTTTCATCAAAAAAACCGGTTATCTCTCCACCAGGATAGAGGTCCTTATCACTTTCTCCAAGGTAGATGAAACATCTTTGGAGATTTCTAACTTCTTCTCCCTGAGAACCTTCTTTTAAATCTTCCGTAAAGGAAAAAGGGCTTTCTGCCTCTTTTTTTCCGTTTTCAAAACCGGCTTCTTCTAAAAGGTCTTTTGCTTTTTGCAAGTCGTAGGAGTATTTTTTGTCGGGAGAATCAAATCCGTAAAAATCTAGAAGAAGGGGCCCGTCAATCTCAAGCCCCCTCCCTCCCAAAACTCTTTCAATCAAATCTTCTTTATCGGTAGCGTAATTGAGAGCTCTCCTTACTTCAGTTTTTTTTGTTACTCCTTCGCTTTGAAGATTAAAGAAAACGGAAAAATAGCGAGGAAGGGAAAGTTCGCGATGGATAAATCCATTTACCTCTTCAAAAGGAAATTCTCTTCTCACGCTGTCAGGGATTGTGAAACCGTCAATCTCCCCTCTTCTTTGTGCTCGGAGAAGATCGTTTGTATTCCTGAAAAAGTGAAAAGAGACTTCGGTTAACAGGGGCTCTCCTCTAAAATAGTAAGGGTTTCTTTCAAGCATTAAGCACTCTATGTTTCCATCAACACTTTCTCTCATGTCTCTAAAGCGGTACGGCCCCGAACCGACGGGTTTCATATTATAGATCGAGTAACGGAAGTCTCTCGGGGAGTAGTCTTCAAAAATGTGCATCGGGATAATTTTTAAGGTAAGATTTTCCGGAAAGATGGAAGAAGGAGCGTCCAAAATGAAACGGATTTTTCTATCAGATATTTTTTTTACTTCTACCCCTGTCCACTGTTGCCTTAACGTGCTCTGAAAGTCGGGACTTTGGACTGTTTTCACGGTGAAAAGAACATCTTCCGCTCTTATCTTTTCTCCATCAGACCAGTAAATGTCTTCTCTCAGGGTAATATCAAAAACAACGTTGTCTTCTGTGGTGTATTCTTTTGCCAAATTAGGAACGAGAGTGCCGTTTTCGCCACGTCGCATCAAACCTTCAAAAAGAACCTCGATAATATCTCGCTCCGTCTCGCTTTGTGAAGCGTAAAGAGGATTTAGAGTAAGAAATCTTGTGGACTCGATGATACCTTCACGATAAACCCCCCCTCTGGCGGGAACAATCTCTGTTTTCGAGTAATAAAAAGCGATTGATGTGTAGAAAAAAGAAAAGAAAGCGATGAAAATCAAAGAAGAAAGAAGAATTTTTTCTTTTTTATTCAACACTCTGGGAAGCTTTTTCCACTGTTTTTTAGAAGGCCATTTTTTGGGCCAAAAATCTGTCAAAGAATTAGACATAACAAGTACAATGTGTGTCTTGAGAAGATGTTAGAGAAAAAGATTGAGAAGAGCGAGCCCGACAAAGGCGACGGCGAGTCCGATAGTTGAGATAAAAAGAGTTTTTTCTGCACCTCTTTTTTCGGTGTGAAACCCCTCTCCTTGTCCAAAGGCTGATCCCATTGCCGCTCCTCCCTGCTGCATCAGAATAACCGCAACGAGCAGTGCGGAAACAACAATTTGTAAAAAAGGTAATATTTCACTCATTATTTTGTAAAACTGTGAAGAATAAATTCCAACACCCAGATAATTAGGGTGGCGTAAAGTAGTGCAGTCAAGCTTCCGATAGCCACTTCTGGAAACATCGCCTGCACTACCCAAACAATAGCAATATTGATTATAAAAGTAAAAAGTCCCAGCGTGAGGAGTCGAAGAGGGAAGGTAATTAGGCGCAAAAGAGGCCTTATAAAAAAGTTAATGCTTCCCAGTGTCACTCCGGCGTAAAAAAGAAACGCGGTGTCCTTTACAACTACCTGCTCCAGAAAATAGTCGGCCAGATAGAAACCTAGCACACCTACGGCAATCTGTAAAAGAAAACCTTTAAAGAGGGACATAACAGTGGAAATATACCACAATCACCGATTTTTGCAACCCCAACACACCCTTGCTCTCTTTTTTGCAAAAAACGGGTAGGGGTCTTGACACAAGTTTTCTGATAGATACAATGTTATTAGCACTCTCATTGCTTAATTGCCAAAGGTCGTAATTTAATAAATTAGAAAAAATAAAAAAGTAAGAGAAAATGTCCGAAATTGATTTTCATATAAGGACAGAAATTAAAAAGATGAAAATAAAACCACTTGCCGATAATATTTTAATTGAACCCGAAAAAGAAAAAGAAAAAACAGAGGGAGGAATTCTTCTCCCTGATTCAGCGGAGAAAGGAAGACCGGAAAAAGGGAAAGTAGTTGCTGTCGGTCCCGGAAAAAAGAACTCTTCGGGAAAATTAATTCCTTTGGAAGTAAAAAAAGGAGACAAGGTGCTTTTCACAAAGTACGGCCCTACTGAGATTAAAACGGTCGACGATAAAAAAGAGTACTTAATTGCCAAGCAGGATGATATTTTGGCAGTTATTGAATAATAGTTCTTAAAATATGGCTAAAAACATTTACTATCAAGAAGAGGCGAGAAAAAAAATGATGGCGGGAGTCGATAAGCTTGCTGATGCCGTAAAGTACACTATTGGCCCAAAGGGGCGTAATGTTGTGCTCGGTCAAAGCTACGGTTCTCCTACAATCACCAACGACGGAGTTACCATTACCGAGGAGATAGAATTGAAAGACAAAGTGGAAAATATCGGAGCATCCGTTGTCAAAGAAGTTGCTTCTAAGGCGAACGAAGCGGCCGGTGATGGAACGACCACCGCAACACTTCTTGCAAGGTCGATTATCGGAGAAGGGCTAAAAAACGTTACTGCTGGAGCAGATCCTCTTTCGCTCAAGAGAGGAGTTACCAAGGGAAAAGATGCGGTAATCGATTACTTGAGACAGGAAGCAAAAAAGATATCTAAAAAAGAAGAAATCGCACAAGTTGCTACGATTTCCGCGGAAGACGAGGAGCTTGGGAACCTTATCGCCGAAGTAATAGAGGAAGCTGGAAATGACGGAGTAGTTACGATAGAAGAATCACGAACTTTTGGTCTCGAAAAAGAAGTGGTCAAAGGGTTGCAACTGGATAGCGGTTACGTCTCTCCCTACATGGTAACCGATTCAGAAAGAATGGAGTCTGTTTTTGACGATGCACACATCTTGATTACCGACAAAAAGATTTCTTCGGTAAACGAGATTGTTCCCATTTTAGAAAAACTTTCTCAAGGAGGACAGAAGAATCTTGTTATTATTGCCGATGAGATAGAGGGAGAAGCGCTGGCAACACTTGTGCTTAACAAACTTCGAGGGGCCTTCAACACTCTTGCCGTTAAGGCGCCTGGATTTGGAGATAAAAAGAAAGAAATCCTTAAAGATATCGCTGCCGTCTGCGGAGGGCAAGTGATTTCCGAAGAGGTTGGACTGAAGCTTGAAAACGCGGAAGTAGCTATGCTTGGGATGGCACGCAAGATAACCGCCACCAAAGACAAAACAATTATTACCGAAGGAAAAGGAAATAAAAAGGATTTGGAACGAAGAATAGAACAAATCAAAAAAGAGGTAGAGGCCAGTGATTCCGACTACGAAAGAGAAAACCTGCAAAAAAGATTGGCGAAACTTGCCGGAGGAGTAGCGGTAATCAAGGTAGGTGCGCTTACCGAAGTAGAACAGAAAGCTCGTCAACACAAGGCGGAAGACGCACTCTCTGCAACCCGCGCTGCGATTGAAGAAGGGATTGTTGCTGGAGGAGGAGTTTCCCTTATTCGTGCTCTTGAAGGTTTAGATAAAGTTAAACTTAAAGGAGATGAGGCAACAGGAGCCGCCATTTTAAGAAGGGCCTTGGAGTCTCCGATAAGACAGATTGCCGAGAATGCCGGGACAGATGGCTCTGTGGTGGTACAGAAAGTGAAAGAAGGAGAAGGAGCGTTCGGCTTTAATGCGAAAACGATGGAGTATGAGGATCTTATCAAGGCTGGAATTGTTGATCCTACAAAAGTTGTTCGCGCTGCACTGGAAAACGCTGTTTCTGCTGCTGCCATGTTCCTTACCACAGAGTGTGTTGTTGTTGAAGACGATGAAGATGAAAAGCAAACAGGAGGAGGTGGCGGAGGAATGCCCGGAGGAATGCCCGGAGGAATGGGCATGGGAATGTAGAGAAGAAGCATTTGTTTATTACAAGAAAAGCACTGCGAACTGTTTTCGCGGTGCTTTTCAAAAAGAGCTTAGTGTAGTAAAATATAGGAGCAGTATAAATAAAAAAAGAAAAAATATGGAAACAACAACAATTATTCTTATCGTTGCCGGTGTCCTCGTTCTTTGGACAGTTTTCGCCTTTAATGCTTTGGTGAAACTAAGAAACAGAACAAAAGAAGCATGGGCGGATATTGATGTCCAGCTGAAAAGAAGATACGACCTTATCCCCAATTTGGTGGAGACAGTTAAAGGCTACGCCGCTCATGAAAAAGGAGTTTTGGAGAATGTTACCAAAGCTCGTGCCAATGCAGTAAGTGCTGAGCAGACAGGAGATCCGAAAAAGGTTGCTCAGGCCGAAAATCAACTGGCGGGCACACTGAAGACTCTTTTTGCTGTTTCTGAGAACTATCCCGATCTTAAAGCTTCTGATAATTTTGTAGAGCTGCAACGTGAACTAAGAGACACTGAGGATAAGATTCAAGCCTCAAGAAGGTTTTACAATCGTAATGTTCGCGACTTAAACACCAAAGTTGAAATGTTCCCGATGAGTGTTATCGCCGGAGTTTTCAAGTTTGAGAAAAGAGATTTTTTTGAAACAGACGATCCGAAAGAAAGAGAAAATGTAAAAGTGGAGTTTTAAGTCATGGCCACTCTCTATACACAATCAGAAAACAACACTTACAAAACGTACGCCTATTTGCTCGGCTTTATTCTTCTTATCGTCGCTGTCGGGTGGACGTTGAGTTATATTTACGAGAACGCATTCATTCTTTATTTTGCGCTTGGATTTTCCGTTGTCACAAGCTTTTATTCTTACTGGAACTCAGACAAGATTGTTCTTGCTCTCACTAAAGCAAAGCCGGCGAAAAAAGAGGATTACTCTGAGCTTCACCGTATCGCTGAAAACTTGGCCATCTCTAACGGACTGCCCAAACCTCGTCTCTATATTCTAGATGATCCTCAGCCGAACGCTTTTGCCACCGGACGCAACCCGAAGCACGGCGTCATAGCGGTAACTACCGGACTCTTAGAGCGGTTAGAAAGAGCGGAATTGGAAGCGGTTGTCGCTCATGAGCTGGGACACATCGGCAATAACGATATTCTTATTTCTTCGATTGTTGTCGTTCTTGTCGGAACGGTTGTCCTTGTTGCCGACTTCTTCTTTCGGATGGCCTTTTTTGGAGGAATGAGGGGAAGTAGAGATAAAGGAGGAGCGTTAATAATGGTTGGTGCTTTGGCTTTCATTATTCTTGCACCTGTTCTTGCACAGTTAATGAAGCTTGCCATCTCTCGGAAAAGAGAGTATCTAGCGGACTCCACCGCCGCGCTTACCACCAGATATCCGGAAGGACTTGCCAGCGCACTAGAGAAGATTAGTGGCGACCCGCATCAGTTGAGAAAAGCAAACGATGCTACGGCCCATCTTTTTCTTGTTAGTCCCTTCAGGGGAAAAGAACAAAAGTCATGGTTTCGTAAGCTTTTTATGACTCATCCCCCAATAGAGGAGAGAATTAAAAGGCTAAGAGAAACGGATACTAGCGTATAAACAAATAAAAATAATAATATGAGCAAAGAAACATCTAAAATAAATTGTCCGAAGTGTGAAGAGGATTTAAAAGAAGTCCCTTTTGAGGGAGTGAGTGTTGATACCTGCCCTTCTTGTAAGGGTTACTGGTTTGAGAAAGGTGAACTTCGCAAGGCAAAAGATGAGAAAGAAAAAACATTGAATTGGATGGATGTTGATCTTTGGGACAGTGAAGAGGAGTTCCGCATTTCAGAAGAAAGCTCTCTTTGCCCTGATTGTGGTTTACCGCTTTATGAGGTAAATTACGGAGACTCGAACATCAAAGTGGATGTTTGTAACATGTGTAGAGGGATTTGGCTTGATAAAGGAGAATTTAAAAAAGCAGTAGAGTATCTTCAAGATAAAGCGGGAGACAAGATAATGAGTGAGTATGCAAAAACCATCCTAGAGGAGATGGGGGAAATAATTACCGGCCCTGAGCCGTTGGATAAAGAGATAGAGGACCTTCTTACCGTACTTGGTTTACTTAAATATCGTTTTGCGGGAAAACACCCCTTCCTCTCTCGTATAATCAACAACCTCCCAAAGTCGTAAAATTAATTATAAGGAGGGGTCGGATAGCGGCCTATTCCACGTGCTTGGAAAGCACGCGAGCGCAAGCTCACGAGGGTTCGAATCCCTCCCCCTCCGCCATTTTAAATAATAAAACTTGTTCTTGATAGGCAAAATTGTTGCAAAATGTAGCAATTAAATTAAAGGATTTGGAACCATTAATACCGAAGATCAATAATCATGGTAGATTTCCGTGATTAAATAAAACAATGAGGAGAACATTTTCCTCTCTTGCTACTCCAATAATTCCGGGAAAAGAAAAAAAGATCATCAATACGAGCACTGTCCAAAGAAACTTTTTCATTACTTCTTTCTCCCTGTAGGCATTATTTAAAGATCTGTCTGTGCCACACAATAAAACCAAAAAAAGCAAGATTTTGTTCTATTTTCCCGTGGCCTTCTTGATGCACAACTTGAAGAACTCTAAGTTTTCGTTGTGCTTTTTTCAGATCTCTTTGTGTTTTTAGATAAGCCAAGAGCTTGATTTTTTCTACCCTCAATTACATTATTTTCTTGAGCTCTTTGTGCTATTTTTAGGCTACTCACAATATTTATGTTTTTTTAATTATACCGTCGCTTATTTCAATAACTCTATCTGTTTTTTGCAGATACTTTTTTTCGTGTGTGACAAGCACAATAGTTAGTCCTTTTTTACGAAGGCCGGCGATAAGACCGATAATCTCATCGGATCTTTTTGAATCTAAGTTGGCAGTTGGTTCATCAGCGAAAAGAACCTTGGGGTTGTTAACAACCGCTCTTGCAACAGCAACTCTTTGCTTTTCACCGCCAGAAAGCTGGGAAGGGTAGTTTTTTAACTTTTCCTTAAGACCAACTTGCTCTAATACTTTTTCACCCATATCATTAATATCATCCCAGTTATCTTTTTGAACCATCATGGGGATAGTGACATTTTCTAGTGCAGTTAACTCTGGGAGAAGTGCATAGTCTTGAAAAACAAAACCGAAGTGGTGGAGTCTGCAGTAAGAATCCATTTTTTCGGAAAATGTTTTTGTATCACAGCTCTCAAAAAGAATTTCTCCAGAGGTGGGTCTATCTAAAAGACTTAGAACGTAAAGAAGAGTGCTTTTTCCTGAGCCCGACCTTCCGGTGATGGCAACAAACTCTCCTTCGTTTATCTCTAAATCAATACCACGAAGAACCTTGGTTTCTACAGAACCGGTAATGTAGGTTTTTGTAATATTTTTTGCAATAAGAATTGTTTTTTTGTTTTTCATCTTCCCAGTATTGAATCAATAGTATTCTTTTTAACGATTAAGTGCGATGGTATAAAGCCGGCGGCAACGCTGGAAACAAAAAGAATGAGCACTCTTAATATTACTCCCGTTACAGTAACATCCAGTATTCCGTCACTGAAAGGAAAGTCTATCGGATTTTCATCAAAGTAGGGGACAAGAAAGATATAAAGAAGAAAAAGACCGATAGCGGAGCCGATGAGAGCATAAAATATAGACTGGAAAACATAAGAGTATTTAATAATAGAGGAGTCAACACCTATTCCCTTGAGAATGCCGATATATCTTTCTCTGGATATAGCGTTAATAAAGATAACGATAAAAAGGGTTACCGAAGCAACGGCAAGACCGATTGCTCCGATTACTGCACCCAGTATTGTGAATGTTGTCGATAAATCTTCAAAAAACTGGCCCTGACTTTCTCGCCATGTTTCTATTTTTGCCTCGGAACTCTTTACGCTGGAAGAGAGTATATTTCTTGTTTCTTCCAATTCTTGAGGGTTTAAAAGAGTGATGGCGATTTCGTCTGACAATTGAGGCGCTCTTCCGGTAAGCGATATAAACTGTTGCTTGTCGATAAAGACACGGTTGTTTATTTGATTTAGCTTTGCCTTCAAAATTCCGCTAACAGTGTATTCTTGGGGGGTTCCCGATGCCGTTATTTTAACTTTATCTCCGACAACAACTCCCTCCAAAGAGCCTCCCTCTATAGCGGAGTCATATTCTGCTAACAGTCCGCTACCGATAAGTATTTTGTTTTGAGGATTTTCGTGAACATATTCTCCTTCTACAATAAAATCTTCCAGTGTAGTTACTTGGTTTTCTTTTTCAAAGTCTACTCCCGTAAGTATTCCACTGGTATTGTTCCCCTCTATATTTGGCCTAGAGAAGAGAGAGTAGTCCGCTTCAATTTGTGAAGCTTGAAGATAACGGATACTGTAATTCTTTATTTGTGGAATACTCTCTATCTCTTTTTCAAGCCTGGTAGTATTTTTAATATTTATTTTATTTTCATCGGGAGTGATAATAAGATCTCTCGAGTAGTGTTCTCGAGAGTCATTGCTTGCTCCGGTGACAAGACCCTCTAAAAGACCACTTATAAAAACGAGGTTCAAGAAGGTAACCGTCATGATAAAAACGATGAGGATGTTTACCCAGAGATTCGCATTCTTTATTTGCCGAGAAGCAAGAAAAAATCCTATTTTAAAATGCTTGAAAGATTTCATTGATTGATTCTTTACTTATTTCCTGAAAGCCCGTACTTTTTAAAAAAGAAGTTTTTTATAATTTCTTTGAGCTGTGGGCGATAATAATACAAAATGGGCCCATTAAACCAGTTTATTATAGTATAGAAGAAGGAATTAATAAACCTCTACTATAAGAGCAAGAAAAGCAAAAATAATACTTTTTAAATAACGGTCCCATGTCTGTGGGTTTTCGAAGTTTACAATTATAAAAAATTATAAGAGACTGGATCCTGATGAAAGAAAAAAAGAAGAGGTGGAAACTCTTCTTTGAAGTGGTTTACTCCTGACCCATAAAAGGCCAGTGGTAATGAGCATGGGGGTACAACGAAACTCTTTTTATCTGTCAAGTATTTGCCGATGAAGCCAGAAGATAAGATCTAATATGAATTGCCTTGTTTCTTCGCTTAACTCCGGCTCTAGCTTAGGGTCGGGGGTTGGAATAGGCTCAAAATCTTTTACTGGTCTTTCCGGACCCGGGGCGTCGTATGCAATAAATGAATTAAATCCATCTTCGGCAAGGAGGGTTTGCATTCCCTCAAGACGTTCTCTTTCTTTGTCTTGGGAAACAACGACTCTCCAATAGAGTACCCCGTCTATGGGGTAGCCCATTAGCCGGGAGTAGTATCTGTGCTCGTAGAGCCTTTCCTGTTGCTCTAGAGCATTTTCTTGGTTTATGTAGCTACCAGCTATCAGATACCACCTTCCCTCTTCTTTTTGTGCAAGTGTTACTGAGCTTGCCGCAAACAAAAAAACTAAAATCACTATTGCTGCTTTTTTCATTTTCTTTTTCCTCCCCAAAGTTATTTAAAGATCTTTCTATATTATACAATAAAAATAAAAAAAAGAAATAGTTTGTTCTATTTCCTCGTGGTCTCTTTAGGGCACAGCTCACAGTATGTTGGGCTTTTTTGTGATCTTTATATTTTCTTATGCTCTGAATGTCCGATGTTTTTTTCACAATCGGAATCCAGTACCTTTTCTTTAACAGTTTCGTGATCACCATCATCTATTCCATCAAGCATTTCTTTCGCTTTTTCCGCAAGCATTCGTTGTTTTGCAAGAATCACTCCTTTTGACCCGCAGGAAAGCTTGGAAAGTGTTCCTACAATGTGGATTTGGTAATCTTCACCCAAAACTTTATAGAAAATATACTCTACTCTTTCCAAAGAAACATCGGAAGTTACGACAACGACCTTCTTTTCTTTTTTAGGAATAAGAACTCTTGTTTTTGCAAAGTAAGCACTCGAAACAGTGTCTGTTGATTCTTTTTCGAGAAGGATGTGTTCGGGGTTAACTCCCAACGATACCAGGTAATCACGCATCGCTTCCGCCTCTGTAAATTCGGGAAGATTGTTTTTGGCAAGAGGGAAGTTATATTTTCCGCAAAGAAGCAGGGGAGCTTTATTTTCTTGGTAAATAGAAAACGCCTCTCGGAGACGCTTTACCGTTTCTTGCGAAATTCTTTTCTTTTTATCTATTCCTGTGCCGAGAACTATGATAAACATATAATTAATGTACTTTATCATGAAAAGTAAAAAAAGAAAGGAGGAAGATTTATCTATCTCACCTCCTTTGGAAGTGCTTTTCTAAGTATTTTGGAAAGAAGAAAAGAGAGGAAAAACCGAAAGAAAAAAGAAAAAGAGATTTTCTTTCTATAGGCATGCAGTCCCAAAACCCCCTTCGAAAGCTCTTTAACGACGCTCTCCCTCTTATTTCTTGAGGAGTCTTTATCGATGGGGTTTCTCCTGGTCCAAAAGAGAACATTGCAAGCTCGGGCCCCTCATTTCCTCGAGGTTTTCTCTCTTCGTAATCAACCCAAATGTGAGTTAGAGAAGCGGAGATGCTGTACGGCAAACGGTGGTACTCGAGAACGGAAGAGAAAATAATCATTTTTGTCTTGCAATCTCCTTTTCCCTTTGCAACGGCCTCTTCTACCGTGGGAAAGTACCACGGAAGATTATACGTCTCCCAGTCATAGTAGTAGGGAATCTCTATGTGTTCTTCTATTTCACCGGGAGTCATTCCGGTAAATTTTTCTGCAATGTGGCCGACAAAATACGAATCTACTGGCGGGCAGAAAACTCGGTGGACACTTATGATGAGGGGTGCGGGATTAGGATACAAAGAAAAAAAAGGCAGTAAAAAGAACAAAAAAATTCCGAAGAGAACCAAATTTTTTCTCACGGCATATTCTCCTTTCGTGTTATATTAAAGAACGTTTCTCATATTATACAACAAATATTATTTTTTAAAAGAAAAAACCGCCTTAAAGCGGCGGCTTGTCTTTTTTAACAAAAGAAGTGGTTTTTTTTCTGAGAAGGAACATCTTTCTTATTAAAGCATTAAGTGTATGCAATAGTTCTTTTTGTTCTTCTTGCGAAAGAGAGACCCAAGTACTTTCCAGTATTTCCGACCCGTGATCTCTCTCTATCTCCGACAAAAGCTCTTCTGTCTCTTCTACGGCAAAAAGAAAATCAACTAGCTCGCTCATGCACAGTTCGTAAACAACTTCCTGAATATTTCTTGATCTTCTTTTGTTTCTTCCTTTCCTTTTCTTTCTGTAATCTTCCATAAAGTAAAGATTATTCAAAAGAAACACCTCTTTTCTTCTTGTTTGGTAAAGAACAGCTTTTATTCCCAACTGATTCTATATTCGTCATAAGGGCTTTCTTTGTGAACGCATTTTATCTCTTCAACGGTAATTTTTTCCACTTTCAAGATAAATTCTGCCATGCCCTTGATATAGCCTGCGTGATAGATGCAGAGCAAAGGATGTGTTTTGTATTCGTGAATCCGTAAAACCGCTTGTTGCGATTCCGTGTTAAAATCCAGTGGTTCTATAAAACCAAAATCAAAAAGGTTTTTCCAGTAAAGCGGGGATTCTTCAAATAGTCTTTTAGGAAGAACAACGTTTTGCACGAGCATTCTCAGTCCAAGAGAAAAGCGGGGCCCCGACTCTCCCATCTCAAAAACATCTTTTTCTTCCCAGAAAAAAATATCCTTGGCGGTGACAATTACCAAACAGCTCAACCCTTCACCGAGCCAGTCAAGGGGCTTTATCTTTTTGAAATTTACCGGGTGACCCAAATCGGAAAGCTTTTCTTCCAATTTTTTCAAACCACCTCTTCCTTCCTTTTCTTCGATGTATTTCGCGTGATTGAGAAAAATCTCTCCTCTCACTTTCCCGGGAATTTTTATTAGTTTATCGGCTGTGTTTTTTAATGTTTCTTTTTCCATTTTTATCAATTCCACTGTATAACAAATTCATTGTAAGGCGAGCCTTCGTGGGCCGATGCTGTCTGCTCAACACTTATTTCTTGGCTTTTTACAACAAATTCCGCTAAACCCCTAAAGTATCCTGCATGGTAAAAGCAAACGGTGGGATGGGTCTTGAAATCTTTCTCTCTTAAAATAATTTTGTTTTCTTCTCGGTGAAAATCTATTTCTACTTCGCCAAAATCATAGTGTTTATCCCAGTACTTGGTAGCGTTTTTAAAAAGAGACTCGACAGAAACAAGATATTGAATCATCAATTTAATAATAAAAGAGGCTCGCGGAGCAAATCTTCCCATTTCAAAAACATCTTTATCCGTCCAGTTAAATAATTCTTTGGCAACAACTATTGTCAGAGAACTCATTCCCTCGCTTATCCACTCAAAAGACTTTATTTCGTTGAGTTTTATTGGAGCACCCAACTCTTCCATTTTTTCTTCCAATCTTTTTACCCCCTCTTCTCCCTCTTTGTGTCTGATATAGTCTGCGTGCGTTCGGAAAACTTCCCCTTTTACATTTCCGGAAAAGTTTTTCAATCTATTGGCGGTTTGTTGAAGTGTTTCTTTTTCCATAATTTCATTTTACACTTTTAAAAAAACGTGTCCAGAGAGATTTTTGCGAACGATTTTTCCCTTTTTCGGTGAGTTTTGGTATAATAAATCAGAATTACATTTGGAAAATAAAAATTATTTGGCAGTTACATGATTTATTATCTTAAAGGCAGTGTCGTTATAAAAGAGAAAGACTTTATTGTTATTGATGTTGGTGGGGTCGGATACAAGGTTTTTGTTGATCGAGAAGAAGAAGATTTCGAAAAGAAATCCACCGTCTACTGCTTTATGCAAAAAACAGAAAAAGATATCCGTCTTTACGGTTTTAAAAGAAAAGAAAATCTGGAGCTTTTCGAGAAATTGACCAAGATTTCCGGTATCGGTCCGAAAACTGCTCTCCGTATTGCATCTATCGCTTCGGTAGAAGAACTTAAAAGGGGAATAGAAAAGGAAGATAAAAGAGTAATGAAAAAGATATTTAGTATCGGTAAAAAGAAAGGGCAACAGGTTGTTTTTGAGTTATCACAAAAGTTCGTCAAAGAAAAGGAAGAAGAGGATGCATTTAAAACGCTGAAAACACTCGGATTTTGCGACACAGAGATAAACGAAGCTCTTGGGAAGGTTTCCGGAGAAAAAAGTGAGGAAGAAAGGGTTTCCGAGGCGTTAAAAATACTAGGAAATGATTAAAAAAATATTGCGGAAAATAAAGCCGCTAATAAGCTTTTATCATTTTTTTTACGCTTTTTTTGGAGCAGTTCTCTATCTTTTTCCTTCAAGAAAAATAAAAGTATTTGCGGTAACGGGAACGAACGGGAAAACAACCACTGTTGATCTGACGGCAAGAGTTTTCAGAGAAGCGGGTTTTAGGGTGGCTGCTTTTTCCTCGGTAAAGTTTGAAATAGCAGGAGAAGAGGAGCCCAATCTTTTTAAAATGACGATGCCCGGAAGAACCGTGATTCAAGGGTTGCTCAGAAAGGCGGTTAAAAAAGGGTGTCAGATAGCGATTTTAGAAGTTACGTCGGAAGGGATAAAACAACACCGCCATCGGTTTATAAGATTCGATGCCGCTTGTTTTACCAATCTTTCTCCCGAGCATATCGAATCCCATGGTGGATTTGAGAACTATAAAAAGGAAAAAGGAAAGCTTTTCCTGGCAACAAAAGACACACACATCATCAACATAGACGACGAAAACGCCGATTACTTTTTAGGGATTCCCAGCAGAGAAAAGATTACTTACGGAATAGAAAACAAAAAAGCCTTGCTTAGAGCAGAAAAGGTAAAGGGCTCCGCACAAGAAATTAGTTTTATTGTCAAAGAGGACGCTTTTCGCTTGGGATTGACGGGAAAATTTAACATTTATAACGCGCTTGCTGCAATCGCTTTTGCAAAAAAAGAAGCGGTGGATATGGAAGCCGTGAAGAGAGCCTTTCAAAAAACAAAAATTATACCCGGGAGAATGGAAGAGGTTGTTTCTTCTCCTTTCCGTGTTATTGTTGATTACGCTGTTACTCCGGTAACACTTGAAGGGGTGTATCGAGAAGTAAAGGAAAGCTTTTCTCCTTCAAGGATAATTGCCGTGCTTGGGTCTTGCGGGGGAGGGAGAGACAGGTGGAAGAGGCCGGTTTTAGGAGAGATAGCAGCAAAGCATGGCGATGTGGTTGTTGTTACAAATGAAGATCCTTACGACGAAGATCCCGAAGAGATCATTGACGAAATAATCGCTGGAACGAGTGGGAAGGGAGAAAAAGTGATCGACAGAAGAGAGGCAATAAGAAAGGCGGTGCAGATAGCAAAACCCGGTGATGTGGTGGTAATTACCGGCAAAGGGAGCGAGCCGTTGATGTGTCTTGCCGGAGGAAAGAAGATTTCTTGGGACGATCGTCAAATAGTCAGAGAAGAACATTCAAAGGTTAATTGATTTTCCGGCAAAAAAGTGATATTTTGGTCATATGAAAAAGAAACTCCCAAAAGGTATCAGGAAACATATCAGGAAAGAAAAGGCTCGTATTAGGAGGGATTTTAGTGACAAAAAAGAACAGCGAGAGTTAATCGAAAAATTAAAAGAAAATATTATAAAAAAACAAAGGCATGACCATTGAAGAAATATATAATCTGGCAATAAAAGAAGGCATTAAAGCGGATTTTCGGGGAGAGGAAGAGATTCGGAATAACCAGAAACGATTGAAGGAGAAGTTCGATAAAATGAAAGAAGGAGAAAAAGAAGAGTATGACGAGGAAAGGCTAACCAATCCTTATTCGGATACGAGAATTCTTTTCGGAGATCCCAAAAAAAAGATAAAAAATGTTCTTGTCGGAATAGATATTGATGGTGAGGAAATGCTCCTTGCAAAAGAGATGAAGAATATTGACCTTGTTGTTTCTCATCATCCGCGAGGGAGAGGACTTGCTGGACTGGACGATGTAATGCAACTGCAGGTTGATGTAATGCACATGTACGGAGTACCGGTGAACATTGCAGAGAAGATGATTAGGAAAAGAATAGAAGAGGTTGCTCGCGGACTGTCACCGGCTAACCACAACAGAGTTGTTGATACGGCAAGACACCTCGATATCCCACTGATGTGTATTCATACGCCATGTGATAATTTAGCTGCTCGATTTGTTGACGATAAGTTGAAAGAGGATAAACCGAAGTTTGTCGGTGATGTTATCGATTCTCTAAAAAAAGTTCCCGAGTACAAAGAGGCTGTTAAAACAGGAGTAGGGCCGAAGATTTTTGTGGGAGGGCGAGAAAATAGAGCGGGAAAAATAGTTATCAGCGAGATGACGGGAGGAACGGAAGGAGCACCCGAGATTTATGAAAAGTTGGCACAAGCCGGAGCAGGAACGGTTATCGGAATGCACATTTCCGAAAAACACCGTGAAGAAGCGGAAAAAGCACATATTAATGTTGTCATCGCGGGACACATCTCTTCAGATTCGATAGGAGTTAATCTTTTCCTAGACTATTTAGAAAAAAAAGGAATTAACATTTATTCTTGTTCGGGCCTAACAAGGGTTTCGAGGAATAAAAAATAACTGAAGGAAGTTTGACAAAATACGGGAAAAGTGTAAGATTTAGTATTCTCATGAAGAAAGAAGATTACAAAAAAACAACTACAGTCAACCCTTTGGATGGGAATGTTTTTTGTTTTTTATCAATCGACACCATTAAAGAAGTAGAGATTTAGGGGAGTTCTGAGTAAAGAAAAAAAGAAACGAACCCCCTCCAGACAAGGGGATTAATTTTTATAAAAACCATGAGCGACAAAAAATATTACCTAACTAAAGGCGGATTGGAGAGAGTGAAAAAAGAACACGAAGAGCTGAAAAAAAAGCGAAAAGAAAAGTTGAAAGTGGAAGCCCCCGAAGCATCTCACTCTGAAGATGTTGACCCTGAGTATCTGGCCTTTCGAAAGGATCTTGGTATTTTGGAGGGGAAAATAATGAAGATGGAAGAGATTGTAAGAAATGCAGAGATAATAAAGCTTCCTCCGAAGGGGTGCAAAGAGGTTCGTCTGGGTGCAGAGGTGGTTCTCGATGACCAAGGGAAAGAAAGCAAAGTTATTCTAGTAGGAACAGTGGAGGCCGACCCCATCTTAGGTAAAATTTCCGACGAGTCTCCTCTCGGAAAAGCATTTTTAGGAAAAAGGGAAGGGGAAGAAGTTGCAGTATGCTCTACCGTTCAGAGGATTTATAAAATAAAGAAGGTTAGTTATCCGTCATTGTAATTGTTTCTTTTTTATAGTATTTTAAAAAGCAGAATATTTATTCTGTTTTTTATTTTACCTTTTTCAAGGTTATGCTTAAGCCCAACCGTCTTATCGTTAAAATAATCGCGGCTTACTTCTTTATCACCGCGGGGTGGGGATTGATTGCTCCTATTTTTGCTCTCTTTATTACCGGTCAGATAAGAGGTGGGTCCTTGGAAATTGTGGGAATCGCTGTAGGTATTCACTGGATAGTTTAATCTACCATTCAACCTTTTCTGGCCTACAGAATGGATGTGGTCAAAGGAGAGCATGATGATATGATTTTTCTTCTCAACGGAACAATTGTTGCCACGGTAGTTCCTCTTGTTTATATTTTTGCTTGGGATGCGTGGCACATTATTTTTTTAGAAGCGGTAAGAGGAGTGGGCTTAGCAATGGTTATTCCGACATTAAGCGGGATGTTCACAAGACATGTTGATAAAGATTGGGAAAGCTATGCATGGAGTCTTCAGAGCACGGGAATGGGTTTTGCCGCCGGATTTTCCGCTATTTTTGGGGGAGTAATCGCGGCTGTCCTAGGCTTTAATACAGTGTTTGTTTTGGTTTCTTTGATTAGCGCTGTTTCAATGGCAATAATATATTTTGCAATTAAAACCGACCCTTGGCTTCGAGATGGAAGTGAGGATTTGAATAATACGGACTAGAAACTATTTTTACAATTAAAAAGCCCCGCTTTTAGCGGAGGTTTTTATTTAGAATTAAAAGAAGAGTTGTATTTATTCTTTTACCATCTCAACTATCTTTTTAAAAGTTTCCGGTCGTTCTTTTGCGAGAGTACTGAGCACTTTTCGGTCAAGTTCAACATTCTTTCTTTTTAAGTTGTAGATAAACTCTCTATAGTTTGTTCCGTTTTTTCTACAAGCAGTGTTGATTGCAATATTCCACAACTTTCTCATCTCTCTCTTTTTTGCTTTTCGATCACGGTAGGTGTAGCTCCAAGCTTTCATCAATGCTTCCTTTGCTGCCTTGAACTTGTTTTTTCTCCCCCAGCGAAAACCCTTCGCGTCTCTTAAAACGTTTTTTCTTTTTTTATGCAGAGTTGTTCCTTTTTTAATTCGCGTCATAGGTTAGTAGGTTAAGGATTTTTTTATCTTTTTTGCTTCCTCGGGACTCATCTCTCTTAAACGGCGAAGGTTTCTACGGTTTTTTCCCGTATTTTTGGCACGATAGTGCATCTGCCCCGCAAGACGGCGCAGTACTTTTCCGGTTTTGGTAATCTTAAATCTCTTTAAGACGGATTTTCTTGTTTTTGGTTTTGTTTTCATTTTTTTATAACAGTAACCGTTAATCCGCGTGGTTCTCTGCTTACTTCTTTTTCGATTTTTAATTCCACTTTTTCGCTGAGCATTTCCAAAAAACGTTCTATTTTTTCTTTACCTACTTCTTGTAGTGCCTTCTGTCTTCCCTTTAGGGGCAGTACAATGCGGACCGAGTCGCCTTCTTCGAGAAACTTCACGGCAGATTTTGCCCTTGTTTCCATGTCGTGCTCGGAGATGGAAAAACCGAGACGGATTGATTTTAGCTGGACTTTGCTTGCTTTTTCCTGTTTCTTTTTCTTTTTGTTTTCTTCGTAAACGTGTTTTCCGTAGTCGGTTATCTTACAAACGGGAGGGACAACGTTGTCGGTAATCTGCACCAAGTCAAGCCCTTTTTCTTTTGCCTTTTCTAATGCCTCTGATACGGGAACTACTCCGAAGTGTCCCTCGTCATCGGAAACCAGCCGGACTTCTTTGGCTCTTATTTGCTCGTTAAGTGGTGTTCTTTTTTTCTTCAAGATTTTTTATACTTTAATTAATGTGGTGGAGATGGGGGGATTGAACCCCCGTCCGGAAAAAAGAAAAAACCAGTTCTACAAGCTTAGTCCGATTGAAATAAGATAGGAGATTAAATCGGACGAAAAAGCCCTATCTCGAGCTTCTTTTGTTTCGGGTGTTAAAAAGGAAGCTCATCTTTTTATCATCCTATCCTTATGTATAACACCTCGGATCGCCTATAAGGAGTCGGCGGCGAGATGCCTGCGTTAAGCTAATGCTAATGCAGGTTCTTCTTCAAATAAGTTGACACTTATTTTAAGGTATAGGTTTTACGAGGCTATGCTCGGCTTGCACTAATTTTTTCAGGAATTCCGTCGAAACGGTCATCCCCGTAGCCCTAGCAATATACACGAAAAAAGCGTTTTAGTCAAGAACTTTTGGTTATCCTCCTTAAATCTCTGTCAATTTCTCTCCTTTTGATTGCCTCTCGCTTGTCGTGTTTCTTTTTTCCTCTTGCAACGCCAACTTCTATTTTCAATAAGTTTTTTTTGGTATATATTCTCAGCGGAATTAAAGTAGTTCCCTTTTCTTTTGTTTTTCCGAAAAGATAATCTATTTCTCTCTTTTTCAACAAGAGTTTGCGGTCTCTTTGCGGATTGTAACTAAGGGGAGTGTTTTTCGGTTGGTAGGGTGATATATTGCAGTTTACCAGATAACACTCTCCCTTTTTGATTGTTACATAAGCACCAAAAAGAGACGCTTTTCCTTCTCTTACCGCCTTTACTTCTTGTCCGGACAAAGCCAAGCCCGCCTCCATCTTGTCTAAGATGTGGTAGTTGAAACCGGCCTTTTTGTTTTTTACTAAATCAGGCATTATCCTCATTTTAACACAAAAGTACTTTCTTTCCCACACAAGCTGACCGTGACATAGGAATAGACAAACAAAGCGAAATAAGATAAAATGAGCTCCATATGAAGAAGAAAATAGAAAGAATTTTAAGGGAAGCGACAGAAGAGATTTGCCCCACCATCGACGATTGGGGTGAGGTTAAGGTAGAGCGGAGTGGTAAAAACCACGGAGATTACGCGTCTAATATCGCCTTTCTTTTGGCAAAAAAAGAAGGAAAAAATCCGGAAAACATAGCCAAGGAAATAAAAAAGAAAATTAAATCAGAGCTTGTCTCAAAAGTAGAAGTTAAAAACGGATTCTTGAACGTTTTTCTTTCCGAAAATGCTCTCAAGGAAGAGCTTTCTGAAGTTTTAAGAGAAAAAGATGATTACGGAAAAGATATTTGCGGAAAGACGCTGGTTGTGGACTACTCTTCTCCGAATATCGCCAAATCTTTCGGGGTAGGCCACCTCCGCTCAACCATTATCGGACAATCTCTTTACAATATCTATGAACACTTAGGGTGGAAAGGAGTCGGGATAAACCATCTGGGAGACTGGGGAACGCAATACGGAAAACTTCTTTATCAAATTAAAAAAGAAGGAAAAAATCCGGAAGATCTTTCGATAGGAGAGTTGGAAGAACTTTACGTTCGTTTCCACAGAGAAGCGGAGGATAGTCCAGAGATGGAAGAAGAGGGGCGAAAGTGGTTTGCCAAGCTGGAGAGAGGGGACAAAGAAGCAAGAAAGATGTGGGAGGTTTGTCGAAAAAAGAGCCTGGAAGAGTTTCAAAAGATATACGATGATTTAGAAATAGAGATAGATTATGTTTTAGGAGAGAGTTTTTACGAAGATAAACTTTCTGCGGTTATCAGGGAGGCAAAAGAAAAAAGGGTGGCAAAGAAAAGCAAAGGCGCACTGGTTATTGATTTTGATGATATGCCGTCGGCGATGATTTTAAAGTCTGACGGGAGCACAACTTACTTTACTCGCGACCTTGCCGCCGCAAAGTACCGCCTGGAAGAGTTTTCTCCCGATAAGTTGATCTATGAGATAGGAGCAGACCAAACGCTACACATGAAACAACTTTTTGCAACGGTTGAGAAGATGGGTTGGGCGAAAAAAGCGAAGTTTGTTCACGTCCCTCACGGAATGTTTCGTCTTAAAGAAGGAAAGTTTTCTACGAGAAGAGGAAGAACGGTTTACCTAGAAGAAGTTCTCGCTTTGGCAAAGAAGAAGGCGGAAGAAATAATTAAGAACTCTGCGACCGCGAAAAATATCTCCCCAAAAGAAAGAAGAGAGATTGCTCGGATTGTCGGAATCGGAGCGGTAAAGTACAATGATCTTAAGCGTTACCACAAAAGAGATGTTCTTTTCGATTGGGACAGGATAGTTACACTTAAAGGAGACTCGGGGCCCTATCTGCAGTATACTTGTGTTCGTTGTAAAAGTATTTTAGAGAAGACAAAGAGGCATGATGTAACGGCGGAAAAACTGGATGAGGAGGAAAGAAAGATAGTAAAAAGAATTATTCAGTTCAATGAAACAGTGGATGCCGCGGCGAGCAGTTATTCGCCAAATCTTATTGCTGAATATGCATTCAGGCTTGCCAAAGAGTTCAATTACTTTTATGACAGTTGTCCTATTTTAGGAAACAAACAGAGAGTGGCGATTACGGAAGCGACACTGATTATACTTACACGCTGTCTTCATCTCCTAACGATATCGGTGCCCACTAAAATGTAAAAAATATAATTATGAGCAAGGAAAAACAAAACGAAAAGAGCAGGTTTTCCCAAATGGAAGAAGAAGTTTTAAACTTTTGGAGAAAAGGGAAGATATTTGAAAAATCGGTAGAAAAAGAAGCTCCAAAAGGAAACTATGTTTTCTATGACGGCCCTCCTTTTATTACCGGCCTTCCCCATTATGCAACTCTTCTGCCGAGTATCGCAAAAGACGTGATACCGCGATATTTCACGATGCAAGGATACCGTGTCGATAGGATTTGGGGATGGGATTGCCACGGATTGCCGGCGGAAAACAGAGTGGAAAAAAATTTGGGACTCAGAAACAAAAAAGACATTGAGAATTTAGGCATTAAAGAGTTTGTTGGCTCTTGTCGAGAATATGTTAGTAGTAGTTCAGAGCAGTGGGAGTGGTATGTAGAGAGAATTGGGCGTTGGGTAGATATGGAAAACGCCTACAAGACCATGGACTTGAAGTTTATGGAAAGCGTTATATGGGCCTTTAAACAACTTTATGACAAGAACTTAATTTACGAAGGTTACAGGACATCTTTACACTGTCCGCGTTGTGCTACTCCTCTTTCTAAGTTTGAAATAACGATGGATGCCGGGTCTTACAGGGAAGTGGAAGACGACTCTCTTTATGTTGAGTTTCAAGCAGAAGGAGGATTTTCTCTTCTTGTTTGGACAACGACTCCCTGGACACTTCCCGGAAATCTAGCCTTGGCGGTTAAAGAGAATACAGACTATGTTTTTGTTTCAAGTTCCAATAAAGATTATGTGTTGGCAAAAGATAGATTAGAAGATGTTTTTAAAGAAAGGAACTACAAGATAGTTAAAGAGGTTAGGGGAAAAGATTTGGTTGGTCTTTGCTACAAACCTCTATTTGACTTAGAAAACAATGAAATAAAGGAAAATAAAAATATTTATAAGGTTTACTCTGCTGATTTTGTAAGCACGGAAGATGGTACCGGCATTGTACATATTGCTCCAAACTTTGGAGAAGAAGACTTTGAATTAGGCAAAAGAGAGGGTCTTCCGGTAGTTGAGCTTATGGATGAAAGCGGAGTTTACACTGCAAGTGCAGGAGAGTGGAAGGGTTTTTATTTCAAAAAAGCGAGTGAGAAAACAAAACAAAAATTAAAAGACAAAATATTTTTACAAGAGAAAAGTGTCCACTCTTATCCCTTCTGTTATCGTTGTGATACAAGCTTGATTCACAAAGCCCAGAAAGCGTGGTACTTAAAGATAAGCGAAATTAGGGAAAAGATGATAGAGAGCAACGAAACCATTAACTGGGTTCCGGAGCATTTTAAAGAAGGAAGGTTCAAATACAATCTAGAGAATGCTCCTGACTGGTGTCTTTCTCGTTCACGATACTGGGGATCACCGGTTCCGGTTTGGAAGTGTAGTTGTGGGGAGATAAAAGTAGTGGGATCTTTAAAAGAAATAGAGAGGCTAGGAAAAGCAAAAGTAGATGATCTTCACCGCCCAGAGATAGATGAAGTTTTTTTCGAGTGCCCCGAGTGTAGAGGTAAGATGAAAAGAGTTTTAGAAGTTCTTGATTGTTGGTTTGAATCGGGATCAATGCCTTTTGCTCAATTTCACTATCCTTTTGAAAAAGAAGATGAGTGGGAAAAGTTGTTTCCCGCAGACTTCATTATCGAGTATACAGGACAACTCCGTGGATGGTTTTACTATCTACACGTTTTGTCAAACGCTCTTTTTGACTCAAAGGCTTTTAAAAATGTTGTTGTCACCGGAGTTTTGGCGGGAGATGATGGAAGAAAGATGAGTAAATCATTAGGCAACTATCCGGATCCAAAGATTGTCTTGGACAAGTATGGCAGTGACGCACTTAGAATCTACTTTATGTCAAATCCGATTATGGTAGGAGGAGATACTAATCTTTCAGAGATAGACATTCAGGACGCACTTCGTAAAAACGTCATTCTTTTTTCAAACGTGGTAAGTTTTTACGAAACCTTTGCCAAAGAAAAATACTTTGTGTTAGAGGATGAAGTAAAAGAACCATCTTCCGATAATGTTTTAGATAGGTGGATTCTGACAAGATTAAGCGAGACGATTAAAATGATAAAAGAAAGTCTTGAGAGTTATAATCTTCCTCCGGCGTGTATGGCGGTGACAAAATTCATTGATGACCTTTCAACTTGGTACTTGCGCAGATCAAGAGGGAGGTTCAAAGGAGAAGACGAGAAAGACGCAAACGCTGCACTTAAAACAACAGGATTTGTTTTGCATCAGTTCTCCAAAGCTGTTGCCCCGATAACACCTTTTGTGGCTGAAAGTGTTTGGCAGAAAACGACAGGAAGAAATTTTAAGAAAAAAGAAGAGTCTGTTCATCTCACAGGATACCCAAGTTTTTCTGACAAATTTGACAAAGAACTTTTAAAAGAAATGGAAAAAACAAGAGAAGTTGTTTCTTTGGCTCTCAAGAAAAGAACAGATGCAGGAATTAAAGTAAGACAACCGCTTCCGTCATTAACGATAAATGAAAACCTCAAAGAAGAGTTTCTTTTTCTTATAAAAGAAGAGGTTAATGTAAAAAAAGTTGTTTTCGGGAAAAAAACTGATCTCGATACAAAGATAACCCCGAAACTCAAGGAAGAGGGAGATGTAAGAGAGATTATAAGGAGTATTCAAAGTTTAAGAAAAGAAGCCAAACTGGTGCCGAGCGATAAAGTTAAACTCTCCTACTCAGGAGAAGATCTTACGAACATTTTTTCTAAATGGGAATCTACCTTCAAAAAAGAAGCAGGGATTTTTGAGATAACCAGTGAAATTCCGAGAAAAACTCTTGCCAAAAAGACAATTAAAATAGATGGGAAGGAGATCGCTTTTTCCATCTCTTCTTCGTAAACGATACTATTTTTATGAAAAGCTTTTAACAACAGAATTACTGTTAAAAAATTATATTTTAGACAATCAAAACGAGTAAATTTATGTTTACCCACCATCGCACGGAAGGGATAATTCTTCGCATACGGCAAACAAGAGAAGCGGACGAGATTTTCACCCTTTATACAAAAGAATTTGGAAGATTGGATGTTATCGGAAGATCAATCCGTAAGAGTAGATCGAAGTTGCGCATGAATATGTCTCTTTTTTCTTATGTAGAGATTGGCTTTATTCAAGGGAAAAGCTATAATACCCTAACAGATGCATTTCTTATCTCTGACTTTAAAAGGGCAAAGAGAGTGTTGGGAAAGCTGTCGCTTTTTTACCGTATTTCGGAAGTGTTACTATCTCTTGTCTACGGACAAGAGAGGGATGAAGGGGTTTTTTTATTTCTTCTTAGAAGTTTTCAAAAGATTGAAGAGACAAATCTTTCTAAGGGAAAGATAGAGCTTTTCTTCTGCTTTTTCTCTTTCCGCCTCCTTTATTTTTTAGGATATAAGGTGTATATTGAAAAGTGTGTTTTCTGTAAAGAGGAGATTAAGGGAGAGGGGTATTTTAATTCGAAAGAAGGAGGTGTCGTTTGTGGAAGTTGCTTTAGGAGAGACCCTGCAGGAATCCATCTTAAAGATGTTAAATCGTTACAGTGTTTTTTTGGAAACGATTTAGAACAAATATTTAATCAAAATCCAAAAACTTTTTTAAATATTCTAGAAAACTATCTGGCGTTTGTTCCGGAAGTAAAAAAATAACCAAAGTTTTAATTTTAATCATTTTGCAATATGTTTAATCCTAAAAATCTAAAGAAAGTAATCGTTGTTCTTGTTGGTCTCCTCGTTGTTACCGGCTCCTTGGGATACTTCTATTATCAGAGAAATATTTTCGGGGAGGATAGGTTACGTTTTGAAATTTCCGCTCCGGAAGCCATAGAGGCGGGAGAAGAGGTAGAGTACATTGTTCGTTACAGAAATAACAGCGATGTCCGCCTAGAAGAGATGGTTCTTGTTTTTGAATATCCAGAGAATGTCATTATTATTGAATCGGAAGAAGATGAAGATATCAGGAGAAGAAGTGGAGTTCGACGTGAGGTTGATGTAGGAGAGCTGAATCCGGGTCAGGAAAAGACGGTAAGTTTCAAGGCTCGTCCTTTAGGGGAAAAAGGGAGCTCTTTTAAAGCATCCGCTTGGATTAGGTATGTTCCCAGAAACTTGGCGGCACGTTATGAAGCAAAGAGAGAGCATATTGCGGTAATAGAAAATGTTCCGATTAGTTTTGATTTTCAAATTCCGGCAAATGTAGATCCCGACAGAGAGACAAGTTTCCGTTTGCGCTTTTCTTCTGGAATTGACTATCCTCTTACCGACATGGAGGTGCGTTTTAGATATCCTCCCGGATTTCGCTTTATAAGAAGTGCTCCACAAACCGACACAGAGGAGAGGGATGTGTGGTCCTGGTCGGTATTAAACAAAGGAGATGACGGAACAATCGATATTGACGGAGTCCTTAGGGGAGACCCGGGAGATGCAAAGATATTTAATGCCGTTCTTGGTATATGGCTCAATGATAGCTTTGTTCCCCTCAAAGAGGCATCAAGAGGAACAGCCATTTCTCGCAGCAACTTGTTACTTGATATGCAGGTAAACGGAAAAGAAGAGTATATTGCAAACCCCGGAGAGCTTTTGCATTACGAGATATTTTTTAGGAATATCGGGAGCGAAACACTGGAAGATTTATTTTTGCTTGTTGATCTTGACGAGAACACGCTTAACCTTGATCAAGTAGAGCCGGTAGAGGGAAGATTTCAAAAAGAAAGAGGGGTTATTATTTGGAGTTACACCTTTGATTACGTGCTTCTCTCGCTAAAAGAAAATGAAGAAGGAAGAGTAGAATTTTGGGCAAGAGCAAAAGAAGATCTTCCTCAAAATCCGGAAATCAAAGTGAAAGCGTCAATGGAGAGAGCGGAGAAAACATTGGCCACTAGGATAAATACTCGTCTTTCTCTTAGACAAAGTGTTATTCGGAAGGGAACGTTGTTTGAAGAAACTGGTCCTTTTCCATTCAAAGAGGGAGAGAAGTCCAATTACACCGTGAGATGGGTGGCGAAAACTTTTTTTAACGATGTTCGTGATGTGACAATCAAAACAGAACTTCCAGAAGGTGCGAGGATTACGGGAGAAAAAGATCCCGAAGATGTGTCTCTTTCGTTTAACTCTAGTACGAGAGAAGTGGTATTGGAGGTAGAAGAACTTTCGGCGGGAAGAGAAAAAGAAATATTTTTTGAAGTAGAAATAGACCCGCTAGAAGATTTTGACGAAGAAGATGTTGTTCTCGGTGAAGGCGAGATGACCGCCAAAGACAGAAGAACAGACGAAACGGTTGTCCAAAAAACGGGGGCGGTTTTCTTGGATCAGGTTTTAGAAATTTCAAATTAGTTTATGGACAAAAAGACTCTCAGCAACGGTTTGCGACTAATTACCGTTCCACTTAAAAATACAAAAGTGGCGACAGTTTTGGTTTTGGTAAAAACGGGATCAAAGTATGAGGAAAAAAGTGTTTCCGGAATATCTCATTTTCTAGAACACATGTTCTTTAAAGGAACTAAAAGAAGAAAGACACAAATAAAAGTTGCCGAGGATATGGACAAGCTCGGCGGGGTGTATAATGCGTTTACCGGAGAGGATTACACCGGATATTATGCAAAGGTAAACTCCTCTCACCTTTCTGCCGCCGTGGACTGGGTTTCCGATATCTATCTTAACTCTCTTCTTCCCGAAAAAGAAATAGAAAAAGAAAGGGGCGTAATTAAAGAAGAGATTAACATGTATCGTGATAACCCGATGATGCACTGCCAAACAATCTTTCAAGAGCTTCTTTACGGAGATCAGCCTGCTGGGTGGGATATTGCCGGAACGAAAAAGTCGGTTTCTAGAATCACCAGAGAAAAACTTCTCTCTTATATGAAATCTCAGTACATTGCCGAGAACACGGTAGTGGTTGTTGCCGGAGATGTAAAGAAGAAAGATGTGGAAAAGGAAGTTGGCGATATTTTCTCTGGGATGAGAAGCGGTACCGTAAAAGAAAAAGAAGAGGTGAAAGAAGAGCAGTCTGAGCCAATGGTAAAAATTTATTACAAAGAAACCGATCAAACCCATCTTTGCCTGGGCGCAAGAGCGTTTAATATTTTTCATCCTCACCGGTACACACAAGAAGTCGTTGCCGCACTTTTGGGAGGAATGATGAGCTCACGCTTGTTTGTGAAGATAAGAGATGAACTGGGGCTTGCCTACTACATCAGAACGACCGCGGAAGATAATCCCGATACGGGAGTTCTTGTTACACAGGCAGGAGTGGACAACAAGAAGGCAAAAGATGCGGTAGGTGCTATTATGAAGGAGTATAAAAAAGTTAAAAAAGAGAAAGTTTCTCTCAGAGAATTAAAAAAAGCAAAGGAAAACTTGAAAGGAAAGGCAGCTATTCTCTTAGAGTCATCGGATTCACTGGCACGCTTTTACGGCATAAGCGAACTTTTAGAAAAAAAAACTTACAGGATAGAAGATATTTTTCGGCTTGTGGATAAAATAAAGAAAAAAGACGTTCAAAGCGCCACCGAGCAAATTCTTCGACCGGAAAATATTAATCTCGCTATAGTTGGTCCTCACAAAATGGAAAAACCATTTAAAAATCTTTTACAGTAACCCTTTTTGTGATAAGATGAAGATGTAGTTTTCTCTCTATGTCTGAAAACAAACAAACACTGGACATCTCCTGGGGGACGATAATGAGAGTTTTTTTTGCAATTATCGTCGTCTATCTCCTTTATCAAGTTGCCGAAGTTTTAATCTGGGCGGTTTTTGCCTTTGTCATCTCCATTCTTTTTAATCCCATTGTAGATTTTTTACGCAAACTTCACGTTCCGCGGCTTATCGGAGTTATTGCGGTTTACTTTGGTTTTTTTGGAGTAGTTTCTTTGCTTGCTTACGTCATCACTCCCGGACTCTACGCGGAGGTAAGAAATTTTTCTCTTCTTCTTCCGGAGTATATTGAAAAAGTTTCCCCTTTTTTGAGACACATCGGAATAGAGGGTTTTGCCACATTAGACGAGATTGTGGAAAGTCTCCGAGCATCATCCGATGAAGTTACAAGAGGAGTTTTTAATGCACTGGTAATTATTTTTGGAGGAATCTCATCAGCGTTTTTTATTACCACAATGGCTATTTTTCTTTCTTTGGAGGGTAACAGCGTCGAGAAAGCAATCGAGCTTTTAACCCCCGAAAAGCAAAAAAGTCAAGTGCTTTCCACTTGGAAAAAGTGCCGTATTCAGGTTGGAAGTTGGTTTTTAATTAGAATTATTGCTTGTATTTTTGTTGCCGTTACGTCGTTTGCTGTTTTTTATCTCTTCGGAGTAAAGTACGCATTGCTTTTTGCAGTCATCGGAGGTGTCTTTAATCTTGTCCCTTTTGCCGGCCCTGCAATCGCCGCTCTTCTCTTCTTTGTCATTACCTCTTTGGACAGCTTAACACAAGCCCTTTTTGTATTAGTAGCCTTTATGATAATTCAGGCAATAGAAGGAAGCGTTGTAACTCCGGCTCTTTCCAAAAGGATTATGGGAGTTTCTCCTGCCCTTGTCCTTATATCTATCGTTATCGGAGGGTCTCTTTGGGGGATACTGGGAGCCTTTTTAGCTATCCCTCTGATGGGCATCATCTTTGAGTTTACAAAAACATTTTTAGAGAAGAAGAAAGCTCAGGAAGGATCCTTGTAGACGGCTAACGACGAGAAAATGTTTTTTGTGAAAAAAGAAATAAAAAAGAAAGCCGAAAGAGGGCTCCGATTTTTTTTGGAAGCTCTCTTTCCTGTTTTTTGCGTAAACTGCGGCAAAGAGGGACTCTATATTTGCGAAGACTGTTCTCTTTTTCTTTCGGAAAACAGTTTAATCTGTCCGGTCTGTCATGAGAGCAGTTATAACGGCAAAAGACACGGGTGTTGCAAAAAAAGATACAGCATGGATGGATTAGCTTCCGTTTGGGATCACGAAGGAGTTGTCAAAAAATCCATTCATCACCTAAAGCACTCCGATGTTTATCATATGGCAGGGGAGCTGATAGAGAGATCTCTTAGGGTTATGATTAAGGACAAAGAAAGATTCTTTGACTTTTTGGAATTCGTCACAGAAGAAACAACAGTGATTACTTTTGTGCCGGCTGAAAAAAAGGATGAGAAGATAAAATCTCTATCTGTAAGTCGATTGAGTTGTGTTCCTTCCGAAGGTTGTCATGCCGAGGTTTTGGCCAAAAAATTGGCTGAATTTTTAAAAAAAGAGGAAGGTGTGCAATCTTTACTTGAAAAGAAAAAAGAGATCAAGCGACAAGAGGGATTTACAGAAGAAGAGAAGACAAAAAACTTAAAAGATGCCTTTAAATCCAAAGCGAGAAAAATTCCCACAAATATTGTTTTAGTTGATGATTTTTTTGCAACTGGAACTACGATGAAAGAGTGTACGAATGTTCTAAAAAGGGGAGGGGCAAAAAAAGTATGGGGTTTTTCTCTTACAAGGATAGTTTAGTTTGTAAGCTTCCGAAACTTACAGTAGGGAACAAAAAGCATCACACCAACAAACCTAAACAGGATTTTCGCGATAAATCCGGACCAGGATTGTTCTAGCTTACTTATCTTTCTTAGTACAACTGGTCTAATAAATAGTCTTATTTGAGAGAACGACTTCTTCGCTGTTATTCCGTGTCTTTTTTAAAACATTGCACGCTACTTTAAAATGTTCTATTATTGCCACAACAATAAGAGGGTGTAGGGAGAAAACAATTATTTTTTTGGCGAAAGAATAGAATTTTTGTGAAGGTCTTTTGTTTTTCAGAGGAGGAAACGGATGTTGTCGCTTTAACTCTCGCTCCTTTTTTGGGGAAGACAGTTTTTTTCGCTTTATATCTTTGTTTTTGTTGTTAAGGATGGTTTTTAAATATGTTTAATTGTTTTCAATGCCCAATGGCGGGAAATGCTTGGGTTGATGCCTATTTTCGGGGATAGATGAAGAGCGCAAAGCATAAATTCTAGATAGCAAGGAAATGGCTAAAAAGTTTTATATTACTACCAGCAGTGCAAGCGTAGACAAACTTCCTGATATTGATTTTTTATTAGAGCTTCTTCAAGCAGATGTTTTGGCACGCTATAACCGAAAAAAAGGAAAGGATGTTTTTTTTCTAACAAGCACAAGTGAGTACGGAATTAAAATTTTGAAAAAGGCAGAAGAAGGAAAGAAAGATCCCCAGGATTTTGTTAACGAAGTAACTCTTAAGTACAGAATATTTATTGAAAAACTAAATATTTCCAACAATTCTTTTATAAGAACCACCGATAAAGATTTGCACTTGAAAGGAACACAAAAGATTTGGAGAGAAATGAAAGAAAAAGGAGATGTTTATAAAAAAAAGCACAAAAGTTCATACTGTGCAGAATGTGATGCTTTTGTTGAAAAAAAGAAGCTCGTATCGGGGAAGTGTCCAAATCACGGAAAACATCCGGAAAATGTTGAAGAAGAGAGCTATTTTTTTAATCTTTCAAAGTACAAAGAAAAGATAAAAGAGAAGATAGAGAAAGAAGGGCTACAAATTTTTCCGAGAGAAAGAAAAAACGAAATAATTTGTTTTTTAGAGGAAGTAGAAGATGTTATTATCTCTCGACCAAAGGAAAAGCTTTCCTGGGGAATCTCTGTTCCCGATGACGATAACCAGACTATCAGTAATTGGGTGGATGCTCTTTCTAGTTATCTAACGGCTTTGGGGTATCAAGACGAGAGAGATGATTTTTGGAGGTGGTGGCCGCCAGATGCGCACTGTATAGAAAGAAGTGTGTTAGTTTCTCACGGAGCGTTTTTGCCGGGAATTTTACTTTCTTTGGGCTTGGACCTTCCCAAGAATATTTATGTCCACGGACATATGGCGTGTGAGGGAAAGAAGAAGTCCAAAAAATTGGCGCGCTCGATTGATCTCTTTAATCTTCTAGAAGATTGGAGTAGTGATATTGTCAGGTATTATTTTTTAAGGGAGTCCCTTACATGCAAAGACGGACGTTTTTCCTATAAAAAGCTTAAAGAGGAATGTGATATTGATTTAATAGATGGGCTGAATAGCTTGGTTTATCGTGTGATTTCGTTTGCTCGAAAAATGGAAATAAATTCTACAAACATTCCCAGGGTATGTGCCGGGGAGGTAGGAAAGGAGATTAAAAAAACAGAAAAACAAATTGAAGATTTCCTGGGAGAGTATATGCTCAAAGAAGCGCTAGAAAGTATTTGGGGATTGATTTGCTTTGCTAACAAATACACAAAAGAGAAAGAAATAATGGAGAAAAGAAAGAGCGGGCAAGAGGGGGCAAAAGAAATGCTTTGCCTTGTTCATTCTCTTTCAAAGATGCTCTCTCCCTTCCTCCCTTCGACAGCAAAAAAAATGGAAGCATCTCTTCGTGACCTTAAGGAAGAAAATATTTTCTCAAAAATTCCTAAAAAATAATCTATTGCTCTTACAAAAAAAGCGTAATTAGCTTTTTAAAGAATATAAGATAATCGTGTGAAAAAGTATTTTATGAATTTTTTAAAAATAAATTATGAGAGATTTTGAAATATTTTATCAATTTTTACCATATTTCATGGTGGTTCTTTTTTCGGCACTTTTGTTTCTTGTTTTTTACAACAGAAAGGTTATAGCAGAAGTATTTCGGAGTGTTGAAAAGAAAACATGGATTAAGGTGCTTTTACTGATTACTTTCGGGGCCCTTTTAAGATTTTCTTTGATACCGCACGAGCAAATAGTTACCGCAGATGGAGAAAACGTGGTTGAGCTTGGGATGTCGGTAAATCAGTATGGGAAGTTAATACAGTGTAATTATACCTCCGATAAAAACTGCCTCAGTGCTGATTTTCCAACGTACCCTCCCGCATATCCGGTGGTACTAAGTGGCGTGTTTAATTTTTTTGAAAAATCTGAAAGAACAGCTTTTTCTTTGAGCTCAGTTATAGGTGCTTTGATGATTCTCCTTAGCTTTCTTCTGGCCTACTTATGGACAAAAAAAGAAAATGTTGCACTTCTCGGAGCTTTTGTTTTTGGATTGATTTCTCCAATTTTAAAGTTTTCGGGATCGGTTTCGCTAGAACTTTTTCTTGTTTTCTTTTTTCTCTTAACTCTTATTTTCTTTGAAATTTTTATAGAGAAAAAAAATAAAGCAATGTTCTTGTTGTTTTTATTTGCCCTGCTTTGCACGACTTATATAAGACCAGAGGGTGTTTTTTTGATAGGGATCTTTTTTATTTCTGCTTTATTTCGTATAAGCATCAAAGAGCTTTTTAAAAAAATAGGGAAAAGATTTGTTATTACTTCTTTGGGGTTGTTCTTTTTTCTTCTTATACCATCAGTTATTTTCGCAAATATTGGCAGGGGGGTTTATCCTGACTGGAACCCCTCTTTGACTAAAACAGCCGGGCACTTTTTAGATCACTATCTATACAATTTACGATTTCTTTTTGATTACTCAATAAACCCGCTATTCTTTTCCATTTCTTCTTTTTTGGGAATATATTTGGTTTTTTTAAAAGAAAAAAAGAAATTCCTTTTCTTTTTTATTCCTCTTCTAGCTTACTTTACGTTTTACTCAAGCTACGAATCGGGAATTATTTCGGGGCCCTTTATAAGATACTTTTTAGTCTTATACGTTTTCTTCTTTTTCTTTTTTGTAAGAGCAATAGATTATTTTTTTGGAATTTTCAGAAAAAAGAAAGTAAGAATGATTGGAGAAACTATGATTTTACTGCTTTTTTTGGGAAGTTTTGTGCTCACTAATAACTATATCCTAAAAGAAAACGATGGAGAAGTTGAACCGGTAAAAGAAATGCTTCTTCAGGCAAAAGAAAGAATTCCAAGTGACGCTTATGTTGTTTCGCTTGGAACCGAAGCAAGGGTTGTAATAAACAGAAATACCATTTCTGCAAATATTTTTATTTGTGATGGTATAAATAAAAACTTTGATGGCAAAAAAGCTTTCTTGTTTAAAACAGAATCTCTGGAGAGCTCTCCTTCTTTGGAAAAGATAAAAGAGAGGTATGAATTAAATCCCGTAGAAGTGATTACCTACAGGGGGAAAGAGCAAGGCGTTTATGAGCTTGTGAGAAAGATTTAAGGGACAAAGTTTTTAAGTTGTCTGGGTTCAGATACATGTGATATGCTTAGATTTGTAAAATTATTACTTTTTTAGTGAGTAAATTTTGTTTTTTAAATCCAACAAATATTCGTGACGAGTGGGACAATTGAGTGTTGCGTGATGACGAATGCTATTCCAAACATACTCTTTCTTCTAATCCCCTTCTCATACCTGAGAGAAAGGAGCTTGTTTTTCCTTGAAGGGAGAACTTTTTATCTGCTTGTTGAGATATCTCTATGTAAGTGTTTTACTTCTGATTTCTCGGATAGACGAAGTAATAAGAAGTGTCCAGTTCGTTGTATGTCTTTTCAAAGTACTTCAAAAAAGAAGATTCTTTGCCTGTCTGGATAGTACTAATTATAAAAGGAAAAGACTTGATGTATTATTTTAAGAATATTGATTTATTCTTTAAAGACTCTAACACACAAACTCTTAATATTTTTGTATTAGAAATAACATCAATTGCAGTAAACTGGTAGAACTTTCCCTCCGACAAGCACGATGTATTTCACGTCTATCTAAATGAGATCTCTGGACTTAGAGATACGCATTCCCCTTGAAAGCCTTGCTTCCGGACTTAATGGATCCCTTTTCCTTTTCTTAAATGTTTGTTTATTGATCAAGTTCTTTCTCTTTAAAAATCTTCCTACTGTACTTTTCGAGACAGTGATTCCTTCTCCCCCTTAAAAGAACTTTTAGTTTTTGCTTTGATCGAATAAATTATCTGCCACACACTTTCCTCGAGCAAGAGCAGACTCTTTCGGCAGCACTGTGCCGTATACTATCATATGACGTCCAGAATACTTTTCTTTTATGGTTTTTAAAAGACCTGAGGCGTATTATATCATGTGAACCAGCACACAAGCTTGAAGAAATAATCAAAGTGGGATAGAATCAATAAGAGAAAATTTATTATAAATATTTATGAATTACAAAAAAAACAAAATTTTAATAATTGGGGTTCTCTTAGTTATTCTTTTAGGAGGAGCTTTTCTTCTTTGGGGAGTTTTTCAAAAAGAAGAACTCCATGAAGAGGCTTTAGATTATAGATATATTCTGGATATTAGTCCCGGGTGCGAAAAAGGGAGAATTGTAAGCTGGACAAGTGACGAGCTTGTAATTGAAAATATTCCCGAGGAAGAGAATTGTTTTATAGAAAAAAATGAAAGAAAGTTTATAGAGCTGGAGGTTTTTGAGGAAGAAGTGGGAGGAATAGAGCTTTCAAAAGAAAGAGGTGTTGTTGCTTCTGGGGGGTTATTAAATTTTGGGAGGGTGGATTTTACGTTTCTCGGAGCTCCTTCTTATTATCCAACACCTTATATCACTGAAAACTCTAAAGCGCAATCGGTGACACATGATGAAGAAAATCTGTTGTTTGTTAGGGGAATACCCGAAGAGGGTTTTTTTGGGACAGAGACAGACGAATTTATTTCTTTAAAGATAAGACCAATTGAAAATGAAACTGATATAAATTTTTCTTACCTCCAGTTTTCTGGAGCTGGGAATATAACTTATTGGGATACCAAAAACAATGGAGAGGTAGAATATATGATTGGAGTTCTTTATGAAAATGAAGAATTTTTCGTAAAGCTAGACGGAGAAGAAATTTCTCAAAGTCCGGTTTTGGCTCAAGGGAGCCCTCCCGTAATTAGTTTTAAAAATGCAGAGAGTGGCAGGTACTCCATCTTACATGAAGGCTTGATTGAGTTTGAGGACGATATGTTGATTTCTCTTGAAGGTTTAAAAAATGATGAAAATCTTTATATTGTCGGTGGCTGTAAAATGGAGATGTTTGACCTAGGGGAAGATGTTGTTATTTTTGATGGCATTCCAGAGAATGTTACTTGTTCTATAAAAATCGGAAAAGATATAGTTGTTTCAATAACTCCCCATGAGAACGAAACAGGATATTTAGAGTTTTCAGGAAAAGAAGGAATAATTGATTCAAGGGGGGAATTAATGTTTGAGGAAAATTAACCTCTTAGTGCAAATCACCTCTCAAAATAGTAATGTATAATTTAACGGTGGTAATTCCCGCCTATAATGAGGAGAAAAACATCTGTTCTACACTGAAAGATGTTCAAAAAACTCTAAGCGGTAGGGTTAGCTATGAAATAATAGTTGTTGATGATGGCTCTACCGACAAAACTTCTTATGTGCTCGAGCAGCTTGAGTGGGGAAATTTGAAAATAATAAGACTAGAAACAAACCAAGGGAAAGGAGCTGCCGTTAAGGAGGGGGCCCTCAATTCAAAAGGAGATCTAGTTCTTTATATGGATGCCGACAACTCTACTCGTGTAAAGCATTTTTTTGATTTCCTGCCATATATTGAAAGCTGTGACATTGTAATTGGCTCACGCAGCCTATTGGAAAGCAAAATTACAAAAAAACAACCATTAGGGCGCATAATAATAGGAGATATAGGGGGCCTTCTGATAAAGAAATTTTTAAAAATGGACTACCTTGACACGCAGTGTGGATTTAAAATTTTCAATAAAGAAGCAACAAAAAGAGTTTTTTCTAAAATGGATTGTAAAGGATGGGCCTTTGATTTTGAAATTTTAAAAATTGCGGAAAAAGAAAGGCTAAAAGTAAAAGAAGCGCCGGTGGTGTGGGAAAACAGCAAAGATTCAAGGGTAACTCTTTTAGATTATTTTAAAACTCTAAGAGATTTATTTTTTGTTTATAGTAAATACAAGTAAAGATATTTATTGAAATTTTAAGGAATGAAAGTATTACTAATAAATCCAGGATCAAGAAAAACTATTTATGCTGGTATACCCGAATCATTTTACAAATTAAGAGGGGCTCATCCCCCACTTGGGTTGCTTTATTTATCCTCTTACCTTTTAAAAAAGAAACCTCATTACAGGATAAATGTCTATGATATAAATGTAGAGGAAGACTCTCCAAAGGCTACAAAAAAGAAAATAAAAGATTTTGCGCCCGATGTTGTTGGAGTGCAGGCAATGTCATTTTCTTTACTCGATGCATTGGATGTTTTAAAAAGCGCAAAAGAAGTTAACAAAAAGATTATTACCGTAATTGGAGGAGCTCACCCTTCTCTTTACCCAAAAGAGACAGTTTCTTTTAAAAATGTTGATTACTGCGTTCTTGATGAAGGAGAGATTCCTTTCTATGAGTTATTGGATGGTATTGAAAAAAAGAAGGAGAATTTTTCAAGCATTAAGGGGATTACTCACAAGAAAGCCGGTAGAATCCTTGTAAGCAGAGAAAAAAATATAGTTGAAGATATCGATGAAATACCTTTAATTGATAGATCTCTTTTGCCACTTGGTAAATATAGGTCATTGTTTTCAGGTAGCGAAAAAAGCGCCAACATAATAACTTCAAGAGGGTGCCCCTACAGGTGTAGCTTTTGTCTAAATTTTAAACACCCCTTTAGAGCACATTCTCCTGAATATGTAATTGAAGATATTAAAGAATGTTTGAAATTGGGAGCAAAAGAGATTTTTGTAGTTGATGATACTTTTTCTTTGGATATGGAAAGGGCAAAAGAAATATGCCGCAAAATAAAAAAAGAAAATCTTAAATTTAAGTGGTATATCAACACAAGAATTAATGCGGTTGATAATGAGTTGCTATTTCTTTTTAAAAAAGCCGGGTGCAGACAAATAAATTATGGAATAGAGTCAGGTTCGCAAAAGATTTTAGATGGAGTAAATAAAAATATTAATATAGATGAAGCAAAAAAGTGGATTATAAAAACGAAGAAGGCAAAAATTAGAACGCTTTGTTATTTTATGATTGGTTTGCCAGGAGAAAAGAAAGATGATTTAAAATTAACAATGAAATTTATCAGAGAAGCGGCTCCTGATTTTGTTCGTTTTTCTGTAACCACACTGGACCCGAAAACAGAGATTTATAAAGAGGCATTAAAAAAAGGAGTTCTTGAGTCTGATGTTTGGCAAGAGTTTGCAGAAAGACCAAAAATTGACTTTGTAGCACCCGTCTGGACGGAAAATTTTAAAAAAGAAGAGCTTTACAATTTGCTTGGCAAAATGTCAAAAAGCTACTATCTATCTCCAAAATATATCATTAAAAATATTTTCAATATTGAAAACTGGATAAATCTTAGGAAAAATTTTAGCGCGCTCATTGAAATACTAAAACTGAAGTAAAATGAAAAAAAATATCAAAATAGCAATGGGACAACTGCTAGTGGAAGGAGGAGAGCCAGAAAGAAACATTGAGAGAGCGGAAAAACTAATAAAAGAAGCAAGCGAGAAGATGTGCAACTTAATAGTTTTACCAGAAACAGTTGATTTTGCTTGGACTCACCCCTCTTGTATAAAAGAGGCGGAACCTATCCCCGGAAAGCATAGTGATGTTTTTTGTAGATTAGCCAAAGAGTATAAAATTTATATTTGTGTTGGACTTACAGAGAAAAAGAAAAATGGAAAAATATTTAATACAGCGATTCTAATTAGTAAGAAAGGAAAAATAATTCTCAAATACCACAAGATAAATCTTTTAGAAGTAGAGCAACCTTTTTATGAGGTGGGAGATAAAATAAAAGTCATAGACACTGAGTTTGGGAAAATCGGTGTAAATATTTGTGCTGATAATTATAAGGACTCTATACATATTGCAAAAACATTAGGGGCAATGGGAGCTCAAATTATTCTTTCTCCATCTTCATGGACAGTAGATTACGGAATTACTGAAAAAGATGACCCGTACAAGGAAAAATGGATCAAGCCACTTGGTTATATCGCAAAGATGTATGATTTAATTTTTGTAAGCGTGACGAGTGTAGGTTATATTGTGGGAGGACCTTACGAGGGAAAGAAAAAGGTGGGATGTTCTTTGGCGGTAAATAAAAACGGAATAATAAAAAAAGGGCAAGTAAATGAGTTTGCCGGAGAGGCTGTTTGTTTTGATGCGGAAATTCTTCAAAACAAAGAGAAAGGAGTCTGTTTGACGGAAAAAATAAAGGAAAAAGGGTTTAAGTCGGAAATTGATATATGGGAAAATTAGATAAAAAAAATTTAAGAAGATGTGTTCGTTGTCCACAAGACACAACAATCCCGGGAATAGAGTTTGACAAAGATGGTTTCTGTAATTTTTGTCGTCTCCACGATAAAATGGAAAGGATTTTTCCAAACGACGAAAGGGGTGAGGAAATTTTATCGAGAATTATTAGTAAAATAAAAAAGAAAGAGAAAGGTAAAAATTATGATTGTGTAGTAGGAATAAGTGGGGGAAGAGACAGTACATATTTACTTTATAAAACAGTTAAAGATTGGGAATTGCGACCTCTTGCGGTTCACTTTAATGACGGCTTTGATAATCCGATAGCTGGAGAAAATATGGTCAAAGCTTGCAAAAAATTAGGAGTTGAGTTAAGAACCATAACCTCTGACTGGAAAGAAGGAAAAGATTTAAAAATAAGCTTCCTTAAGGCCTCTGTCCCCGATCTTAACATGGGGACTGATATTGGAATAGCGGCATCTCTTTACGGAGTTGCATGCGAAGAAGGAATCAAAAACATTTTTATAGGGCAGTCGTTTAGGACGGAAGGAATCAAACCTCTTTCTTGGTCTTTTTTAGACGGTAAATATCTTAAGAGTGTACAAAAAAAGTTTGGTACGGTTGAACTAAAAAAATGGTGCCCCGAGAGACCGGGATTTAATTTGGGGCCAAAAGAAATTTTTTATTATACGATAATAAAGAGAATTAAAACTTTTACTCCTTTTTATTATTTAAATTATGTAAGAAAAGATGCAGAAGAGGTTATAAAAAAAGAATTGGATTGGGTTTATCCGGGGGCGCACTACTTTGATGACCTTTATCACAGTTTAATAAAATATGTTACGAGAAAAAAATTTGAATTTGACATGAATCTTAACAGCGATGCTGCACTAGTTCGATCCGGACAACTCTCCTATAGTGAAGCAATTAAGAGGGCTCATGGGGTATATAAAATAGAAGACCCAAAGATAATTGATCTTTGTATTAAGAGGCTGGGAATAACTAAAGAAGATTTTGATGAGTATATGAAGCTTTCTCCCAAAAATTTCAGAGATTATAAAACAAGTTATCCCTATATTAGGAAGATGAGAGTTCCCATCTGGATTTTTTCCAGGATAAACTTAATCCCAAAAGTAGTTTATGATAAATATTTTAACTGCGGAAAGTAGATTCGGGGAGCTATTACTATGATAAGATCAATTAAAAAAAATTTAAGTTTTTTGCAAAACAAAGTTGCGAAATATGACAATGTTTTTGTGGTTGGGCTTATTGTTTATTTTTCGTTTATAACAATCGGAATGATTGCTTTTGCATTTTAATGCAGAGATGTTGATGGAGGCGAGGGATTACGGGAATATGGCTACAGGAACAATAGACGGAATAACGAAGCAAATAAGCATAGAAAATATCCAACACCAAAAATGGGAAAGATCAGAGATTTTATTAACCCTGCTTATAATATTACTCTTTTTAATATTTGATGAAAGTTATTATGCACTACAAGCAATAGATTTTTTTGAACTGCAAAGATTTAACGCTTATTCTGAGATTAGCAAGGTAATGTTGGAAAAAAGAAGGTGGACTCAAAAATATTATGCAACAAATTATTTTTCTTGTATTTGGATAAATGATTATTTCAATTTTGAGCGTAGATTAAAATAAACAGCTTCTGCAAATTTTATAATCCATTCTTTTAGACAACAAGTTCTTTCTTGTTTTTTTAAATTTTTCTTTATTCCATATCTCTAAAATACTTTCCTTTTCTATATTCCCAAAAGAATGTTTAGAGAAGAAGTCATCTGCACAAAGAATAATATTTCCTTTATAATCTATCGTGAGCTCCACAGAAGGGAGAATACATCTCTGCTTTCTTTCTTTCTTCTTTACATTTACAAGTCCTCCTCGTGACGAGAGTGTGTGATTTTCTATGTTTTCTTTAATGACAACATCGCTACTTTTTGTTATTTCCTTTATTTTTTCATATTTTTTTTCATTATTTTTATCGTGCAATGTTATAATAAGAAGTATGGAGAGTTCCTCCATTTTTTTCATTGTTTTTTTGTTTAAAAAATCCCCGTTTGTATAAACAACGATTTTTGCTTTTTTTAAATTTTTTCTCGTAAAATTTATGTACTTAAATAACTCTTTTTCAAGAAGGGGCTCGTAGTAACCTGTGAAGTGCACTTCTCCACGAAAATCTATTTTTTTAAGTTCATTTATTAATTTTCTGAAAACATTAAAATCTAATTTTTCTTGTTTTCCAAAATTAGGATATTTTGAAACGGGACAGTAGGAGCACTTTCTGTTGCAGTTCCTGCTTAGCTCAATATTTACGTGGTGGAATAAATTTTTATCCTCGTATCTTAAGAAATTTCTTGCCCTAACAGAGAAAAGAAATAAAAGTCCCAAAAGTTCTCTCATCTTATGAGGCAGCTTTCTCGATTGCCAAAAAATTATTTTATCAATAAGATTCATTTTTAGAATAAAATCTATTTAATGTATCGGCTATCCTTTTGATCTCCTTTCTCCTCAAAGAGCAGTAAAGTGGAATTTGGAAAATAGAATTAAATACTTTTTGCGAGCTTTCCATTTCTTTTCCATCTATACAAATGTCCATTAATTCGTCTTTAATTCCCACATCTACTCCCTCTTTAAACATGTACTTTTCTGCTTCTTGAGCATTTCTGTTGGTTAAAAGAAACAAAGAATAGTTGGATTGTTTTGAGTTTACCCCGGAAGGTCTTTTTTCTAAAACCTCACTTTTTAAATTTTTTTTGTACAGCTCAACAATATCTTCAATTTCTTTTTGTTTTTTATCGAATAATTTTAACTGATAAAAACCAAGCATTGCTTGAAAATTAGACATTTTTTTTATCTCTAAAGAAAGAGACGGTTTTTTATGTATTTTTTTTACTATCTCTTTTGTCTTTTTGTTTCTTAAAAGGATTTTTAGGGCAAGGAAGAGAGGGGTTTTAAGAATTAAGCAAGAAATATAGTAGCGAAAAATTTTAGAAAAAAGATCTTTTTTAGGAGGGCTTTCTAGTTTAGAATATTTTTTTTCTGTAATTTTTTTATAATAATCAGAGTTCACGATAAGAGCTCCTCCCCCGAGAAGGTTTAGTGGCTTTATATAATCAAAACTAAAAAAAGAAAAATCCCCGAATGTTCCCAGTTTTTTATGTTTATACTCAGCACCAAAAGCATGTGCACAATCTTCAATTATAATAATATCTTCCTTTTTATTCTTAACAGTAGAGATAAATTTTTCTATGTCCTGGCAAACACCAAAAGTATGTGGAAGAATAACGAACTTTGTTTTGGGAGTGATACAAGAAATTGTTTTTTCCAAGTCAAGAGAGAGGTGTTTTGAATTTATGTCGGAAAAAACTACAGAAAGATTGACGAGCTCTAGAAGAGGAACAAGTTCCTTTAGGTAATAGTTGGGGACTATTATTTCATCTCCCTTTTCTGTTTTTGTTATCTCAAAAATTAATCTTAGAGAACTCCGACCGGAATTTAATACAAAAACACGCTCTTTAGAAAAATATTTTTTTAGTGAATCTTCAAAAAATAAAAGAAAATTTTTCCTAAAAATTATTGCCCTCGAATAAATAAAGAAGTATCTGAAAAGACCACCGTATATTTTTATGTCTCTTCTTGGAATCATTTTTGTTTTTCTACCAAGTAATCTCCGATTGCCAGGCAATCCAAATTAGATTTTATAAAACTGGTAATGGCGTCTTTTGGATTCATTACAATGGGTTCTTCATGAACATTGAAGCTTGTATTTATAAGGACAGGTATTTTGGTGATTTGGTAATATTCTTCTATTATTTTACAATAGCTAGGATTATCTTTTTGATTTATTATTTGTGGTCTAGCTGTGCCATCAACATGAACTGTTGCAGGAGCTTTTTTAATCATTTTTTCTGTTACTCTAAAAGAAATGTTCATAAATTTTGCTGTAAATTCTGCTCCTTTTATATTCTGAATGTATTCGTTTACGAACTCTTCTAAAATTACCGGAGCAAAAGGCATAAACTCTGTTCGCTTTAATTTTTTGTTTAGTGTGTCATTTATTTTTTTATTTTTTGCTTCTGCTAAAATGCTTCTGTTTCCGAGCGCTCTCGGGCCGTACTCCATTTTTTCATTAAATCTTGCAACTATCTTGCCATCAGAAAGGAGCTGTGCAACTCTTTTTTCAATATTTTTAATTTTTTTGTACTTTATGTTTTGTTTTTTCAGTTCTTTTTCTATTGTTTTATTTTTAAACCTTGGCCCAAGATAAATATTTTCCAGTAGCCTCTTTTTTTTAGTGACTGCCAGAGCTGCACCATGTGAAAGTCCCATATCTCCCATAGCCGGATAAATATATATATTTTCCACCTCTTTTAATTCGTGAATTTTTTGATTTAGCTTTACGTTTGCAAAAAGACCCCCCGAAAGACAGGTGTTTTTTTGATTAGTTTCTTTTAAAAAATGAGAAATGATTTCACAAACATATTTTTCTGTATTTTTCTGAAGCCAAGCGGCAACATCTTCTCTTTTATATTTCGAAAAGTTTTTTTTAAGATATGTAAGTCCTCTGATTCCGTGATGCCCACTATATTTAACTTTTCTTTCTTTTGTAATTTTAAAAGGAAAACTTTCTTTTACATTTTTTGCACTTCCAAGGGCCGCAAGACCAGTAATTTTCCCTTCATGTTTGTGGCTTTTAAAACCCAAGAAAACGGTAACAAGAGAATAAAAGAGACCAAAAGAGTCAAGTGCGGGAACAGAGTATATCTTTTTTAATTTTTTGTTCTTCCCCAAATATATTTTTCCTGAAAACCCATCTCCAAAACCGTCAAATGAAACAACAAGAGATTTTTTAAAAGGAGAGGTGAAAAAAGCACTTGAAACGTGTGCGAGATGATGATCTACCAAAACAAGTGGTTTCTTTTTTAATTCTTTAGGGAGTTTTTTTCTTAAAAAATACTTTATTACTTTTTGCAAGAGCTTGTTGTTATTGAATCTGCTTATTCTTGTGGTTAGTCTTAATCGGTACTCAATGAAGTCAGTAATTACCGAAAAAATTCTATTTTTATTTTTCACGTCTAAATTAACATCAGAAAGACCAAGTATTCTTAAAATTGGTGTAGGTGTAGTTATTCCGGCAAAAACTATTATGTCTATCTTGCTCAACTCCTCTTTATATTTTTTCAAAAAAAAAGAAAAAGAGTTTTTGGGAAAACCTCCCTGAATTTTTTTTCTAGAAAACCTTTCTTCGTTTATTGCCAAGAAAAGTTTGCTGTTCTTATAATAAGCAACTCCTGAATCGGTTAACGAATCACTTATAGCCAAAACATGTTCATTTTCAAAAATGTGGGGTTTCATTCTTAATTAATAGAGTATATAATGAAAGTATAGTATAAGAGGAGATTTTTTGAAATATATTGGCTGGATAAAATATGTTAACAGGAGAAAATTTGGAATTATTTTTACATTTTTTGCCGCACTTCATGAGAGCGATTCTTCTTCTGATTCTTTTTTTTATTTTTTATAATAGAAAAGTTATAATAGGAGCTTTCAAAGGGGTGAGTGGAAGAACATGGCTTATTCTATTTCTAATTATAATTTTAGGTTTTTCCTTAAGATTTTTTTGGATAAATCACGAGCAGATAGTTGCCACCGATGGCGAAGGTTGGGTTGAGTTAGGGTTGGCAATAAGCGATTATGGGGCACATGGTTTTTGTGGCTTTACTTCTGGCAACGATTGTCATTCCTTGAGCTACCCAACTTATCCTCCAGGATATCCAACTCTACTTAGTGTTGTTTTTATATTTTTTGAAGCAACTGAAAAGACAGCATTTTATTTTAGTGCATTTATGGGAACATTAATGATCTTTCTTTCTTTCCTTTTTTCTTATTTGTGGATAAAAAAAGAAAATGTTGCACTTCTCGGAGCTTTTGTTTTTGGGCTTATCCCTCCCATTTTAAAATTTTCGGGAGGAGTTTCAATGGAGTTTTTTGCAGTTTTCTTTCTTTTTTTAACTCTTATTTCTTTTAAGCTTTTTTTAGAAAAGAAAAGCAAGTCACTATTTTTGCTTTTTCTCTCCTTGCTCCTTTATACATCTTATATAAGACCGGAAACAGCTTTTTTGCCTTTTGTTTTTCTTGTTATTTTTGCCTTTCAAAAAGAGTTCAAAGATTTTTTTAGCAAAAACAAGAAATTTTTCATTTACTCTATTGGCTCGCTTTTACTTTTTATCATCCCTGCCATGGTGATGATATATATGGGAGCCCAAATTTGGCACGACTGGTCTCCTACCATAACTGACACTATAAACCACTTTTTAGATCATTTGCCAAACAACCTGTTCTTTTTCGTTGATGCTTCTTTAAACTTATTAGTGTTCACTTTATTTGCGATAATTGGAGTAAGTGTTTCTTTTTTAAAAGAAAAAAGAGAATTTTTTATCTTTGCATTTCTTTTTCTCTTCTATTTTGGTTATTATACTGCCTTTGAAGTAGGATTGTTTCTCGATCAGTTTATAAGATACACACTAATATTGTATGTGCCTTTGTTTTTCTTTTTCGTTCAAGGGATAACTTTTTTTGTCGAAAGAATAAAAAACAAAAGAAGCAGAGTGTTTTGTGTTTTTATATTTATTCTTTTATTTGTCGGAAATTTTGTCTATACGATTCCCTATATTTTAGAAGAAGAAAATTTTTACAACCCAGCCAAGGATGCCCTCTACAAAGCAAAAGAAAAAATTCCCGAGGATGCTTATATGGTTGCCCAAGAAAGAAAGTTTGTTCGGCCGATTATAAACAGAAATTTTATATCAATACGTAATCTTACAATCCAAGAAAATTATAATCAAATCAAAAACAAGAGATTGTTTTTATTTAATCCCGATATAAACCTCATGGGCAACTCTCAGCAGAGAGCTGTTTTGTATAAAGAGTACGATTTTCTTCTTTTAAAAAATATTTTTCGAAACAATTCTAAGATGGAAGCGGGAATTTACGAGCTTGTTGAGAAAGAGCAAAAGCAGTGAACATTTAATCATTCTGCCAGCCTTATTCGTAGAACTCTAGCTTTTCTATAAAATCAATTTCTTTGGGTGGTTCAAATAAAGATGCTTCTAAACTTTCTATTTCTTTGCAGTGTAGATTTTGCTCCTTAATATAACTAGTCCATCTATCTTTGTCTTGCATTTCTTTTCGTCTTTTCTCGAGTGCTGGATCAGACATTTTTGTTCTATCATAGTAATATCCGTGAGGAGCACCTTTTTCATAATAATAAAAAATTGTGGAAATAGTGGTAATTTTTGACCAACTATAGTGAGAAATATAGTGAGAAACATTAAATGCCTTAGAAATACTGAAAATAGATCCATTTTTATAATAAACCATCTTCTGTATATCTTTTTTATAAATGGGATGATATTGCCAGCATACTGCACTTACGTTATTGTGAAGCGCCTCAAATGAAATCCGAGCTGATTTTTGTTCTTGTGTTTCTTTAAAATAATGAATTAAAAGAATACCTGCGGCAAGAATAATAACAAATATAAAAAAGGGAATTACATTTTTCATAATATTAATAGAGTTGTTTCTAATACACCTACATTCTTACAGAAAATAAAAAAAAGGTCAACTTTTTTGACTTTTTGTTATAAATAAAATAAAGTAAACAAAAAAGATAAGAAGGAAAATAGTTATGGAAAATAATTGTAACAAAATTTCAATAAACAAGATGGTTCCACCGATCAAAAAGGTGAGCTTTTTAGAAATTTTAGAAAAAAGAAAAAAGAAAAGAGAAAAAATAAAAGAAATCCAAGAAGATTTCCTCGGGTATTGCATACACGTTGGAAAAATATCCTATGGATGTCGATCGTGCTTTAAAGACTCTAAATACAACCTCTCGGAAGCATTGGGGTGGAAGTGTAACTTGAATTGTAGTTATTGTTTTTCAAATAAAAACTTAACCGAAAAAACGGAGAATCAGATTGACGACATGATTGGGAGGCACTACCGCAACTCTCTTAACCCGGATTATGGGAAAAGAGGCCCAACAGGATTTGCCTTTACAATGGGAGAACCACTGCTCTACATGAAAAGAATGGAGAAGTATATGTATCATCTCAAGGAGATTGAGAAAAGAACCGGCAACAGGCCTTATTATAAGCTCTACACAAACGGAGTTTTAGCGACAAAGAAAACTTTAAAAAAGTTAAAAGAAATCGGAATAGATGAGATAAGGTTTCATCCGAGTGCTTCTAATTTTTCTGCGAAGGTTTATAAAAACATGGAGGAGGCGGTAAAGACTGGTTTTATCGTTGCTGTTGAAGAGCCTTGCTGGCCCAAAAACAGAAAAAAACTCTTTGAAATGCTTCCGATAATAGATAAAATAGGAGTAAAACATTTGCAGATGTGTATCGTTGAGGTGTACGATTATAATATTGCAGAAATCTATAAGGACTATCCAAGCGGTTTGTTTTTTCACGACAATTTACTTCATATGTATGACGAAGGTTTGGTTTATGATATAATGGAAAAAGTGTTAAAGAAAAAGTATAAATTTTCAGTATTAGACTGTAGTAACGAGGTACACAGACATAACCGTTCTCAATCAAGGAAAGTGGTGGAGGCGTGCGAAAAAGAAGAGGGAGAAAAAGTTTTTTTTAATCCATGGAAAGAGGGAATTATTAAATAAACCTTTTAATAAAAATGAATTTTATGGATAAAAAGTATTTCAAAAAAAATAATTTAATTATTTTCGGCACTTTATTTATTTTGATTACTACCAGCCTTGCTTCTTATTTTTTATTTTTTGCTGGTTTTGATTGTGGGAAAGCAGTGTTGGATATAGAAGGGAACGAATATGAAACGGTGGAGATAGGAAATCAGTGTTGGTTTGCGGAAAATTTAAAAACAACCAAATATAGGAACGGGGAACCAATTCTCGAAGCGGCCAATCATACTCATGCGGATGATTCTTGGTACACGAGAGAACCGGTCTATACTTGGTATAATTATTGGGACTTCAGAGATAAAGAGAAAGAATATGTAGAAAAGTACGGTTATCTTTATAACTGGTATGTAGTAAACAAAAGAAACACTGAGGGGGATGAAGATTACAGTCTTTGTCCTGAGGGATGGAAGGTACCAAGCCACGAAGAGTGGACAGAACTTGAAAGATTTATATGTGAAGATATGGGAAATCCCGACTGTGAGCAGTATTTTCCTTATGATGAGAAAGAGGAAGGCTATCAAGGAAAAGACGAAGGAGTTGCCCTTAAGAGCAAAGAAGCAGCAGAGGAAAATTCGAGTGCGGACAAGTATGGGTTTAGCGCCATTTTTGGAGGGATAAGGTACCCGAATGGTGCATTCCACAGTCGCTTGGAAATACATACGGGATGGTGGAGCTCAACGGGCGATGAAGGATATGCCTGGGTAAGAACGCTTCACGCCACCGATTCCAGGATTGGAAGATACTTTAATGACAAAGGACACGCTTATCCTGTTCGATGTCTTAAAAAATAAATGAAATTGTTTTCTGTTGTGGCTTATAGCCGAAAATTATTTATTTTTCCACTCTTATTTTTAGTTATTTTTTTGGCCTGAATTTTTAGGGACCAATTGGAGCAAGTTTGAAAACATAAAAATTTGGAGTCTCTTTGTCAATCACCCCGTAGGAGGAGAGGGGGAATGGTTAGGAATTATAATTATTTTCAATATAAGATGAAATTTTTAGAAGAAGTAAGAATATTTATCGGGGCTTTTTTAAAATGGATTTACCTTTTGCTTGGCCTTTTTATTTTTATATTTGCTTTCGGAATCAAGGAGGTTGTTCTTTTTGGCAAGCAGTTATCAATACCATTCCCTGCTCACGAATCATTTACGGTAATTGTTTTTAAAAAAATTACAGCGGACTTGTTGCCGGAAGAAGTGGAACTCATTGTAACAAGCCCGCTAGAAGCTTTTTGGGCGCAACTCAGTATCACTTTTTTCTTGGCTTTTGTTATCGCTTTGCCTTATCTTTTGTATACTCTTTTGAAATATCTCTTACCCGCGTTTACTCCAAAGGAAAGAACAGCCGTTTTTAAGGTTTTGATTCCTTCCGCAGTTTTATTTTTTTCAGGATGTATTTTTGCCTACTATTTACTAATTCCTTCCACGGTAAATCTTTTGTATGTTTATTATGTGCAAACAATTGATGTTACGTCCTTTTTTGCACTGAAAGAGTTTGTTCCACTTGTTCTTGCTTTGTCTTTCGGAGTAGGTGTTGTTTTTATGCTTCCGGTGTTTATGATTATTTTAAGTTTTGTGGGTATTATTCATCCTGACTTTTGGAAGAACAACTGGAGATATTCGCTTTTATTCTTTTTAATTGTTTCTGCGATAATTACTCCCGATGGAAGTGGAATCACGATGTTATTTTTATCTGTTCCCTTGACACTTCTCTATGCAGTGGGCTATTATGGGGGAAAGAAGATTTCTAAAAGTTTTAAAACTTGACATTGTTCTTTTCTTCGCTAAACTGGAAAGAGTAATATTTAAATAAACAAAAAAATGCTTGGTGCAACGGAAATCATAATCATTTTGGTGGTAGGAGGAATCATCTTATTTGGCGGAAGTAAAATCGGCAGTATTGCAAGATCATTTGGAACGTTTACTACAGAATACAAGAAAGGGAAGATGGAAGCCGAAGAAGAGCTCAAAGAACTAAAAAAGGAGATTGAAGAAGCGACGGAAGATGTAAAAGATGAAAAAGAAGAGAAAAATAAAGGTGAGCACAAATAGGGCTATATAAAATAAAAGGATATTTTAAAAATATGTTAAATCAAAACAGAAGAAAGCTTATAAAAACATCTGTTCTTTGTGGAGGATTCTTTTTTCTCGGAAGAATCCTTGGCTCTGTTGCTCCAAGTCTCTCGAAAAAAATTGATTACGAGAAGAACAATTCTTTTCCGGAAAACAGGAAAGAAGATGAAAAAAGAGTTGCCTATTATGATAACAAAGGAAACAAGGTTTTGGTAATCGAGAAATAAAAATTATTATTTAATATTTTTAAATATGGGGAAAAAACAAAAAGAGTGTAAACATGAGTACGCACCTTTAATGGTAAAGCACAACGGGGAAGTTTTTCCTCTTGAGAAGGCAAATTTATGTATGCACTGTGGAGTAATGAAAATTGGAACGAACACCATCAAAATCTCCAACGCACTTCTCGATATGGGACAAAAGCCGATAGAAAATGCGTCCGGCGTTTACATCAGTTCACGATTGAAAATTCCGGTGGGTAATAACATGTACGACTAAAATGGTTGAAAGTTTTGTAAGGTTAATGCCTAAGCAGGGTTTTCAGGAGTGGCCGTCTTTAATGGGAGATATGGCCGAGCTTTGCAGAGAAACAGAGTACAGATTGGTAAAAGATGGCTATAGAAAAGCAACAACACTGCACATTGAAGATAGAAATTATAAGGAGTTAATGGAAAGAATTAACAAGGATGGGTTGATTTATACTCCCATCTTAAAAGCGGCTTATTCTGAAGGATTTATTCACGAACACAAAGAAGCAAAAGAAGGTGAACCTTTCTACTGGTATGGTTGTGTAACAAAAACGTATAAAGAAGGGCAAGAATTTAAGAAAGCAGATGGAAGTGCCGAGCAAAAAAAACCGAATCACATTAAGCTTGGAAAATTGCTTGGATATCCCGAGTGTTGTATAGATTATTTTAACAAAAAATTTCCTCAAAACTGGGACCCCATCTGGATTGAAAAGTCGGGAAGGGTGTGTGGTTATCCGGAGTGTAATAGACTTTTAAGGTATTTTGGCGTTCACATCACATGGCATTTCAGCTGTTCTCCTGTTTGCGAGAAAACAAAAGAAGAAGGAAAAAAATGGTTTTCTGTGATGAAAGAAATGGACAAAGAGTTGGCGGAGAAAATATATAACTTACTTAGTAAAAGTATGACGTGGGATAGTTATCATGGGGTTGTGCAGATTGAAACACCCTATTTTGTGGGACTTTCGCGAACATTCCCTTATTTAGAAAAAAAGAGAGTTATTAATTGGGAGGTAAAAAAGAAATAAAAAATGGGACTTTTAGTAAAACCATATTTGGGGTGTAATATAAAATGTAAGTACTGTTACGAGGGACCGTTGAGAAATGTCAAAGAACCACAGCTTGACTATGACCTAGATGCAGTAGTTAATACTATCAGGGAGAATAAAAAGACGGCTCCCAGTATCGGTCTTCACGGAGGAGAGATTTTTTGTATTCCCAACAAACACTTGGAAATTCTTCTAAAAGAAACCTATAAATATGGAGAATCGGTGGGTATTCAGACTAACGCAACCCTTATTGATGATGAAAAAATAAGACTCCTTAAGAAATATAACGCTAATTTGGGAATTTCTTGGGATGGTCCGGGCGAGCTTTGTAGTGCAAGACCAGGAACGGAAAAAGTGGGAGAAATCATAGACAAGGTAATGAGCAAAGGGATAAGTGTGGGAATGATAATAGTAGTTTCCGAGGCAAATGCCGGGACAAAGGCAAAAAGAGAAAAATTAAAGAAGTGGGTTTACAAATTAAGCAAAGAAAAAGGAATCGATGCACGATTTAATCCGTGTTATAATGACAAGGAGTTAGAGTTATCTCCAAAAAAGAGAGTGAGCGTTTATCTTGATTTTGCCAAGTTTTTTCTTGAGAATGATATAAGGTGGAGCCCCTTTACCGACATTATAAGAGCACTTCAAAATAGCAAAAATAAGGTTTGTACATTTAGCGGTTGTGATATTTTCTGTACTAAATCAGCGACATCTGTGATGGGAGATGGGAGTATTACAAACTGTATGAGGACAAATGAAGAGTTTATTTTACTTAGAGATAAAAAAGAGTATGATACACGTTTAGAGATATTAAGAGAAACACCGATTAAATATGGAGGGTGCAAAGGATGTAAGTACTTGGAAATGTGCACAGGGGGGTGTCCTACAGCAACGATTGATGATGATTGGAGAAACAGAACTTCGTGGTGTGACGTCTGGTATGCACTTTTTCAGTATTTTGAAAATGTGTTAAAAATGACAGAAAATGAACAGCTTTATTCTAGAGATAAAAAGGGTGACGAGAAAGAAAAAAAGGAGATACACTCTCATGAGGATCAAACAAAACCCGGTGGACACGGCGATTATTCTGCACATATTAATAAATTAAAAGAATAATAATATGGGTGAACAAGGTCATATTTGGGTAGAGGGCACGAATCTTTTTTTTATAGATACAGCGGGTGCGAAAAAAGGCGCGACTGGTACGGCGACTGGTAATTCTGGTTCCCCGGGGTATATGTGGATATTGGGAGATTATATATATTATACCGATCAAAATGGGGATGAGAGATATCTAAGTAATATAAACAAACCAGGAGGCAGTGGGTCGCCCACTGGACAACAGTGGTTGCAGGCAGATAGCGATTACATCCGTTATATCGGCGGTGGTGGTGCCGTGACGGAGTGGTATCATGCTGATCACGGGAACTCGCATTCAGACGACCATCCTAATGTACATACGAATACTCATAACGACAACCACCCTAATACACATACAAACACTCATGGCAACCACAGCGATCACGCCAACTGGCACGGTGATACATTTGGGGCTGTAGTTGGTTGCCATACGGATAATCACACCAACACTAACCCACACAGTAACACCGTCCACCACAGCGACCATAGCGACAGCCATACCAATACGGTCACTCACTCTGATCACGCTAACGAGCATACCAACCACCATGGTGATACACATGGTGACACTTTGTGAATGCTTGGTTGGCTTTTCAGTAGGTTTGAATTTTTTGATTTTTACTCCTTAAAGTTGAGGGTTATGTCTCGGACAAGGGTCGACCGTAGGTAATAATAAACTCTAAATTGTAAGCTCTAAATGCCAAAAACGCACATCTACGACAACAAGGTTGTCGGGATTTTAATTAAGTTCAAAATTTAAAGATTGAAGACCAAAATAATAGCAGCAATTTTCAATTTCCAAGCACTCAATTTACAATATGAAGTTACGTAGCGTAAAACTATGTAATGGCTCATTTTATATGGTATCCTCGTTGTTTTATGCAAACAATCCCCAATATCCAAACATGATTAATTTTCAAAACTAATTAATCTTTGCTCTGTTAGATAGAATTGCTATCTAATGGGGTGAAATAAAACCTTTAATTTTTTCAATCAAGGAGGTTTGCTGGTTTTTCTCTATTTTGGAAATTCTTTTTTCTAATTCTTTCATTGAGTTTGTTATTGATTTTATTTCTTTTAAAATTATTTTTTGCTCGTAATAGTGGGATTCTTCTTTTAATTCTCTTAATGAATAATAGGTATTCGATTTACAGCTTTTGCCTCTTTTTTTCCGTTCTTTTTTTCTTTTAAGGCTCTTATTTTTGTCATATTTTTGTTTTATGGAAGAAAGTGACTTTAGTCCCATTTCTTTTTCAAGGATGGAGTTTGTGAGAAATATATTTCCTTCTCTCATTTTACTATCTCTATTTCTCGTGATGTATCTTCTTAATCTCATTCTGATAAAGGCATCGACATCTTTAAACTCTCTCATGCAACTTGCATGCTTGTAATAGTTACCGAATCCTAAAATTTGATTATTTAATAACTTTATCACCACTTTTTTCGGCTTTTTCTTTGTAAGATGAGTTATTTTAATAATCCTTTGTCTAAACTCTTTAGCCTTCTTTTCGGAGATTCTGAAATAATTTGAATAGAATTCAAAGCCAATGAAACTAACTCTATTTTGATGAAATTTTCCAGAACTTAACTTTTTTTCATTTATTTCCAGCTTTAATTCTTGAAGTTTTGGAGTAATGATGTTTTTAAGAAATTGTTCAGGCTCTTTTTTATTTTTGCAGAGAATTAAATAATCATCAACTTTTCTTAAAAAAGGATTCTTGATTTCAGTATCCAGATTTAAAAGGAAAATTCCCGCTAAAATGTATGATAGTCGGGAACCGATAGATAGCCCCTTTTTATAGGGAGATTTTTCAAGAAAAATGGGGATTTCTTTTTATAAATATTTTTTAAATTTTCTTGATGGGTGGGTGTTTATTAGCTTTTGATATGTAACAGGGAGTGTACTAAGTAATACTTGATGATCTATAGAGGGGAAATATTTTTTAATATCAAAACTAAGAAAATAAGGGTGTGTCCTAGAGGTTTCTTGGATAAATTTCAAATTTTCTTTAGGAATATGTTGAATTAAGTAGTGTTGGGGAGCAAAGTTCCTTATTTTTGGCCTGAATTTACGCAAAAGAAAATCAGAAACCTCTTTTTCTTTTGTATTTTGAGTAGCATTAAAATAGGGGAGTTGATTTGTTTTTCTGCTCATACTTTGCCTTTTTTCTTTTCTTTTGATTAAACTACTACGGTTTTTGTTTGAAAATTAATTATTACTATTTTCATTTTTAAGGATTGGATTTTGGATTTACGTGAATTTTACGCTGAAATGCAACACTTGTCATATACTTCGCACGGTGTTGTGCCTCAGTGAAGGGGCTCTCTCGGGGTGTGATTGATATTATGTTACACTATCTGGCTCCTCTTGGGAGAAATTAGCAAAATTATATCCTTTTTTAAATACTTTTCTGAATCGTTCGTTGGTGTTCTTATTCTTGGGATGTTTCTCAAGGAGATTATAGGCGAGTAAAATAAACAATAGCAGAGGTTTCTTTTTCAATCATCCCCCAGAGAGCAAACTCACTATCTCGATTATAAGTGATTGTTCCTTCGATGTAGTGTTCTTTGTTCTTTGCATCTGCGTTATCTCCCGTACACCGCACTATCCGTCTGCTAGAGCAAAGAGACTTTTACGCTTTATATAGGTCAAAAAATGGCTGATTTGTGCACGTCCCTTAGACAAGTATCTCCTTCCCAGTTTTCTTCTTTTTCCAATCTTTCTTCGATAGAAAGTACATTTCGTATCCAGCTTTGTCTTTCTCCCTTTTTGAGCTGTATTTCCTTCTTCTTCCTTGTCGTGGAAGCTTCTTTTTTAAATCCGGACGGAATCTTTCTGTCCATTCATAAATAATTTGATGATGAATCTTCTGTTTGTGGGCCACTAATTTAGGAGATATCAGAGGAGAAAATCTTTTTTCAATTATCAGAGAAAGATGAGGGTTTTTTCTGTGAGGCGTGATTCAGTTTTTGATTCCCTTCTTCTTTTTGCTTTCTTTTCTGTCGATCAGACACGGCAAATACCATCAGAATCCTTGTTGCGATTAACTTCTTTCCAGACAGCATCTTTGGTTTTGCTAATTCTAAGAGCGATATCGGCGCATGATTCTTCTTGCCTTAATCCGCTTGAGATGACAGATCTGTCATCTCTGCTAAAATGTTTATGCATACTCGTGTTGGTGGTTGCTGGTTTGTACTTATTGCCAGGGTACTATCCGAGTATGTTCTTTGCAAAAATCTATCGTTTCCTTGCAGTGACGAATTTGTGTTAATTCTTTGACTTTTCTTTCTTTTTCTGTAAAGTATAATAACAGAAGTTGGTAACAGACTGAAGTATTATGGCGGGTAAAAACTTTAGACCAAAAAGGCTCCACGTTCAGTGGCACATCACGGATAAGTGCAATCTTAACTGTAAGCACTGTTATAAAGACCCCGAATTAGAGAAAAATGAGGTTTCTTTTGCTGATTTAAAAATAATTTTAGAGGATTATATAAAGCAGCTTGAAAAGTGGGAGATAAACAAGGGTAGTATATCTTTTATGGGGGGAGAGCCTTTTGCGAGAAGCGACTTCTTTGATCTTTTAAAAGAGTGTCAGAAGTATTCGGAAAAAATAAATTATAGACTTTCTAGTAATGGGACACCGATAAATAAAAAAACTGCCCGGAAGTTAAAAGAAGTGGGAATTACTAGTGTGCAGATTAGCTTAGAGGGAAGAGAAGAAGTAAATGACAGCATTAGGGGAAAAGGTGTTTTTAAAAGAGCGATAAAAGGAGTTAAAAATTTAAGAAAAGAAAATATTGGGGTGTCACTTTCCGTTACCGTTTGTAAGCAAAATATCAAAGAAGTTCCTCACATGATAAAATTAGCTCAAAAGCTAGATATTGGAGGAATTGGTTTTCGGAGAATTGTCCCTCTTGGAAATAGTCAAAATGCGAAAAATTTTCTTCTTTCTCCAAATGAGACAAAGGATTTTTACAAGTTACTGCTAAAGGAAGAAAAGAAAACAGGAATGAATTTAACGGGGGCATGTGAAATGGGAGTTGTTGCGCAAGAGGAAAAAGTACATATGGGGTGCCCTGTCGGGTTCAATGCTTTTATAATTATGCCTGATGGGGCCGTGCTCCCTTGCAGAAGATTACCTGTTTATGCGGGAAATGTACTAAAAGATGGATTTGAAAAGATCTATTATAATTCAAAAATATTTAAAGAACTTAGAAACATTAAAAATACAAACGAGCACTGTGGGAAGTGTCCTTATTTTCTAGAATGCAGAGGAGGTGCGAAGTGTATTAATTATGCGTATTATGGGAATGCTTTTAATCCGGATCCACAGTGCTGGAGAGCCTTTAAGCAGATTCCACCAAAAAAATTAAAAGTAAAAAAAGCAGAAAAGATAGAAAAAGAGAAGAGCAATAAGTGGATTCTGTCTAAAAAATAAATCTATGAAGGCATTTGCAAACAAAAAAAGGGATTATATTATCACATACCGAGGCGGTTCTTCTTATACTGTTTTGGGTTGGATAAAAGCGAAAACAAAAGAGAAAGCTTTTAAAAAGGCAAAGAAGAAACTAAGCGGGAAAGCAAAAGAAAGGTTTGTTTCTGGCGCTCAAATTGCAGAGTGGAAAGGAGTAGGAACTATATTTTTTCAATAAATTAATGTAATATATTAGCATATGAAGGGCTTTATATCCGAAAAAGAGCTTTTAAATCTTTGGGAAAAGAAACTTTCTTCAATAAGGGATGAGGAGAGTTTTAATCTATACATTGACAATCCTTTTTGTGTACAGCAGTGTGCATACTGTAAACACACGGGAAGCCTGAAAAGAGACTACGAAGATGATTTTAGTAAATATTATGAAGAAATCTTGCCAGCTCAAATAAAAATATTTTCTAGTTTACTTAAAAAGAAAATTCCCGATACGGTTTACTTTGGAGGAGGTACTCCGAGTGCGATGTCTTTTTCTCAGATGAAGAATGTTTTTAGTAGCATCCCAAACTTTAAAAAAATAAAAAAGAAAGCGTTTGAGTGTAATCCAAATCTTTTAAACAAGGAAAAGATAAAGTTGCTTATAGAAAATAATTTTACTTATGTTTCCTTTGGAATACAGTCTCTCGATAAAGATGTTTTAGATTACAATAGGCGCGATAATTATGAAAAAATACCCCTGAAAGACTATATAGGAAAGTTTGAAAAGGAAGGAGTAAGAGTAAACTGTGACTTGATGGCGTTTATCGGTGAGTATAAAGACAATCCAAGCATTGAAATAAAAAGAGTAGAGAAAGATATAGTGGGGCTTGTTAAAACCTATAGACCGAGTATGATTACTATATATCCGGAAAGTGGATTTCTAAGAGAAGATAAAATCAGGGGAGCATATCTTTCACGAAAGCTTCGTGAAATGATTTTAAAACTAGATAAAAAGCATAACTTTGGCCATCAGGATGAATTTTTACTAAGCTTGAATAAAGATGACATATTGCGGGGAATGGAGATTTGTTATCATCTGGGAGTTTCCCTTTCTTCGGAGGAATTAAGAGAAACGAAGAAATACGATTCTTCCGGACCACCAAACCAAAGCCCGGTTCAGAACTGTTTGGCACTCGGTGGCTTTAAACACCACCGTCCCTGGAGCTATCACGGAAGAGATTTTGTCTACCATAACCTAAACGAGGAAAATACAGGATTTAGTTATTTTATTACGGGGGAAAAAGAAAAGAAAAGACCCGTGTTTACGAACATGGATTTTATCTAAATTAATAAGATAATATAAAAAAATATGTCAAAAAAGATAATTATTTTAAATATAGTGGGAATGGTGATAGTGGGGCTTGGTGTTATTTATTTTTTCGCTTGGAGGCCTCAAGAAAAGTCGGTGGATGTGCCAAGAGAAGAAGCAGAAGGGATTTACTTTAACTCAAATATAGATATAGGTATTCCGGAACACCCCGGAATGAATTTCGTTATGGAGTATAGAAGAGGAGTGCTCGTTGCACATTACTATATCGCTAAAGAAAAACAAAGTAACTTGATTGATTTTTTTAAAAATGAGTTAGATAATTTTGAGGTTGCAGAAGATATAAGCGTTTCAAATGCCCGTTATTTTTATATGAGCAACAAGAAAATGATGGCCTATGACAGTGAAGGTGACTATGATGATCAACATGATCTTATAGAGGCACATGAAGAGTTCAAGGAAGGGGAATTAATGACAGTTGAAGTTGGAAGAGCTCCTGTTAATCCTGGATTTGATTATATCGATTTTAACCCTATGCGCCCAGGACAAAGAGAATTGGAAGAAACAATGGTTGTGTTTTGGTTTTATTCACCGAATATATAATATTTAAATTTAATTTTCAGATTAAAAGATATTGGCAGAGTGTAAGCTACATACAAAGAATAATATAAGGTTGTGCGTTAACTCTACTTTTTGAAATTTGAAGGTCAGCAAGCGAGTGGGAAGAAGGATTTTGCAGGGAAAAAAAGAGATAACTGCTTTAAATAAAAGTTTCTATAGACGACTAAGAAATGAAAAAGAGAAATTTTTTAATAAGAATCTCTATTTTGCTCTCTATTTTCATTTTTATTGCTGGTTGGAGTTATTTTGACGAGCTAGAAGAGAAAAACACAGTTCTTAAAACGGAAAAATTAATAGAAATCCCCGAAGATCATGACAATGTAAATTCCGTTATCTTTGACTCTGATCTTCGTCGGGTTGCATACAGAGCTGAGAAAGAAGGAGAGCGGTTTATGGTTGTTAATGGTGAAAAAGGGGAAAAATATGATTCTGTTAGCGCCTTCAGGTTCGATTTCGGTGGTGATAAATTTTTCTACAGAGCGAGAAAAAACGGAGCCTGGATTATAGTGCAAAACGGAAAAGAGGGTGAGAAATACGATTCAATTTTAACCTCCACTTTCAGCCGTGACGGAAAAAAGATTATTTACAGTGCTCAAAAAAAAGGGAAATATTATACTGTTGTAGGAGACAGAGAAAGAGGACCTTATGATGCGGTCGGCTCTTTTCCCGTCTTTAGTCCCAATGGAAGCAAGTTGCTTTATAAAGCTGAAGAAGAAGGCAAACAGTTTGTAGTTCTAAACGGAGAAAAAGGAAAAAGTTACAATCTGGTCCGGTCCTTTTCTTTTAGCCCCGACAGCAGGAATTTTGCCTATGTTGCAAAAGAGAATGGCAAAGAGTTTGTTGTTTTAAATAGAGAAGAAAAGAAAAAATATGATGCTGTCGGATTTCTTTTTTCTTTTAGCCCCGACAGCAGGAATTTTGCCTATGTTGCAAAAGAGAACGGCAAAGAGTTCGTTGTTTTAAATGGAGAAGAAAAGGAAAAATATGACTTTGTGGAACTTTTCCCCGGCTTTAGTCCTGACGGAGATAAGTTTGCCTACAGGGCCGAGGAAAAAGGAAAGCAGTTTATGGTAGTTGATGGTAAAGAAAAGAAAAAATATGACTCTGTCAGCTCTTTTGCATTTTCCTCTGACAGCATACGATCTGCCTATATAGCAAAAGAAGATGGGAAACAGTTTGTAGTTCTAAACAGAGAAGAAAAGAAAAAGTATGATGAAGTAAAGTTTTTTACTTTCCATCGTCACGGAATGAGGAATGCCTATATTGCAAGAAAGGGAGAAAAATGGCTTTTAGTCATAGACGATAAAGAAGAAAACGACTATGACTTTGTTGACCGTTTTGTTTTCAGTCCCGATGGGACACGCTTTGCCTACAGAGTGAAAGAAGAGGGAGAACAGTTTATAATTGTAGACAGCAAAGAAGAGAAAAGGTATAATACGGTTAGTTCTTTTTCTTTTAATTCTACCGGAGAAAGATTTGCCTACAGTGCCGAAAAAAAAGGAAAGCAAGTTAAAGTTATAGATGGAAAAGAAGGGGTTCTTTATGATTCGATTGACTCTTTCAAGTTCAGCCCTGACGGTAAGCGTTTTGCCTATAGAGCGAAAGACGGTAAAGAAGAGTTTATGGTTGTAGAAGGCAAAGAAGAAAGTACTTATGATTCGGTAAGCTCCCTTCTTTTTAGTCGTGATGGTAAGAACTATGCATACAAGGCGAAAAAAGAGGGTGAAGAATTTATCATCTTAAACGTAGAAGAAGGTGAAAGATGGGATGCTGTTTACTCGGGAACTGTTTTGTTTAGTCGTGACGGAAGATATATTACCTACGGGGCAAAGAGGGGAAATGAGATTTGGAGAGTAACAAAAAAAGTAGTGAACGCAAAATAAAAAAGACGACAAAGATATAGAGAAAGGCGATAAGATGTATTATGTAAAAAAGCCAGGTGCAACTTTGTTGCCCTTAAATAATCGGGAGATTAACTTTTTATGAAAATTATTGCAATGAAAGAAAGAGGTGGATTTACCGTAATAGAGCTTTTGATCGTCATTAGCTTGATTACTCTTTTTTCCTTTTTGACCGCTCCTTTTAGCATAGAGTTTTACAGAGAGCAAACTCTTGATGAAGAAGCGCAATTCTTGGCCAACAATCTCAAAAACACACAATCTCACGCCATGGCGGGAAAAGATGATATTGCTTGGGGAGTGGAGTTTTTGTCGGAAAAGTATATAATTTTTAAAGGTGGTTCCTGTGGAGAAGGAACAACTCATCGGACGGTTAATTTGCGGGGGGGAGTGGAGCTGGAAGGAGATAGTTGTGTTTTGTTTAAAGGAGGAACGGGAGTGCCAAACAACTCAGCGGAAGTTACGATAAAACATGGAGAAGAAAGGAGTTACATAATAAATATTACGGAAGGAGGGGCGATAAGTATAGTTAGGTAAACTACAAATCAAAAACCGTTAATGGACAAAATTCAAAACAATCAAAGCGGGGCGGGGCTTCTGGAGGTACTGGCGGCGGTAGCGGTTTTTGCAATCGGGATTATGACGGTACTACACCTTTACTCGGGATCTTTTTCCGCGACAACACACAGCATAGAAAAAAACCAAGCAATTCTCTTGGCAAGAGAGGGAATAGAGGCGGTACGCTCAATCAGGGATGCTGATTTTGGGAGGTTATCTGAAGATGCAGGCGGAATTGAACTAGAAAACAACAGGTGGCATATTACAACGTATCCCGAGATGGACATAGATGGAAGATTTACAAGAGAGATTGCCATTGAGGAAACAAACGAAAAGACAAGGAGAGTAATTTCTACTGTTTCGTGGGAACCACTCAGAGGAGAAGAAACCAGCGTTGTTATTGAGGAGTATTTGACGAATTGGAGAGAACCTTATGATATCTCACATACTCTAACTATTCATTCCGGGACGGGTGGTTCTGTTACTTCTCCCGGAGAAGGGACCTATACTTACGATTTTGGTGAAACGGTAGATATTGTGGCAGAGGAAACCGATTTTCAAGGATGGACGGGAGACACCGAAGAAATCGATGACCCAAGCAGTGCCTCTACAACAATAACTATACTTGGCGACTACAGCATTACGGCTACTTTTGAAGGAGATATAACACACGACCTGACAGTTGATTCTACTTCCGGTGGTTCTGTTACTTCTCCCGGAGAAGGAACTTATAACTACGTTTGGGATGAAACGGTAAATATCGTAGCAGAACCGAATGCGGGATACGATTTTCAAGGATGGACGGGAGACACCGAAGAAATCGATGACCCAAGCAGTGCCTCCACGACAGTAAACATGCTTGGCGACTACAGCATTACGGCTAACTTTACAGAGACAACACACGAACTGACAATTGAATCCACTTCCAGTGGGTTGGTTGCAAACCCCGGAGAGGGAACCTATACTTATGGATTAGGTGAAACGGTAAATATCGTAGCAGAAGGACCTGATTTTCAAGGATGGACGGGAGACACCGAAGAAATCGATGACCCAAGCAGTGCCTCCACAACAATAACTATACTTGGTGACTACAGCATTACGGCTAACTTTGGAGAAGTAACACACGACCTGACAGTTGATTCTACTTCCGGTGGTTCTGTTACTTCTCCCGGAGAAGGAACTTATAACTACGTTTGGGGAGAAACGGTAGATATTGTAGCAGAACCGAATGCGGGATATGATTTTCAAGGATGGACGGGAGACACCGAAGAAATCGACGACCCAAGCAGTGCCTCCACAACAATAACTATACTTGGTGACTACAGCATTACAGCTAACTTTACAGAGATAACACACGACCTGACAGTTGATTCTACTTCCGGTGGTTCTGTCACCTCTCCTGGAGAAGGAACTTATAACTACGTTTGGGGAGAAACGGTAGATATTGTAGCAGAACCGAATGCGGGATACGATTTTCAAGGATGGACGGGAGATACCGAAGAAATCGACGATCCAAGCAGTGTCTCCACAACAATAACTATACTTGACGATTACAGCATTACAGCCAGCTTTACAGAAAAAGAATATGAACTTGCCGTAAACTCCACTACCGGAGGAACGGCTACAGACAACACCAACAACTCTCCTTATTTAGTGGGAACGGTAGTTGACATTAATGCCAACTCTAGTAGCGGATATGAATTTGTTGAGTGGACTACCAATGACGGAGGAAGTTTCGGAAACAAAAATATCGCTGATACCACTTACGAGATGCCCTCCAACAATGCAACGATAACCGCTAACTTTAGTGTAGTAGAAACAGGGATAGTTCGTGATTCTACGGGAGTGATTTCTGACGGAGATGGAGAACAGAGCTACAGCATAACGAATATCGATGTCTCTGGAATGGACACCATGTCCCTGGAAATCTCCTATGAATTACAATCAGGCCGCCGTGGCAACCAAAGAATCTGGGTCGAGGTTGATGGAAGTGAAGTCTATTCTGACACCGTTGAAACGGCAAGTGCTACATGGCAAGACGACATTGATGTTTCCGGAGACAGTAATGTGACCATTACCATTTATGCTGACGCAGGAAGCCACCCTCAAGGCGATGATTATGCTGAAATACACTGGGTAGAATATGAGCAAAGAGAGTAAGAAAGGACGCAGAGAGGTGTAAAAAATAAGAAGAAGAGAGGTGCTTGCAAAACAGCTAACAGAAAACGAGACCTGGCTCCTCAAAAGTACACTGAATAAGAAAAGAAGATAATGTTTAAAGGTAGAATAAATAGATATTAAAAATCAACTTGTTGAGACCCAATTGGAATAATTGAAAAAAGTTTTATGTTAAGAGTTAACCGTCAAAAAGGAAATATCGCTCTTATCACTTCTCTTATAATAAGCGCTGTTTTTATTTTACTTTTTGCAGGTATGTTTCGCTTGGCCGTTGGAGGCATGGAAAGAATTTCTGATAAAGAAAATTCACAAAAAGCAATTTCTCTTGCCACTACTTGTGCTGAATATACACTTACGCAGTTAAGAGAAGAACCGAATTATACCGGCGAAGAGAGTCATCCATCTGAAAACTGCACCATAGGAGCGGTAAAAATGAGAGCAGATGAGCGCCATTTTGTTGTTGGGGGAGATTATTCGGGTTACGTAAAAAGAGTGTCCGTTGAAGTTAAAATAGTAGAGGAAGGAGGCGAGAGAACACTGGAAATTTTGAAATGGGAGCCTGATGATTACTAAGGTTGTTGTATTTTAATTTATATTAGTGTATAAACAAGAAAACTCATCCTAAAATATGATTTCTCAAAAAAAAAGAATCAACAAAGGATTTACTCTTATCGAACTTCTTCTTGTCATTGCGATTGTTGCAATTCTTGTGGGTGTGGTTGTTGTTGCCATCGGACCGGCGAATCTGCTTGAAAGAGCGAGAGACAATCAGAGAGAGGCACACCTCAACGCGATTTATGGAGCAGGCGAACAATATTTTTTTACGAACAATGATTTTCCCGGTTGTATCAGTCCAACCGAAAGTGATGCCATAAACTGTGAAGCCTCTCTTACTCCTGCTTATTTAAACAGCATTCCCAGAGACCCCACGTGTGGTGATGACACGGAAAGTGGCTATTTTGTAAGAAAGGATTCCGCTACAGGGAGTATGGGTGTTATGGCCCCCTGCACGGAACAAGGGCCACCCATAATTGTCGGTAACTGGGAAGATTATGAGGGCACTTACTTCGCGATAAATATTACCGGAACCAACTCTCCGGTGATGGAGGGAGGAACAATAGATGTTGATGTTACTATTACCAACATAGGAAGTGAGTCCGGAACAGAAGATGTTACTCTCTCTGTAGGCGGTACAGTAAGAGATTCAAAAACTATTACCCTTGATGCCGGCTCAGGTGGTTCTACCACTTTTTCGTGGAATACGGGATTAGGAGACAGCGGTTCATATACCGCTACTGTGTCAGGAGAAGAGCATTCCGACTCTAGAAGTGTTTTTGTCGAAGAGGCCAGAGAATTTTTTCAGATTGATTCCTTTTCAACAAACGCTCCTGTTACCGAGGGGAATGTGTTTGAGGTAACTTTCGATATTACTAACACGGGAGATGATACAGGAACCCAAGAAGTTGCTCTCTCTGTAGGCGGTACAGTAAAAGACACAGAAGATATCACTCTCGGGATTGGGTCAAGCACTACGGAAACACTATCTTGGAATACACAGGATGGAGACCACGGGTCGTATACAGCCGTTGTGTACACAAAAAATGACCAGGCATCGGCAAGTATAACGATTACAGAGGAAATAGGAGAGTTTCTTGTCGATATAACAGGCTCAAACTCTCCGGTGGTTGCGGGAGATACACTGAGGGTTAATGTTACTGTTACCAATACCGGGGAAGAGGCGGACACTCAGGATATTACAATGACTAATGTTTCAGCACATCAAGTGGATACGAGAGAAGAAACTATAATTGCGGGTGGAACGAGAGAAATTGTTTTAGAGTGGGAGACGATAGAGGCAGACCAAGGAAACAATACAATGTATGTTTTTTCAGATAATGATTCAGCTAGTGTCGGAGTAACAATCGAACCGGTTTTCGATGTAAATATTACTTCCACCAACTCTCCTATCAACGAAGGAGACACACTAAATGTAACCGCTACAATCACTAATACGGGGGATATTTTTGGAACCAGAGATATAGCGCTTATTGTAGGCGGGGAAGAAAGAGATACAAAGAGAGTTTCTCTTCAAGGAGACAATTCCAGTTCTCAAACTCTTTCGTGGACTACAGGAAAAGAAGATGAAGGAGAACACACTGCAGTTGTGGCATCAAAGTATAACTCGGATTCGCAAAGCGTCCAAATACAGTATAACTGTACTTTATATGGAATAGGTGAAGAGTGTGAGGGAGGGGTAGTTGCCGGAGACGGCCTTATAGCCTACTATGGCGATGAAGGAGATTATCCGTGGGACACTGCTAAAAACGTATGTAATACGAAAACTTCTGGCGGATATAGTGACTGGCTTTTACCTGATGAAAACGAGTTGGACATACTCTATGACAACAGATACACCATAGGAGGGTTCACCGACTCTCTTTACTGGAGCAGAACCCAATGGATATCTAATTGGGGGGTATTTCAATACTTCTGTATGGGAGGGGATTATGAGCCTGGAGATATGGGTGTGTACAGAGTTCGTTGTGTTCGAACTTTTTAATGAAAACGTGAGCATATGAAAGGTTCTTTAGTCAAAAAAAAGCATCGCCGTGAATGTATGCAAGAAGGGTTCACGCTTATCGAGTTCCTTGTCTACAGCGTACTGGTTACCATTCTTGTCGGTTCACTGGTCCTTATAGGAGTTAATATTTTGCAAGGAAGAGCACGGATGGTAGGTATGGAAGAGGTAAACCACAACGGAAAAATGGCCATAGAGAGAATCGCTTATCATATTCGGAAAGCTGAATCAATAAACTTTCCTCCGAACTGGAGTGAAGGTGCCTCGCTGTCGCTTGAGATGAAAGATCCGTTAAAAAATCCTACTGTGTTTGAAGTTGGAGTGAATGACGTATTAACAATAAAAGAGGGCCCGAGTGCTCCGGTGGCAATTACCACGGAAGAGGTGGACGTTTTCCTTTTAAAATTTACCAATGTTTCAATCGATACTCCCGGAGCGGTAAGAGTAGAATTGACTCTAGAATATTCCAGTCCGAGAGGAGTACACGGCGAGGATTTTAGGAGAACATTTTACACAACGGAGAATATATACAGATAAAAAATTTATTAACAAATTTAATTTAGTGAACTTATGTCCAGAAATGTAAAAATAATTTTTTTAGTCACACTGATTATACTGGGTGTTATTGCTTTTATGATATTTCGAGACCTGTCTATGGCTCCGGAGCCGGAAGTTGCTATACGTGAAGGAATCAGAGAGTACAGAGAGGTAAGCATAGAAACAGGTGAAGAAATAATTGATGGGAGGCTTATCGAAGAAAACTACTTTGAATGCGATCAAGGGAGGTACATCGATATGAGATTTTTAGAAGAAAAAGAACTTATTGAGGTTAAGTTAAGTGACGGCAGAGAGATAACTCTCCCGCGAACAGATTCTCCCACTGGAGACCGTTATGCAAACGAAGATGAATCAATTATTATTTTCCACCGAGCTGACACTATCTTTATAAATGAAGGAGGGGAGGTTACTTTTGGAAATTGTCGGCTGGAAAAAGACTAAGAGACAATATCGGATTGAACTTTTAAATGCGCCGATTGACTAGGAGAAGCTTAGAGGGGAATGGAGAGGTACCTAAAAAAGGAAAATTATCAGACCTCCAAAAGGAAGATGCGATAAGAAAATAACCTAAATTTAGAGTTTTAATAATTGCATTTATTTAACGCATGCTTTATACTGGAAGAACGGAAACGTTCTTCTTTTTGTTTTAAAAATGTTTGGAAAATGATAACGTTGTAGCATGGTTATCCCAGAAGAAAAATTAAAAAAACTTGTTGTGGATCCGGGATATATTGCCACCGGAGATTTTGAAGAAGCAAAAGAGATGGCCGAGGAAAAGGGGGTTAGTATCGACCGTCTTTTGATAGATAAGGGGTTGATTGATGATGAGAACTTAGGGAGAATTATATCCGATTCAATTGATTTTCCTTTTATTAGTCTTAGGAAAGCAAATATTGAGGAGATTTCGGATGACCTTTTAGAGTATATTCCGGAAGTGGTTGCCCACTCTCAAAGAGCAATTGTTTTTAAAGAGGAGAAAGGGGTACTTTTCTTGGCCACGAACAATCCTGACAACTACGAGTTTATTAAGCACTTGGAGAAAACAACCGGATGCAAGGTGGAGGTGTATTATGCGACTCCCTATACGATAGACATGGCGTTAAGAAGGTATAGTGGTGATTTAGAGAGAGAGGCAAGGACGCTTATCGAAGAGATAAAAAAGAACCCTAACAGTGCCGAGCAAACAGTGGTGCAACTAATCAATCTTCTTTTCGAGCATGGTTACGCCAATGTCTCTTCTGATATTCATATTGAACCTTTGGAAGAAAAATGTATTGTGAGGTTTAGAGTTGACGGAACGCTTTTCCGGGTGCTTGAGTACCCAAAAGAGCTCCATAGTAGGATGGTTTCTCGAATAAAGATTCTTTCTCGGTTAAGAACCGATGAGAAAGCCGCTCCTCAGGATGGAAGATTTGACCACAAAGTGGAAAATGGAGGAGAGGTAGATGTTCGTGTTTCCGTCCTTCCCACAACCGAAGGAGAGAATGTGGTCATGCGTCTTCTGATGCAACAAGGAAAAAGATTTACCATTGATAGCTTGGGACTTTTAGACGACGATCTTAAAAAATTAAAGAAGAACGCTAAAAAACCTTGGGGCATGATTATGGTTGTCGGTCCGACCGGATCGGGTAAGACGACTACTCTTTACGGAGTTTTGCAACTTTTAAATGAACCGTCGGTAAATATTATGACGGTTGAAGATCCGGTAGAATATAATATTAACGGAGTTCAGCAGACACAAGTTAATGTAAAGAAAAAGCTTACTTTTGCAACCGGATTGAGGTCTATTGTGCGTCAGGACCCCGATATTATTATGGTCGGTGAGATTCGTGACGAGGAAACGGTGAATATGGCCGTTGATGCGGCGATGACCGGACATCTGGTTCTCTCTACAATGCACGCCAATGATGCGGCAACGGCATTTCCCCGTCTTTTGGAAATGAAGGTGGAGCCGTTTCTTATCGCTTCGGCAATTAACGTTTCTATCGCACAAAGATTAGTCCGCACGATATGCGAATCGTGTCGGGAAAGCTACTTTCTAACAAGCGAGGAGGTAGAAGAGATTTCAGAAGACAAAAATTTTGTAGAGATGGTAAAAGTGATTTCCGGGAAAAAAGATATCATGAAAGTCCGATTTTTTCGAGGGAAAGGATGTGATTTGTGCGAAGATACGGGCTATGAAGGAAGAACTTCTGTTTTTGAAGTGCTAGAAATCACTGAGGCGTTGAGAAAGTTAATAGGAGAGAAAAGCTCTTCTGATGCAATTCGAAAAAAAGCGATGGAAGAGGGAATGACACCGATGGTTTATGACGGAATATCAAAGGCACTTTTAGGGGTAACCACTATTTTTGAAGTAAGAAAGGTAGCTAAATCGTAGTAAGCATGGAAAACAAAAAAACAAAAGAAAAAGATTCTCTTACCGCGATAAGGCACCATGTCAAGGGGCCGGTTTATATTCTTAAAGGATATTTGGACGCTCTTCTTTCCGGTGATTTGGGAGATTTGAGCGAAAAACAAAAAAAATATGCCGTTGCTTGTATGGATAATGCAAACAGAATGAGTCATATCATTGAACGTTTGCTTTCTGTTGTAGAGATTGAAGACGGAAAATATGAAATAAAGAAGGAGAAAACAGACATTGTAAAGGTCGCAGAAAGAGTGGTAAAAAACAACCTTCCTTTGGCGAGGGCGTCAAACACGAAGATATTTTTTAAAACAGCGGAAAGTACGATTTTTGTTTTAACCGATACGGAAAAAATAGCAACTTCTTTCGGCTCGTTTATTACCAACGCGATTAAGTATAAAGGCCCAAAAGAGGGTGAAGTGGTGGTTGAAATTAAAAAGAAAGGAGAAGATGTGGTTTGCTCCGTTAAGGATAACGGAATAGGAGTTTCAGAAAAAGAAAAAAGAAAAGTATTCGATAAATTTTATCGCGGAGAAAAGGCAGTAGAGATAGATCCCAATACCTTGGGATTGGACCTTTACATGAGCAAGGCGGTTATTGAGGCATCAGGAGGGGAAACTTGGGCAGAAAAAAACGAGGGAGAAGGGTCAACTTTTTATTTTACCCTCCCGCTTTACAACCAACAGTAAAATCTATGGAAGAAAACAAAAAAACTATTTTAATGATTGAGGACGACTCTTTTTTGCGCAATCTTTACCGGGACAAACTGGAAAGAGAAGGGTTTGAATTTATTGAAGCAACGAGCGGGGTTGAGGGAATGAACAAGATTGCCAACGAAGACCCGGATTTGGTTCTCTTGGACATCCTTTTGCCGATGAGAAGCGGATTTGATGTCCTCGAAGAGATGAACGAAAACGGAATGATTTCCCAGATACCGGTGATTATTCTCTCTAACCTTAAGCAAGAGGTAGATATTGAAGAGGGAAGAAAAATGGGAGCAAAAGATTATTTTATCAAAGCGGAAACGGACTTTATTGATATTTTGGAAAGAATAAAAGAAATAATTTAATAATTTATAATTTATAAATAATATGCCTATTATTGAAAAAATTAAAATACAAGAAAAGGTTGACCTTGTAAGAAACCTTTCTCTTCTTATAAAAAGCGGAAGTCCGATTAACGATTCTTTTGGTCTTTTGGCGAAGCAGTCAAGAAACCCTGCGTTAAAGAGCCTACTCATCAGAGCACAAGAAAAAACAGAACAAGGAACACCAATTCACCAGATTTTTGAGGAGAGCAGTGAATTTGACAATGTTTTTGTGAGTTTTATCCGTGCAGGGGAGGAAAGTGGAACGCTTGACGAAAACCTTGTTTATCTGGGTGATTGGTTGGAAAGACAAAATAATTTAAAAAAAGAGATGAGCTCGGCCACCCTTTATCCGAAAATCATTGTTACTTTTGCAATTATACTCGGTGGAGGGCTTTCTATTTTTGTTTTACCTCAGTTGACGGGAATCTTTGAAGGGCTGGACGTAGAAATGCCTCTTACAACGATAATACTTCTTTGGTTTACAAATGTAATGGAAAATTACGGATTATATATAATGGGATTACTGGCAGTTATCGCGGCCTCTTTCTACTTCCTTGTAAAAATAGAATCGGTAAAGAAGATTATTGACAAGCTAATGTTGCAAATTCCTGTTTTCGGAAGCTTAAACCAGGAGTATCAGCTTACGATTATCTCTCAGCTTGCAGCGATACTTTTTCAAAGCGGTCTCCCGGTAAGACAAACTCTTTCTATTGTAAGTGAGTCGGTAACCAATTCTCAGTATTCAGAATCTTTAAACGTAGTAACTGAGAGGGTTGGTAAAGGAACAAAACTTTCCGAGGCGGTGGAAGAGCAACCACACCTCTACCCGGAAGTATTTATCAGTGTGGTTGCAACAGGAGAGTCTTCGGGATCACTCGGTGAAGCTCTTACTTATCTTTCCAATTTCTTTGGAGATAAGGTTACGGAAAGAACAAAAAAACTGCCGGTAGTAATCGAGCCCATACTCCTTATTTTTATCGGTCTTTTTGTTGCTTTCCTTGCCAGTGCGATAATTATGCCGGTTTATCAAATTACCACCGGAATTTAAACTAAAAATAATGGAGGGAAAAAATAAACAAAAAAAGGCCGAGGGAAAGGCCCTTCTTCAGGGAAAGCTAAGAAAAACAAGAGAAAGGATAAAAATAATCCCCAAAAGAAAGAAAGCAGCAGAACGAAAGTTAAGAAAGCTTTCCGGTACAAAAGAAAGAATTAAGAATCAGAGGAGAAAAGCTCTTCAAAAAAGAGACAAGTTAAAGAAGAAGCTAAGTTTTTTTGATGAGAGAGAGAATCAAATAAAATCCGAAAAGGAAAAAATCGAGGAAGAAGAAAAAAAGGAAGAAAACAAGGCGAGGAGAAGAGTAGTGGAAAAAAAGAGATGGGAAACGGAAGAAAGAAGAAGAGAGGTGGAAAAGAAAAAGTGGATAGTGGAAGATGAGTTAAGAAAGGTTCATAAAGAGATTCGAGAAGCAGAGAAAAAGATTACAGAAAAGATAAAAGTTAGGGAGAAGAGGATAAACCTGTTTATCAGGAATCTTGTTTTTCAGCTGGGAAGAGAAAAAGAAAGAGAATCGTTTTTAGAAAAGGAAATTGCTAAAGAAAAGAAATTAGAAAAGGAAAAAAGAAAGGAAGAAAGGCACGGAAAAGAAGAGCAAAAAGAGAAAGAAGGCGAGGAGAAGGGGAAGAAAAAAAGTGAAGAAGAAAAGGAAAGTGTTCTGGAAAAAGAGAAAACTGAAGCGAGCTTAGATGAAAAAACACAGATTGATTTTATTAAAGAAAAAGTGAAAGAAGAGCACGAGAAGTTGGCGGCAAGAGAGAGATCACTGCGAGACAGGGAAAACAGAGAAGAAGTAAGGAGAATGACAAAAGAACAACTTGAAGAGGAAAGAAGACAAAGAGATCTTATAAAAGACAGAGTAAGAGAAGAGCAGGAAAGAACTCTGAGAGTACAAGAAGAGAAACCCTCTCCATACACTCCCCCTGAGCAACAGAAGCAAGAGATTAAAGAAGAGACCAAGGAAGAAAAAAAAGAAGAAAGAAAAGGAGCACAAGAAGAGAAACCCTCTCCATACACTCCCCCTAAGCAACAGAAAGAAGAAAAAAAAGAAGCTTATTCTGAACCGAGGACGATTGTAAAAGAAATAATAAGAGAGAAAGATCCTGCAAAGGAAGATATCAGAAAGGAAATAGAGGAGGTGATGAAAGAGAAACAAAGACTGGCGGAGCAGCAAGAAGTTTACAACAAAAAGAAAGAGGAAGAGAGAGAGAAATACTTTCAAGAGGTGAAGAAAAAAGAAGATGAGATTAAAAACGAAACAAGAAAGCTTGAAGAGAGGGAAAAAGAAACACAGAGCGATGAAGAGAGAGAGGAGATAAGGAGGAAAAAAGAAGAGATGAAGGATGAATTAAGGAAGCTGATACAGGAAGAAACCGAAGGAAAATGGGAAAAAAGATTTGCAGAGATAGAAAACAAGGTTGGGACAATAAACCAGAAATACACCGAACTGAACGAAAAGGAAAAACGGCTAAGAAACAAAGTTCAAGAGATTGGGACTTGGGGACCTGAAAGCAGAAGAAAGAAAAAAGAGGAGGCATATGAATACAGAGCACTCTACAAATCACCCACTTCTATAAAAAGATTAGAAAAGGAGGAAGAAAAGGAAAAGGAAGAAAAGAAGGAAAAGAAGGAAAAGGATTCAAGCAAATTTCTTAAATCTCTTTCTTTAATAAAGTCTTTGAGGCCGAGTAAGGATTTTTTCTTGAAACAACCGATTTTAACAGCTATCGACATAAGTGATTACTCTATTGAGGTTTTTTCCATTAAAGAAAAAGGAGGAGGAAGTTTTTTTGGCAGATCTCTGCTTGAAGAAGGGGTTGTTTATAACGGAGAAATCAAAGATGAAAAAAAGCTGAAAAAAGCACTTGCCGATACACTGCAAAAGACAAAACTTGCTTCTCTAAAAAAACAGAAAGAAACAAGGGTTAAGGCGATACTTAGTTTACCGGAGTCGAAAGTTTTTATTCAACACTTCAAGGCTCAAGAGGATGAAAATATTTTGGAAAAAGTAAGGGAAGAAATAGGAAAAAACATCCCGATTCACATTGAGGATCTTTATTTCCATTACCACACAATTTCTCTTTCAGAGAAAAAAGAAAAGAGAATTTTGTGCATAGCGGTACAGAAGAAAACAGTAAAAAAATATATCGATATACTGCGCTCCCTGGATATAGATCCTATTGTTTTTGATTTAGAGGGAGCTTCTCTTGGAAGAGCACTGCTTTCCCCCGGAAAGGAGAATAAGAAAGAAAAAGAAAAGAAAAAAAGTGAAATGATTGTGGATATTGGGGCTCGCACAACTGTACTTAGTGTCTTTCGTGAAAGATCGCTTTCACTTTCAGTGAGCATTCCTTTTGGGGGAGCTTACTTTACGGAAAAAATATCCAAAGCATTAAATATTTCTGTGGAGGAGGCGGAAGGGAAAAAGAAAAGTTCCGGACTTAAAGGGGAAACCAGAGAAATCCTTATTGATGCATTAGAGAAAATAGTAAAAGAGATAAAAGAAGCTGAAAAACATTACAACCGAGAATTTGATAGCGAGATTAGTAATATAGTTCTTGCCGGAGGTTCTGCGCTGATACCGGGGGCATTAGATTATTTCAAGGAAGAGCTTGGGGGTATTGTAGAAATCGGTAATCCTTTGAAAAAAGTAAAAGAAGTAAGAGAGATGAGACGAGAAGAGGGACTTCTTTATGCAAATGCTATTGGTCTTGCATTAAGGTCAAACGAGAAAGATCTGATAAGTAGCGGCTTTAATCTTCTTCCCGAAGAAATAAAGAAAAAAGAAAAAAGATACCAAAGGGAAAGAGAAGGTACAATTCGCCTAGTCGCTTTAATTTTTGCAATCGTAGGGATTGTCGCCCTTATATTTTCGTTGTATTATGCCTATACACGTACCGTTGGGATGCCGCAAGAAAAAGAAGTAACGGTTCCTACTTCTTACGATGAAGTGGGTGGGATTGTCTCTGTTTACAATAATCCTGAAGGAGAGGAGGTAATAAAAACGATTTCTCGAGACGATAATTATGAAATAATACATCAAGTGGGAGACTGGACGTTGATTGAGGTGAATGATACAAGGGGATGGATTCGCCGGGAAGAACATTCCAGAGAAGAGGTAACACCCGCCCCTTCCGAATTCACAGAAGAAGCGGTTTCCGTTTATGAAAACCCCATAGGAGAAGAAATAATAACGACCATTGACTTCAATGAAGACTATGAAATACTGCGTCAAGTGGGAGACTGGACGTTGATTGAGGTAGGTGATATTATGGGATGGATTCATAACGAAGATATCTGAAAAAAACGTAGACAAAATTATTTTTCTGAAAAATGATTGCAAAAAAAAGAGACAATCAAGCTTTTATTCGGGGATTTTCCTCGAGGAAACAAAAATACGGTTTGCTTTCTTCTAAAAGTAGAAATTCCACGGGGTTTACCTTGATTGAACTGCTGATTGTTATCGGTATTATATCCATTATTGCGGCCGCAATAATCGTTGCCATTTCCCCGGGGGAAAAGATGGGTTCTGCAAGAGAATCAACAAGAGCCGCACACTTTAGTGCGATAGGGCCTGCTTTTTATTCAACAATGATGGAAAATAACGGGCTTGATAGTATTGCAGAGATATTGGAAGAAGCTGATTGTAATGGTGATGATGGAGACACATCTACATCTCTTTCTTGGGATTCTGCTCGTGATTTTACCGATAATTGCGCAGGTTTAATTGGTTTAGGTTCTGCACCGGAGGATCCAGAAGAAACTGCGAGTTACAGAGTAAGAGCTACCTCCGGAGACATTGCCGGGCGTTTGTTGATTTATACGACCGCCACTGGAAGTGAGTGGCAGGAGGGAAATCCGGCAATTTACTGAAAGTTTTTAAAAACTTGACTAAAAAAAACAAATTGGTAGAATTATTACAATATTATAATAAAAAAATGGTCGATTATTTAAGCAAACAAAAAAATGAAAACAAAAATTAAGAAAGAAGATGGTTTTACGCTTATCGAACTCCTTTTGGTTATCGGTATTATCGCTGTTCTTGCAGCCGCAATAATCGTTGCCATTGCCCCCGGTGAGCAGATTTCTGAAGCACGTAGTGCAACAGAGGCCTCGCAGGCCTCTTCGATTGCAACATCGATGTGGGCGTGTTCCCTCGATGGAGGAACGAATGAAGAGTGCGGTCAATTTACTAATCTTGATTTGCCGACACCAAATCATCCGGATCCCGAGCATGATTGGTTAGATACTGATATCAGTATGGACACAGGTAGACCGGTGATACAGAGTCAGTACGGAGATGCCTACGAGTTTTAATTTGTAAAAAAGGAGTGATACAGGAAAGGCGTCTACGAAAATCAAACAGAGTAGCTTTTTAGATAAACAATAATTATGAAAATAAGGTATAAAAGTGAAGGTTTTACGCTTATCGAACTCCTTTTGGTTATCGGTATTATCGCCGTTCTTGCAGCCGCAATAATCGTTGCCATTTCCCCCGGAGAACAGCTTGAGGATGCGCGTAGTGCGCGAGAGGCCGCGCAAGCTTCTTCTATCGCAATGTCTATGTGGGAGTGTAGGATGGAAACAGAGGGCACCTTTAATTATGACACGCAGTGCCAGACATTTGCCGCTATTAATATACCGAACCCCGATACCGATGTCTGGGGTGATGAAGACCTTGAATGGGAAAATGAAAGGCCGAAGGTTGGTGACTACACCTTTTGATCTCTAGAAAAAAGAAGAAAGTGTAGTTAAAAATAAAGAAATCGTATTTTTCTCTGAGCTTGATAAAAAAACAACCCTCATTCTTTTTACATAATTGCTTTTTTGTGGTAGAGTTTTTTTATGTTCTTCGATACTCACGCACATCTTAACTTTAAAGATTACGATAAGGACAGAGAAAACGTTATCGGAAACTCCTTGAAAAAGGAGTTTTTTCTGATTAATGTCGGAACAGACATAGGAGAAAGTGAAAAAGTAGTGGAGATAGCAGATTCATACAGAGAAGGCGTTTACGCATCCGTTGGCCTTCACCCTCTTCATATCGAGAAGGATTTTACACCGGAAGAGTATAAGAGTTTAGCAAAGAACAAAAAAGTAGTGGCAATAGGAGAAACGGGCCTCGATTATAAATATATTTTAAAGGACAGGGAAGAAAGAAAAGAAAAGGTAAAGCGAATCCAGAAAACAATTTTTGAAAAACAAATTGATTTGTCAAGCGAACTTGAGCTGCCCCTCATTTTGCACTGTCGAATGGCGCATGACGACCTCATTGAAATTCTAAGGCAAAAGCTACAAAACATAAAAAAAGGAAAAAGCGAGGAACAGAAAACACAAAAAATTGGGGTGGTTCACTGTTTTTCGGGGAACCTACAACAAGCGAAAGAGTATATGGATTTAGGATTTTTTCTTGGAATTAACGGAATAATTTTCAAGCTTGATATGAGTAAAGTTATCAAAGAAATCCCGCTCGAGAAGATTCTTTTAGAGACAGACTGTCCTTTTCTTGTTCCTCCCGAGGCAGGAGTAGAGAGGAACGAGCCACTTTTTGTAAGATACGTTGCAAGAGAGGTAGCAAGAGTGAAAAGAGTAAGCGAAGAAGATGTAGCGAGAACAACAACAAAAAACGCCAAAAACCTTTTTAGCATAAGTTAATACTATTTATGAGATGCCCTACCTTATTGGACAAAGGGGCTTTTTTTTTGTAAAATAATTCTTATGGAAAAATATAATCCAACTAAAGTAGAAAAGAAGTGGCAGAAGTATTGGGAGCGGAAAAAAGTGTTTAAAACCGAAGAAAAATCTACCAAAAAGAAGTTTTATTGCCTTGACATGTTTCCCTATCCTTCGGGGGAGGGTTTACATGTCGGTCATCCGCGAGGATACGTAGCAACAGACACTTTTTCTCACTTTAAAAGAATGAGAGGTTATAATGTTTTACATCCCATGGGGTGGGATGCTTTCGGATTGCCGGCGGAAAACTATGCTATCAAAACGGGAATTCATCCGAAAATTACGGTTGAGGAAAACATAAAACACTTTAAAGAGCAGCTGAAATCCATTGGTTTTTCCTATGATTGGAGTAGGGAGATAAACACCACCGATGAAGAGTATTTCAAGTGGACACAGTGGATATTTATCAAGCTTTTTGAAAGAGGACTTGCCTATGAAGACACAAGACCTATCAACTGGTGTCCGAGCTGTAAAACGGGACTTGCCAACGAGGAAGTCGTAAACGGGCTTTGTGACAGGTGTGATTTTCAGGTAGAAAAAAAGGATATCAGACAGTGGGTTTTAAGAATAACAGAGTATGCGGACAGATTATTGGAAGATATTGGGGAGGTTGACTGGCCCGAGCCGATCAAAGAGATGCAAAGAAACTGGATTGGAAGGTCCGAGGGAGGAGATGTGCAGTTTTCCGTGAAAGATACCGAGGAGGTTATTGAAGTTTTTACAACAAGGCCCGATACACTTTTTGGAGCCACTTTTTTGGTTCTTGCTCCCGAGCACAGATTGGTAAAAAAAATCTTGAACCGAGAGATAAAGGTAGACAACGTGAAAGAAGTAGCGGATTACGAGAAAAAAGCACGTAAAAAATCTGATTTGGAGAGGACGGATCTTGCAAAAAAGAAGACAGGAGTGGAGATAAAGGGAGTTAAGGCGGTAAATCCGATAAACAATGAAGAGATTCCGATCTGGGTGGCAGATTATGTTTTAGGCTTTTACGGAAAGGGAGGGATTATGTCGGTTCCGGCTCATGATGAGAGAGATTACGAGATGGCGGAAAAGTATAATTTAGAGATTAGAAGAGTAATTAATGGAGGCGATCTCCCTTATTTGGAAGAAGGAGAGATGGTAAACTCAGGAGAGTTTACGGGGCTTTGCTCGAAAAAAGGAAAGAAAGATGTTTTAAATAAACTAATAGAACTAAAAAAAGGAGAAAAGACGGTTAACTACAAACTTGGTGATTGGGTTTTTTCAAGACAAAGATATTGGGGAGAGCCGATTCCCGTTGTTCACTGCAAAGCGTGTGGAATAGTTCCGTTAAAAGAAAAAGATCTTCCTCTGAAACTTCCGGAAACAGAGCACTATGAGCCGACCGGGACGGGAGAGTCTCCTCTTGCAAAGATAGAAGAGTTTGTGAATACAATCTGTCCTAAATGTAACGAAAAAGCAAAAAGAGAGACAAACACTATGCCTCAGTGGGCTGGTTCTTGCTGGTATTATCTCGCCTTTATTATGAAGGAAGAATCGGAAAAGTTAGAGTTTCCTATTTCTCGTTACAAAGAGAGCTTTCGAAAATGGCTTCCCGTTGATTTGTATGTAGGAGGAGCGGAACATGCCGTCTTGCACTTGCTTTATGCTCGCTTTTGGCACAAGTTCTTATACGATATCGGTGTTGTTTCCACAAAAGAGCCTTTTTACCGATTGAAAAATCAAGGTTTGATTATGGGCGAGGGAGGGATTAAAATGTCCAAATCAAAAGGAAACGTTATTTCGCCCGATGAAGTGGTAGAGAATTACGGAGCAGATGTTTTAAGGCTTTACGAGATGTTTTTGGGAGGCTTTGAGGATAAGGTTGCCTGGAGTGAGAAAGGAGTAAGCGGAATGAAAAGGTTTTTGGACAAAATTAACGAAAACGCTAAAAAAACAGGAGACAGTAGTGTGAAAGATTTGGACCCTCTACTCCATCAGACAATTAAAAAAGCTACCGAAGACATTGAAAGTTTTAAGTTTAATACGGCGATAAGTAGTTTGATGAACCTAAATAACGAGATGAAAAGACTTGATGTTGTTCCAAAAGAAGCTTTTACCGTTTTCATAAAACTCTTGGCTCCTTTTGCCCCGCATTTTGCAGAAGAGATGTGGGAGAAGATTGGGAAAGAACCTTCTGTTTTCGGTGAGCTTTGGCCGGAGTTTAGTGAAAAACTGATTAAAGAGAAAAAGATCAATATTGTTTTTCAAGTTGACGGAAAAGTCAGGGACACGAAAACGGTTTTTTCCGGAATTGATAAAAAAGAAATGAAAAAAATGGCACTTGAAAACGAACGGGTAAAAAAATGGAAGATTGGTAAAAAAATAAAAAAAGTGGTAATAATTAAAGACAAGTTATTAAACATCGTAACAGAATAAAACATATGGGTAACAATCTAGGGGATTTACAAATAATAATCGGAGGTGCTGCCGGAGAAGGATCAAAAAAGGCGGGACTTTTGATCGGCAAGCTTTTTAACTCTTACGGATTTCGTGTTTTTATTCATGAAGATTACGAGTCCGTTATTAAAGGAGGGCACAACTTTTCACAAATTTCCGTGTCGAGAGAGTGTAAGGACGTGATAGAGGAAAAAATAGATTTTCTTTTGGCGTTAAACAAGGAAGCGGTCTTAAAACACAAAGAAAAACTGAAAAAAGAAGGGGTTTTAATATATGATTTCGGAGCGATAGACGAAGATTTTTCCGAAGAAGGTGGTAGCGTGATAAAAATCCCCCTTAAAGAGATCGTTGATGAAGCGGAAGGAATTCCCTTAATGAAAAACACGGCTCTTGTTTCCGCTTTTTCAAAAATCATTGGAATGGAGTGGGATAGAGTAAGCGAAGTTTTAAAAAGAGAGCTTCCGGTAGCAACAGAAAAAAACCTGGAGGTGGCAGAAGTTGCTTTTGAAAAAACAGAAAAAATAGAAGAGGTAGAAGAAGGGGGAGGGAATCAACCACTTCCCCTTCTTTCCGGAAACCAGGCCGTTGCTATGGGAGCACTTGAAGCGGGACTGGAGTGCTATTACGCCTATCCGATGACACCGTCAACAGGTGTTTTACAATTTCTCGCAAAGGTAGAAGGAGTAAGGACGTTCCAACCCGAAAGCGAAATTGCTGTAGTCAATGCCGCTTTGGGGTCCGCCTATGCGGGGAAGAGAACGATGATAGGAAGCTCGGGAGGAGGATTTGCGTTAATGACAGAAGGAATCAGTTTTTCTGCACAATCGGAAATACCACTTTGTGTTGTTTTAAGTCAGAGAATGGGCCCTGCGACAGGAGTTCCAACGTATCAGGCACAGGCAGATTTGTTGTTTGCACTTAATGCGGGACATGGAGATATGATGCGCTTTGTGGTTGCCCCGGGAGATGCCGATGAAGCTTACTATCTTGCCAACAAAGCACTAAATATTGCATGGAAGTACCAGATGCCGGCGATTATTTTACTCGATAAAGAATTGTCGGAAAACACATACGGAGTAAAAAAAGATTTTGATTTAGAAAAAGAAGAGATTGTAAGGGAAGAGAAGGGTGAAGATTATAATCGGTATGAGGGAGAGGACGTCTCCCCCCTTATTTTTCCGGGAGGTGAGGCAACGGTAAAAGTTACCGGGTATGAACACGACAAGAAAGGAGTTGCCACGGAAAAAGCTGAAGAGATAAAAGCGATGCACGAAAAAAGGATACGCAAGTACGAAAAATTAAAAGAGGAACTAAGGGAAGAGGAGACAGTTAAAACTTATAAAGAGGGGAGTACGGCTATTATTTTTTGGGGGTCAACCAAAGGAACGGTATTGGAAGCGACAAAGGAGATGGACGTTAAACTCATTCAACCCTTAGTTGTCCAACCCTTCCCGGAGGAAAAAATAAAAGAAGCCCTCAGAGAGACAGAAAGAGTTGTTTGCGTGGAAGCGAACGCAACCGGACAGATGACAAAAGTCTTAAAAGAGAAAGGGGTCTTTGTGGATAAAAAAATATTAAAGTATGATGGAAGACCGTTTACGGTGGAGGAGTTAAGAAAGGAGTTAGAAAAATAGTTTAAAATTTAAAAAAACAATAATATGGATAATCTTATTCTTCCAACAAAAAATACGTGGTGTCCCGGTTGTGGGAATTTCGGGATTCAAAACGTGCTCAGAGAAGTAATATCACAAAACGACAGAGAGAAAACAGTTTTAGTTACCGGAATCGGATGTCACGGGAAAATAGCCGATTACTTTAACGTAAACAGTTTTTACTCTCTGCACGGAAGAGCTATTCCTTCTGCTGTGGGGATAAAAATGGGAAACGAAGAGTTACAGGTGATATGCTCTGTGGGAGACGGTGATGCTTACAACGAAGGGATAGCCCATCTTATCCACGCTGCAAAAAGAAACTCCAACATCACCGTTGTTGTGCACAACAATCGTGTTTTTGCTTTGACCGTTAAACAAGCAACCTCTACAAGCCCGAAAGAGTTTGTCGGAAGCACAACACCAAAAGGAGGAGTGGAGGAACCGATTAATCCGATGGATGTGATGCTTTCGACAGGAGCATCTTTTGTCGCCCGAGGATATGTCGGAAAGCCCGAACAGTTGACAAGAATTATATCCGAAGGGGTAAAACACCGAGGATTCTCTTTTATAGAAGTACTACAACCCTGTGTTGCATGGCTTAACACTTATGAAAGCTATAACGAAAAAACATACGAGATGGAAGAAGAGTTTTTACCTTTACAAGAAGCAAGAGAAAAAGCAAGAGAGTGGGATTACAACAACGGAGGAGAAATCCCCCTCGGAGTTTTTTACCGAGAAGAAAAACCGACGATTGAAGAGCAGGTGGGAGAGGTTTCTTTTGTTGACACAAAAGAAATACTTGAAAAAAGCAAATAATATAATTCAAACATGAAACCGAAAGCAGTTATTTTAGCCGCTGGATGGGGAACAAGGTTAAGACCGCTTACTCTCGGGAGGCCGAAGCCGGCAATCCGTCTTTTAGGAGAAACTCTTGTCGAGCATAACCTAAGAGAACTTTCCGGGCTGATAGATGAGGCGGTAATCGTTGTTGGCTATAAAGATGAAGTTATTAAGGAGAAAATGGGGGAAAGTTTTGCCGGGATAAAAATAAAGTATGTTCACCAAGATGAACAGCTCGGAACGGGGCACGCCGCCAAAGTTGCTCTTCCGTTTTTAGGCGAAGAGTTTTTGATTCTAAACGGTGACGATCTTTATCTGCGAGAGGATATTGAAAAGTGTTTAGAAAAGAATCCTTCTATTCTTGTAAAAGAGGTTGTTGAACCATCAAGATATGGGCAGGTTTCTGTAGAAGGAGGTGCGGTTAAAGAAATAGTGGAAAAACCCGCAACGAAAGTAAGTGACCTTATTAATGTTGGATGTTATTATCTAAACAAGTCTTTTTTTGAAAAAGAAATTGAAAAATCTTCTCGAGGAGAGTACGAAATCGTTGATTTTTTAAAGTTCTTTATCAAAGAAAAAAACAGCCTTTATTATGCTTTGGCAAAAAAATGGATGCCGGTTACCTATCCCTGGAGCATTCTTGACGCAACAGAAGAAATTTTCCGGGAAAGAGAGAGTAGAAAAGAAGGGGTTGTTGAAAAAGGAGCGTTTGTTAACGGGAAGATAATAATGGAAAAAGGAAGTGTTCTAAAAAGTGGGAGTGTAATCGACGGTCCTGTCTATATCGGGAAAGGCACGGTAGTCGGTCCCAATACCTATATTAAGGGGCCTACAGCGATTCACGATAATTGTTTTGTCGGTGCCGGAGTAGAAGTACAAGAATCGGTTATCTTTTCGGGAACGCAAGTCCCTCATTACGCTTTTATCGGTGATTCCGTTATTGGTGAAAACTGTCTTGTCGGTGCGGGAGTTGTGTTGATAAACTTTCTTTTTGGTGGAGATGTTATCTGGGCAAAAGTTAAAGGTAAAAAAATAAGCACGGGAAGAGAAAAGATGGGAACGGTCATTGGAAACAATGTAAAGATCGGCCCCAATGTTTCCGTGATGCCGGGAGTAATGATTGCCGACGGGACAACGGTTTATCCTAATATGCTGGTAAGGGAGAATGTTGGGGAGAATACGAGGTATGAATAGTTTTAAGTTTTAGCGCAGAAAGAACCTAAATCTCAAAATAAAGACATAAAGAGAGCAAAGGTATATAGAAATAAATTTTGAAGTTTTAATTTTTATATCATGTATGTAATCGGTGTTGATGGTGGGGGAACAAAAACAGAAAGTATGGTCGCCGACATGAAAGGAAAAATTATTGCAACAGGAGTAGCGGGGCCCTCTAATCCAAGAAACGTTGGAATTGAAAAAACAGTTCTTAATATTACGGAAGCGGTGAAGAAATCGTTTTCGAGAATTGAAAGTAAAGATATATTCTCTATTTTTGTAGGCATACCAGGGTTTGCAGAGGAATATGGCGAAAAGGAAGAAGAAATTAGAGAAAAATTGGCAAAAAGGGTAAAAGACTTTTCTGTAAATGAAGAGAATATTAATATCGGGAGCGATCAAGAAGTTGCTTTTAGGTCGGGTACCGATAAAAAAGAAGGAGCGGTTGTCATTTCCGGAACAGGGTCTGTTACAAGAGGATGGAGAGGAAAAAAAGACGTAAAAACGTCAGGATGGGGATGGCTTGTAGATGGAGGAGGCGCTTTTCAGGTGGGGCAGAAGGGACTTAAAAAGACAGTGGAAGCACTCGATGGAAGAATTAAAAAATCAATCCTGACAGACTTGTTGTTGCAGAAATTTAACGCGCAAAACATCAACGATTTAAACAAAATAATCTACCAAGAAAATCCAATAGAAAAAATTGCCCCCTTTTCTCTGGTTGTCAGTGAAGCAGCGGAGAGAGGAGATGAGGTTGCAAAGAATATACTTTTTGAAAGTAGCAACTATTTGGTGGAAGCTACAAAAAATACAATTAACCAGCTTCAATTCAAAGCAAAATTCCCTCTTGTTTTGGTAGGAGGAATGTTTAAGTCAGGTATTTTTCTTTCTTTTTTTAAAAAAGAAGTTTCTTCTTTTTGTCCGAAGGCGGATATAATTTTACCAAAAAATAGCCCGACGATAGGAGCGGTGAAAATCGCTATTGAAAAAATTAATGGTTAAAGAACATGCACGAAAATATAAGGAAAAGTGATAAAGAGGTTTATGATATCCTTTTAAAGGAAGAAAAAAGAAAAGAGGATACACTGGAAATGATTCCTTCGGAAAATCACACCTCACCGGCGGTTCTTGAGGCACTTTCATCTGTTTTTAACGATAAATACGCAGAAGGATACCCCAAAAAAAGATATTACGGAGGAAACGAGCATATCGATGAGGTGGAGATTTTATGTCAAGAAAGAGCGAAAAAGATTTTCGCCGTTCCTTTTGCCAATGTACAGCCCTATTCGGGATCACCGGCGAATCAGGCCGTTTATTTTGCCACCTTAAATCCAGGAGAAAAAGTTTTGGGGATGCATCTTAGCGCTGGAGGGCATCTTACTCACGGGTGGAAGGTTAATTTTTCTGGCAAATATTATGATTCTGTTTTCTACGGAGTAAACGAAAGGACAAGCAGAATTGATTACGAAGAAGTTGGAAAGATTGCAAAAAAAGAACGCCCAAAGTTAATTTTTGCGGGAACCACCTCTTATCCTCGTTTTTTGGACTTTAAGAAGTTCCGTGAGATTGCCGACAGTGTGGGAGCTTATCTTTGCACGGATGTTTCTCATATCTCGGGGCTGATTGTTTCCGGGACACACCCCAGTCCAGCGGAACATGCACATATCATTACTACCACCACTCATAAAACACTTCGCGGGCCGAGAGGAGCCCTTATTATGACCACAAGAGCAGGAATAGAAAAAGACGAGGATTTACCCGAGAAGATTGATAAAGCGGTCTTCCCGGGGCTTCAAGGGGGTCCTCACGAGCACCAGATAGCGGCGATAGCGATTTGCCTAAAAGAAGCGATGAGCCCTGTTTTTAAAAAATATGGAGAACAGATTGTCGAAAACTCTAAAGCATTAGCAGAGGGACTGAGAGAAAGAGGATTTTCTCTGATTTCGGGGGGAACCGATAACCACCTTTTGGTTGTTGATATGAGAAGCAAAGATATTTCTGGAAAGGAGACACAAGAACTTTTAGAAAGTGCGGGAATTGTTGTCAATAAAAACGCTATTCCGTTTGATCCGGAGCCTCCCTTTAATCCATCAGGTATTCGTCTTGGAACTCCTGCTGTTACCACCAGGGGGATGAGGGAAAGAGAAATGAAAGAAATAGCCGAGATGATTGCCGAAGTTGTCGAGAAGAAGGATGAAAAGACAGCGGTGGAGGTAGGAGAGAAAGTAAAAAAACTGTGTCATAAGTTTCCACTACGAAAATGATTTTAATGAACGGAAAAGAAATTGCCGAAAAGAAGTTTTTAAAACTTGAAAAAAGAATAAAACGAGAAGTTTCTTCTCCTTCTCTGGCGGTGGTAAGGATTGGGAAAAACGCTGTTTCCGATACCTATGTGCGTGTAAAAAAAAGAGAGTTGGAAAAGAGAGGAGTCAATGTTTCAGTGTACAGCTTTAAAGAAGACGTTAAGGAAAATGATTTACGAGAAAAAATAAAGGAGCTTAAAGAAGATGGGGTAATCGTACAACTTCCGATACCCTCTCTTTTGGACAGAGAAAAAGTGTTAAATGCTATTCCTGAAAAGAAGGATGTGGATTTTCTTTCTTCTGGTGCTTGCGGAAAGTTTTACAAAGGAATCAGCCGAACGAATCCCCCGGTAGTGGGGGCTGTCAAGACACTTCTTCGGGAAAACGGTTTTTCGATAAAGGGGAAAACAGTGGCTTTAGTTGGAGCGGGTGAGCTTGTTGGGAAACCATTATCAGTGTTTTTTATAAGGGAAGGAGCTACCGTTTCTGTGATGAACAAAAACACGGAATATTTAAGTTTTTTTACTTTGCATGCGGACGTGGTCGTTTCCGGGGCCGGTGTTCCCGGCTTAATTACTGGGGAAATGATAAAAGAGGGTGCGGTAATTATTGATTGTGGAACGAGTAATTCTTCAGGAAAAATCAAGGGGGATGTTGATTGGGAGAGCATTAAGATGAAAGACGGTTATTTTGCTCCTGTTCCCGGAGGAGTGGGACCACTTACCGTGTATCACTTGGCAAACAACTTGTTGCAACTAAAGACTGATAAAAAATGAATGTTGACAAAGCAGTATTTCTATTTTTAAACGATTTTACGGGAAGGTATTTTTACCTTGATTTTGTCTTTTATTTTTTCGCCGCTATTGCTCCTTATATAATAGTTTTTTTACTTTTGTTTTTTTTAGTGCGGAACTGGAAAAAGAACGGATGGTTTGTAGGGGAGGTTCTTTTTACCGGGTTTTTTGCACGCTACGCATTGGTAGAACTGGTGCGTTACTTTTTTCCTCGTATCAGACCTTTTCGAGCGCTAGAAGATGTTAATCTTCTTCTCCCTTACAAAGAAACCCTTTCTTTTCCTTCTGGCCATACCGCTTTTCTTTTTGGTGTCTCTACCGCTGTCTATTTTTACAATAAAAACTTAGGCATTGTTCTTTACGTTTTTTCTTTTTTGATGAGCAGCTCAAGGGTTTTTGCAGGGACCCACTGGCCGATGGACGTTTTGGCTGGGGCGTTGGTTGGTATTTTTGCAGGTCTTTTTATCAGTGAAATATCTCTTTTTATAAGAAGAAAGGTTGAAGAATAATTAAAAATTTGACAAAAAATTAAAAAGTCATATAATACAAGTGTTATGTTTAAAAAGTTCAGGAAACTTAGTCTCGTCGTGACTATCCCTTTGTAGGTGGAGGTTTCCTTTTCTAGAACTTTTAAGCGAAAACCTCCCTTCTTTAAAAAAGGGATTTGTTTTTTTGTCCTTCAGCCTAAGAGAAACAACTTTTATGCGGGAGGGGAAAAGAGGAATAGAAATTATTCACGTTTTCAAAGCGTCAAATACCCTACGGCGCTTTGGTGAAGCTATTCCCCCTCCCGACCAAAAAAGGAGGGTAAAGTTCTTTGTTAAAATACAACAATACACCAAAGGAAGGGAAAAGAATGGATGAGACAAGAAAAAAGATTGCCAAGCTCCGGGAAGAACTATCAAAAATAGAAATAGAGGAGAAACATTTGATCTCAAAAGAAGAGAAAAACCATGCCGACTGGTACCGACTGCGGTGGCTGACAACAGAAAAAGAAAGAAAAAAAGAGGAGATAGAGGAATTGAAGGGAATTATATAAGTTTTTAATCTGATAAGCTGAGCGAAAGGAGGCGAGAAAATGAGTTTTCCGAGAACCGAACGGGACCACAAATACCTTTCCGGCATCCTCACTAACTTCATTGCACTGAGAGATAAACTTGAAAAAGCAAGAAAGGAGAAGAGTGAGTGCGAAGAGGAGCTAAGAAAAGAAATGAGTAAATTCGACGAACTGCTGGCAAGTCCTCAAAAATATTGTCGAACAAAACGTTATCGCCTAAGATTAACACTTGATCGCATTGAACTCTTGACAAAGAAAAGGGAAGTGGCCATTGACAAGGTAAAAAAGTACGGGTATCACCATACTAGAGCAGCATGGAGTTTAAGGGGAGCTCCAGTTGACAACGGTATGCGTCAGGAAGACTTGTATTATGTATATTAAAGACAAAGCCCGGTATATTTCTAATACCGGGCTTTCTATTTAAATCTTGGCCAGTCAAATGATTTTTTATTTCCAAGAAAAATTTAAGCAGCTCTGAAATTATTTATACAACACTAAATAAAGAATTGTTGTTTCCTGATAATTTGTTTTTTGTGCCCGAGGAGAGACTCGAACTCTCAAGGTGTTGCCACCAGCGGATTTTGAATCCGCCGCGTATACCAATTCCGCCACTCGGGCCAATTATTTTTTAAATGGATTGTAAAAAACGTCTTTCTCTTCGTTTTTCGGATCTGCACTAAAGAGATTTTTTGCAGAGCTGTAATTGTGCCTATGTACTTCCGGAGAACAATCTAAAACAGAAAAACGGTATTTTTTACGTAAAACCTCTTTCATTATATCATATGGGAGGCCATTATCGTCTAAATGAAAACGGTAATCGTGAAAAAACTGAGCATTTGGATGGTCAAAGCAGATATGTGAAATATTGTGAGGATAAACATAAAGGGTGATTAACTGTAAGTGCTTCACACCAATTTTGTCTAAAAAAGGAAGCATGGCGAAAAGTTTTTTACGATGTTTTGGATAAGAGGGCTCCTCCACTGCGACAATAAAACCAAGTTTTACTGCCTCTTCCATATTTTTGTAAACTTTCTTTGAAAAATTAGAAGCGCTAAGATGAAACCTCAGCTCATCAATGCCAGCATGTTTTAATCTTTTTAAAACTTCTTTACTTGCAAGGGTGCCGTTTGTATAAACTTTGTAGTAAGGCCTGCTCTCTGTTCTTTTTTCGATTTCTTTGAGTTCTTTCATTACTCTTTCCAATCCTTGCAAATTCAAAAGGGGCTCGCCGGCGGTAAAACCAATTATGTGCGGACCGTTTTCTCCATAGTCGGGGAAAAGAGAGCGTCTATAGACTTCTGCTATGCCGTTATCAATTTGTTTTTCCGATATTCTACCTTCCTTGGTTTTACTATCTAAATAGCAGTAGTTGCAATTCAGATTACACTCACTTCCCAGGCAAAAAGAGTAGTTGTATTTTGATCCAATAAAGCAGTTTCTACAACCGTAAGAGATTTTTCCGACATGAAAGCAGTGATCGAGAAAGTTGCTTTGTATTCCTGAAATTGATTCTCTTTTTCTTCTTCTTTTATCTAAAACTTCTAAGGGGCTAACTATTTTAATTTTTTTGTTTTTGCCTTTCATAAATTTTAAACTAACACTATTTTACTTGAAAATCGACTAATTGCAAACAAAAGAGATACAGGAAGGGCTTAAAATGTCGGCAGAAAACGAACTTGCAAAATAAAATTTTTTTGCTATATTAAAACCGACTACAAAGGTCTGAATTAAAATATATCAAAATGAAAGCAACAAAAAGGACCCAGTACGCCCTGCGGGCGATGATTAATCTTGCCGAAAGTGAAGGTGAGGTGTTGCCATTGAGATCTGTTTCCGAAAAAGAGGGTATTTCTTTTGATTATTTGGAAAAAATATTTTCCAAATTGGAAAAAGCATCTTTGGTAAATTCTAGGAGAGGCGCTACCGGAGGATATTTTCTTTCACGAGCTTCAGATAAAATTACACTGAAAGATATATTTGATGCGGTGGAAGAAACCGTTTCCGTTGTTGACTGCATAGAAACAAAATGCCCCAGAGATAGCGGTTGCCGCGCTTCGGGGGCGTGGAAAAAAGTCAATAAAAGGATAGAAGAAACGCTTTATTCAATTAAATTATCGGATTTAATAAAATGAGTAAGGAAAAAGTATATTTTGACTATGCGGCAACTACGCCGACAGAGCGAGATGTCATCGAGAAAGCAACTCCTTTCCTGGGAGAGAGGTTTGGCAACCCTTCTTCTCTGCATAGTTTTGGACAGGAATCTCTTTTTGCACTCGATAAAGCAAGGAAAAGTGTTGCCGACTTTTTGGGGGCGATGGAAAGAGAAATTATTTTCACCCCTTCCGCCACACAAGCGAACAATATCGCGATTTTAGGTGTCCTAAAGGAATGTAAGAGCTCGCACGTTATCACCACATCCATTGAACACAAGGCGGTTTTGGAACCCCTCAAAAAGAGCGGGGTGAACGTAACACATTTACCGGCCTACAAAGAAGGGGTCGTTAGAGTGGAAGATGTGAGGGAATCATTAAAAGATAACACACAGCTTGTATCCATTGGCTATGCTAACAGTGAAATCGGAACAATTCAACCGATTCAAGAAATCGGAGAGATGATCAGAGAAGAGAACAAAAAAAGGCGAGAAAAAATCATTTTTCACACCGACGCGGTGCAAGCGGTCAACTATTTTCCCTGTAAAGTTAATGATTTAGGAGTAGATCTTCTTACATTAAGCGGACACAAGATATATGGACCAAAAGGAGCAGGAGCTTTGTATATAAAGGAAAAAAATAAGGTTTTCCCTATTTTTTATGGTGCTACACAAGAGAGGGGATTTTGCCCGGGAACAGAGAACATTTTTGCAATCGCCGGACTCGGATTTGCGATAGAAATGCTCAGCAAAAACAACTCCGAGAAAACAAGGCGTCTTCGGGATAAGATAATCGATGTGCTTTTAGAGGAGGTTCCGGGGAGTAAGCTGAATGGTAGTAGAGAAAAAAGATTGCCCAACAACATAAACGTCACTTTCAAGGGAGTGGAAGGAGAAAGCCTGATGATTGCTTTAGACAGAGAAGGAATCGCTGTTTCTACAGGATCTGCGTGTGCTTCCGGTTCTCTTGCTCCCTCCTACGTACTTCTTGCACTCGGCCTTGCTCATGAAGAAGCACACGGATCTTTGAGAATATCGTTAGGGCGCTTTACAACGGAAAAAGAAGTGGACTATTTATTAGAAAAACTGCCACCGATTATTAATAGATTAAGAAAAATATCTGGAAAATGAGTTACTATACCCAAAAAACAATGGACAGGTTCCTTAACCCCAAGCACTTTGGAGAGATGAAGGATGCAAACGGAATCGGGAAAGTTGGAAACCCTCGCTGTGGGGATCAGATGACGGTTTATATTAAAGTTGAAGGAGAAAAAATCAAAGAAGCATCATTTCAAACACTGGGCTGTGCTGCGGCTATCGCCACGTCCGATGTAATCTGTGAAATGGCTATCGGGAAAAACACAAAAGAAGCACTTGCAATAACGGAAAAAGAGATGATAAAAAAGCTGGAAGAGCTACCGGCAGTTAAAGTGCACTGCTCTTCTCTGGCCATTGAAGGGTTAAAAAAAGCGATAGATGATTACCAAAAAAGAAAATAAAAAGGTGTTATTGGGGATGTCGGGGGGAGTTGACTCTTCTGTAGCTGCTTTCTTGCTAAAAGAAAGAGGATTTTCTCCGGTGGGGGTGTTTATAAAATTCTGGAAGGAGAACAATTCTTGTTATAGGTCTGATGAGCAGAGGAGGGCAAAAGAGGTTTGTAATCGGCTAAAAATCCCTTTTTACGTGATAGATGCGCAAAAAGAGTTTAAAAAAGAAGTAGTTGATTATTATCTAAAGAGTTACAAAGGATGTGAAACTCCCAACCCCTGTGTTGTTTGCAACAGAAAAATAAAGCTAAAAACACTGATGGAAAAATTACAAGAACTAAAGGCAGATTATATCTCCACGGGACACTATGCTTGTCTTCAAGAGGGAAGTGAAGGAACAATAAAATTATTAAAAGGGAAAGACAAAGAAAAAGACCAGTCATATTTTTTGTGGGACATCAAAAAAGAGTGGTTGGCGAAAATAATTTTTCCACTGGGGGAATTTAAAAAAAAGAAAGTAAAGAAAATAGCAAAAGATCTTCGATTTTCTTCCGTTGAGGCGGAAGAATCACAAGAAGCTTGCTTTGTCGGGGGTGATGCAGACGATTTTTTAAAGAGAAATATTGCCCCCTCTCCGGGAAAGGTTATCGATGATAGAAACAATGTAGTCGGAGAGCATGAAGGGCTTTTTTATTACACTGTCGGTCAGAGGAAAAGACTGGGTCTTTCCGGGGGACCTTATTATGTTTTAGCAAAAGATGCCAGTAGTAACACGCTGGTGGTTACAAAAAAAGAAGCAAAGCTTTACAGTAAAGAGTTTTTTTACAGGGATGCCAATTTTTTTAGTAGCGTTTCGTTCCCACTTGAAGCGGAGACGAAAATAAGGTATAAGGGTGGTGTTACAGATGCGATTGTTAAAGAAAAAGAGGTGACACTTTCATCTCCCGAGAGAGCGATTACTCCGGGCCAGTCAGTAGTTTTTTACAGAGGAGAAGAGGTTTTAGGAGGAGGCGTTATCGATTGTTTTGAATAAGATTTAATTACATGGTAAAGCTTTTAGGGGCAGTAGATTTGCTTGGCGGATTGGCTCTTTTCTCCATTATGGGGGAAGTAATACATGTGGGTGCTTTTTCAATCATTATCGTTCTTCTTCTTTTAAAGGCAAGCATCTCCTTCTTTGATATCGGAGGGATTATCGATGTCTTTGTTTCACTTTTAATCTTTTCGAGTCTGTACTTTATTTTACCACCTTTTCTAATGACAATCGGAGCAGTTTTCATCCTCATAAAAGGATTAATAAGCCTCGCAAGTTAACTTTAATAGTATTTAAACCTTTATTAAAAATTAACGTTAAAAAAATATGTTCAATGAAGAAACAACATTAGCCGAAATTTTAAAAACGGAGCACGGACAAAAAGTTTTATCCGAGAACGGTGTACCTTGTCTTTCTTGTGCGATGGCCTCTCAAGAAGTAAATTTTCTGAAAATAGGGGAGGTTGCCGACATGTACGGGCTGGACAAAAAAAAGATTCTTGAAGAATTAAACAAAAAGTAGAAAAACAATGGAGAAGAAGATTGTTTGCCACTACGGAGAAATAGCCCTTAAAGGGAAAAACCGCCGTTTTTTTGAAAAACGGCTTGTGCTTAACATAAAAAAAGCTTTTCCGGAAGCAAGTATTTCTGCTCCCCGAGGAAGAATTGTTTTAATCGACAAAGAAGAGAAGGTAAAGGAAAAATTAAGAAAGATTCCCGGAATCGATTATTTCTTTATTGCAGACGTTGTTTCTTCTTCTCTAGAAGAAATAAAAAAAAGCGTGATTTCTCTAATGGAGAAGGCGGATTTTGAAAGTTTTCGTATCACGGTAAAGCGCGCAGACAGTTCCTTTCCCACTTCTTCTCAGGAGCTCTCTGTTATCTTGGGAAGAGAGGTGCAGAAAAAAACCGGCAAAAAGGTTGATTTGAAATCTCCCGATAAAAACTGTTTTCTAGAAATCACACCGAAGGAAACATATATTTATTTTGAAAAGATAAAGGGGGTGGGTGGTCTTCCGGTTGATAGTGGAGGAAAGGCGATTTCCCTTCTTTCAGGAGGGATTGATTCTCCGGTCGCCTCTTTTCGAATGATAAAAAGAGGCATGAAAAATGCTTTTCTTCACTTTCACGCGTATCCGACAACATCCAAACAGTCTATCAATAAAACAAAGAGGATAGTGAAAATTCTCTCTTCTTTTCAAGGAGAGTCCACATTGTATCTTATTCCCTTTAGTGAAATACAAAAAGAGATAATGATTGTTGTTTCAGAAAAATTGAGAGTTCTTATGTACAGACGATTTATGATGAGGATTGGAGAAGAGATTGCAAAAAAGGAGGGAGCAAAGGCGATTGTAACTGGGGAGAGCTTAGGTCAAGTTGCTTCACAAACGATAGAAAACTTAGCGATTACCGGAGAGGTTGTAAATATTTCCGTGTTTCGACCACTGATTGGACACAACAAAGAAGAAATAACCAAAGAAGCAAAGAGAATAGAGACGTATGATGTATCAATTTTACCAGAAGAAGACTGTTGCGTGAGATTTTTGCCGAAGAAACCGGAAACAAAGGGGAAGATTGCGGAAGTAAAAAGAGAAGAAGAAAACTTGGAAGTAGAAAAAATGGTAAAAGAAGCGCTTGAAAAGGCGGAAAAAGTTTCAATCTAAGATTGTTTTTTCTTTTTGGGGTTGAACTTTTTACGTTTTTAGCTATAATAAAAGCGGAAATAAGCTCAGTGAAATTTGCCAGAGATAAAGTACCAAGGTGGTTTCACAGAGTAAAGGTCGTAAAGGACGATAAATAATAATCGACAGACGGCACCGAGGTGGTGCTGAAAGTCAAAAATATCATGACTGAAGGATATTGCGTAAAATGTAAAGCAAAAAGAGAAATGAAGGACGCTGAAGAGGTAGAGATGAAGGGAAAAGGAACGACAAAAAGGAGAGCAATGAAAGGAGAGTGCCCCACATGTGGCACAAAGATGTTTCGAATACTCGGAAAAGCGAATTAGTTTTATGGCTTTTCACAAAACCACCTAAGCGTATCCGCTTTGGTGGTTTTGCTCTTAAGCTCAAAAATGGGAAAAAGAAAAGTACTGTTGGTTTTTGCAATTTTAATCGCTCTTAATATTTTTTCTTGGAATTTCTTTTTTTTTCTCCAAAATGAAGAATTAAGAGTTGTTTTTTTTGATGTGGGTCAAGGTGATGCAATATTTATCAGGACTCCGCAAAATCACTATATTTTAATAGACGGCGGTCCGGGTGAAGTTGTTTTAGAGGGACTAGGGCGAGAGATGCCCTTTTTTTATAACTCTATCGATCTTGTCATTTTAACTCACCCGCACGATGACCATGTTTCCGGTCTTCTGGAGGTACTTGACCGCTATAATGTAAAGAATGTGCTCTGTAGTGGGGTTTCGGGAAGTGCAAGTGTTGCTCAAAGATGGGAAGAAACAATCAGAGAGAGGGGATACAGACAAGCACGTGCCGGACAAAGAATCAAGGCAAACGAATTCTATATAGACATCTTGTATCCTGCTGAAAGCTTTGCAGGGGAAACAGTGGATGATCTAAACAAAGTTTCCGTTATCTCTCGTTTTGTCTTTAAAGAAGAGTACAGTTTTCTTTTTACCGGAGATGCTTACGCCGGGCAGGAAAAAGAAGTTCTTTCTTATAGGGAAAAATGTGAAGAAGAAGAAAGAGCGTGGTGTGATGTTTTTTCGTTGGAGTCGGACGTTTTAAAAGTGGGTCATCACGGATCGAAAACTTCTACATCGGAAGAGTTTTTGGATGTCGTTTCTCCAAAGGTGGCGGTGGTTATGGCAGGAAAAGACAACCGTTACGGACACCCACACCGAGAAGTTTTAGAAAGATTGGAAAATTACAAGGTAGAGATAATGCGCACCGATAGAGACGGGGATGTGATATTTGAATTGTAAAGGACGGTGTTTTGTTTTTTTATGAGTTTTGTAATATAATTACGAAGTATAAAATAAAAAAATATTAAAATGGATGATAAAAAGATAGACCTCTCTAAGATTCCGGATACCGATCTTCCTCCTGTAAAAGAGGACTTTCGAGAAACATTTCAGTGGAGAATCTTTCGAATCATGGCGGAGTTTGTAGAGGGGTTTCAGTTTGTTGCCGATTTTGATAAATCGGTTACTATTTTCGGAGCAAGTTCTTTTGATGAAGATAATGAAAACTACAAGAAAGCTCACCGTTTTGGAAAGCTTCTTGCAGGAGAGGGCTTTTCGGTTGTTACCGGTGGGGGACCAGGAATTATGGAAGCGGCAAATAAGGGTGCCTACGAAGAAGGTGGAAACTCTATCGGAATCAATATTCAGCTCGAGGAAGGAGAAAGGGCAAACAATTATTTAAGAAAATCAATAGGGTTTTATTATTTTTTTACAAGGAAAGTGATGCTTTCTTTTTCTTCTTCAGGATATGTATTTTTCCCCGGAGGTTTTGGAACGCTAGATGAGTTTTTTGAGGTAATTACCCTTGTTCAAACAAAGAAAACTCCGATAAAAGGTCCGATAGTTGCCATCGGAAAAGATTTCTGGGAGCCACTTTTTTCTTGGCTGAGGGATGAGTTGTGTTATAAACACCAGACGATAAAGGGAGAGAACTTAGACATTTTCACTCTTGTTGATAATCCCGAAGAAGCGCTGGAGATTATTAAAAATAATTTTAAAGATAAAAGTAAATAGGTGTAAAATATATTAATAACGATAAAAGGTTATCTGAAATTAACGGATGTTATATAAAGATAAGCTTCTAAAGAAATGAAGGATATAGAGTTCCCCGTTTTTAAGACAAAAGTTGAAAATGATCGTGAGTTTAATCTTTCCGATCCCGAAGAGAGAAATGAGTATTTTTCTTTCAAAGCGGGAAGTGAAATTCAAGAAATAAGAGAATACCTAAAAAAGAGCGCTTTTATTATCTATCTTTTAGGGAAAAAGAGCGCTGGAAAGGGAACTTACTCAAAGATGCTCGCAGAGGTTGTCGATCCAGAAAAAATAGATCATTTTTCTATCGGTGATATGGTAAGAGAGGTAGACAAGGAGCTTAAAAATGAGGCAACAAAAAAAGAACTCGTTTCCTTTTTGGAGAAGAATTACCGCGGATGGAGCTCACTTGAAGAAATAATGGATATTCTTCAAGGGAGAAGCACAACAAAACTTTTACCAACAGACTTTGTTCTTACTTTAATCAAAAGAGAAATTGCCAAAAGAGGGAAAAAGGTGATTTTTATAGACGGATTTCCTCGTGACATGGATCAGATATCTTACTCTCTGTTTTTTCGAGATCTTATCGGATACCGTGACGATGCGGATTTTTTCGCTTTAATTGATGTGCCCGAACAGGTGATTGACGAGAGAGTAAAGTGGAGGAAGATCTGTCCAAAATGTAACACCTCAAGAAACTTGAAGCTTCTTCCGACATCTAAGATTGATTATGATAAAAAGAAAGGTGAATTTAATCTTCTTTGTGATAATCCCGATTGTGGGGAGATAAAAATGGAAAGAAAAGAAGGAGATGAGGCGGGAATAGATCCGATAAGAGGGAGGTTGGAAATGGACGAAAAGTTAATCAAGCAAGCGTTTGGTCTTTACGGAATACCGAAAATTCTTCTTCGTAACTCTGTTCCGGTAGAAAAAGCGGAAGATTTCGTCTCTACTTACGAGATTACTCCGGAATATAATTACGAGTGGAACGAGAAAGATAAAAAAGTGGAAGTAAAAGAAACTCCGTGGACAATTAAAGATGACCAGGGAGTGGAAAGTTACAGCTTGATGGCTCCGCCGGTAGTAGTTTCTTTTGTTAAGCAACTCGCCGATATATTAAGAACACACTAGAAGAGACAAAAACCTGATTTTTCGGATTTCGAATCCCTAAAATTAATTGTCGTTTGCGAGAAAAAACTTGACTTGCAAGAGGAGAAAAGTTATATTGAAGTTGTTCGCTCGTTCAAAATGAAAATCTGAATTATATCTTTGAGGGAGCCGTATATGATTCACAGCTCGTGGGCTGTGACTGAGGCACCCACCTTAGTTTCATTATCAGATTATTCTGGGACGAGCGGACATGAAAGAGTACCTCATATTTGAGGTATTTTTTCTTGTGTAGAGTTTTGTGTTAATTTTTCTCTTGCCATAAATCAGAAAGATAGTAAAATTAGCAAAGAAAGATTAAATTTAGTTTAAATATGCAAGATTTTCTCTTGGTTGCGATGTTTAATTTTACCGCTTCGGTGGTTTGTTTGGTTGCTGCGGTAAAGATGTATTTTGTCGGTAGAAAAAATATAGAGAATATTAAAATTCCTTATTTTTTCTACAGTTTTGTTTTTATAGCTATTTACCTTTTTTCCAGTGGGCTACCCCTTTTGTTTGCAAGAGACTCTTTTGCTGTTGCCGTTGTTGGGGCGCTTTCCAGACCACTCCTTCTTATCGGAGCAATGTTTTTGTGCTTAATACCTCTTAACCTAATGAAAACTAAGTCGCTTGAGAAGGTGTATGTCCTTTCAGTGTTGGCGATTGTACTGGTAAGTAGTGTTTTGTCTTTTTTAGGATTAAACCAAGTTAAAAGATTTTTTCCTTTTCACGATGCTCAATACTGGATTCATCTCGAAAATCCTCTGCTCGTTTCGGGATTCTTTTTAACAGGAGGTTTTGTCATCATTTCTCTCCTTTTTGCGTCTTTTTTTTACTTCCGCTTTGCATTGGAGAAAAGAAGGGAAGAAGTTGCTTTCGGCAAAGCGATGATGATCGGAATAGGATGCTCTCTTCTTCTTCTTGCGGTTGCTTCCGGACATATTTTCGGGATAATAATTGGGGAGTTTGTCGTAACAAGCACTATAGCGAGCTTGCTTTTCATAATGGGGGTTGTTTCGCTTATCGCCAGTGTGAATTATAAGGGGGAGAGTAAAAAAGCTTATAAAATTAAATAAAATTTTTCTATGTGTGATCAAATGAAACAAGCAAAAGAAATTTACCGACTTCAAAAAGAGCTTGAAAAAGAGAAAATAGAAGTGGAAGAAGACGGCGTAAGAGTGATTGTTAGTGGGAAAATGGAAGTGGAAAAGGTGGAACTGAATCCGAAGATTACAAAAGAAGAACAAGAATTAGCGGTGAAAAAATGTATCAATGGAGCGATGAAACAGATACAAACCAATCTTGCTCAAAAAATGCAATCAATGAGATAAATTTACGCTCGAACAGAAAAAATTATAGAAGATTAATTTTTGTTTTTCTTTCTCGCTTCTTCTCTCAAGTTTTCTATTTCGTCTGTTTCATCGACAACACTGCCGATTATTTGCTCTAAAACATCTTCCAATGTTATCACTCCTTGTGTTCCACCGAAGTCGTCAACCACTAGTGCCAAATGACACCTTGTTTTTCGGAAAACGGGGATAAGTTCGTCTATTTTTTGACTCTCCTGAACGCTGATTACTTTTTTGTTGGCAAAAGAATTGATTGTTTGTTCTTTTTTCCCTTGTGAAAAAGCGATAAGAAGATCTCTCTGATGACAAATACCGACAATATTATCTAAGTTCTCCTTGTAGACCGGGATTCTTGAGTGGGAAAGAGAATAAATCTCTTCTTCTAAATCCTTGAGTTTTTTGCTTCCCTCAAAGGCGGTAATCACTGTTCGAGGAGTCATCACGTCTCGTGCCTGAAGGTCGTTTAAAAGGAATACCCGGTGAATCATCTCTTTTTCGTCTTCTTCAATAACTCCTTCCAAAAAACCGATATTGCTTAAAGTTCTTATCTCCTCTTCAGAGATAGTTTTCTTCTTTTTTGGCAGTGGTCGAGTAAAAAGTTCAATTAAATGAATGAGGGGAGTAAATACTTTGGTGGTATAAAAAAGTGGTTTTGCCAAAAAAAGAATTATCGGAGTGGCAAAAGTGTCCCCGATGCTCTTCGGGATAATTTCTGCGAAAATAATTACCAGGAAAGTAAAAATTGCCGAGAAGACACCTATTTTTGTACTTCCAAAAATGTCAGCAGCGATGCTCCCTATAAAAATGCTTCCGGCGATATTAAAGATGTTCGTAAAAACGACAAGAACGGTAATTGTCGGACGAATATCCCTTTTAATTTGCAGGAGATACTGAGCATTCTTCCTTTTCTGGTTTACCAGTATTTTCGCCCTATTCAACGGAGTGCTAAAGAGGGCTGCCTCTGTCGCAGAAAAAAAGGCGGATCCGAGAAGTACTATAAGGATTGCGATAAGAAGAAGATCCATGTTTTTGTAAAAGTCGGGCCGGCGGGATTTGAACCCACGATCTCACGCTCCCCGAGCGTGCGCCCTAAGCCGCTAGGCCACGGCCCGTTTTAGAGCAAACTAGTTATCCTCTTTACCCAGTGTTTTGATACACTTAGTGCAGGCAATTACTTTTTGGCCGGCATAGGGTTTGAAATTTTTTCTTTTGGTATCTTTCGGAACAAAAGCTTTTTGAAGATTGGGACGCTTTCTTTTTTTGGGAGTTGGATTATATTTTGACATCAACTTCTTTCTCGCACTCTCCATAACCGAAGTTTTTTCACAAATTTGACACATTCTTGGCATTTTTTTAAAGGGTTTTTGTAACCTATTTATTTATAACAGGCTCAATTATAATGGAAATATTTATTTTTTCAAGTTGTGTGAAATATGAGCTTGTGCAATCTGTTTGCTCTTCTGATAAATTTTTGTTATGATACTCTTCATGGAAACTTGGATACTTATTTTTATAGTTCTTATCTTTTCAGCGATACTGCACGAGTATGCGCACGGTTATGCTGCTTACGCCCTAGGAGACCCTACGGCAAAAAACATGGGAAGATTAACTCTTAATCCGGTTCCCCACATCGATCCCTTTTACACCATTCTCTTGCCGATAATAATGATTATTTTACCGACCAACTTTATCATCGGAGGAGCAAAGCCGGTGCCGATAAATCCTTTTAATCTTAGAGGGAGGTATGCACAGATGAAGGTTGCTCTTTCCGGTCCCGGATCTAATATTGCTTTGGCGCTGGTGTTCGGTCTCTTCATTCGTTTTCTTCCCGTTGTGAGGGAAAATGAATCTTTGTTTTTTGCTTTTTCCGCGGTGGTGTTTGTTAATCTGCTTCTCGCTGTTTTTAATCTTTTGCCGATTCCTCCCCTTGACGGTTCTCACGTTCTCTTCACCTTCTTCCCCGGAATTTCCGAGAAGATAAAAGTTTTCTTTGCACAGTACGGCTTTCTTATCTTTCTTGGCATAATTTTCTTTTTTGCAAATTTCATCTTTTACTTTCTTTTTGTTGTTATCGCACTTCTCTTTTATCCAATCACCGGAGTCTCCCTGATGGAGTTTCTCGCATTACTTTCTTAAATTAGCTCACACTACCAGCTTAAGGTGCCCAAAGGGATACGAAATGACACTGCTCTTTTAAACATACTGGAATTTGACATTTTGTTTTTTTTGTGTAAGATATTCATGCAGAGGTTCACAAACCTTGACGGTTTGTTTTTTATTTATGCCAACAATAAATCAACTTATAAAAAAAGGAAGAAAGAGGCAGAAAGGGAAAGACAAATCCCCGGCTCTTTCCTATGGTTTTAATAGCGTAAAAAACAGAAAGTCTTACTACTCTTCTCCTTTCAAGAGAGGTGTTTGTATTAAGGTGACGACAACGACACCAAAGAAGCCGAACTCGGCACTTCGTAAGGTGGCAAGAGTAAGAGTTTCTAACGGTGCGGAAGTAACCGCTTACATTCCCGGAATTGGACACAAACTACAAGAACACTCAGTGGTTATTATCAGGGGAGGAAGAGTGAAAGACCTTCCTGGTGTTCGCTATCACGTAGTTCGTGGGACACTTGATGCGACTGGTGTTGAAGAGAGAAAAAGTTCAAGAAGTAAGTACGGAACTAAAAAGGGGAAAAACTAAATTATGTTTGAAGAACAAGGAAAGAAAAGCTACAAGCTACAAACGATTCATCCTGATCCGCTCTACAACAGCGTGGTAGTTTCTAAATTTATAAACCACGTAATGCGCAAAGGGAAAAAAGACACAGCCAAAAAGATAGTTTATGGCGCTTTCGAAAAGATAAAAGAACGAGAAAAAAGAGAGCCTTTGGAGGTGTTTCAGTCTGCAGTTGACAACGTTTCTCCGACAATGGAGGTGCGTAGCAAGAGAGTGGGGGGAGCAACCTACCAAGTACCGATGAAGGTTAACAGGAAACGTTCAATGAGTCTTTCGATGCGTTGGATTGTGGGAGCGGCAAAAACAAAGAAAGGAAAACCGATAAACGAAAAACTTGCCGATGAACTTGTCAGCGCTTCCAAAAACGAAGGCGATGCTGTGCGAAAGAAAGAAACAATGCACAAGATGGCGAAGGCGAACAAAGCCTTTGCATATTTGGCAAAATAGATGAAATAGTAAATTAAAACACATTAAAGAACACAAACATTATGGCCAGAGAGTATCCAATTGATAGATATCGAAATATCGGTATCATCGCCCATATTGACGCGGGAAAAACGACCGTTACGGAGCGTATTCTTTTTTATACGGGAATATCACACAAGATAGGTGAAACACACAGCGGAGAATCGATAATGGACTGGATGGACCAAGAGAAAGAAAGGGGGATAACGATTACTTCTGCAGCGACCACTTGTTTCTGGGTTCCTTCGGGATTGGAAAAAAAGAAGGAGAACGAGTACAGAATAAATATTATTGACACTCCCGGCCACATTGATTTTACGGCGGAAGTACAAAGATCAATGAGGGTTTTAGACGCGGCGGTTGTTGTCTTTGACGGAGTTGCTGGAGTGGAGCCGCAATCGGAAACGGTGTGGAGGCAAGCAGACAAGTATCACGTTCCGAGAATCTGTTTTGTTAACAAGATAGACAGAACAGGTGCTTCCTTTGAAGATTCTTTGGCCTCGATTCGAGAAAAACTAACTCCCGACGTTGTCCCGATGCAGCTTCCGGTTGGAGAAGAAGAAAACTTTAAGGGAGTAGTAGATTTAATTAAAAGAAAATTTATTGTTTTTGAAGGAAGCTTTGGAGAGGTTTTAAAAGAAGAAGATGTTCCCGAAGAGATGAGAGAAAAGGTAGAGCAGTGGAGAAGCGAGATGATAGAAAAAGTGGTTACCGAAGATGAAGACCTTTTCGAGCGGTACATGCAAGGGGAAGAAATAAGTGAGGATGAGATAAAGGGTGTTCTAAGAAAGGCTGTGTTGGGTTATCGCGTAGTTCCTCTTTTTTGCGGAACTGCTTTGAAAAACAAAGGGGTTCAGCCGGTGCTCGATGCTGTCTGTCAGTACTTTCCTTCACCAACAGATCTTCCGCCTGTCGAAGGAGTTGATCCGAAAACGGAACAACCGGCGCAAAGAAAACTTACTGACGAAGAGCCTTTTTCCGCACTTGCCTTCAAGCTTGCAAACGATGCGTATGTGGGAAGTCTTACTTTTTTGCGTGTGTATTCGGGGAAGCTGTCTAGCGGATCATATATTCTTAATGCCAATACCGGAGAAAAAGAAAGAATCAGCAGGGTCCTTAGAATGCACGCCGATCAGCGTGAAGAACTGCAAGAAGTTTACGCAGGGGACATTGTTGCGGCGGTAGGACTGAAAGGGACTTCTACCGGACATACTTTGTCCGATACAAATTGTCCTATTGTCCTAGAAGAGATATCTTTCCCCGAACCAGTAGTTTCTATTCGCGTGGAACCGAAAACAAGAGAAGATCAAGAGAAGATGGGGCTTGCTCTCCGCAGACTGGCAGAGGAGGACCCTACCTTCAGGGTAGAAGGTGACATCGACACAGGAGAAACAATCATTTCGGGAATGGGAGAGCTTCACTTGGATATTATTGTTGACAGGATGAAAAGAGAATTTAAAGTTGCGGCACAGGTAGGACAACCTCAAGTTGCCTACAAAGAAACAATTAGAAGGATGGCGGACGAAGAGGGAAAGTATATCAAACAGAGCGGAGGAAGAGGGCAGTATGGTCACGTTAAGATGAAGATTGAACCGTTAGTAGATGGGGGAGATAAAAGACTGGATTTTATTGATGAAATCAAAGGAGCGGTTATCCCGCAAGAGTATATTCCTGCCGTTGAAAAGGGGATTGAAGAGGTGATGGACGAAGGTGTTCTTGCCGGATACCCGATTGTGAATATCAAGGCCACGCTTTATGACGGATCTTTTCATGAAGTGGATTCTTCAAAGATGGCGTTCAAGATAGCGGGATCAATCGGATTCAAGGAGGCCTACAGAAAAGCGGACCCGGTTCTTCTTGAGCCTTTCATGAAAGTAGAAGTGATTATTCCCCCCGAGTATTTAGGGGACGTAATGGGAGACATCTCTTCGAGAAGAGGAGAGGTTGATTGTACCGAAGAAACGAAAGGGAAAAGAGCACAGAAAATTATTCGTGCTAAAGTCCCGCTTTCCGAGATGTTCGGATACGTGACAACACTACGGTCGCTTACAAAAGGAAGAGGTAATTATTCGATGGAGTTTGACAGTTACAAAGAGGTTCCCTACAATATTGCGCAGGAAATTATTGAAGGAAAGAGAAGCTAGGTTGGGGTGTGGACTTTTTTTAAAAAATATTATATTATTCTAGGGCTTAGAAATTAAAAGTAAAAAGTAAAAAACTAACAACTCCCTAACACTGCATTGCAATGCGGTGTGGAGAAAAAAACATGGCAAAAGAAAAATTTGAAAGAGGGAAACCTCACTTAAACGTAGGAACAATCGGGCACGTTGACCACGGTAAAACAACCCTTACTGCGGCAATGATTAACACTCTTCACTTGAAAGGACTTCTTGATAAAAAAACAAGTGTTGAAGAGATTGATTCTGCACCTGAAGAAAAGGCGAGAGGGCTTACAATTTCTATTTCTCACCGTGAGTATCAGACAGAAAATCGCCACTATGCTCACATCGATTGCCCGGGACACGCGGATTACGTAAAGAACATGATTACCGGAGCGGCACAGATGGACGGAGGAATTTTGGTTGTTTCTGCAACTGACGGACCGATGCCACAGACAAGAGAGCACATTCTTCTTGCGCGTCAAGTAGGACTTCCCTCGTTGGTTGTCTTTTTAAACAAAGTTGACATGGTTGATGATCCGGAGATGATTGATCTTGTGGAGTCGGAAGTCAGAGAACTTTTGACCAGTTACGAGTTTCCCGGTGACGATACTCCGATTATCAGGGGTTCGGCATTGAAGGCGCTCGAAGCTAGTTCGGCGGACGATAAAGCACTAGAACCGATCATGGAGCTGATAGAAGCGATGGACAGTTACATCCCCGAACCGGAAAGAGATGTGGATAAGCCTTTTTTGATGGCGGTGGAAGATGTTTTCTCGATTGAGGGTCGTGGAACCGTTGCTACCGGAAGAATTGAACGTGGAGTTATCAACGCCGGAGATGAGGTAGAGATTGTCGGACTTCGCGATACCACCAAGACAACAGTGGTAAGCATTGAAATGTTTAACAAGACTCTTGACCGAGGAGAGGCGGGAGACAATGCCGGAATTCTGCTTCGAGGAACAAAGAAAGATGACATTGAAAGAGGACAAGTACTGGCAAAGCCGGGATCGATTACTCCTCACACCGAGTTTGAAGCAGAAGTGTATATTTTAGGAAAAGACGAAGGAGGAAGGCACACACCGTTTTTTAAAGGATACAAGCCGCAGTTCTATATGAGAACAACCGATGTTACCGGAGAAGTTGAACTTCCCGAAGGAACGGAAATGGTGATGCCCGGAGATACGGCAAAACTGAAAGGAAAGTTGATTGCGCCTATTGCCCTCGAAGAACAGCAAAGATTTGCTATTCGTGAAGGAGGAAGAACTGTTGGAGCGGGTGTTATCGGTAAAATTATTAAATAGAATATTGGGATTTAGAACTTTAAAGAATTGATGGCAAAAGAGAAGGAAGTAAAATCAAAAATTCGCATCCGTCTTCGTGCTTATGATCACAAGGTGATTGACACCAGTGCAAGGCAGATTATTGATACGGCTCTCCGTTACGGGAGTGAAATTTTAGGACCCACTCCTCTTCCGACAGAGATTAAGAAGTATACGGTAAACCGTGCCACTTTTGTGCACAGCAAATCCAAAGAACAGTACGAGGTTAGAGTGCATAAAAGAATAATTGATATTCTTAACCCCGGGGCAAAAGTTCTTGACGCGTTAAGAAATCTGACCTTGCCGGCCGGAGTGAATATTGAGATTAAGATGTAGTAGCTAAAACAACTACATCTGATCTTTACAATTTTTGTTGCCTCGAAAGCTGGGCAAAGGCCCAGTTTTCCATTGAAAAAACACCGCAAAAACATGAAATTTATTATCGGGAAAAAATTAGGAATGACACAAGTCTACGATGAAAAGGGAGATGCATTTCCCGTGACTTTGGTTGAGGCCGGACCTTGCAAGGTAACGGACATCAAGACAAAGGAAAGAGACGGATACGATGCGGTGCAGATGGGCTTTGTGGAGCTGAAAGAAACGAAGGTAAAAAAACCGCAAAAGAAAAAACCTTACCGTTATTTAAGAGAAGTAGAGGGGGCTTTTGACGTTTCCCTTGACGACAAGTTTTCCGTAGATCTTTTTTCTCCGGGAGACAAGATTAAAGTGAGAGGAACATCAAAAGGAAAAGGATTTGCCGGAGTAATGAAGAGGTGGAACTTTAGTGGAGCGGGAACCGCTTCTCATGGAACAAAACACAACAATCGCAAAGGAGGATCGATAGGATCAATGTTTCCCCAAAGAGTGATGAAGGGGAAAAAGATGGCCGGGAGAATGGGAGCGGACAGTGTGACGACAAAAAACCTCCTTGTTGTAAGTGTTGACCCGGAAAAGAACACTATCGCTGTGAAAGGATCTCTTCCGGGAAAAAACGGAGGATTGGTAACGATTGAAAAAATATGACAAAAGCTGATTTACACAATATGAAAGGGGAAAAAACGGGAGATATTAATCTTCCCGGAAGTATTTTTGATGTAAAAATTAACCCCGATCTTATCTATCAAGTTGTGCGGATGCAGATGCTCTCGAGAAGACAGAATACTGCACATGCAAAGGACAGGTCAGAAGTAAGAGGGGGAGGAAGAAAGCCGTGGAGACAGAAAGGTACCGGAAGAGCGAGACACGGATCAAGTCGGTCTCCGATTTGGCGAGGAGGAGGAGTTACTTTCGGCCCCAGAAACGAAAGAAACTACAAAAAGAAGATTAACAAAAAGGTAAAGAGGAGCGCCATTTTTATGGTTCTTTCCGCAAAACGAGAAAAAGATTTAGTGTTTTTTGTCTCTGATTTAGACATTAAAGAACCGAAAACAAAACAGATAAGAGAGTTTTTGAAAAAAACATTTTGCGACAAAAGCACACTGATTGTTCTTCCGGAAATGAAAAAAAACGTTATTCTGGCAACAAGAAATATTGATAATGTTGATACAATCCAGGCAAAAGACATGAACGCCCTAGACCTTTTGTCCTATAAGTATCTTGTTATACCCAAAAAGGCGGTCGATGTGATAAAAGAAAGCTTTTCAAATGAGAAATAAGATGAAGAAAGAAAATGTAACAACAGAAGACAGAGCTAGAAGGTACGCCTTAAAGAAACCGCACATCAGCGAGAAAGCGACTGATTTATCGGGAAAGGGTTTTTATACTTTTAAAGTGGAAAAAGGTTCCAATAAAAAAGAGATAAAGGAAGAGGTTGAAAAAAAATACAAAGTTGATGTAACCAGTGTCAAGGTAGTAAATGTTCCCTCCAAAAAGAGAAGAGTGGGAAGAACCGAAGGAACAAAAAGGGGGTATAAGAAGGCGGTTGTTAAGTTGAAAAAAGGACAAGTAATTGACTTGACAAGTTAATCTATAAAATGTAGAGTACAAAATTATGTTATCCCAAAAGGCGAAAAAAAGAAGAAAGCTGATTGTTCCCTTGAAAAAGCATGCCGGAAGGTCAAATCAAGGAAAAATCACCGTAAGACACAGGGGGGGAGGAGCAAAGCGCCTTTACAGGAGGGTTAATTTTGGACAAGAACCTCTCGATGTTGAGGGAACGGTTGTCGGTATCGAGTATGACCCTAACAGAACCGCAGACATAGCCCTTGTCGAGTATAAAAACGGAGAAGTTAAATATATTCTTGCTCCGCAGAAGATGAAAGAAGGAGACAAAATTATTAATGCGGAAAAAGCGGAAGCTAGGCCCGGAAACAGAATGCGATTAAAAAACGTCCCGGTAGGAACAGTCGTCTGTAACATCGCTCTTCATCCTGACGGGAAAGGAAAAATAGTCCGTAGTGCTGGAGCAGGTGCCTCGGTGCTTGCGCACGAAGGAAAGATGACACACTTGAAAATGCCTTCGCGAGAGGTGCGAAAAGTAGCCAGCATGTGTTTTGCAACAGTGGGGGAAGTTTCCAACTCTGAACACAGATACCGAAAGATAAAGAAAGCGGGAACGTCAAGAAAGATGGGAAGAAGACCGGTTGTTCGCGGTTCGGCAATGAATCCGGTAGATCATCCTCACGGAGGAGGAGAAGGAAAAGCTCCGATCGGAATGCCTGCACCGAAGACCCCTTGGGGAAAGATTGCGAGAGGAGTTCGTACTAGAAAAAGAAAGCAAACCGACAGGTATATTATCAAAAGAGCGACAAAAAAGAAAAGAAGTAAAAAGTAGAAAAATCAGATATTTTTCAATTTTAAAATTATGTCAAGAAGTTTAAAAAAAGGTCCCTATATCGACGAAAAGCTGCTAGAAAAGGTGAAAAACCTGAAAGCCGGTGACAATAAGACGGTGATAAAGACGTGGTCGCGAAGCGCGGCGATTACACCGGAGATGATCGGAAAAACTTTCGGAGTTTATAACGGAAAAGAGCATATAAGAGTTTATGTAACCGAAGAAATGGTGGGACACCTTCTTGGAGAGTTTTCGCCAACGAAGAAGTTTGTTCGGCACGGAGGAAAGATGCAAAGAGAGCAAGAAAAGAAAAAGTAAAGCATTAAATTATGTCTGTTGAAGCAAAACTTAAATATTCAAGAATTGCCCCTCGAAAGGTTCGCTTAGTAGCTAACCTTGTTCGTGGTCTTCAAGTCGAAGAAGCGGAGAAGTTGCTTCAATATACAGTTAAAAGACCTGCAAATCCGATGTTGAAATTGTTGCGGTCGGCCATTGCCAATGCGGAACACAACTATAATCTCAAGAAAGAAAACCTTTATATCTCAGAAATCAGGGTAGACGGAGGACCGATTATTAAAAGATTTCGTCCGAGAGCAAGAGGTTCCGCCTCTGCAATTCAGAAAAAAACATCACATATTTTTATTGAACTGAAAGAAAAAGAAGAAACAGTAAAATCAGCAAAGAAAACAAAAACAGAGGCACCGACAATCAGAAAAGTCTATAAAGAGGAAAAACCGAAAGAAGAAACCACACAGCAGCCAAAAGCAAAAAGAGACCTGGAAAGAGAGAGAACAAAAGAACCGACAAAAGAAGCAAAAGGCGAGAAAAAACAAATTTTTAGGAGAAAATCTATTTAAAAAATGACACACAAAATACATCCAAAAATATACCGAATCGGAGAAACAAAAGACTGGGAGTCGAAAGGATTTTACGAAAAGAACTTTGCGAAACTTCTAAGAGAAGATTACGAGATAAGGACTCTCTTGAGAGAAGTTTTGCGCGAAATGAGTGTAGAAAGAATCGAAATTGAACGTTCAATGGATGAGGTGGGTGTCTTGATTTACAGTGCGAGACCGGGATTGATAATCGGCAGAGGCGGTGAAGGAGTAAAAATACTTAAAGAGAAGCTGGAAAAGAAGCTTAAATCAGTTTCCGGAGGAGAAGAAAAAAGAGTTCGTTTAGAAATTAAAGAAGTGAAAGATCCCTGGCTTTCGGCACCTTTGGCAGCACAAGATATTGCCAGACAACTTGAAAAAAGACTCCCCTACAGAAAAGTAGTTAAACAGGCACTACACAAGATTGCGATGCACAAAGAGGTTGAGGGAGTGAGAATCCAGGTAGGAGGAAGACTTAATGGAATAGAGATTGCTCGTAATGAGTACTTTCAGGAAGGAAAGCTAAAGAGAGCGACAATTCGTGGAAATATCGATTACGGCTTTGAAATGGCAAGGTGTCCTTTCGGGGCGATAGGTATAAAAGTCTATATTTATAAAGGAGAGGTATTCTAGATTATGTTGTTTCCGAAAAAAGTAAAACATAGAAAACACCGTAAAGGAAGAATAAAAGGAATTGCTCGCAAGGGTTGTTTTGTTAATTTTGGTAGCTACGGACTAAAAGTAGAGGAAAACGGACACATAAGTTCAAGACAGATAGAAGCGGCGAGGAGGGCAATTATCCGTTATCTAAGGAAAGGAGGAAAGATGTGGATAAGAATTTTCCCCGACAGACCGATTACAAAAAAGGGGCAAGAAGTTCCAATGGGAGGAGGAAAAGGAAGCGTCGATCATTACGCGGCTCCGGTAAAGGCGGGGAGGATTATTTTTGAAATTGACGGGATTGCGGAAGACAAGGCTAAAGAAGCACTAAGAAAAGCTGGCGACAAGATGCCGATGAAAACAAAATTTGTCAAGAAACAGTAACATGAAAGTAAAAGAAATAAGAAAAAAGAACAGAGAAGAGTGCTTGAAGTTGCTTGCGGAAAAGGCAAAGAGGCTGCATGATATCAGATTTGCTGGAGCGGACTCAAAATCTAAGAACACCAAGGAGGCCACCGGATTGCGTAAAGATATCGCGAGAATAAAAACAATCTTAAAAGAAGAAAAAAGAGATGAAAAATAAATTAAAAGGAACAATTGTCTCCGATAAAATGGAAAAAACGGTAGTTGTTGAAGTTGAAAGAATAAAAGAGCACCCGCGCTATAAGAAAAGATATAAGGAGCATAAAAAGTATAAGGCACACAGTGAAAAAGGAGACTATAAACAGGGGGAAAAGGTTTTTATTGAAGAGTGCAGGCCGATAAGTAAAGACAAAAAATGGCGTGTAGTGGGAAGAGTTGAACAGAATAAAAAACAACAAAAATCATGATTCAGACAGAAACAGTTTTAAAGGTTGCCGATAATGCCGGTGCAAAAGAGATTCAGTGCTTTCGTGTTCTTGGAGGAACAAGAAGACGTTATGCAAGAATAGGAGATGTTATCGTTGCGGCGGTAAAAAAAGCGGAACCCAGAAAAATCGTAAAAAAACACGATGTGGTTCGTGCTGTGGTTGTGCGCCAAAAGTATAATTATCGAAGGAAAGATGGAAGTTATATTCGTTTTGATGAAAATGCTGCTGTTGTTTTGGACGAGAAAACAAAAAAACCGAAAGGAGGGAGAGTTTTTGGCCCGGTTCCTCGAGAGCTTGCAGAAAAAGGATTTCGAGAGATAACAACAATGGCCAAAGAAGTGGTGTAAAGAGATTAATTATGAAAATCAAAAAAGGAGATACAGTTTTAATAATTAGCGGAAAGGACCGCGGAAAAAAAGGCAAGGTCCTTCAAGCCTTCCCAAAAGAAGGAAAAGTTTCCGTAGAAGACGTCAATCTTTTAAAAAAACACGTTTCCCCGGAAAAACAGAAACAACAGCAAAAGGGAAAAAAAGTTGGACAAATTGTAGAGTTTCCTGCCCCAATATCTGTCTCGAATGCTAAGATCTTGTGCCCGAAGTGTGGAAAAGGGACGCGTATCGGGAGTGAAAAAGGAGAGAGGGTTTGTAAAAAATGTAATCAAAAGATAAAATAATGACCGGCCTGAAAGAAAAATATCAAAAAGAAATTGTTCCGGAACTGAAAAAAGAGTTTGAACTGAAAAACTCTTTAGAGTGCCCGAAAGTTAAAAAAGTTGTTTTAAATGTGGGAATTGGGAACTGGGTTACGAAGGATGCTTCGCGAAAAGAAGAAGTGCTGAAAAAAGTTTCTGAGGATTTGAAAATGATTACCGGACAGAAACCGCAACCGGCACCGGCAAAAAAATCAATTTCCGGATTTAGCGTAAGAGAAGGAACGCCGGTCGGACTCAAAGTAACCTTGCGTAGAGATAGGATGTACAACTTTATTGATCGACTTGTCCATATCGTTTTTCCTCGCGTTAGAGATTTTCAGGGGGTAAAGAGAACATCAGTTGACAAAAGCGGTAACTTGACAATAGGGCTCAAAGAACAGGTTGTTTTTCCGGAAATTTATGCGGATGATACAGATTTCTTTTTCGGTGTGGAAGTAACTATCACGACATCGGCGAAAAACAAAGAAGAAGGAGTTGCTCTACTAAATAAGATGGGAATTCCTTTTCAAAAAGAGCAAACCGTATAATTCAAGAATTATTTTTTTATGGCCAGAAAAGCAAAAATAGAAAAATCAAAAGAAAAGCCAAAGTTTTCTACACGAACGGTAAGAAGGTGCTTTAAGTGTGGACGGCCAAGAGGAATTTTGAGAAAATTTGAGCTTTGCAGAATATGTTTTCGTGAAATGGCAAACAAGGGAGAAATTCCCGGTATTAGAAAATCAAGTTGGTAATTTAATTATTATGTATACAGACCCCATAGCAGACATGTTAAACAGAATTCGCACCGCGCAAGCAGTGGGCAAGCAGGCGGTCGATGTTCCCTTTTCTCTTTTGAAATATAATATTGCAGAGTGCTTGGAAAGGGAGGGCTTTGTCGGAAAGGTTGCCAAAAAGAAAAAGGAAAAAAAGAGTCTTTTTTCTGTTTCTTTGAAATATGATGAAAAGGGAGAGCCGGCAATAACGGAGATAAAAAGAGTTTCTTCTCCCGGGCAAAGAATATATAAAAAGAGTAAAGAATTGAAGAAAATCAGAGGCGGCCGAGGAGTTTCCATTGTTTCCACGCCAAAGGGATTGTTGAGCAATAAAGAGGCACGAGAAACGGGACTGGGGGGAGAAGTAATATGTGAAGTATGGTAATCTTTTTAAAAACATGAGTAGAGTAGGAAAAAAAACAATTAAAATACCCGTGGGAGTGGAAGTGAAAGAGGAAGAGAACAGACTAATTGCAAAAGGCGAAAAAGGAGAGCTTTTTCTTAGTATTCCTTCCGAGATAGGAGTTAAGGTTGAAGGTGACGAGATTTCGGTTTTTCAGAAAAAAGAAACAAAAAAGAGCAGAGAATTGTGGGGAACAGTGAGATCTTTGATTGCCAACATTGTCGAAGGAGTAAGCAAAGGGTATCAGAAAGATTTACAAATCAAAGGAGTGGGTTATCGCGCAGAAGTACAAGATGGGAAACTGGTACTGCGAGTTGGTTTTTCTCACCCGGTAGAAGTAGACAAGGTTGAAGGAGTGGACTTTGAAGTAAAGAAAGACATCATTACGGTTTCGGGAATCAAAAAAGAGCTTGTCGGGCGAGTTGCTGCCGAGGTTAGAGGTGTACGACCACCGGAACCTTACAAAGGAAAAGGAATTAGGTACAAAGACGAGGTAGTGATGATGAAAGAAGGTAAAAAAGCGACTGGCAAATAAAATAGTTTTCAACATTTAAGAGAAATATGACCGATAAAACGAAATTAAACAGAAGACACAAAGCTATCAGGACTCGTGTTTCCGGAACGGCGGAAAGACCGCGTCTTCAGGTTTTCCGATCACTGAACCATATTTACGCGCAACTGATAGATGATGATAAAGGAGAAACCATTTTGACGGAAAACGACCAAAAGGAAAAATCAAAAAAAAAGAAAGTGGAACGAGCATTTGAAGTTGGAAAAAGAATTGCCGAGAAGGCGAAAGAGAAAAAGATAAAAAAGGTTGTTTTTGACCGAAAAGGGTATCTGTATCACGGACGAGTGAAAGCAGTGGCGGAAGGAGCCCGTAAGGGTGGATTAGAGTTTTAATTAATCCCTATAAAACATGAAGAAAAAGGAAATTAAAAAAGAATTTGAGAACGAAGTTCTTGATATTAGCAGAGTGGAAAGAATGACTGCCGGAGGAAGACGGTTGCGTTTTCGTACTTTGGTTGTTGTCGGAGATAAAAAAGGAAAAGTTGGTGTGGGGACGACAAAAGGACAAGACGTTCAGCAATCCATAGAAAAGGCAACCAAGAAGGCACAAAAAGACATAGTGGAAGTTGTTATTACCGAGGGAGGAACTATTCCCCACGAGATAAAGGCGAAACATGGTGCAGCGGTAGTGCTTTTGAAGCCGCAATCGGAAGGAAGAGGGCTTGTTGCCGGAGGGACGGTAAGAGCGATATGTTCTATGGCGGGAATAGAAAATATTTCCGGAAAGATCTTGGGAAATACCAGAAATAAATTAAACAACGCGAAAGCAACAATTAAAGCCCTGCAAAGCCTTAAGAAATAAAAACATGCAAATTCACGATATACAACCGAATACAAAGCCAAAGAAAAGAAAACGCATTGGTAGAGGCGGGAAAAGAGGCACGTACTCCGGAAAAGGAATAAAAGGGCAGAAGTGTCGTGCAGGAGCAAAGATGCAACCAATGATAAGAGAACTGATTAAACGTTATCCGAAACTAAGAGGGTATAAGTTTTCTCCCCTAAAGAGCGATTTGGCGATTAACATCTCTGTGTTGGATAAGGTTTTTGAAGATGGAGCGACGATAGATCCGAAGGCAGTCACTCGAAAAGGATTGACGAAGAAAGGAGGAAGATCTCAGATAAAAATACTCGGCAAAGGAGAAACAAAGAAAAAGTTTTTTGTGAAAGATTGTTCGGTTTCGCAAAGTGCGAGAGAGATAATTGAGAAAGCGGGCGGAAGTGTTGGTAAAACACAAGACAAGAAAAATGCAAACCACAAAGAACAAATTGCCAATAAAACAGAAAACACAAAAAAGAAAAGCACAAAGGAAAAAGAACAGAAGGGAAAGATAAAAAATACAAAGAATAAAACACAAAAAGCGAGTAAAAAACAATAATCTAAAAGCAAGCAACTTGTAATTCGTATTTTCGAATTTCTCACTGATAGATTAAAAGCATTATGTTTGAAAAAATCGTTAAAATATTTCAAATTCCTGACCTGAGAAAAAAGATTCTTTTTGTTCTCGGCGCCTTTGCGGTTTTTCGAACGATGGCGAATATTCCGATGCCGGGAATTGATCCTCAAGGAATGCAAGAGCTTTTTGATCGTTTTCAGATGTTCCAGTTTGCCGATCTTTTAATCGGAGGTACTCTTGATCAGTTTTCTATTGTGATGCTTGGCCTTGGACCCTACATTACATCGGTAATTGTTATTCAGCTTCTTACTTTGGTTTGGCCAAAGTTGCAACGGATGTACCGTGAGGAGGGGGATGCCGGTCGCCAAAAGGTAAATCAATATGGGAGAATGATGACTGTTCCTTTCGCATTTCTGCAGACGTTCGGAATGCTTACTCTTTTTCAAAATCAAGGAGTGCTTCCTTCTCTTAATCTACTGGAGATGATAAATATTTTAACTGTTGTTACCGCTGGAACAGTGTTTTTAATGTGGCTCGGAGAACTTATCACTGAAAGAGGAATCGGAAACGGAGTTTCTCTCCTTATTTTTGCCGGAATTATTTCATCTGTTCCCGCCAATGTAGGACACATGGTGCGAGATATAATGTTTAACCCGGAAGCGGTACCGATGTACATTCTTTTCTTTCTTATCGGAGCTCCGATTATCGCTTCCGTGGTACATGTAAATGAAGCGAGAAGAAATATTCCCGTCTCTTATGCGAGAAGAGTAAGAGGAAGAAAAATGTATGGTGGAGCTTCTACCTACCTGCCGTTGAGCTTAAATCCAGCAGGTGTAATTCCTATTATTTTTGCGATGTCGATGGTGGTTCTTCCTTCAATGCTGGTGGGATTTCTTGTAGGAGTGGAGGGTTTTGTAGGAAACGTAGCGGAATCAATTTCCGGATTTCTTGAGATGACTTTGGTTTATGGAGGATTAATTTTTATTCTTGTTTGTCTTTTTACATATTTTTATACATCGGTAACTTTTGATCCAAAGAATGTTTCTGAAAACTTGCAGAAAATGGGCGGATTTGTACCGGGAATAAGGCCGGGGAGACCGACAGCAAATCATATAAGCTATATCCTCAACAGAGTGCTTCTTGTCGGAGCGTTGTTTTTGGCGACTGTCGCCGTACTGCCAATGGCAATTGCCGCTATTACCGATATTGAAGCATTCGGGTTCCTTATTGGAGGCGCGTCATTAATTATTATCGTAAGTGTGGTTTTGGAAACCATTAGACAGATAAACGCTCAGCTTCAGATGAGGGAGTACGAAACCATTTAAAAAAATGAAAAACAAACTGGTAATACTTATCGGACCCCCCGGTTCGGGCAAAGGAACACAGGCTCTTCTTCTCGCTGATAAAAAAAAGATGACGCATTTAGAAGTAAGCAAACTTTTAGAGAAGAAGTTTCTCGGTACATCCAAAGAGGATATTATAAAGATTGGGAAGAAGGAGTACAGCCTAAAAGAACAGGAGAGAAGGTGGAGAAACGGTCTTTTGTGTGAAGACGAGTTCGTTGCAGAGGTTGTAAGGGAGAGTCTTGGGAAAATGCAAAAAAGAGATGACTCTGTCTTGCTGGACGGCTACCCGCGTACGGTAAATCAGGCAGAGTTAGCCGTTCCGTCTCTTCTTGATTTCTATAAACAATCAGATATTTTGGTGGTATATTTGGACGTTGGAGAAGAAGAGTCTCTTGAAAGAAATAAGAACAGAAGGGTTTGCTCACTGATGCGCCATTCGATTATTAGTCTTCCTGAAACAAAGAATCTCTCGATTTGTCCTGTAGATGGATCTCCTCTAGAAAAAAGAGTAATGGATGATCCGGAAACCATAAAAGTAAGATTACGCGAGTTTCGAGAAAAAACAGCCCCTATTCTTGAATATATGGAGTCAAAAAAAATAACTGTGGCTCGTGTTGACGGGGTGGGCACGATTAGCGATGTTTTTTTTCGAGTTCTTCAAGAAACGGAAAGTTTTAATATATAATTATGGCCCCTAAAATTGTTTTTTTTCTCGGACGACCCGGTTCGGGCAAAGGAACCCAAATCAAATTCTTTGCAGAAAAAACAGATTTCGAAGTAATAAATACGGGAGATCTTCTCCGAGAACGAGCGGAAAAAGACGATTTTATTGGGAAGAAAATAAAGGAAACGCTATTAAATGGAAGACTGATTCCAACTCCGTTGGTTTTTTTGTTATGGATGCCCGTTTTATTAGGGTTCCGCGAAAAAGGAGTGAAAGGAGTTATTTTTGATGGTAATCCTCGGAAGCTTTATGAGGGATGTATGTTAGAAGAGCTCTTTGAGATGTTCGGTTGGGATGAAGTAATGGTCCTTTATCTTGAGATAAGCGAAGATGAGGTACACAAAAGACTTGAAAAGAGAGGAAGAGATGATGATAATAAAAAAGAAATAGAAGAGAGATTGAAGTGGTTTAGAGAAGACGTTGAACCGGTTGTGAAATACTATTTTGAGAAGGGAATGCTCTTGAAAATAAACGGCGAGCAGTCGGTGGAAAAAGTAAGAAAAGAAATAGAAGAAAAAACAAAAAGCTTTCTTAAATAATGCTGAAGTCGGAAAAAGACATCGTCATAATGAGGGAAGGAGGAAAGATCTTAGCGGAGATTATGGCGGATGTAAAGAAAAAAGCCGTTCCCGGAGTTACTACCCTTTTTTTAAATGACTACGCCGAAAAACTTATTCTTAAAAAAAGGGGGAAACCATCCTTTAAGGGTTACAGAAACTTTCCGGCCACTCTTTGTACCAGCGTTAATGACGTTATTGTTCACGGAATACCTTCAGAATATGTTTTAAAGGAAAAGGATATTCTCTCTCTTGATTTAGGTTTTTTCTATCGAGGATTTCACACTGACATGGCTGTAACATTTCCTTTAGGAGAAGTGGAAGGAGAGTCTTTGCGCCTCGTAAGAGAGACGAAAAAAGCGTTAAAGAGGGGAATTAAAAAAGCAAGAGAAGGAAACACTCTCGGTGATATTGGAAACACTATTTCAAGACACGCTCAAAAAAGTGGTTTCTCGGTAATGGAAGGCCTTTGTGGACACGGAATTGGGAGGTACGTACACGAGGGACCGCAAGTTTTCAACGAAGGAAAAAGGCACAAGGGCTTAAAAATTGTAAAAGGAATGGTTTTTTGCATTGAGCCGATGTTTTCTATCGGAGGTAAAGAAATAAAAGAAGGGAAGGACGGAGCAGCGATTGAAACGGCAGACAAGTCGCTGTCGGCACACTTTGAGCACACGGTGGCGATAACGGAAAGTGGTACAGTTGTGCTCACAGAGCTTGAATAGTATTGTGCCATGGAGATGTTTGATAAAATTTGTTTATTTTGTATAATGAGCGTAATTTGAAATTATAATTAATATTCCTGTTAATATGAATGAAGGAGAAAAAAAAGAAGAGTTTCCGTCGGAACTTCGTTATGATGTTTCCTCGGGAGACTGGGTGGTGATTGCATCTGGAAGGGCAAAGCGTCCGGAGATGTTTAAGAGAGAAGAAAGAATTAAAGAGGAACCCTCTGAAAAGGATTGTCCTTTTTGTGATTTCGACAATTTGAAAAACGCAATCGTTTCTTTTGAGAACGGAGAAAAGGTTAAAGAGATTACCGAAAATTGGAGTGCCATCTCCATCCCCAACAAGTTTCCTGCCTTTATGCCTGCCGACGAACTTGAAAAAAGATACGAAAACAGCTTGTATCAAACAATGAACGCGGTTGGTTATCACGAAGTGGTTGTTACGCGTGATCACCGCAAATCCTTGGGAGAGCTTCCGGTTGACAAGGTAAGAGAGGTCCTTAGTCTTTACAGGGAAAGATATTTGGAGCTGAAAGAAAAGAAACACGTTAATTATGTTTCTATTTTTCACAATCACGGACTGGAGGCGGGAGCGTCTATTGCTCACCCTCACTCACAGATACTGACTACCCCCCTTGTTGATATTGACCTAAACAAAGCTCTCGAGAAGGGGAGAAGTTATCACGAAAGCAAAAAGAACTGCATCTACTGCCAGATGAACGAGTGGGAGATGGAAAAAAAAGAAAGAATCATCTACGAAAACGACCTTTTTTTGGTTATCTGTCCGTTTGCATCTAAGGCCGCTTTTCAGACCATTATCTCTCCGAAGGCACACCTGGCCTATTTTGAAGAGATTACCGAAAAAGAACTGGACTCTCTTGCTGACGCGCTTAGTGTTGCCCTCTCCAAGCTTTACAGAGGACTTAACGACCCTCCTTACAATTTTTATCTTCACTGTGCTCCGTCTGACGGAATGGATCACGGTTATTATCACTGGCACTGGACAATACTCCCAAAGACCTCTATTTGGGCAGGATTTGAGCTCGGAGCGAGAATGGAAATCTCTACCATTAAACCGGAAAAGGCGGCAGAATATCTTAGAGAACAGTGATCTGAAAAAAGATTAAAATACAAAAGAGAAAGTAAGAGTTATAAATGACAAATTATGAAAACCCGCCGAACGGCAGGTGATTACTGAAAAAAATGGAAAATCCGTTAATCGTTGCCAACTGGAAGATGAATCCTCAAACGACAGAAGAAGCAAAAACAATTGCCCTTTCTTCTGACAGAAAAGGAGTTGTTATCTGTCCTCCCTTTGCCTTTATAAAAAGCGTAAAAGAAAGGGTAAAGAAGGCGGAGATAGGAGCACAAAACTGTTTCTCGGAAAAGAAAGGGGCTTTCACTGGAGAAACCTCTCCCGTAATGCTAAAAAAGTTGGGGTGCAGATACGTTATTATCGGCCATTCAGAGAGAAGAGAGTATTTTGGTGAAAATAATAATTTGATTAACAAGAAAATAAAAGTAGTTTTAAAAGAGGGGTTAACGCCGATACTTTGTATTGGAGAGATGAAAAAAGATACTGGCGGCATGGATGATATTAAGGAGCAGCTTGTCGAGGGAGTTGGCGATCTTCAGGTAAAAAAAATAATTATCGCTTATGAGCCGATTTTTGCTATTGGGACGAACTTGCCCTGTGATGTTGAAGAGGCGGAGAAAAAGAAAGTTTTCATCAAAAACGTTCTTGCAAAAAATTACAGCAAAGGAGAGCAAGCAGCTGTTCTTTACGGCGGTAGCGTCAACTCAAAAAACGCATCTTCTTATATCAAAAAAGCGGGATTTCAGGGCCTCCTTGTCGGTGGTGCTTCTCTTAAGATAAAAGAGATGAAAAAAATAATAGAAAACGTTTACTCGTTATGAAATCAGCTGAAATAAGAAAAAGGTTTCTCGAATTTTATAAAAAAAGGAAACATGTCGTTATTCCTCCCGTTTCTCTGATTCCGGAAAAAGATTCAACTCTGCTTTTTGTTAATTCGGGAATGTTTCCGTTGGTCCCTTATCTAATGGGAGAAAAGCATCCGGAAGGAAAAAGACTGGCAAATTCGCAAAAATGTTTTCGTAGTGACGACATAGAGGAAGTCGGCGACAAAAGACACACTACTTTTTTTGAAATGCTTGGTAACTGGTCCCTCGGAGATTACTTTAAAAAGGAACAGTTAAGGTGGGTTGCCGAGCTTTTTTTCGATGAACTGGGACTTGATCCTGAAAGAATATACGTTTCCGTGTACAGAGGAAACAAAGAAATCGGAATCGAGAGAGATACGGAATCCGTAGAAATTTGGAAAGATATCTTCCAGGAAAGAGGATTAGAGGCGAAAGACGTTGATTTTGCCGAAAAGAAAGGAATGCAAGAAGGAAGAATATTTTATTACGAGGATAAAGAAAACTGGTGGTCACGTGCAGGGGCTCCGGAAGATATGCCAGTCGGGGAGCCCGGTGGACCGGACAGTGAACTTTTTTACGACTTAGGAAAAAGTCTCGGCTATCACGAAGAATCCCCCTGGAAAGATCAGCCTTGTCATATCAACTGTGACTGTGGCCGTTTCATCGAAATAGGGAACAGTGTTTTTATCGAGTTTGTAAAGCGGGAGAAAGGATTTGAAAAACTTCTTCAACAGAATGTTGATTTTGGGGGAGGATTGGAAAGGATTGCGATGATTGCTCAAGAAAAGAAGAGCGTTTTTGAAACGGATCTTTTTCTTCCGATAATAAAAAAGATAGAGAATCTTTCCGGAGCTAAATATCAGGAAAACACGAAATCGTTTGAGATTATTGCCGACCACATAAAAGCTTCTGTGTTTATCATTGGCGATGAGAGGGGGATTTCTCCATCTAACAAGCAACAAGGATACTTTGTAAGAAGATTAATCAGGAGGGCGATTCGACACGGAAAACAGCTTGGTGTTAAATCCGATTCTTGGCTTCAGGATGTTGCAAGAGAAGTTGTCGAGATATACAAAGATGTATACCCGGAAGTAAAAAAGAACAGCGATTTTGTCTTTAAAGAAATGGAAAAAGAGGAATCCGTTTTCCAAAAAACACTGGAGAGAGGGATAAAAGAGTTTGAAAAACTAAAGGGGGAGAAGATCATTGACGGAAAAAAAGCGGCTTTTCTCTACCAAACATACGGTTTTCCGGTGGAGTTGATTGAGGAGTTGGCTCGAGAAAGAGGTCAAAACGTAGATGTGAAAGAATTTTACAGAGAGATGGAAAAACACAAAAATCTTTCAAGAGAGCTTTCGGCAGGAGTTTTCAAGAGTGGGCTGGCGGACGGAGAGGAGAAAACAGTTAAATATCATACCACTACACACCTTTTGCTTTCGGCACTGAGAAAGGTTTTCGGCGATAGTGTTGTCCAAAAAGGAAGCAACATTACTTCCGAAAGACTGCGCTTTGATTTTTCACACAAAGAAAAGCTTACAGAAGAGGAGATAAAAAAAGTGGAAGACTTGGTTAACGAGATGATTGAAAAAGACTTGTTTGTTAAAAAAGAAGAGATGGGCTTGCAAGATGCGTTGGATTCGGGGGTTGTTGCCTCGTTTGGCGAAAAGTATCCTTCGAGGGTTTTGGTTTATTCTATTGTTGATGATAATGGAAAAGAGTTTTCTCGAGAGATTTGTGGCGGTCCGCATGTTGAGAAAACATCGGTTTTAGGCAAGTTTTCTATTAAAAAAGAAGAAGCTTCTTCGGCGGGAGTAAGAAGAATAAAAGCGATACTGGAGTAAAAATCGGGATTGCTATTTTCGTTAAAATAAGGTAAATTAGACACCAATGAGAAAAAAAGTAATTGATATATATCCACCCTCTGGAAAAGAAGGATGAAAAAAGAAGGATTACCACGGAGTAGCTGGAAAAGAAAATGCTAAAAAGGGATGGTTTATTCCTGTTTTTTTGCTTTTTGCTCTTGTGCTTGGATACTTTTACTACAACTCTTACCGGACAGAGATTATCATATATCCAAAAACAGAAGAGTTTCGCGGGGAAGAAGAAGTTTTAGTGAGAAGTTCCGGGGCTCTTGGAGAAGGAGAGTTAAGGGGAGTGGTGCTTAGCGAGAGAGTTTCTGATACTCGTGATTTTCCGATAGAGGGAAGAAGGTTGATAGAAGAAAAAGCAACGGGAGAAATCAAAGTTTGTCAGGACTATCGAGACTCTTCGGTCCCCTTTAGAGAAGGAACGAGATTTGTCTCAGACGGAGGAAAAACATTTTTAGCGAAAGATTCTTTTACTCTTCCCTCAAGGCAAGAAAATGACGGTTGTAGCATGGTTGGTGTGATTGCCGGTGAGGCGGGAGAAGAGTACAACATCCATTCTGATTCAAAGTTCGCTCTGCCCGGGCTTGAAGGAACAAATATTTACGGGAATGTAAAGGGGGTTTCGTTTACTCTGGAAAAAGAAGGAGTAGCAAGAGAAGTTCCTTATCTTGACGATGATACAATGGAAAGAGCGGAAGAGGAAATGAAAAGAGACCTTTTTGAAAAAGGAAGAAAAATAATAGAGGAAGAGTATGAAGAAGAGTACTGGCTTGAGAGTGAAGCTCAGTATGTGGTAGAAGTTGCTGAAAGAGATTTTACGGAAGAAGAAGAGGAGGAAGATGCAGAAAAATTCCACTTTACATTAGACGTCGATGTTCGAGTAATTGCGGTACAAAAAGATAATTTGGACCGATTTATCACAACCTTTTTGCCCGAAAACCACACTTGGCGGGAAGAAACAGAGGAAATAAACGTTGAGTTCACAAGAATAAATTTTGAAGAGGGAGAAGCGGATGTTTCGATTAGTTTTACAGCGGAGATTTACGAGAGGGTTGATAAAGAAGAGTGGCGACGAGAGCTTGCCGGACTTGATTTTGTCGAAGCGGAAAGGTTGCTCGAAGAAAAGATTCCGGAGGGAAGTGTGAGCATCAAAACACGTCCTTTTGGTTTCAATAGAATATCGGGTTCGCTAAACAGAGTAGAGGTGTTGTTGGAGTTTGACAAAAATTAAAAAAATGTTATTCTTAGGCGTTGTTAATGAGTTCTGACACTAACAAAGTAAAAGGAGTTGTTTTAGAGGCATTACCCAATATGCATTTTAGGGTCAAACTTGATGATGGACCGGAAATAGGGGCTCATTTAGCGGGAAAGTTAAGAATTCATCGAATAAAGGTTCTTCCTGGAGACAAAGTAACGGTAGAAGTGAATGATTACGACAAAACCAAGGGAAGGATTGTTTATCGCGGATAAAGGCAGTGTGCTTAGAGTTTCCGGAAATTATTTCCGGGGCCGTTTGTTTTTTATTTGTGTGAAATTCTTTTTCCGCGTTTTCTCGCGGAATTAAATTATTAAAATTAAGTAAAAAGAATGAAGATACAGTCGTCAGTAAAGAAAATTTGTCGAGACTGCAAGGTTGTTCGAAGAAAGAACAGGGTTTATATTATTTGTAAAAACAAAAGACACAAACAAAGACAAGGGTAAGATAAATGAAAAAATGAGAATTTCAGGAGTAAATATACCAAAAGAAAAAAGAGTAGTTGTTTCTCTCACCTATGTTTTCGGCATCGGGCCTTCTTTAAGTAGGGATGTACTAAAGGAGGCGAAGGTTGATCAGTCAAAGCGAGTTAAAGACTTGACCGACGAAGAGATAAAAAAAGTGAGAGAGATTATTGAAAAAAAACACAGAACGGAAGGAGAGCTTCGTCGAGAAAGAAGAGACTCTATTGAGAGGTTGAAACGCATTGATTCCTATCGCGGATCAAGACACAAAAAAGGTCTTCCTGCCAGAGGACAAAACACAAGAACAAACAACCGCACTTTAAGAGGAAACGTCAGAAGGGTTGCCGGATCGGGAAAGAAAGCTCCTCCGGCGGCAAAGTAAAATAATTTATGAGAAACATTGTTTCATGGGCAAGAAAAGAGTAATAGAAAAATCGGAAAAAGAGATTATCCAAGAAAAGGATAAGACTGATGCTTCCAAAAAAAAGAAGTTGAAGACAAAAAGAAAGGGACTTGATTACGGATGCATTTATATCTCTGCTTCCTATAACAACACGATGATGACCCTTACCGATAAACAGGGAAAAGTTTTGTCTTGGGCCACTGCCGGTAATTTAGGATTTAAAGGAACGAAAAAAGCAACCCCCTACGCGGCCTCAGAAGTTGCAAATACTCTTTGTGAGAAAGCGGAAAAAATGGGAATGAAAGAGGTGGATGTCTTTGTAAAAGGGGTGGGGAGCGGAAGATCTTCAGCGCTTCGGGCTTTGGCTGCCAGAGATGTTATTATAAATTTGATTAAGGACATCACCCCTATTCCTCACAACGGGTGCCGTCCGAAAAAACCCAGAAGAACATAATTACTATGATAAAAACTGCAGAATGTAAAAAATGTCGTCGTGCAGGGGTAAAGCTTTTCTTAAAAGGTGAAAAGTGCGAGTCTCAGAAATGCCCGATGATAAAAAAACCTTACCCGCCCGGACAAAAGCCGAAAAGAAGAAAGGGCCATACTTCTCAATACGGAAAAGAGCTTGCCGAAAAGCAAAAGCTACGTCGGTGGTATAACTTACAGGAAAAACAACTTCTCAGATATGTAAAATCTGTTATTGAGAAGCAGAAAGAGACAGAGTCTGCCGGAGATCAGCTTTTAAGGAGGTTGGAAGAAAGGATGGACAACATGGTTTACCGCTCTGGATTTGCTTCCTCAAGGTCACAAGCAAGACAGATGATAACCCACTGCTTTTTCCATGTTAACCAAAAGCCTGTTGACAGGCCCTCATGCAGAATAAAACAGGGAGATGTAATCTCTGTTCGCCCGGGGAAAAAGAAAAAGATTATTTTTGGAAACTTCAGTGAAACAATGAAAAACTTTACTCCTCCAGCATGGATTTCACTGGATAAAGAAAAAATGGAGGCGAAAGTGATTGGCGGTGCGGTAATCGATGAAGTCGCTCCCCCAATAGAAATTTCCTCTATATTTGAGTTCTATTCTAGATAAATAATAAAAAAATATGATCTCACTACCATCAAAACCAAAAATTGTGGAGAAAAAAGAAGAAAACAAAGCGCTTTTTGAAATAGATTCTCTTTACCCTGGATACGGCACAACTATCGGAAACAGTTTAAGGCGCGTTCTTCTCTCTTCTCTTAGCGGTGCGGCGGTTACAAAGGTAAAGATAGATGGGGTAAATCATGAATTTTCCACTATTCCTGGTGTGATGGAAGATGTGATTACAATTATTCTTAACTTAAAAGAACTTCGTTTTCGTATTCATTCCGATGAGCCGCAAACAATAAAGATCAGAGAAAAAGGAGGTGGTGATGTAAAGGGCTCGCACCTGCAACTACCGACACAAGTAGAGCTTGTTAATCCCGAGGCACATATTGCTACACTTACTGACAAAAAAGCTTCTTTAGAAATGGAGATAGAGGTTGAAAAAGGGACGGGTTATTCTTCCTCGGAAGATAAAAAGGAAGAAAAGCTTGAGGTGGGTCAGATTCTCGTTGATTCTCTTTTTACTCCAGTCAAAAGAGCCAACTTTTATGTTGAGAGCATGCGCGTTGGAAAAAGAACCGATTTTGACCGACTTTTCGTAGAAGTAGAAACAGACAGAACAATTTCTCCCGAAGAAGCTCTCTTTCAGGCGGTTGATATTTTGGCCAAGCATTATTCAATACTCTCTTCTTTTTCAGAGGTGGAAGATAAAGAAGAAAAGAAAGCGGCAAAAAAGAAGGACAAGAAAAGCGAGAAAAAAACAGAGAACAAGGAAGAAGAAATGGAAGTTGATGAGTTGGACATTTCTACGCGTACGGCAAATGTTTTAAAGGAAAACAGGATAAAAAAAGTGAAGGGTCTTTTGAAAAAAACAGAGGAAACAGTTGCTTCTCTAGAGGGGATGGGAGATAAGGGAGTTGAAGAAGTGAAAAAAGAACTGAAAAAGAAAAAAATGGAACTGAAAAAATAAAAATGCCCAGAATAAAAAACAAAAGAAGATTTGGTCGAAAAAGAGATCAGCGCCGAGCGCTCCTTCTTTCTCTTTCCCGTGCCCTTGTTTTGCAAGAAAAGATAGAAACAACGGAGGCAAAGGCGAAAGAGCTGAGATCTTTTGCCGAAAAGTTGATAACTCGTGCCAAAGAAGACACTCTTTATAACAGAAGAGTTTTGACGAAAAGACTATCAGAGGACGTCGCAAAGAAGCTTATAAAAGAGATAGGACCGAGATACAAGGATCGTTCGGGAGGATATACCAGAATTACGAAGCTCGGGCAAAGACAGGAGGATGGCGCAAGAATGGCCGTTATTGAGCTGGTATAGATTTAAGTAAAATAAATTTATGATGGAAAAAACCTCCAATCAAGTAGAAAGAAAAACACATGTTGTTGATGTTACAAAAAGGCCTCTCGGCAGGGTTGCCACGGAGATAGCGGTGCTTTTGATGGGGAAGGACAAAGAGAATTACAGACCACACGAAGACAAAGGAGGATTTGTCACGGTTAAGAATATTGAAAAAATAGTTTTGACAGGAAACAAGAGTGAAGCGAAAGAGTATTACTATCACAGCGGATACCCGGGAGGACTAAAAAAGGTTTCTTATAAAAAAATGCTTGAAAAAGGACCCGGAACCGCACTAAAAAAGGCGGTTTACGGAATGTTGCCCAAGAATAAATTAAGAAAAGAAAGAATAAAAAGACTCTCAATAGAATAAAATGCCTACCAAAGAAAAAACAAAAACTAAAACTGAAACGAAGACAAAAAGCAAGAAAAAGGAAAAATACTATCAAGCGGTGGGAAGAAGAAAAAAAGCCACCTCTGTTGTCCGTCTTTATGAAAAAAAAGACGGAGGAATAACGGTTAACGGGAAAAAATTTGAAGAGTATTTTCCGGAGTTTAGTTCACAGAAAAAGGTGAGGGAACCCCTTGAGGAATTGGATTTAATGAAAAAGTTTTCCGTTTCGGCGAAGGTTTTGGGAGGGGGAGTGAAGTCACAGGCGGAAGCGGTTCGACACGGAATTACACGTGCACTGGTTTTGTTTGATGAAAGTCTTCGCAAGCAACTGAAATCCACAGGATATCTTACTCGAGATCCTCGAATGAGAGAAAGAAAGAAGCCGGGATTGAAGAGAGCAAGAAGGGCTCCACAATGGAGAAAGAGGTAAAATTTAACAAAAATCAACACCTCCCCACGTGTATCATAAGAGTGTGCGTGGGGATTTGCTATTTGTGCTTCTCTGTATTATAATGACGCAGCAGGAAACCCTTATAAAAACAAGGAAGATGACTGATAAATTAATTATTGAAGGCAAAAGTAAGCTAGAGGGAGTTATTGATGTAAAAGGATCAAAAAACGCCGCTACTCCGATTATTGCTGCAACCCTTCTTACCTCTTCTCCGTGTATTTTGGATAATGTCCCCCTTGTCGGTGATGTGGAGAAGATGCTTGAAATTGTAAAAAAATTAGGCGCGGAGGTAGATTTTATAGAAAAAAGAAAAGTAAAGATTACTGCTAAAAATATCAGCCCGGAAAAACTGGACTTTGATATGATTAACAAGATGAGGTCCTCCATTCTTTTTATAGGACCTCTTCTTGCTCGTTTCGGGACAGTAAGAATTCCTCAGCCGGGAGGTTGTATTATCGGTTCACGTCCGATAGATTTTCACATCAACGCTTTTTCTAAAATGGGAATAACAATTGAAGAGTTTGGACTAAAGAAGAACGGATCAAGAAGCTCGAATGTTTATCACTTTAACGCTCCAAAGGGAGTCAAGGGAAAAGAGGTTGTTTTTGACGGATTTTCCGTAACAGGGACGGAAAACGTGATGATGGCGGCTACCTTGGCAAAAGGGAAAACAACGATAAAAATTGCCGCTACTGAACCACATGTTCAAGATTTGGCACTGTTTTTAAAAAAAATGGGCGCGAACATCAAAGGAGAAGGAACAAGCACAATCGAAATAAAAGGAAGAAAAGAGCTTACCGGAGCAGAGCATTTTATCTGCTATGATTATATAGAAGCAGGAACACTTATTATTCTCGCTGTTGCCACAAAGGGAAGTGTGTGCATAGAAAATGCACCTGTAGAGAACCTGAAACTTCTTTTAAATAAGTTGAAAAGCTCCGGAGCAAAGCTGAAAATAGGGAAGAGTAGTGTGGTTGTTTCTCCTGGAAAAAAGCTTGTTATTGACAGAGTGCAGGCTATGCCTTATCCCGGAATCCCAACCGACTTGCAGGCACCGATAGGGGTACTTTCCACACAAGCGGAAGGACTTACCCTTATTCACGATCCAATTTTCGAAGGAAGACTGAAGTATTTGGAAGAGCTCAACAAGATGGGGGCGGAGATTGTAATTTGCGATCCGCACAGAGCGATAATTAACGGACCAACCAAATTACATGGCGGTAAGCTCGACCCGTTAGATCTTCGTGCTGGAGCGGCAATTATTATTGCGGGTCTTGTCGCTGACGGAACAACCGTTATCAGAGATGTCACGCAAGCTGACAGAGGGTATGAGGAGATTGATAAAAGGCTTTGTAAAATAGGAGCAAGAATAAAAAGAATAAATCGGTAATTTAAGTTTTGGAACGTGGAATCTGAGGCACGGAATCAGAAGAGGGAGATTTCAGTCTTGCCTTCCGTATTAAACGTTTTATATTATAAATTATGTTTTCACGAAAAATAGGAATTGACTTGGGGACTTGTAACTCACTTGTCTTTGCACCGGGAAAAGAGATTATTTTAAACGAACCTTCGGTTGTTGCGGTTGGTGTTTATGAGAACAAGATTCTTGCTGTCGGAAAGGAGGCAAAGGAGATGACCGGCAGAACACCCGATGAAATCAAGGTTTACCGCCCTCTCAAGGATGGAGTGATTGCCGAATACAGGATAACGGAAGCAATGTTGCGTTACTTTATTCAACGGTCTCCCGGGTTGAAGATTATCAAACCGGAGCTTATGATTGGTGTTCCTGCAGGAATAACATCGACGGAGAAAAGAGCTGTTATCGAAGCAGGCATTTCTGCCGGAGCGAGAGCGGTCTATACGGTTAAGGAGCCTATTTTGGCTGCCATCGGTGCTGGCATTCCGATAGCTTCGTGCTCCGGTCATATGGTTGTCGATATCGGTGGTGGAACTACCGAGATAGCGGTTATTTCACTGGGAGGAATAGTTGTTGCGCGATCAGTCAGAAGCGGGGGAGACAGTATGGATTTTGCAATCTCGAACTATATCAAAGAGAAGCACAATGTTGCCCTTGGTGAAAAAAGCATTGAAGATGTGAAAACAAACATCGGTACGGCAATCAAGGAAAAGGATCAGAAAATAATGGAAGTACGCGGAAGAGATCTTATCTCCGGACTTCCAAAGACGATTAAAGTTTCCTCTAATGAAGTTCACGAGGCGATATCTGGAACGCTGGAAGAGATTATAAAAGTTGTCAAACAGATATTGAGAGAAACGCCACCTGAGCTTTCAGCCGATATTATGGACAAGGGGATGGTTCTTACGGGAGGGGGAGCTCTTTTGGCTAATATTGACGTTCTCGTTACCGAGAAAACGGGAGTGCCTTCTTTTGTTTCCGAAGAGGCTCTTCTTTCCGTCGCACGAGGAGCAGGAGTTGTACTTGATAATTTGGACACTTACAAGAGAAGTATCATGAGTAGGTAATTATGATTATCGGCCACAAAGCGCAACAGAAAAAATTACGATTGTTGTTTGAGAAACGACAAATCCCTCATGCGATGCTGTTTTCCGGCCCCGGAAATGTAGGCAAAAGAACTATTGCCCTTTCTTTTTTAAAAATGATTAACTGTGAAGAGAAGAGAGTGTCGTGTAGTGGTTGTCGGAGTTGCTATGAAATAGACGAGAAGATCCATCCTGATATACTGGAAGTTTATCCGGAGAACAAGGAGATACACGTTAAGCAAATAGAAAAAGCAATTGAAAAAACTTCCTATAAAGGAATAAAAGCGAGACATAAGGGGGTTGTTATTGATCAGGCTCATCTTATGAACACGCAAGCGCAAAACGCTCTTTTAAAAACACTAGAAGAACCATCAAAGGAAACGGTAATAATTCTTGTAAGCGAGTATCCTTACGTTCTTCTTCCCACCATTCTCTCAAGAGTTTTTAGAATTAAATTTCTTCTTGTGCCCTCTCGGGAGATAGAAAATGGTATCAAAGATGTAAGTATTGCGAAGATGTCGTTTGGAAGACCGGGAAAGGCGATAGAATACCTTCAAACACCTGAAAAAAAGAAAAATGCGGAGAAAGAAGAAAAAGAATTGAGAGCGATGCTAAAAAAAGAAATTTCTTTTCGTTTTTCGTTAATTAAAAAAGTTACCGAAGAAGAAAGAGAAGAAGAGTTTTTAAACTGTTGGTTAAAAGTAATGCAAGAAGAAATGCTTGAGAAATTAAGAAAGAAAAAGGAAACAGGTGCTCTTCGTTTAGCGCTCAAGGAGGTAGAAGAGGCAATCTTTCTTTACTCAAAAACAAACACAAACACCCGCCTTTTATTAGAAAAAATTGCAATAAAAATATAAGTAAAAAATATATGTCTGAATATAAAAAAATAGTGGAAAGAGTTAAGCCGGAAATGGAAAAAACAATCAAGCATCTCGGAGAAGAGTTGAAAAAAATAAGGGCCGACAGGGCAACACCTTCTCTGGTGGAAGATATTGTTATAGATTGTTTTGATCAAAGGTTGCCACTAAAACAGTTGGCCGCTATCTCCTGCCCGGAACAAAGACAAATACTTATCCAACCGTGGGACAAGAACTATACTAAAGATATTATTGCCGCCCTTCAGAAAGCGGAAGCGGAACTTAGCCCGATGGTAGAAGGGAATTCTATTCGTATTATTCTTCCTCCGCTTACCGAAGATTACAGAGAAAAACTTTTAAAAATTCTTTCGGTCAAAAAGGAAGATGCAAGAGTTAGTTTGAAGCGAGCGAGAGAAGATGCGTGGAAAGAAATTCAAGGAAAAGTACATTCGGGAGAGGTGACAGAGGATGAAAAGTTTAGAGCGAAAGAAGAGTTACAAAAACTTATTGACGAATACAATAAAAAAGTTGATGAAATTATTGAGAAAAGAGAAGAAGAAATAAAAACATAATTATGTCCCCTATTTTAATCATTATATTAAGCCTAGTTACCCTTATCTTTCTCCATGAACTTGGTCATTTTTTGCTTGCTAAAAAATACGGCGTTAGAGTAGAAGAGTTTGGAATAGGGATTCCACCCCGTCTTTTTGGAAAAAAGATAGGTGAGACGATTTATTCTTTAAACTGGATTCCTTTGGGAGGATTTGTTAAGCTTTACGGAGAAGACAGAAAGGTTAGTGATGAGAGAAGTTTTTCTTCGAAACCTCTTTATCAGAGAGCGCTTATTGTTTTTGGGGGTGTAGCGGCTTTTTTTGTTATCGCTTTCTTTATTTTTTCGATCCAATCGGTAGTGGGTATCAGAACGGTTGCAGGGGGAGAAAGCAGTATGGCAGAAGTAGTCGGTGAACCGGAGATTGTTATTACAGGAGTAGTCGATGAGTCACCAGCAAAAGAAGCGGGAATACAGGGAGGGGATATTCTTCTTGGAATAGATGAAAAAAAAATAGAAACGATGGAAGATGCGAGAGTCATTTTGGAAGGAAAGAAAGGAAAAGAAACAGAAATTGTGGTTCAGCGAGGAGGCGAAGAAGTTTCCTTTTCTCTGGTACCAAGAGAAGAGTATGCGGAAGGAGAGGGGGCGGCGGGAATTGCCATGGCGACAACGGTTATTGAAAAATATCCACTCTATTATGCACCGGTTAAAGGAGCTTCAATGACGGGAGGAATGACACTGATAGTTTTGCGTGGTTTTGGGATGCTTTTTTCCTCTCTCCTTACCGGAGCATCGCTTCCTCCGGGGATGGAGATCGGAGGTCCTGTCGCTATTGTTGGTATTGGTGCAGGAGCCTTTACGAGAGGTCTTTCTGATTTTCTTCAATTCCTGGGAGCGATAACCATCTCCTTGGCTGTATTGAATATTATGCCCATCCCGGCTCTCGATGGAGGAAGGTTGGTTTTTTTGGCAATCGAGAAGATGAAAGGAAATCCTATTTCCGAGAAACTGGAATACGGGCTAAATGCGGTATTCTTTTTCTTGCTTATAGGACTGATGATTTTTATAACATTTAGAGATTTAGGATTTTAAACAAATTTTTAAAAGAAAAAAATGAATAACAAACAAGAAAAAAAGACAACTGTTGAAGATGCAAAAATAAAAATCAAAAAACGATCTGAAAATTTCTCTCAGTGGTATTTGGATGTTATCGCCGCCGGAAAGTTAGCGGACTACTCTCCCGTAAGAGGGTGCATGGTTATTATGCCGAACGGTTACTCTGTCTGGGAGAATATTCAAAGAGTTCTAGACAAGATGTTCAAGGATACGGGGCATAAAAACGCCTACTTTCCGATTTTTATACCGGAAAGTTTTTTGAAAAAAGAAGCGGAACATGTTAAGGGCTTTTCTCCTGAGCTGGCGGTTGTAAATTATGCCGGAGGAAAAAAGCTCGAAGAAAAGTTGGTTGTGAGACCAACATCAGAGACCATTATCTATGATAGTTATGCAAAATGGATACAATCATGGAGAGATTTGCCTGTTTTGATAAATCAGTGGGGTAATGTTGTTCGTTGGGAAATGAAAACAAAGCCGTTTCTTCGGACTACCGAATTTTTATGGCAAGAGGGACATACAGCACACGCCACCTACGAAGAAGCAGAAAAGGAAGCCCTTCAAATGCTTAACGTTTACCAAAAATTCGTAGAAGAATATCTTGCTCTTTCCGTTGTAATAGGAAGGAAATCGGAAAGCGAAAAGTTTGCCGGTGCACTGGATACATACACCTTAGAGTCTTTAATGCAAGACAAAAAGGCTCTTCAGTGTGGGACATCTCACAACTTGGGACAGAATTTTGCAAAAGCCTTTGATATCAGTTTTCTTGATCAAGAAGGAAACGAGGAGTATGTGTGGCAGACTTCGTGGGGAGTTAGCACGCGCCTTATAGGAGCCCTTATTATGACTCACGGTGATGACAAAGGAGTAGTTATGCCTCCTCGTATTTCACCTCTTCATTTAGTATTTGTTCCCATTTGGAAAAATAAAGAGGAAAAGAAAAAAAACACAAAAGAAGCTCAAAGGCTTGCCGAGTCACTACCCGAAGAAGTAAGGTCTCATATCGATGATCGTGACATCAGGCCCGGATGGCGATATTATGAGTGGGAGCGTAGAGGAACACCACTCAGAATCGAGATCGGTCCCAACGATGTTGAGAAAAACCAGTCGGTTTTGGTAAGAAGAGATACTGGTGAGAAGATAACTGTACCAAATAAAGATTTTTCGCGAAAAGTTGTTCAAATGCTTGAGATTATTCAAAAAAACCTCTTTGAGCGTGCAAAGAAAATGCAAGAAGAAAATACGCACACTGTTGAAACATGGGAGGATTTTTGCGAATTAATTCGAACAAAAGGAGGTTTTATTAAAGCACCTTGGTGCGGACTTGATGATTGTGAGGCCAAGATTAAAGAGGAAACCAAAGCGACGATTCGTTGTATTCCTTTTGATGAAAGTAGCGCAAAAAAGAGTTGTTGTATATACTGTGGGAAACAAGCACGGGATGTAGCGCTTTTTGCCCAGGCTTATTAGTTTGTTAAAGTCATAAAATATGTTTAAGAAATTGTGGAGCAAGCTTTCTTTAGATATCGGTATCGATTTGGGAACTGCCAACTGCTTGGTGTATGTAAGAGGAAAAGGCATTACGATGTCTGAACCATCAGTTGTCGCTGTTAACAATAAAACAGGACAGATTTTGGCAATTGGAGAAGAGGCGCGAAAGATGGTTGGTAAAACTCCGGGACACATCGTGGCAACGAGACCCCTTGTTGCCGGAGTGGTGTCTGATTTTGATGTAACCGAGCAGATGATCCGCTATTTCATTGAAAAAGCATATGAAGCGGGATTTCCTATTCATGCCCGTCCACGAGTAGTAATCGGAATTCCTTGCGGAGTTACCGAAGTAGAGAGAAGAGCGGTTGAGGATGCCGGAAAAAACGCCGGAGCAGGACAAATTTATCTTATCGAAGAGCCAATGGCGGCAGCGATTGGTGTTCGTTTGCCGATTCAAGATCCGGGCGGTAATTTTGTTATTGATATCGGGGGAGGAACAACGGAAGTAGCGGTTATTTCCCTTGGAGGGATAGTAATTTCCAAGAGCTTGCGTGTTGCCGGAGATAAGCTTAATGAAGACATTATTAACTTTGCCGAAAGAGAGTATAAGCTTCTTATAGGAGAAAGGACCGCGGAGGACGTAAAGATAAGAATTGGTTCTGCCAGCCCGTTAGAGGAAAAAAAGGAGTCTTCTATTAAGGGAAGAAACTTGGTTACTGGACTCCCGGAAGAGGTTTTTGTTACTGATACCGATATCCGTAAAGCAATGGAAAAATCAATCAAGGAAATTGTAAAGACGATTAAGGACACGGTAGAAGAAACTCCACCGGAACTTTTAGCGGATATTATGTCAAAAGGAATATATCTTTTGGGAGGAGGGGGCCTTCTGAAGGGACTTGATAGATTAATTGAAGAAGAGGTTAAAATAAAAACACAAATAGGTGATGATCCTTTAACCGCTGTTGTGCGTGGTGCCGGATATGCGTTAGAACACATTGATAAATACACAGAAGTATTCTTGGAAACAAAGGAGATTGACCCGCCGAATTAATAAATCTAGGGAATGATTAATTTGCTTTATTTTTCAATATGCATAAAAAAGAAATAGAAAGGTTGGCTTTTTTTGCCCGCATAAAACTAGACCGGGAAGAGCTGAATAATGCTCCCCAAGAGATACAATCTATTCTGCATTATATCCAAAAGCTTAGTGATGTCGATACCGAGGGAGTAGACCCTCTTTTTCACTTTCCGGAGTTGGAAAATATAACCCGAGAAGATACTGCGGAAACGGTAGACAGGGAAACGCAAAAAAGAATGATGGGGATGGGAAAAGACAAAGATGATTACTTAAGAGTGGAGTCGATATTATGACGATTAAAGAAACACAAGAAAAATTAAAAAGAAAAGAGATATCTCACCGAGAAATGGTATCTTCCTTTCTTTCACGAATAAAAGAAAGAAACGAAAAGACCAACTCTCTTCTCTCGGTTTTTGAAGATGTAATAGACAAGGAGAGTAGCGTGAAAGAAGATCTTCCCCTTTACGGAGCTGTTTTTGTAGTTAAGGATAATATCTTGATAAAAGATGAGAGATGTACTTCCGGATCAAAGATACTTGAGCATTATGTTGCTCCTTTTGATGCCACTGTTATCGAAAAGATAAAAGAAGGAGGGGGTGTTTTTGTCGGAAAAGGAAATATGGATGAGTTTGCAATGGGTTCTTCTACTGAAAACTCTGCATTTGGACCTGCTAGAAACCCCCTTGATCTAGAAAGAGTTCCTGGAGGATCTTCGGGGGGGCCTGCAGCGGCTGTTTCTGACGGGATGTGCAATGTGGCACTGGGGTCTGATACAGGAGGATCGATCAGGCAACCCTCCGCCTTTTGTGGAGTGGTTGGGTTTAAACCGACCTATGGTACGGTTTCCAGAAGCGGGGTTATCGCGATGGCTTCTTCTTTTGATCAAGTCGGGCCTATTGCAAAAAATGTAGAAGACGCAGAGCTTGTTTTTAAAGTGATTCATGGAAAAGATGTGCTCGATTCGGTTACCAGTGATCTTGTATCAAAAGTGGTGAAGAAGAAAATCAGAGTGGGTGTTCCGAAAGAATATTTTGTCGAGGGAATAAGCAAGGACATAAAGGAAACGATAGAGGGTGCAATTTCTAAAGTTGATGCTTCGGAGTTTGAAGTGGTAGAGATAAGTTTGCCTCACACAGAGTATGCACTCCCCGCATACGAGATAATTATGGCATCAGAAGTTTCGGCGAATATGGCACGTTATGACGGAATACGCTACGGATTGGAATTTGGGCGACCGGCTGCGAAAAGTATTCAGGACGCTTATCTTAAAAACAGAGGGGAAGGATTTGGAAAAGAAGTAAAGAGAAGAGTAATTTTAGGAACATATGCCCTTTCTGCGGGGTATTATGATGCCTACTACGTTAAAGCACAAAAAATAAGGGCGCTTATTGCCGAGGACTTTAAAAAAGCTTTTGCGAAAGTGGATGTGATTCTTACTCCCACGACTCCGACTCTTCCCTTTAAAATAGGAGAAAAGATAGAAGACCCGCTTTCAATGCATCTGTCCGATATATTTACTGTAACAGCCAATCTTGCCGGTCTTCCCGCAATTACGCTCCCCTGTGGAGAAAAGAAAGGCCTTCCGGTAGGGGCACAAATTTTAGCAAAAAGATTTCATGAAGACACTTTGTTTGCTGTTGCGAAAAAGTGTGAAAAAATATGGAAGTAATAATAGAATCCCTTCAAGAGGTTCTTAAATATATTGCAAACCCCGAGCTTATCTCGCCTACTTTTTTTACTGTCTGGCAGGTTTTGCGAATATTATTTCTTACGATTTCAGCTTTTTTCATCGGGTTGCTTGTTTATCTTCTTTCGGTTAACGGGTATCTGGAATTGAGATTTTTTGAAGACTATTCGGAGTATCGAAAGTCAAAACCACATCTAAAAGTAGAACTGGGTAAAGATTGGAATGATGTTATAGAGCACGCCAAAAGCGAAAAAGAAGCGGAAAGAAAAATGGCGATTATCGAAGCTGATGATATGATCGATAGCGCTTTGTCGAAAATCGGATATAGTGGAGAAACTTTACTCGACAAACTTGCGGGACTAAACAAGGAGATTATTCCCAATATTGAAGAGGTTAAAGACGCTCACAGAAAAAGAAGAGATATTGCCTACGATCCCAACAAAAGTATTTCTCGTGAAGAAGCAGAAAAGATTGTTTCCGTTTATGAAGAAGTTTTTAAGGATCTTCGAATACTCTAATCACTAGAGTTCGTTGGCGTTTGAGTGATTTGTTTTTTGCTCTTGTATCTTATTCTTTTTTTGTTATAATATGCGGGAAAAAGGAGCGGGGTGGTGAAATGGTATCATTTAGGGCCCATAACCCTAAGTTCTAGGTTCGAATCCTGGCCCCGCAACATTGTTATCGGGTGGTGACTTTCGACTATTAACTATTGACCCTGGCCAGTATTGTTAACGGTCATTGTCAATTATCGCTGTTCTCGTGTCAAATGAAGGGTGATGTCAGGGTAGCTCAGCTGGTTAGAGCGAGTGCATCATAAGCATTAGGTCGTGGGTTCGAGTCCCACCCCTGGCACTTTTCGAGATTTTTTTGGGGGCGTAGCCTAACTGGTTAAGGCACCTGCCTGTCACGCAGGAGATTGCCGGTTCGAGCCCGGTCGTCCCCGCCAAAAGAAGCGTCCTTTCAAGGACGTTTTTTTATAAAAAATATTTTTTTAAGATAAATTTATCCCCAAAAATGATTTGATTTTATCCTCGTTTTAGGTTAAAATAAAGACACTATGAAAGATATCAGTCAGCTTAAAGAAGAGTTCTTGAAAGAACTGAAAAAGGCAAAAAAAGCGGAAGAAAGAAGGAAAATCTGTAAAAAGTATATAGAGGAAGAACTGTCCTCTGTTTTTTGTTCAATTAAAAATCTTGCGGGAGAGAAAAGAACAAAAATAGGAAAAGAGGCAAACGAATTAAGACGGTTTATTTTAGAGCAACAAAAAAAGGAAAAAGAAAAAAGAAAAGAGGGTGAGGGGTGGATAGATGTTACTCTTCCGGGAAATGATCCCGAGATGGGAACGATACATCCTCTGACACAATTACAAAGAAGGTGTGTTGACATTTTTTCAAGAATGGGATTTTTAGCAGTTGAAGGACCAGAGATGGAGAACGAGTGGTACAATTTCGATGCACTAAATTTCAAGGAAGATCACCCAGTCAGAGAGATGCAGGATACTCTTTTTGTGAAACAAAAAAACAGAGAAAGTCTTCCGGCGAAAGATAAACTTTTGATGAGAACACAAACATCTCCCGTGCAAGTACGTTACATGGAAAAAAGGAAGCCTCCTTTTCGAATTATTGTTCCCGGGAGAGTTTTTAGAAACGAAGCGACTGACAGTTCTCACGAAATAAATTTTTATCAACTTGAAGGGCTGATGGTAGGAGAAAACATATCGGTGGCAAACTTCAAGGCAATTATTAATTTTTTCTTTCAAGAGCTTTTTTACGATGATATAGATTTTCGATTAAGACCGTCGTTTTTCCCTTTTACCGAGCCTTCCTTTGAAGTTGATATCAGTTGTTCAATTTGCGCTAAAAAAGGATGTTCTGTCTGCAAAAATACGGGTTGGATAGAAGTAATGGGAGCTGGTATGGTCCATCCAAACGTTTTAGAGAGTGCAAAAGTAGATTCAGCTAAATTTAACGGATTTGCTTTTGGAGTTGGGCTTGACCGTTTTGCAATGATTGAGCACAAGATTGACGACATCAGACTCTTCTATGGAGGAGATTTGCGATTTTTAAAACAGTTCTAAAGATGAAGTTTTCATATAATTTTTTACAATCATTTTTTAAGAAAAAGCTTCCACCTCCAAAAGAGTTAGCAAATCTTTTGATGCTTCACTTTTTCGAAGTGGATGGTGTGGAAAAGGTGGGAAGTGATTTTACCTTGGACATAGATGTTCTTCCGAGTCGGGCCGGAGATTGTTTTTCACACATCGGCATTGCTCGTGAGATAGCGGCATTTACGGGTATGGACTACAAGGAGCCAGAAGTAAAGATTAAAGAAAAGGGGGAGAGTATTGAAGAAAGAGTAAGTATGGATGTAAGAGGAGCCTGTTCTCGTTATACTCTTCGTGTGATAGATGATGTAGAAGTAGCCAGTTCGCCAACATATATCCAAAAAAGATTAAAGACTTGTGGAATAAAACCAATCAACAATGTGGTCGATATAGCAAATTATGTAATGCTTGAAACGGGGCAACCCCTTCATGCTTTTGATGCGGAAAAACTCGGAGGAGAAAAGATAATTGTTCGTTATGCTAAAAAAAGAGAAAAGATAGTTACTCTTGATGAAAAAAGGTATGAGCTTCAGGACAGCATTCTGGTTATCGCCGACGAACTTTCTCCAATCGGTATTGCGGGCATTAAGGGAGGGATTGTTCCCGAGGTTGATAAGGAAACAAAAAAGATTTTTCTGGAAGCAGCAAACTTTGACCCTTTGACAATCAGAAGGGGATCGCGGAATCTTAAATTAAGAACGGATGCATCTCTGCGATTTGAACACGGAATTTCAGCAGAACTTACTCAGATTGCAATCAATCGTGCCGCCTCAATGATTGCCGACATTGCCGGAGGAAGGGTGGTAAAGGGGCTAAAGGATTACTATCCGGAAAAGGAAGAGGAAAAAACGGTAAGTTTTGATGTCGGGGATGTTAGAAAAGTTTTAGGTACGGATGTCTCGTTAAAAGAAATAGAAAGGATTTTAAGAGCACTAGGGTTTCGGGTACAGAGAAATCAAGAAAACTTTTCTGTTACTGTTCCTTATTTTCGCACAGATGTTTCGATAAAGGAAGACATAATCGAAGAGATAGGAAGGATTTACGGTTATAAGAACATAGATCCGTGTGCACCGAAAAAGGAAATTGTTCCCACGGAAAAAGACGAAAATTTTGACATCGAAAACAGTTACAAAGATTTGTGGAAAAGCTTCGGATTCAGCGAGACATACAACTACTCCTTTATCAACGAAGAGCTGTCGATACATTTTGACCGGAAAAAACTGATTGAACTGGAAAAGCCGGTTAGCCTAGAGTTTAAGTATCTGAGACCGTCTTTGTTACCAGGGCTAATCAGGAATTTAGCGGAAAACCAGAAAAACTACGAAAAGATAAGAATTTTTGAGATGGGGAGTGTTTTTTACAGTGAAGGAGGAGAGAAATATCAGAAGAAAAGAATTGCCTTTGTTTCTTCGGCAGATGATTTTTACAGCGCAAAAGGAAAAATCAATCTCTTTCTGGATAAATTCTTTACGGAGCAGATTTTTTATGTAGAGAGTGATGAAAACACGATTTTTTCTAAGAAACGCTTAGCAAAAATAGTTTTCGGCTCATCTAATTCCCGACAAGAAGAGCTGGGGGCTCTCGGAGAAATTTCATCGAAAATAAAAGAAGAAATGAGGATAAAAGGTAGTGTGGTGATTGCAGAACTTGACTTGGAAAAAATAAAGAAGTTCCGTCGAAAAACAAAAACATACGAGCAGATTTTCAGGTTTCCTCCATCAACAAGAGATGTTGCCGTGCTTGTCCCGAAAAAAACACCTTACGCAGAGGTTGAGGGAAAGATAAAAAAAGAAGGAGGGAAGATGCTAAGAAGAGCCTTCCTTTTTGATGTTTATGAAGGCAAAGAGATTCCCGAAGGTATGAAAAATCTTGCTTTTCGATTATTATTCCAAGCGAAAAACAAAACAATTTCTTCTTTTGAAGTCAACAAGCTACAAGAAAAGATAATTAAATCTTTAGACGGGGTGTCAGGATGGAAGACCAGAAGCAACAAGTAACATAGCCTATAAATCAAAAGTTATAATTTTCTATTACCATGGCCAAAAAATCGGAATATAACGCGAAGGATATAAGTGTATTGAAAGGTCTTGATCCGGTCAGGAAAAGACCGGGAATGTATATTGGGTCTACAGACTCGGAAGGGCTTCATCACCTTATATGGGAGTGTGTAGATAACTTTATTGATGAGTTTATGGGAGGATATGGGAAAGAAGGAACAGTAATTCTCCATGCCGAAAACAAGGTGGAGGTTAATGATGATGGAAGAGGTATTCCGGTAGATAAGCACAAAGAAACAGGGAAGCCCGCCGTAGAAACGGTAATGACTACGCTTCATGCCGGAGCAAAATTCGGGAGCAAAGCATACCAAGTGTCGGGGGGTCTTCACGGAGTTGGTATTTCCGTGGTCTGCGCACTTTCCGAGTGGATGAGGGTTGAGGTTTCAAGAGACGGTTATAAATACCATCAGGAGTACAAAAGGGGAGTAGCGACGGGAAAATTAAAGAAAGGTGAGAAAACGAATAAAACCGGAACCAGTATTACCTTTCAGTATGATAAAGAAATATTTAAAGATGTATCTTTTAATTCCAAAAAAATACTTAGCCACCTAAGGCAACAAGCATACCTTACGAAAGGAATCAAAATTAATTTTACAGACAAAAGAGAAAAGCTGGAGAAGAATTATTCTTTCTACTTTGAAGGGGGAATTTCTTCTTATGTAAAATTTTTGACTCGCGGCATTGAGCCGATCCACCCCAATGTTTTCTACTGCACAGGAGAAAAAGAAGGTATCTTAATTGAGGCCGCTTTTCGCTACTCACAGGAGTACGAAATATATGAGGAAAGCTTTGCTAATAATATTAACACTAAAGAAGGTGGTACTCATCTTACCGGATTTCGGGTTGCACTGACAAAAACGATCAACAACTACGCTAAAAGGGAAGGTCTTTTAAAGGAAAATGACGATAATTTGAAAGGAGAAGATATTAGAGAAGGGTTTACCGGAATAGTTTCGGTTAAAATTCAAGAACCGCAATTCGAAGGACAAACCAAAGCAAAACTTGGAAATGCAGAGGCTCGCTCGGCTACGGAGTGGCTGGTTTCAGAGCACATGGTTGATTTCTTTGAAAGAAATCCGCAAGATGCGAGGGCGATTATCAACAAGTGCATTCTTTCCGCAAAGGCGAGAAAGGCAGCGAGAGCCGTAAGAGATACGGTTCTACGCAAGGGTGCCCTGGAGGGACTTTCTCTTCCCGGGAAACTTGCGGACTGCTCTACCAGAAAGCCGGAAGAGTCGGAGTTGTATATAGTTGAGGGAGAATCGGCAGGTGGGAGTTGTAAAGGAGCGAGGGATAGGAGGTTTCAAGCAATACTGCCTCTTAAGGGAAAGATACTCAATGTTGAGCGGTATAGATTAAACAAGATACTGGAATCAAAAGAAGTGAAAGCTCTTGTTATTGCACTCGGTGCTGCAATTGATGAAGATTTCGACATGGAAAAACTTCGCTATCATCGCATAATCATCATGTGTGACGCGGATAGTGACGGGAACCATATCAAGACACTTCTTCTTACGCTTTTTTTCCGTTACTTCAGGCCTCTTATTGAGAAGGGATATCTTTATATTGCAAGACCCCCTCTTTATAAAATACAAGCAGGAAGGAGAGTAGAGTACGCATACATGGAAGAAGACAAAGCGGAGATATTGGAAGACATAAAAAGCGACTCGGTAGATATTCAAAGATATAAGGGTCTTGGAGAGATGAACCCTTCTCAGTTGTGGGAAACAACAATGAACCCCGAAAATCGTATGCTTCTACAAGTTACAATAGAGGATGCCAAGGAAGCAGACAGAGTTTTTGATGCCCTAATGGGGCAAGAGGTTTCTTTGAGAAAAAACTTTATTAAAACTCATGCGAAAGAAGTGGGAAATCTTGATATTTGACAGATGGCCGTCTTTCCCATATAATTGCACAGTATTTCAAGGAGATAAATTACAATATGGATAAAATAAAACAGTTTTTAAAGGAAGTAAGACAGGAGGTAAAAAAGGTAACTTGGCCGACAAAGGAGGAGACGATCAAGTATTCTTTAATGGTTGTTGCGGCTTCTTTGGTGGTGGCTATTTATCTTGGGGCATTAGATTATGTTGTTGCCGGTATATTAGAGAGATTTATCCGTTAATTCTAAAAAAATGGGAAGACAAGAAGCTACACAAGAGAAAAAGTGGTATGTTATTCACACCTACTCTGGTTACGAGGAGGCAGTGGCAAAAAATCTTAAACAAAGAGTAGAAGCTTTCGCTATGGAGGATAAGATTTTTGATGTAATCGTCCCACGGGAAAAAAAGATAAAAATAAGGGATGGAAAAAGGAAAGAAGTGGAAGAAAAGCTTTATCCAGGGTACGTTCTTGTGCAGATGATTGTTACCGATGAGTCTTGGTATGTGGTACGTAACACTCCAAACGTAAGTGGGTTTGTTGGAGCGGGCGTTACTCCTGTTCCTCTTAGCGAAGAAGAGGTAAGTGTTTTAATGAAAAGAGTAAAGCAAGAAGTACCTCAGTTTAAGATAAATGTAGAAGAAGGGGATGCGGTAAAAATAACGGATGGTCCTTTTAAGGATTTTGACGGAAAGGTTTCTGAAGTAGACCGAGAAAAAGGAAAAGTAAAGGTTATGGTCAATATGTTTGGAAGAGATACTTCGGTTGAACTGGACTCACTACAAATTAAGAAGTTATAAAAAAATGGCTAAAAAAGTAAAAGCAGTGGTAAAATTGCAAATTCAAGCGGGAAAAGCAACTCCCGCTCCTCCGATTGGACCGGCCTTGGCCCAGTACGGAATAAATATGGGTCAGTTTTGTTCGGACTTTAATAACAAAACTCAAGACAGAGAGGGATCAACGGTACCGGTTGAAATTACCGTATATGAAGGTGGAGCTTATGACTTTGTGTTAAAAGAACCTCCTGCTTCAGAGATGATCTTGAAAACGGTTGGTATCGAAAAGGGTTCTGGAAACCCGAAAAAGAAAAAAGTAGGGAAGATTACTCGAGAACAACTTCGAGAGATTGCCTTAAAGAAAATGCCCGACTTAAATACTGACGATGTAGATGCGGCGATGAACATTATAGAAGGAACGGCAAAAAACATGGGAGTGGAAATAAAAGAATAAAAATGGAAAGAGTTTCTATTGACGAATATTTTTTAAAGATCGCTGCTGTGATAGCAGAGCGCTCTACCTGTCGCAGAAGGAAAGTGGGAGCTGTTGCGGTTCGCAATAAACAAATTCTTTCTACCGGATATAACGGGGCGGCGGCTAAGCTAAAAGATTGTCTAGAGCTTGGTTGTTTAAGGGATGAGAACAATATCCGTTCAGGGGAAAGGCATGAGATTTGTAGGGCGATTCATGCCGAACAAAACACAATTATTCAAGGATGTCTCCACGGGGTTTCATTGGAACATGCAACCATCTACTGTACACACACTCCTTGTGTGCTGTGCGCAAAAATGCTCATTAATGCCAAGATAAAGCGCTACGTCAGCTTTAGAAAATACTCTGAAAGTGCTTTTGTAGAACTTTTCAATGAAGCAGGAATAGAATTCGAGGTTCTCCAAAAACCTAATTCAAAAATCAATTTTTTAGAATAAAAAATGACAAAAAAAATCATCGGCCTTGTAGGGGAAACCGGATCAGGAAAAGACACTTTTTGTGAAATTGCAAAAAAAAACTTTTCGCCCATCATAACTATTCGTTTTTCAGAAGCCCTAACCACTATATTAGGTCTTTTTTTTGATGAAATAAAAAAAGAGGATCAGCAGCGACTCGCCAATACACTGCGAGATATATTAGGGGAAGATGTCTTAATGAAGGCGGTAGAGAAAAAAATTAGAGAGTCAGAGAATGAGTTAATTATTGTCAACGGAATAAGAGTGAAAGAAGAGTTTAATTTTATAAAAAAAATGGGAGGTACAATTTTTTATATTACTATTGATCCGAAAACGAGATGGGAGAGAGTAAAAAAAAGAGAGGAAAGAAGGGATGACGATGTTTCTTACGAAAAGTTTTTAGAGATTGATTCCGGGAGAACGGAAAAGCAGATTAAAGAAATTGGAGAAGAGGCGGATATTGTTATAAAAAATACAGGAAATCGAAAAGATCTGGAAGAGAAAACTGTTAAATTAATCAAAGACTTATAATGCAGAAAAAAGTTTTTGGAAAAAATTTCATTGTTATAGAGGGTCCGGACGGATCAGGAAAGGCGACACAAACCAAACTTCTTTATCGAGCGATAAAAAATAAAGGAGTTAAGGTTAAAAAAATAGACTTCCCTCAGTACGGTAAAAAATCTGCAGGGATGGTAGAGGAGTATTTAAATGGAAAGTATGGGAGACCAAAAGAGGTGGGTCCGTACAGAGCATCTGTTTTTTACGCTTGCGATAGATATGATGCTTCTTTTAAATTAAAGAGGTGGATTGACGAAGGGTGTGTTGTTGTTGCCGACAGATATGTTTCTTCTAATATAGCTCACCAAGGTGGGAAAATTGAGAAAAAAAGCGAAAGAAGAAAATATATTAAGTGGCTCTATAATCTCGAATATAATATTTTTGAAATACCCAGACCTGATGCTACGATAGTTCTGAAAACATCTACTGAATTTTCCTACAAGCTTTCCTCTAAAATAGAAGATAAAGAAAAGAGGGCAAAGAAACACCTTTATCTGGGAAAGAAAAAAAGAGATGCTCACGAAAAAGATAAGAATCACTTGAGAGACAGCTTAAGAGTTTATCTTGAAATGGCGGAAGAATACCCGAAAGATTTTAAAGTAATTGAGTGCATTGAAAAAGGGAAACTTCTTTCACCGGAAGAAATCCATAATAAGATCAAGAAAGCGTTAAAAATAAATTAATTATGCATGAAAGAAGAATATATACCCTTCCCGCTAATTTAATGCCGGAAGTAAAAGCTGTTACTTTTGCAAAATGCTCAAGAAGCCCCGAACCTTTTGACAAAATAGCCAAGGAACTTACAGAGGAAAAATCGGCAGAGTTTCACGAGAAATGGATTGTCGGATATGGGCACTCATCTGTTGCAGAGCATGCGGTTATTTCGTTGGCTATAGAAAATGTTTCCATACTTGCAACTAAAGTCATAGAGGATGCACGATTAGCTTCTTTTACAGAAAAATCTTCAAGATATCAGGTTTTTACGAAGGATAGGATTTATAAACCCGAGAACATTATTAATTCCGGAATGGAAGAATTATACAGCAATACCATTGAACTGTTGATGAATACATACGAAGAGTTACTGGTTCCGATGAGAAATTTTATTGAAAAAAATACCCGAAGAAAAAAGAAGAGAGCGAGGGGCTCTACGGCATGGTTTGCAAGGCGAGAACTTGTGATAATATCAGATATCTCCTACCAACAGCAACTCAGACAAACCTTGGGATAACAATTAACGCCAGGGGTTTAGAACATTTGATTAAAAAAATGCTTTCCCACAATCTTCAAGAGATGCAGGATATCGGCAAAGAAATTAAAGAAAAGGGAATTTTTGAAGTTCCTACTTTGATTCGTTACGCCGAGGAAAACAATTACTTAAAAGAAACGAGAAAGGCACTGGATGGATTAGCCAGAAAATATGAACTTAAAGAAGAAGGAGAGAATTCGGTGGTAAAAATTACTGATTATGATAAAAATGCTGAACAAAAACTAGTCGCTTCTCTTTTATATCCCCACGGCCACCTATCTTATCCTGAAGTTATGGAAAAAGTTGAAGGGATGGGTAAAAAAGAAAGAGAAAAAGTTATCGAAGAATCATTAAGAAGAAGAGAGAAGTTTGATGCTCCTCTTAGAGAATTTGAACACATTTATTATACTTTTGAGATTTTGGTTGACTACGGTGCTTTTCGGGACATTCAAAGACACAGAATGTGCACTCAATCAAATCAAAATGTTACGGTTGTTCACGGGTATGATATGCCTCCGGAGATTCTAGAGGCGGGGCTCGAGGATAAATTCAAAAAAGCAGCGGAAAGCTCCGCTGTGGCCTTTGGAAAGCTATATAAAGAGTTTCCGGATGAAGCTCAGTATGTAGTCCCTCTTTGTTTTAGAAAAAGAGTTTTAATTACTTGGAACTTAAGAGAACTTTTTCACTTTATTTCTCTAAGGAGCGGGAAAAAAGGACACGCGTCTTACAGAAGGATTGCTCAGGAGTGTTGGAGGCAACTAAATGAAATTCATCCGTTGTTCGCGAAATATATTGCGGTTGACATGGAAGAAACGGATGCTTCTTGGGCCGCAACACTGGAGAACAAGGATTTTTACTACAATCCTTTTGCAGCACGAAAGAAAAAATAATTGAGATAGTTGCCTTTTTGTGTTACCATAAGTTGTCGTTATTCATCTAATAAATTTAAAGATATGAGTATTGCAAAAACAATAGACCATACGAATATAAAAAAAGATGCCACGGAAGAAGACATTAAAAATCTTTGCAATGAGGCGAAAGAGTACGGTTTCCACGGAGTTTGTGTTAATCCGGAGTGGGTTAGGCTTTGTAAAGAAGAAGTTGAGGGAAGTGAGGTTAAAGTAGTGGTTCTTATCGACCCCCCGATGGGACTTGGTTCTCACGAAGAAAGAATGGACGCGTGTCAACAAGCAAAAAAAGACGGAGCCGACGAGCTTGATATTGTGATGAATATTGTAGACTTAAAGCATGAACGTTACCAAAAAATACTCGATGACCTAAGACCAGTTTGCTCTCTTCTAGATACAAAAGTAATTATCGGTTCGGGATATCTTACCGACACTGAGATAAAAAAAGCGTCTGAACTGACCAAAGAAGCGGGAGCTATCTGTGTCAAGACAGCCACCTTTAAAGATCCTCTCGAAGAGAGAGAGGTTGAAGAAAAAGCACATCACTTGAGCCTTATGAAAGAACATGCCCCCGGCCTTTTAATTAAGGCATCGGGAAACATCAGAAATTATACGCAAGCAAAATATATGGTGGATGCAGGAGCGGATATTATTGGAACAAGTTCCGGAGTGCAAATAGTAAAAGATGAGCAACAAGCAAAATAAGAAAAGATAAAAAATGTACAAACCAGTAATCGGATTGGAAATTCACGCGCAATTAAAGACAAAGTCAAAGATGTTTTGCTCTTGCGTGAACAATCCGGAGGTGAGAGAGCCGAATATTTATGTTTGTCCGATTTGTTTGGGTCATCCGGGAGCTCTTCCTGTGATTAACAAAGAAGCGGTGATAAAAGTACTCCAGTCGGGAAAAGCTTTGAATTGTGAACTAAGGGATGTTTCACGCTTTGACAGGAAAAACTACTTTTATCCCGACCTACCAAAAGGTTACCAGATATCACAAGACCGAAGACCACTTTGCTTTAACGGCTATCTTGAGGTTGAAGGAAGAAGGATTCGTGTCAACCGTATTCATTTAGAAGAAGATACGGGTCGCCTCGTTCATGACGAAAAAGCGGGGCACTCTTTAGTAGACTTTAACCGTTCAGGAGTACCTCTCATGGAGCTTGTGACAGAAGCAGATATCCGTTCGGCAGATGAAGCACGGAAATTTGCCGAAGAACTGCGATTGATATTCCGTTACCTGGGAGTGTCTGGAGCAAACATGGACCAGGGACAGATGAGAGTAGAAGTAAATATTTCTCTTTCACACATGGAAGGAAGAAAAGGAACGAGAGTGGAGATTAAAAATCTAAATTCATTTCGTGCCGTCTATCACGCCACAGAGTATGAAATAAAAAGGCAGAGCGCGTTGATTGAAAAAGGAGAAAGGGTTGTTCAAGAAACACGGGGGTGGAATGATAAAAAAGAAGAAACATTTAGCCAGAGAGACAAAGAAGGAGTACACGATTATCGCTACTTTCCGGAACCTGACCTTCCTCCATTGAATCTAAAAAAAGAGCCGTTTAACAAAGACAAAGTTCAACTAGAAGTAGAGCTACCGCAAAAAAAAAGAAAGCGTTTTCACGAATAATACGGAGTAGAAGGGCCAAAAGAGATAGAAGTTTTTATAAGTAACCGGGATTTAGCGGATTATTTTGAAGGAGTTATCTCGGATGCGATTGGAAGAATAAAAAAGGAAGAGTGGAAGGATAGCTTAAGAGAGGAAGAGAAAAAAGAAATTATTCGTATTTCTAAAAGCTATCTTCTTTCTGACTTTTTAGGGATACTTGAAGGGAGGTCGATAAAAGAGTCTTTGATTGATCCAGACCAGTTTGCAGAGTTTGTTTTACTTATTTATAAAAAAGAAATTTCCAGCAAAATTGCAAAAACAGTTCTGAAAGAGATGTTTCATGAAGGGAAAAGTGCTGGGGAAGTTATTAAAGAAAAAGATTTATCGCAAATGAGTGACCAAGGAGAGATAGAAAAGATTGTTTTAGAGGTAATCGAGGAAAACAAAAAGGCAGCAGATGACTACAGGGAGGGGAAAGAGGAGGCGCTTAAGTTTTTGGTAGGAAAAGTGATGGCAAAAACAAAAGGGAGAGCCGCCCCCGAAGAGGTAAACAAAATATTTAAACAACAGCTAAAATAAGATTCTGTAAAAAGTTACCCCTCTGATAGCCAAAGAAATGTTTTGGTAAGAGCTTCAGCTTCCCGGTAGTTTTTAACCCAGTTTATTCTTTCGTCACGCTTCCACCACTGCATCTGTCGCTTACTGAGTTTACGAGTATTGGCAATAATTCCTTGTTTCATCTCTTCGTAGTTGATTTTGTCTTGAAGATAAAGAGCGGTCCACCTATATTCTAATCCGAATCCCTCTATTCTTTTCCACGAAACACCGTTGTCTTTTATTCTTTTCGTCTCTTCAACCATTCGCAATTTTAAGCGCTTTTTTAAGCGCTTCTTTATTTTTTTGTTTAACTCTTCCTGACTTATCTTTATTCCCAAGTAAAGAGGGGAGTAGGGTGGCTTTGTTTTTATTTTCGGAACCGGTCTTTTTGTTTCTTTAATAATTTCAAAAGCTCTTATCAGCCGTCTTTTGTTTCTTTTGTCAATATTTTTTGCCCTTACGGGATCTTTCTTTTTCAGTTCTTTGTATAGCTGCTCTGTGTTTTTTCTCTCTAACTCTTTTCTCAGCTTCCAATCAGGAGAAACTTCCGGAATTACAATTCCGTTGACGAGAGCAGCGATATAAAATGCAGTCCCTCCGCAAACAACGGGAGTTTTTTTCTTTTTTAATATTTTTTCGATTGCTTTCTGGGAAAGCTCTTTGTACTGAGCAACGGTAAATTTTCTTTTCGGGCTTGCAACATCTAAAAGGTGGTGTGGGACACCTTTCATTTCCTCGGGAGTAATCTTTCCTGATCCGATATCCATTCCCCGGTAAACCTGTCTTGAATCGGCAGAAACAACTTCCCCGTTAAATTTAAGAGACAGTTTTACTGCCAATTCACTTTTCCCCGAAGAAGTTGGTCCGAGAACAATGATTATTTTCGGCTTATCTTTCCTTTTAATCCCCATGAAGAGTAGTCGGTTATTTCTGCTTTAATAAATTTTCCAATTAGTTCTTTGGAGCCTTCAAAAAGTACGGTTTTATAGCCTTCTGTTTTTCCGAAAAGAAAGCCCTTCTTTTTACTTTCCTTGGTGACTAATACCCGTAGTTTTTTCCCTTTGTAGGGCTTGTTTTTTTCCAGGCTGCTTTCTTTTAAAATTTCTACCAGTATTTTTTCTCTTCTCCTTTTTTCTTCTTCGGAGACTGTTTCCTCCATTTCGGAGGCGGCGGTTTGCGAGCGAGAAGAATAGCGGGCGATATAGGCCATGTCAAACTGTATTTCGCTAAACAGGGTAGCTGTGTTGCGGAATTTTTTTTCGGTTTCTCCCGGAAAACCAACAATAATGTCCGTTGAAAGAGCGATGTCGGGTATTTCTCTTCTAACTCTTTTCACTGTTTCTCGATAATCTTGCGCCGTATACGGACGGTTCATTTTTTCTAAAATTGCATTGTCTCCAGATTGAACAGGGAGATGAAGATAGTTAGTGACCTTTTTACAATCTTTAATCGTGAAAATAATGTTGTCGGAAAAATCTTTCGGGTGAGAAGTAGTGAACCTTAACCAGAAATTACCATGTATTTTGTTTATTTCCTTCAAAAGCTTTGAAAAATCGACTCCTCCGTTATAGGAGTTTACATTTTGTCCCAAAAGCCACACTTCTCGGTAACCTTTTTTTATAGCTTCTTTCACTTCTTTAATGACTTCCGTTGCCGGGCGGGAAAACTCCCTTCCTTTTGTATAAGGAACGACACAGTAAGAGCAAAAGTTATTACATCCAGTCATAATAGAAACGTATGCAGTTGGACCGCTCCTTTTTAAACTTAAATTAAAAAAGGGAATATTTTCCTTCTTTAGAAAAGGTAGTGGCCATGAGGAAACAAGGGTGATAGGCAGCACATGATCGGCAAGAGGGGATAATTTTTTCCGATCTTTTTCTAGCAAGCAACCGGTAACGATTATTAACGGTTTATTTTTAATTTTCCTTAGTTTTCTGATTTTTCCTTCTATTCTGTCAACAGCAGACTGTCTTATGCTACAGGAGTTTATCACAACAATATCAGATTTTTCTGCAGGCGCTTCTTTTAATCCTTTTTCATCAAAAAAACCGGCGATTCTTTCGCTGTCATTTATGTTCATCTGGCATCCGTAAGTAATGATTGAATAACTTGTAAAGAGATTATTCGTCATATATTTTTTCCTTCCTTTTTCTTAAATCTTCGAGGATTTTTTCGAGAGAGGTAGAAATATTTTTCTGGGAAGATTTCGAAGAAGGGCGGGGTGATTGAGGGCGAGAGAAATTTTCATTTCGAGAAAGAATATAGTGTCTAACCTTTATCAAGGGGAAGGCGACAGTATCCATAATAACATGTAAAAAACGTTCCCTTTCTTGAATCATATAAATCTCTTTTGCAATTTCTTTTATCATTACTCCCACAAAGCAAGTAAAAACAAAAAGGGAAAACAGTATGGCCGAATAAAAAGAGGGAAGGCTTAAAAGTTCCAGGATTAAAAAAATAATTATTGCTATAAAAACAAACCCAATAGAATAAAATATGTTTATGAGAAGGTGGGTCGGATTTTTTTTCTCTTTAGAGAAAAAGACGCTGCATGAAGTATCTTCCTTTTTTTTGTACAAGATACTCATTATCTCCAGGAGTATTCTTTTTTTGTTTTTTGAGGGAAGAGCAGGAAGATTAAAGACAAGAGAGGCAGCCATTAACGTTGGAACCAATGAGAGAAGAACCCTGGACTGTAAAGTAAAGTTGATTAAGAAGAAAGAAGATAAAAAAACGATGAAGAAAACAAACAAAGTTAAAAAAAGTATTCTTTGATGTATTCTTTTTTCTAGCCTTTTCTTTCTTTTTTCATAAATTACTTCTGCCTCTTCTTTCAATCTTTCCGGATCGGAAAGAAACTTTTTCAATCCATTTTTTTTGTTTTTTAAAATCTCACCGATAATCAAGTAAGCTGTTTTGTGGGCTCTACAGAAAAGGTATATTTTTTTGAAAGCACTTTTCTCTAGAAGATACTTGAAATCTTTTTTTCCGGGAAATGCGTAGCCTAGAGAAGACGAACGGTCGAAATTAAAAACAGCTTGCAGGACGGCGATATAAAGAAGGGAGTTTTTTTCTTCTTCGGTAATATTTCCCTCAATTTTTATCTTTTTTTTAATCGAATTAAAGGTATATTCGTAAATGATTTCAGTCAAGCTACCTTCTTTTTTATCAAGACGGCTGATGTCTTTTATTAGTTTTTGTGTTAAAGGGGACGGTTCAGCCATATTTATTTAGCAATCATAGTACTACTTGTCCTTGTTAAACTTTTTTACTGTTGATTCTTTCTTTATTCTTGTTACTAGATTGTCGAGGTTTACCATTCCCTCATCTTTGCCGCGGTATCTAACACTCACTGATTCGCCGGCTTTTTCTTTCTCTCCGACAACGAGCAAATATGGTATTTTTTGGACCTCACCGTTCCTTATTTTCTTAGAAAGAGTTTCATTATCGATGTCCAACGAAACTCTGAAATTTTCCTCTTTTAATTTTCCGAGAACTTTTTCCGCGTAATCGTTAACTTTTTCGGAAATGGGAATAATTCGTACTTGCTCGGGAGAAAGCCAGAGAGGAAACTCTCCTTTTGTGTGTTCGATGTAAACCCCTAAGAATCTCTCAATAGAACCGAGAAGTGCACGGTGAATCATAAAAGGAGTTTGCTCTTTTCCATCATTATCGGTATAGGTCATATCAAAACGGGAAGGAAGATTGAAATCAACCTGGATTGTTGAAAGCTGCCATCTTCTTCCTACGGCATCGACCGCATCGATATCAATCTTTGGGGCGTAAAATACCGCACCGCCTTCATCCAATTCAAAACCGGAAGGGCTAAAAACGGAAAGAGCATCTTTTAGTGATTGTTCTGCCTTTTCCCAGTCTTTGTTCTTTCCAAAATACTTGTCAAGGTTTTTGGAATCACGAACGGAGAGTTTGTAGACCAAGTTTTCCATCTTGAGCGTACTGTAGATGTAACGGATAATTTTCAGAGCACCAGTGATTTCGCTTTCCAACTGGTCGTCGGTGCAGATAATATGCGCATCGTCTTGCGTAAATCCGCGAGGTCTTGTCAGGCCGTGAAGTTCTCCTGATTTTTCGTAACGGTAAACAGTTCCCATCTCTGCCCATCTGATGGGGAGTTCTTTGTAACTTCTTATTTCCGAGTTGTACATTTTTACGTGAAAAGGGCAGTTCATTGGCTTTAAACGGTAATTTTTTTCGTCAACCGAGAGAGCTCCGTACATATCATCCTTGTAAAATTTTAAATGACCCGAACGCTCCCAAAGGTCTTCACGTGCAATATGTGGTGTAGAAACGGTTTCGTATCCGTTTTTCAGATATGTTTCCATTGCAAAGTTCATCAAAAGATAACGGATCATTCCTCCTTTCGGAAGGTAAAGGGGGAGCCCTTGTCCCACCTCTTCATCAAACATAAAAAGTTGAAGTGTTTTTCCTATTTTTCGGTGATCTCTTTTTTCTGCTTCTTCTCTATTGGAGAGATAATCGGAAAGTTCTTTTTTTGTTTCAAACGCTAACCCGTATATTCTCTTCAGCATAGGATTTTTTTCAGAGCCCATAAAGTAAGCTCCCGCGGTTCTGTCTAATTTAAAGCTGTTCGGGTCGATTTCTGCGGAAGTATTTACATGAGGACCATTACACAAATCTATGAATTTTTCGCTTTCGTAAACAGTGACACTTTTTTCTTTAACAGCATCAATCAGTTCTTTTTTATAGGGCTCATTTCGAAATAAATCTTTTGCCTCTTTTTTGCTGATTATCTTTTTCTCAAAAGAGATGTTTCGCTTTATTATCTCTTTCATTTTCTCTTCGATTTTCGGAAGATCATCTTCACCGATATTTATATTATCGAAATCATAGTAAAAACCGTTTTTAATGGCCGGCCCTGTTCCGAGAATTGTTTCCGGGTAAAGTTCTTTTACGGCACTTGCCAAGATGTGTGCCAGTGAGTGTCTGATTTTTTCTATATTTTTGTTAACCATACATTTTTATTTATTTTTTATATTATACCATCAATAACAGAAACAACAAAGGAGAGCAGTAAAGGCTAAGCAAGTGCAGTTAAAATATCCTTATTCTGTTACTAGTATCGGCTCAAATGTGTGTTCTGTGTCATGTTATTTCTTCTGCGTTTTCACAGATAATTTTTGGCGCTTCGTCACGGTAGCTCATTTTCCCGGAAACAAAAATAGATTTTCCTTCTTCAAAGAAACCACCGTTTTTCTTTAATGTACGAGGAAAAACTATTACCTCGATATTGTCTGTTAAGTCTTCTACGCGAACAAAGTACATCGGCTCTCCAGATTTGGTTGTTATTTTTTTAACACTGGAAACAATAACGCCGACTCTTACCTTCGTTTCGGAGACCTGTTTTTTTGCTTTTCGGATTGTAATCCCTCCGTTTTCTGTTTTCTCTCTTAGGTGTTCTAACGGGTGTCCGGTAATAAAAAGCCCGAGGAGTTTTTTTTCCCACTCCAGCTTTTCTTTTTCGCTTAGTGGGGGAGATTTCTCCAGCTTTAAATCTGCTTGCATCATTTCCGTGTCAAAAAGACCGCTCTGACCGTTAGTCTTGTTTTTTCTTTTTTCTCTGCTGTATTCGAGTATTCTGTCAATGTTGTAGAGGAGCTCTCCTCTTTCTCTGAAATTATCAAAAGCACCGGAGAGAATAAGGCTTTCCATTGATTTTTTGTTTAAACTTTGAGATTCGATGCGTGTCAAAAAATCGTCAAGAGAAGCGAAGAAACCGTTCTCTTTTCTTTCTTTTATAATAACTTCCACGATCTTCGTGCCTACATTTTTTATTGCTGAAAGACCGAAACGAATCTGGTTTTTCTCGGGAACAACACTAAAGCCCATAAAACTTTCGTTGATATCGGGAGGGAGAACATCGATTCCCATCTTTTTGCAATCGCCGATTAAGAAGCCTATTCTTTCGGTGTCGTTTTGGTCTGCCGTAAGAAGAGAAGACATAAACTCTTTCGGGTAGTGGGCTTTAAGGTATGCGGTTTGGTAGGCAATTTGCGCGTAAGCGGCAGCGTGACTCTTGTTAAAAGAGTATTGCGCAAAGGGTTCTATCCAACTCCAAAGCTTTTGACCAACCTCTTCTCTGATCCCGTTTTCCTTAATTCCCTTCATAAATTTGCTTTTTTGTCCTTTAAGCAGTTTTTCAATCTTTTTACCGATAGCCTTTCTTAAAACATCTGCTTCTTCTAGTGTATAACCGGCAAGGTCGCTGGCAATCTTCATTACCTGTTCCTGGAAAACACAAATACCGTAAGTCGATTTTAATATCGGCTCTAAGCGTGGATGCAAGTATGTTATTTCTTTTTTTCCTTGTTTTCTTTCGATATATTCGGGAATAAACTTCATCGGGCCGGGTCGGTAAAGAGAAACCATGGCAATAACCTCCTCGATGTTATTTGGTTTGAGTTGTTTTAAGTATCTTTGCATTCCTCCGCTCTCCAGTTGGAAGATTCCAACAGTTTTTCCTTCCCGAAGAAGAGAAAATGTTTTTTTATCGTCTAGAGGGATTGTTTCGAGATCAATATTTTCTTTATGGATGGCATATATTTTTTTTAAGGTATCTTCAATTGTAGTTAGATTTTTTAGTCCTAAAAGGTCCATTTTTAAAAGACCCAAATCTTCTATGTAATCCATCGAGTATTGTGTTACGGTAACTTCTTCATTTTGAGTGGGGTGTTGGAGGGGAACGATATCTTGAAGAGGTTTGTCGGAAATAACAACCCCACAGGCATGAGTTGAAGCGTGCCTGGTTACTCCCTCCAGTTTCTCGGCATGGTCGATAAGCTCTCGCGCACTTTTGTCCGTATCGTACAGCTGTCTAAACTCTCCGACGTTCTCTCTTGTTTCTTTTAAATTTGAACCGAAAGGAATCATCTTTGCAATTTTATCACAGTAGGAGTATGAATATCCAAGAGACCTACCAACATCTCTGATTGCTGCTCTGGCGGCCATTGTTCCGAAAGTAATTATTTGTGCAACCCGGTCTTTACCATATTTTTCCGCAATGTAGTTTATTACTTCGTCTCTTCTTCTGTCTGCAAAATCGAGATCGATGTCGGGTAAGGAAACTTTCGCTCTTCCAGGATTGAGAAATCTTTCAAAGATAAGACCGTAGTGCAAGGGATCAATGTTTGTTATTCCCAGAAGATACGCAACAAGAGATCCACCGGCACTACCCCTACCGGGACCAACAACAATCTTCTCTTCCTTTGCCCAGTTAACAAAGTCCTGAACAATAAGAAAGTAAGAAGAAAGGTTTGCATCGATGATAACATCAAGCTCCATGTTGAGACGATTTTTTATCTCTTTTGTTTTTTCTTTATTCCGTTGAGGGTATCTTTTTTCAATACCCTTTTCGCAAAGCTCTTTTAGTTTCTTGTCTACTGTTTTCCCTTCTTCGACGGGGAAGTGAGGAAGTATAATTTTTCCCAAAGAAATCTCCAGATCACACATCTTCTTTATTTTCTGAGTGTTCTCCAGCGCTTCGGGGACATTCTCAAAAAGTTTTTTCATATCCTCCGGAGTGCGCATTGAAAAGTCATCATCTGTCATTGTAAGGCGCTCAGAATTGTTAATGTCTGATCCGGTTCCGATAGACATTAAAATATCTTGTGTTGTTGCATCTTCTGACTGCAGATAGTGGGAGTCACAGGTAGCGACAAGAGGAATTCCCGTTTCCCGTGATATTTTTATAAACTCATCATTTACTATTTTTTGTTCTTCAATATTCGGATGGTGTTGGATTTCTAAGTAAAAACTATTTTTTTCAAAGATATTCTTGTAATAAAGTGCCAACTCTTTTGCCTTTTCTCTTTCTTTTGTAAGAACGAGATGGGGAACTTTTCCCTTAATGCAAGCGGTAAGGGCGATCAAACCCTCCGTATGATTTTTTAAAAAGTCTTCATCTATTCTCGGCTTGTAATAAAAACCCTTAAGTTGTGCTTGGGTGATTATCCTCACTAGGTTTTGATAACCTTTTTCGTTTTTTGCAAGAAGAACCATGTGGTATGACTTGTTGTCTATATGTGGCCTTTTGTCGAGCATTCCGTCTGTTGCCATGTATATTTCTGCACCGATAATAGGCTTTATTCCCGCTTCTTTTGCTTTTTTGTAGAACTCAATAGATCCATAAAGCGCACCGTGATCGGTAAGAGCCACAGAGTCCATGCCATGTTTTTTTACATGGCTCAGGAGTTGATCTATTTTTGGTAGTCCGTCTAAAAGACTGTACTCGGAGTGGACGTGTAGATGAGTAAAAGACATAACCGATAAATAAATGTTAAAAAATGTGCTACAATTCTATATCATTTTAAAAGATATGGCAAAATTAAGCATCATTGGATTAGACGAAAGTGGAAGAGGCCCTTTGGCAGGACCTGTTGTCGCGGTTGCAGTAAGAGTGAAAAGCTTTGAGTCCGAGTTAAGAAATAAAAAAATAGGTATTTGCGATTCCAAAAAGCTGACTCCAAAGAAAAGAGAAAAGATTTACGAGTTAATAGCACGGCACCCCGATGTTGAGTGGGGGATGGGAGTTATTTCAAAGAATATAATTGATAAAATAAATATACTGGAAGCAACTAAGCTGGCAATGAAAGAAGCTGTGAGCGGAATTGATTACGCCGGATCACTTTTAATTATAGACGGTAATTTTAAAATAAATCTTGAGTGTAATCAAAAACCTGTTTTAAGAGCGGATGAGAGCGTTTTAGAGTGTTCGATGGCCTCCATTTTAGCTAAAGTGGAACGAGACAAAATGATGGACAGATATCACAAAATTTATCCCTGTTATGGCTTTCAAAAACACAAGGGATACGGAACAAAGATGCATCGTGAAATGATTAAAAAACACAAACCCTGCCCGATTCATCGAAAGTCTTTTCGCCTTCTTTGACTTTTTTATTTTAAGCTACAACCACCGTCGGCAACTATAGTAGTACTCTCCAAAAAGTGATTTTAATTTTAAAAACAACAGTGCGAGTAAAAGAATATTAATCGTAATAGAAGGAAACGGAGCAAAAGAAAATAAAGACGTTCTATAGGCGAAGAGAAAAGAGGGGTATTTACAGAACGGCTATTTTGAGACTGAAAGCACCGATTGATCGAGTACAAGCTTCTTTTAATGAAGGTTGCATAAAAAAGGATTTTTTGGTACAATGCAGGGTATTAATTTAATGAAATATGGCAGTACCCAAACAAAGAAAAACAAAATCAAGGAGAAATCAACGAAGGATGCACATTCATTTGGACAAGCCATCTTTTGTTGTTTGCCCACAATGCAAAGAGAAAAAGGTGATGCACACGGTTTGCCGGGAGTGTGGGTATTACAAAGGAAGAGAGGTTGTTGATGTGTTAAAAGAAAAAAAGTCCGGCTCCGAAAAAGAAACGGGCAGAGAAAAGAAACCTCTCACAATGGAGGCGATGTCTAAAAAAGAGAAAAAGCAATAGTTTTTTATATATTTATGTCTTCTCGTCACCTGGCACGATCAATTGCACTTCAGTCGCTTTACGAGTGGGATTTTCAGGAAGAAAAGAAGATTGATTACAAAACTATTGTCGAGAGAAACATAAAGGAGCAGGAAAAAAAAGTTAAAGGTGCTGAATTTGTTTACAGTTTGGTTGGGGGGGTGATTTCCAACATAGAAGAATTAAACAAGATTATTTCAGCTGCTGCCCCGGAGTGGCCCCTTGAAAAGATTACAGCAATTGACCGCAATGTTTTGCGAATGGGTCTTTATGAGTTGATTTATGGAGATGAAAAGGAAGTTCCTCCTAAAGTTGCCATTAACGAAGCAATTGAACTGGCAAAAAGTTTTGGGGGAAGTAGCTCGGGACGTTTCGTAAATGGTGTTTTGGGAACCGTCTACAAGGAGATAGAAGATAACAAAGAGTAGCATGGAAGAAAAATTCGGTGAATTGGAAAAAGAGATAGGAGTGGAGTTTGAGAACAAGAATTTAATTATTCAAGCTTTCTGCCACCGCTCTTATTTAAACGAAAACCCCGATTTTAATCTTGGTCAAAACGAAAGATTAGAATTCTTAGGAGATGCGGTGTTGGAGTTAATTGTCACCAGCTATCTTTATTTTAACTATCCGGAAAAATCCGAAGGAGAGCTTACTACTTGGAGGGCAGCACTTGTGAACACAAAAGAGATTGGAGATACTGCCGATAAACTCGGTCTCGAGCGCTTTCTTCTTCTTTCCAAGGGAGAAAAAAGAGAAAAAGGAAGAGCTCGGATGTGTATTCTGGCAAATACCTTTGAGGCGTTAATCGGGGCGATTTATTTGGATAGAGGATACGAAATTGCCGCAGATTTTGTTGAAAAAAACCTGATATCAAGACTTCCTCGGATTGTAGAACTAGGATTGTACCGTGATCCGAAATCAGAACTTCAGGAAAAAACACAAGAAGATGTCGGCATCACTCCGAACTACGAAGTTTTGCGAGCGGATGGTCCGGACCACCAAAAGCACTTTATTATAGAAGTTTTCCTTAATGGGGAGTCGATTGGACAGGGAGAAGGGTGGTCAAAGAAAGAAGCAGAAGAAGAAGCGGCAAAAGAAGCGTTGTCAAAAAAAGCATGGGAAAAGTTGAAGAGTAAACATTAAAAAGTTTCGTACCATAAGCACATGTTAAAAATAAGATTTTTTCGAAAAGGGAGAAAAAAACAACCTTTTTACAAAATAGTAGTCACTGATAAAAACAATCCCCCTTCAGGTGGAAGATTTGTTGAAGACGTTGGATTTTATAACCCCCTTACCAAGGAGTGTGAAATCAAGAAAGAAAGGGTTGCTTACTGGATGGAGAAAGGGGCACAACCAACAGGGGTAGTAAAAAATCTTCTCATCAAAAAAGGAGCAATTAAAGGAAAAAAGGTGAATGTAGTTTCGATAACAAGAAAAAGAAAAGAAGTAATTGCGGGAAAAGAGGAAAAAAGAGCTTCGGATACGGAAAATGCAGAAGAAATGAAAGAGGTGGTGGAAAAAACTATTGAGGAAAAAAAGGAAGAGCCTTTAGAAGGCGATATTCCGGCCGAAGAAGTTTCTCCTGAGAAGGGGTCCGAGGAAAAAGCAGAGGAGACAACTAAAGAAACTGCTGAAAAAGAGTCTAAAGAAAAACCTAAGGACGATGAAAAAACGAAAGAAGCGGAAGAAGAAAAAAACGTGGAGGAACCTGCAAAAGAAAATAAAGTGAAAGAGCACGTGACAGATGAGGGAAAAGGAGAAGAGAAATCACCGGAGAAAGAAGAAAAATAGAATAACAATCTTCCGGCAAAAATTTGAAGATAAAGATCAGGGTTGACTGAATTTTAGAAAAAAGATAGAATGCCGTTAGTAACTTACCGTAAATCGGTAGGAAAGGTCGAGCTATATTGTACGATAAAAACACACAATTATGACCAAAGAAACTTCTGACAAGGATTTCTTGGAGTTTATTGTAAAAAACTTGGTAGATAATCCTGACGCAGTAGAAGTCGAAAGAAAAGTAGACGAAATGGGAGTGCTTCTTGCACTGAAGGTTCATCCTGACGATATGGGACAAATTATCGGAAAGGAAGGATCAACCGCAAGAGCAATCAGGAACTTGGTTCGTATTATTGGCCTTAAGCGTAAAGCAAGGGTTAATCTGAAGATTATTGAACCGAGTGGAGGAAGCTATCAGCCAAAGAATGATTCTTCCGAAAACAAAAAAGAAGGCTTGGAAGATATCAAACTTTAAAGGCTTTCATAAATTTCCTAAACGGTGCTATTATATTCCAAATAGCACCGTTTTTAATTAACAGTTATATGCGCTTCGATATTATAACTATCTTTCCTGGAGTATTTAATTCTTATCTCAAAGAAAGCCTAGTAAAAAAAGCTTCTGAGAAGAAGAAGATAGAGGTGAAGATTCATGATTTACGAAAGTGGGCCGATGATGTACACAAAACAGTGGATGACACTCCCTTTGGTGGAGGAGGAGGAATGGTAATGAAGGCGGAGCCGATACACAAGGCGGTTTCATCTCTAAAGGGAAAAGGAGATAAAACGAGAGTTGTTTTGTTTACTCCGAGAGGAAGAAGGTTTAACCAAAGGCGAGCAACCAAACTTACAGAATACAACCAGGTTATTATGATTTGCGGAAGATATGAAGGGGTGGACGAGAGAGTGGCGAAGTATATTGCCGATGAAGAGTTGTCAATTGGTAGTTACGTACTGATGGGAGGGGAGCTTCCGGCGATGGTTGTTTTGGAAACTGTATCCCGTCTCGTTCCCGGAGTGGTGGGAAAGGAAAGTTTTCTGCAAGAAAGAAAAAGGGGGGAATGTTTTTTGGAGTGTCCACAGTACACAAGACCGGAGAACATCACCATTAATGGAAAAAAAAGAAGTGTTCCCTCTGTTTTACTTTCAGGTGATCACCGAAAGATAGCAGAGTGGAGAGATAAAAAGGGAAAAATTATAAAGTAAATATTTAAAAGTAATTGAAATGAAAAACTGGCATGCACAAAAGACAGAAGAAGTTTTTGAAAATCTTTCTTCCGATCCTGAAGGAATCTCACAAAAAGAGGCCGAGAAAAGGTTGGAGGAGTATGGTGAGAATGAACTGAAGGGGAAAAAGGAGGTTCATCCTATCTTTATTTTCTTAAAACAATTTCGAAGCGGACTGGTTTATGTTTTAATTGCCGCTGCGGTCATTTCTGCGGTTTTCGGAAAGTGGATAGATGTTTATGTTATTCTGGCAGTTATCTTATTAAACTCAGGGTTTGGATTTCTTCAGGAGTATAAAGCGGAGAAGGCGATTCAAGCACTAAAAAAAATGATCATCCCCGTGGCGAGGGTGTACAGGGAGGGAAACTTTTTGGAGATTTCAGCAAAACACATCGTTCCCGGAGATGTAATTGTCTTGGATGAAGGAACACGTATTCCGGCAGACGTAAGACTCTTCTACACCAAAAACTTTCGAACGAACGAAGCTTCTCTTACCGGAGAATCGGTTCCGGTAGGAAAACACACTGAACCGGTAGCAGAAGATATCGATACGGGAGACAAGAAAAACATGGCCTGGATGGGAACTTTTGTTGCCGGAGGAAAAGCGAAAGGAGTAGCGGTTGCTACCGGAAACGAAACCGCCTTTGGTTCTATTGCCAAAGATATTAGTGAGATTAAAAAAAGAGGAGGTCACTTTGAAGAGAAGGTAGGAAGATTGGCCAAACAGATGGCCTTTTTTGCGTTTGGTAGCTCTCTGCTCATTTTTCTTCTTTCTCTCTATACTCAAGGAATAAGATTTCAAGAAGTAGTAGGACTTTCGGAAAGTTTTCAAGAGTCGGTTCGTTTTACAATTGCCGCTCTTGTTTCCGGAATTCCCGAAGGTTTGCCCGCAATTCTGTCGGTCGTTCTCGCGATAGGAGCAACGAGAATGGCTAAGCGAAACGCTATTATTAGAAAACTTCCAGCAACCGAAACGCTGGGCGTCACAGATCATATTGTGACCGATAAAACGGGAACTCTTACACAGAACACGATGAATGTAAGAAAAATCGTTCTTGCCAGTGGAACGGAAATAGATGTTACAGGAGAAGGGTGGATTCCGGAAGGAAAGTTTATTAAAGAAGGAAGAGTGATAACCCCTCTTAACAAACCAAATCTTGAGAAACTTCTTCACATTGCCGGGGTTTGTAATGAGGCGGAGCTTACCAAAAAAGAGGAAGAAGAAAAGTACGAGATTGTTGGAGATCCAACAGAAGCAGCCTTGGTTGTCCTTGCGCAGAAGGCGGGATTAAACGAGGAGTTGATTCACGAAAAAGAAAGAAAAATGGATGACATGCCGTTTAGCTCAAAGCTTAAATACAGAGCGTCACTTTCCGTTCTTTTAAATGGAAAGGAGGAGAAACAAATTTACGTTGTGGGGGCACCTGAAGAGATTATGGAGAGAGTTGGCCATATTCAGGAAAAAGAAGGGGTTAGAGAGACAAAGGAAGACGACAGAAAAATGATAATGGACCGCGTTGAAAGAATGACTGGAAAAGCGATGAGAACAATCGGAATTGCTTACAAAGAAGTTGCAAAGGAAACGGAGGAGATAGAAAAAGAAATGGTTAATGATTTAGTGCTAGTTGGTGTAGTTGGAATAGTTGATCCTCCTCGACCGGAAGTAAAAGAGGCGATTGAAAAGGCAAAAGAAGCAGGAATAAGAGTAATTATGACTACCGGTGATCACAAGGGGACAGCCTTGGCAATTTCTCGTGAGATAGGTTTGGTAAGCAGAGACGACGAAAGAGCTTTAACACAAAAAGAGCTTTCCGAAATGTCCGAAGAAGATTTTGAAGGGGCGATAAGAGAGGTCAATGTTTTTGCACGACTTACCCCTCATATGAAGCTAAAAATTGCTAAAACTCTTCAAGAAAATGGAGCCATTGTCGCAATGACTGGTGATGGAGTGAATGATGCTCCGGCGGTAAAGCAGGCGGATATCGGGATAGCAATGGGGATTTCAGGAACGGATGTAACCAAAGAAGCCGGAGATATTATTTTAGCAGATGACAATTTTTCTTCTATTGTTAATGCAGTAGAGGAGGGGAGGATTGTTTTTCGCAACACAAAACAAGCCAGTACGACCTTAATAAGCACAAACTTTGCGGAGCATGTAACGATTATCACTTCACTTCTCTTGCTTGGTGGGCAGCTTCCTTTTTTACCCACACAGATATTATGGCTTAATCTGATTACTGACGGTTTTTCCGGAGCACCCCTTGCCGCTGAACCGGGACACAGTGATATTTTGAAAGAAAAGCCGAGAAACAAGAACGAGGGTATTTTAACAATAGATGTTCTTCCCGTGCTAATTTTAACGGCATTTGTTATGGCAACACTAACACTTTTAGCATTCAATTATTACCAAGAGGTTAGTATCGAAAAAGCAAGGACTGCTGCATTTAGCGTAATGGCATTTACGCAACTTTTCCGCGCAATTAATATGAGAGATATGAAACGTTCTGTTTTTAAAATAGGATTCTTCAAGAACAAGTATCTAATCTTTGCCATTCTGATTGCACTGTTCTTACAAGTAGCGGTGATTAGAATACCGTTTTTCCAAGAAGTTTTTAATTTTGAAACCATTAGTTATTTCGAGGTATTTATACTTATGGCTCTTTCTTCTCTGGTATTTTTCTTTGGCGAAGCATACAAGTATCTCCGTTATCATGAGGTAGGGAAGACTTGAAAATAATTTGAAGGTTTGTTATAATGTGATCAGTCGGTTTGCGGGAGATTGGCACCCCTTTATATTAAGCTGACAGAAAAAAGGTGGTCTTGATTACAATCAAGGCAAGCTAGATGGAACCGCGGGGAAAGCTCGTTCTAGCAATCAATAAATTTTGGTTGTTAAGACGAGCTTTTTTATTAATCTAAAAATTAAAAAACATGACAAAAAAATCCGGTCTTGAAAAAATAGTTTCTTTCTGCAAGAGGAGGGGTTTTGTTTTCCCTTCATCAGAGATTTACGGTGGCTTGGCTGCGATTTACGATTACGGGCATTACGGAACAATTTTAAAAAACAATATTCGTGATGCTTGGTGGAAACACATGGTTCAGTTTCGAGACGACATTTACGGATTAGATAGTGCAATTTTTATGCACCCTACAACATGGGTTGCATCCGGACACGTAGAGGGATTTGATGATCCGCAAGTGGATTGTCTGGATTGCAAGCAGAGGATGCGCGCGGATCACATTCTCGAAGAGTTTGGAGTGGACGCCGATAAGGCAAGCATTGATTTTGTTAACGACGAGCTGAATAAATTAAAAAAAGACGAAAAGGTGAAGTGTGTAAACTGCGGTTCAAAAAAGCTTACTCCGGCAAGACAGTTTTCGTTGATGATTAAGTCAAATCTCGGTTCTCCGGTAGACGTACTTTCCGAAGAGAACGTGATTTATTTAAGACCCGAAACTTGTGGAGGGATATATTTGGAGTATAAAAATGTGATGGATTCTGTTCACCCTAAACTTCCTTTCGGTATCGCTCAGGTTGGTAAAGCTTTTCGAAACGAGATTGTCGCAAGGCAGTTTGTTTTTCGAACAAGAGAGTTTGAACAGATGGAGATGCAGTACTTTTTACATCCCGATAAGATGGATGAAAAGTATGAAATGTGGAAAGATTTACGATGGAAGTGGTATTTAGAGTACGGCATTCCGCAAGAGAAGCTTAAATGGTACAAGCACGAGGTTCTTTCTCACTACGCTTCGCAGGCATACGATATAGAGTTTGATTTTGAATGTCTTGGAGGATTTAAAGAGGTTGAGGGAATTCATACTCGAGGAGATTGGGACCTTTCACAACACTCAAAACACTCCGGAGTTGACTTAATGTATACCGATGAAAAAACCGATGAGAAATTCACTCCCCACATCATGGAAACATCGGCGGGGCTAAACAGGGTGTTTCTTATGTTTTTAGATAACGCTCTTACCGAAGAAGAGGTAGAGGGAGAAAAAAGAACAGTACTGAAAATTGATAAAAGATTGGCACCGATTAAGGTTGCTGTTTTTCCTCTTCTTAAAAACAAAGAGGATCTTACCGGTAAGGCAAGAGAAATATATGATTCATTGAAGAAGTTGTGGATGTGCGAGTATGATGTATCGGGAAGCATTGGAAAAAGGTATAGAAGACAAGACGAGATAGGAACACCGTATTGTGTTACGGTGGATTTTGATTCTTTGTCCGACAATTCGGTGACCATAAGAGATAGAGACACGATGAAGCAAGAAAGAGTAAAGGTGGCAGAGTTGAAGAATTATCTCACGGAAAGACTGGATGAGAAATAGTTTTTTAATAGTGGAATTTTCTTGATTGTAGTTTTGATTTCTCGTCATGACTTGAAAAGTTGTTTAAATTGTGTTATAAACTAAACGACAAAAAGGAGGATTGAACATTAAATAATTGCGTCATTGAATTTGAAAGGAGGAGTTGTAAAAATGCTTTTTCTCTCGCTTGTCTCTTCAACAATTGGCGTGGGATTGGTTCTGTTCTTGGGTCTTTTTTGGGGAATACTTGGATATAATTCAAAAAAAGAAGCAGCAGTTAAGGCACTAGTTTTGGCAATGGCAACCTTTGTGATTTATGCCTTACCATTATTTTTGATCGGGAACAATGGAATTATTGTTCCATTGGTTGTAGCTTTTCTTGTTTTTTTTCTGGTATACACACAAGCCACCTCCCCATGGCAATGGAAAAAATAAAAAATCTTTGGGCGGGCGCTACAAATAAAAGTAGCGTCTTTTCTTTTTAGAGCAAGATTTTATTATTTTTCGCAGGTAAACGATAGGTAGTGTTTGATGAAGGAAAAAACTGAAAACCGACAAGAGATTATTCTGACTAAGAACGCTGTTTCTTTTTCTTTACAAAAAGAAGGCAAATGATTTACTGGAAAAATTGCAGACGCGTGAATGCGGCCTAAAATTTTTGTTCTTGCTTGAAAAGTTGTTGAAATTGTGCTATAAAATAAATAATAAAAAGGAGGTGACGCACACTAAAAAAATATCACGCTCAATAAAACGTGTTTATATATATTAAGCTTGAGGGGAGGAGAGAATGGTGCGCATATTGTACACGGCGCTTATTGTAGTAGTTTTGGTTTTTGCAACTTATGCCCTGCTTCATATCGGAATAGGGCTAACTAGGGAGCATATTATGAGAAACTTCGAGCCTAGAATTTTGCACGAAAAAATCTTGGAATAGGAGGTGTTAAAATTGGGAGAAGGAATATTTGGCGAAGAAATTATAGCTGGAATAATAGAAAGCGAAGAAAGTGAAAATCTAATAACAAAGGAACTAGATGAAAAAGAACGTGAGAAAGCATATAAAGTGAGGTACCGAATCTTCGCGGAGAAATTGGGGTGGTTGATTCCTAACCCTCACGAGATGGATTATGATCATTATGACGAGTATGCTCGTCATGTGGGTGTATTTCTAAATGGGAGGATGATTGGCTACTCAAGAATTATTTTCCCTTATGGAGTTTTTATGATCGAGGAAGATTTTAAAGATCTCGTCAATGAAGAGCTTCTGGAGAAAAAGAATTCATTGGAAATAAGTCGGGTTTTGGTAGATACTTCTCGGCCTGACTATCGTCTTTATACTACGATGTTGCTTTATCGCGACGTATACCTTTCCGCAATGAAAAGAAACATTCGATACGGATATATTGTAGTTGTAAAAAAATTCCTTGATAAAATAAAGCTCATTTTTCCATTTGAGCAAATTGGAGAAACTGTTTGCTTTCAAGAGGGTGTTCCCACAGTAGCGGCCATAGTAGATGCTAGAAAAATAGAAGAAAGATTCCGAGAAGAGAGCGATCAGCTGTACAAATGGTTTGCCCAAAAAGAATGAATATTAGGACTATAGTCGCTTAACTGAAAGCAAAGGACCGAGCATTAAGTTCGGTCTCTTTTTTTATGCTTTTTTTTATGGTATTATTCACAGAATGCAGTATCATTTACCCACAGACTTTAATTTTTTTCTCTTGTCTTTTATTACGGTAATCAGTGCTTTGCTGTCTTTTTTTGTCCTTTTTCGAAAAAAATCACAGGCAGCAATATGGTTTGGAGGGGTAACTTTAAGTGTTGCTTTTTGGTCTTTTACTAATGCGATGTGCTTTATAGCTCCTACTGTGGAGAGGGGTATTTTCTGGGCTCAGATGAGTTACTTTAGCGCGATATTAATAGCTTTTACTTTTTTTTACTTCTCTTCTATTTTTCCGGAGAGTGTTAGCTACAGGGAAAGAAAATATATTCCAAAAAAATATCAAAAAATACTGGTGAATGTTTTTTTTGTTATTGTTTCTGTTTGCATATTTTTACCTGAAGTTACTGTCAAAAGAGTTTTGTTAAATCCGTGGGAGATAATAAACGGTCCAGGGATTTATTTTTTTGCTTTCTATTTTCTAGTATTGATGGGATGGGCTTTCCGGAATTTGGCAAAAAAATATTTTTTCTGTGAAGGAAATGAAAGAATACAGCTAAAATATCTTTTTATGGGATGCGCACTTTCGGCGCTCTTTGGGGGAACTTTTAATTTGTTATTACCTTTTTTGGGGATTTATAAGTTTGTTTGGTTCGGGCCTCTCGCTGCACTTATTCTGATTGGATTTATTTCTTATGCCATTCTAAGGCATCGCCTAATGGACATTCGTGTGGCCGCGGGGAGAGGACTGGTCTATACCTTCTCTGTTGTTTCAGTTGCTTTAATCGCGTACAGCCTCTTTCTTTTGGGATTATTATTGGGATTTCCTTCTGCCCTTAAGGTGGTGGGAGCGACAACAATCTCAGCACTTTTCTTTCACCCTCTTTTCTCTGCATTCGAAGAATTTGCGGGAAAATATCTTTATTACTCATTTTATTCTTCGGAAAAAACACTTAAGCGTTTGGGAAAAGAGTTAACGGAAATATTAGACCTGAGAGAATTAACAAATCTCATTGCTTCCACATTACTTGAAACCTTAAAAACGAAGAGGGTTGTAATTATTTTAAGAGAGGGGGATGCGGGGAAGTTTGCTATCGCAAAGAACATTGGATTCAAAGAAGAGAATGGAATTTCTTTGGTACGAGACAACTTTTTAACAGAATGGCTTGAAAAGAACAAAAAGCCTCTTGTCTATGAAGAATTAGTGCTCTATTTAGGTGAAGAGAGCGATGAAGAAAAAAAGAAAAGAATAGAACATCTTTTAAAAGACATGAATAAAATAGAGGCAGAATTGTGTCTCCCTTTGATTTTCAAGGAGAAGATAGTCGGAATAATAGTTTTGGGAGAGAAAAAATCGGGAGATCCTTATTTTCATCAAGATCTAGATCTTCTTTCAAATCTCTCTTATCATTTTTCTGTTGCTTTACAGAACGCTTGGCTTTACTCGAAAGTGGAGGACTTTTCAAAAAATCTAGAAAGAAAGGTAGAAGAGCAGGTAAAAGAACTGAAAAGGGCTTACAGAAAACTACAACGTCTCGATAAAGTAAAAACAGAGTTTATGTCTATCGTTTCACACCAGCTAAGAACACCACTTAGCATTATTAAAGGACATCTTTCGATGGTAAGTGAGGGAGTTTATGAGAAGGATAAGGAAAAGGAAAGAAAAGTGCTACAAAGCGTTTATGAGGCAAACGAGAGACTTATCGCACTGGTAAACGATGTTTTAAATATTTCTCGCATTCAAGCAGGAAGAGTAGAATTCGAAAAAGAAAAGGCAAATCTTGTAGAGGTTATCCGAAACACGGTTGAAAGGATGATGCCTTCTCTGAACGGAAAAAAGGTGGAGTTGATTTTTAAAGAACCGTTAGAGGAGCTACCGGAGATAGAGATAGATGTTTCAAAGATAGAAAACGTAATGATTAATCTTATCGATAACGCTATTAAGTATACACAAGAAGGAGAGGTGACGGTTTCCGTGAAAAAGGAAGATGATTATTTAAAGATATCAATTAAAGATACGGGGGAAGGGATGAGCGAGGAGGAAGTAGAAAAGCTTTTTGAAACATTTTCTCGTGGGGGGGCAGGTAAAAAACACTGGATACAAGGAGCGGGGCTTGGACTTTACATCGCTCGTCAGTTTGTAGAGATGCACAAAGGAAAAGTGTGGGCGGAATCGGAAGGAAAAGGGAAAGGTTCTCAGTTTTATGTTACAATACCTCTGTCTTCTTAAATTTAATGAGAATAAAAGTTTTAATAATTTAGAAAAATGGAGAAGAAGTATAATTCTCAAGAAGTGGAAGGAAGAACTTACCGGTTTTGGGAAGAGACCGGCTGCTTTAATCCCGACAACCTTGCAGGGAGTGAGCCTTTTACTATTGTTCTGCCACCTCCGAACGTAACGGGGAATTTGCATATGGGGCATGCGGCAATGATTGCCTACCAGGACATCCTTATTCGTTACAATAGAATGAAGGGGAAAAAGGCGCTGTGGATTCCGGGAACGGACCATGCATCTATTGCTACTTCCAGTAAAGTAGAGAAAAGAATCTACGAAGAGGAAGGGAAGACGAGGCACGATTTGGGAAGAGAAGAGTTTTTAAAGAGAGTTGAAAGCTTTGCTCAAGAGAGCCACGATACGATTGTCAACCAAGTTAAAAGAATGGGAGCTTCCCTTGATTGGAGCAGAGAAGCATTTACGCTTGATGATAAGCGGAACTTGGCGGTAAAAACGGCATTTAAGAGGATGTACGAACAAGGGCTTATCTACCGCGGACAAAGAATTGTCAACTGGGACCCCCTTATGAAAACTAATGTTTCGGATGATGAGCTAGAGAGAGAAGAGAGAAAAACTTCTTTTTATTATTTAAAATTTGGGCCATTTATCATTGGCACTTCACGACCGGAAACAAAATTTGGTGACAAGTATGTAGTAATGCACCCTGAAGACAAGCGTTATTTAGATTATAAACATGGACAGGAAATAGAAGTTGAGTGGATTAACGGCAAAGTTAAAGCAATCATTATCAAAGATAAAGCAGTGGATCCTGAATTTGGAACGGGAGTAATGACGATTACTCCGTGGCACGATTTAACTGACTTTGAAATAGCCGAGAGACACAATTTAGAGAAAGAACAGATTATTGATTTTGACGGGAAGCTACTTTCGATCGCCAAAGAGTTTTCCGGAATGGAAATTGAAAAAGCAAGGCCGCTTATTGTCGAAAAGTTTAAGAAAAAAAATCTTCTTTCCGAAGTAGATGAGAATTACAGACACAGTGTTGCGGTAAACAGTAGAGGAGGGGGCTTGATTGAGTCGCAAATCAAAGAACAGTGGTTCATCGATGTAAATAAAAAGTTTCGGATTGAAAAGTCAAATATTGAAGGGATAAAGGATGGGCAAGAAACAAACTTTAAAGAACTGATGCGGAAGCCGATAGAAACCGGACAGATCAGAATTGTTCCCGAAATGTTTCAAAAAATATATTACCACTGGATTGACAATCTCAGAGATTGGTGTATTAGTAGACAGATTTGGTATGGGCATCGTATCCCTGTATGGTATAAGGACGAGGAAGTTTACTGTGACGTAGAGCCCCCGGAAGGAAAGGGTTGGAAACAGGATCCGGATACTCTCGATACGTGGTTTTCATCCGGACTATGGACTTTTTCCACTCTTGGTTGGCCCGAAGAAACCAGTGAACTCAAACTCTACCATCCGACCAGTGTTATGGAGACAGGGTATGACATAATTTTCTTTTGGGTTGCTCGCATGGTGATGATGACAACTTACCATATGAACGACATCCCTTTTGAAAATGTCTACTTGCATGGATTGGTTCTCGATGAGAAGGGTAAAAAAATGAGCAAGTCTCTCGGCAATACAATAGATCCGCTAGACATGGTGGAAAAGTACGGTGCGGACGCAACACGAATCTCTTTAATTGTAGGAGCAACAGCGGGAACGGATATTCGATTATCAGAGGACAGGATAAGGGGATACAGGAACTTTACCAACAAACTTTGGAATGTTTCTCGTTTTGTACTTATGAACACAGAAGATTATAACGCGGAAGAAAAGCTGGAATGGACCCCGAAGGACCGAGAAATTTTTGATGGTTTCAAAAAAACTGCTAAAAAAGCAACAGAGCAGTTGGAAAATTATCAGTTTTCTCACGCTGCAGAAAATCTTTATCATTACCTATGGCATAATTTTGCCGACAAAGTATTAGAGGAATCGAAAGAGGTTTTGGAAAATAAAAAGACGCGCAAAACAAGACAAGAGGTTCTTCTAGAGGTGCTTAAGGGAATAATTAAGACGCTACACCCTTTTATTCCTTTTGTGACCGAAGAAATATATCAACTTCTTCCCATTAAGGAAAAGAAAAAAACGATTATGATTGAAGATTGGCCTGTTTAGTGAGGTTTTATCTCTTTCTGAAAATAGAAGCCATTATATGAAAATAAAAAGAATTGTTGTCGGAATGTTGGAGACAAACTGCTACCTTCTCTATAATGGAGAAGAAATGCTTGTTGTTGATCCGGGAGCAGATGCCAAAAAAATAATAGGCGAAATAGAGAAAACCGGAATTAAGCCGAAATATATCGTGAATACTCACGGCCATCCTGATCATGTGATGGCAAACAGGGAAGTAGAAGAAAGAACTGGGGCGAAAATAATAGAGAATCTTCAAGAAGGAGAGAAGATAACGGTAAGAGACAGCGATTTAAGGATAATGCATACCCCGGGGCATACAAAGGACTCATTCTGCTTGAAGGGAGAGTTATTTTTGATGGGAGGCGATGTTTTGTTTGTGGACGGTCACGGGAGAACGGATCTTCCGGGAGGGTCAGATGCGGAGATGAAAGAGACAATTCACAGACTAAAGAAAGAGTTACCTAAGGAAACTCTTATCTATCCCGGGCATGGAGAACCATTTACGATCGATGAGTGGAAAGGCGATTATTGAAAGTAGGGCGATTTTGTGGTACAATGGCGAAGCAAATCGGAAAAAGGGGTCGGTACCAGAGTGGTCAAATGGAGCAGGCTGTAAACCTGCTGGCTTACGCCTTCGGGGGTTCGAATCCCTCCCGGCCCACAACTTTTTGCCTGAGTAGCTCAGTGGGAGAGCATTCCCATGGTAAGGGAAAGGCCGGGAGTTCAATCCTCCCCTCAGGCTCATAAGAATAAGTAATATAAAAATATGACTACAAAAACAAAAAGACCTTTTTTAAAGATGGAGTGTGGCGTTTGTAAAAAAGCGAATTATCATATCCAGGTTAAGAAAGGGAAAAACATCGAGAACGAAAAAATGGAACTCAAAAAGCATTGCAGATGGTGTAAAAAACACACTTTGCATAAAATGAAACTTAAATAGTCTTTGCTCTATTTAAAATTCCACGGCACACAGTGTCGTTTATGGGGGCGTGGTGAAATTGGCTATCATAAGGGTCTCCAAAACCCTTGTTTCAGGTTCGAGTCCTGGCGCCCCTGCGGACTTAGATCAAGGAAAACCAAGAATAGCTCGGTTTTTTTGTTTTGTGATAAAATTTAAAGTAGAAAATCAGATTAATAAAAGGAAAAATGAGTGATAAAGATGATAGTAAAATAATTAAAATTGGCGGTGCGGGCATATCAGGTCTAACATCCGCGATAGTTTTAGCAAAAGCCGGCTATGAGGTTGAGGTATATGAAAAAAATGCCTCTGTAGGAGAAAGATTCAATGAAGATTTTCAAGGAATAATGAATTGGGGCTTCAAGGAAGATGTCATTGATTATATGAACAGAATAGGAATAAAAAATAGTTTTTGGAAAAAGGCGATGACTTCCATTGATATGTTTGGATCGGATGAATATCAACACTCTTTTAAAACCAAAAGGCCTTTCTGTTATCTTGTGCAAAGAGGGAGTGGCGCAAAATGCTTAGAGCAGTCTCTAAAAGAGCAAGCTGTTGAAGCTGGCGTAGAGATAATATTTAATAGTGCAGTGAGCGCAGATGATGTTGATATAGTTGCTACCGGACCAAAATTTGACGGAGTCATTGACGGTCTTGTAAATGGATATACATTCGAAACAGACTCCCAAGACAATTTTGCAATTTTATTTGATGATGACTATGCCTATAATGGTTATTCTTATTTTTTTATAACTGATGGCCATGGGACAGTAGCGACTTGTATTTTTGGAAAATATCAAAAAGTCAACGACTATTTAGAGAAAACATATAATTTCTTTATGGATAATTATAATTTTAACGTTGAAAATAAAAAAGGATTTGCGGGAACGGGGAACTTTCACTTATTATCTAATACTAAAAAGAGATATGTTGGTGAAGCAGGCGGGTTCCAAGACTTTTTATGGGGCTTTGGAATGAGATACGCGGTAATAACCGGAAATTTAGCTGCACGAAGTATTATCGAAAAGAAAGAGTACAAAGAATTATGGGCTAAAGAGTTAAGTGGATTACTGGAAACTTCCGTATCCACAAGACTGTTGTTCTCTTTGCTTGGGGATAGAACTTACAAGCTTTTTGTCAAGTCTTTAAGTAAAAGAAAAAACCCGGTCGAATTTTTAACAAAAGCATATAATCCAACTATTTTATCAAGGCTGGTTTACCCTTTTTCCAAGATTTATCTTAGAAAATATATTAAAGACAGAAGCACTAAAGAGCCTAATAAGAAATAATATTAAGATTGTGAATAGGTAATATTATACTTGCTCTCTTAGAACAGGCGATGTTGATTGGAGGAAGAGTTCTTACAATTATTACATTCCTTAAAAAGTAAGAACGCAAAATAGATAATTTTCCGGATTTTAATTCCGCGAATTTTTTATTAGATAGCACCTGAGAATGGCTGTTTAAATATAGCAAGTAGCAGAGAAATCATCTTCTAACTAATCTGATTTTTTGGTAGAACAAAGGAAATGATAATTCACAAAAAGAGCAATATAATATTCGGTCTATCAGAAAGAAACGATGGACAAATGATCCTCAGAGAGGATAGAGAGGGGATTAAAAACAGAAACAAATATTTTTCTAATCTCGGAATTGACGTAGACACGATTGTATCAGCGGGACTAGTCCATGGTGGCACAGTATCGTTTGTTTCCGACAAAGAGAGAAGAAAAATAATCAAAGGAAGTGACGGATTAATTACGGATACAAAGAAAATTTGCTTGGCAGTAACGGTAAGCGATTGCCTCCCTATCTTTATTTACGATGAAAAAAGGGAGGTTGTTGGAATAGCACACGCAGGGTGGAGGGGTGTTGTAGGGGATATCACCGGTGAATTGGTTAAGAAATTTAAGGAGCATTGCAGCTCTGATTTAGAATCACTGAGAGTTTTTGTCGGATCACATATACAAAAATGTCACTTTGAAGTAAAAGAAGATATATTAGAAAGTTTTTCAGAACACTCCGAGCTTGTAAAAAGAGAGAGAGGAAAATATTTCGTTGACTTAGGAGGGATTGTTAAAAAGCAATTTATTTTCAGTGGACTGAAAGGTGGTAATATCAAGATCAGTCCGGAATGCACTTATTGTAACGAAAAGTATTTTTCATTTAGAAGAGAAAGTCCGGAGAAAGTTGTTTCTCAGATAGCTTATATCGTCCTTGATTAGGAATTAATGGGTAAAAAACACCTGCAAGAAGACGGTGTTTTTTGTAAGGACTTGACAGGTTGTAGTTATGGGTATATATTTAAAATGCAAAGGTCGGATTATAAACTAATAGTTTAATGTTATGCCAAGATTTGATGGAACCGGCCCAGGGGGATGTGGGCCAAGAACAGGGAGAGGTTTTGGTCCTTGTGGATGTGGTGTGGGACACGGAAGAAGATTTTTTACTAAGAAAGAAGAAAGCGAACTTCTTCAGGAAGAAATTGATGAAATAGAAAAAGAACTGGAAGCAGCAAAGGAGAGGATGTCTGAAATAAAGGGCCAGAAATAAGAAAGAAGGCCTTGTGACCCTTCCTTTCTAGCAAAGGAAGGGGGGTGGCCTTCTTCGTTTATAATAATACTTTTAAACAAAATTAATTTCAACAATTATGCCTAGGCCAAGAGGTTATCGTAGGGTTTGTTTTTGTCCTTGTGTAACTTATTTTAAGCCACAAGGAGTTCCGCTTCGCGAACTGAAAGTAATGGAGTTAACTGCCGAAGAGACAGAGGCTTTGCGTTTGAAAAATATCGAAAATTTGAGCCAAACAGACTGTGCAAAGAGAATGAAAACTTCACAGAGCACCTTTCAAAGAATCTTAATCTCTGCCTACAAAAAGATATCGGAAGCTATTATTAAAGGCAAGGCGGTGAAGATTATTGAGTAGGTTTTGACAAAAACGTTTTTTTGTGTAAAATAAATCAACGATAAAAAGGAGGTTTTTTTGTGAAAAAATATTTTTTTGTTCTTTCATTAATTATTATCTTTCTGATAGTATTTTCTTATTCCTCTATGCTTCATCTTGCAGGATTGATTGATGTGGAAAGAATTATCGACATTGAAAAAATTGAAGAAGTAATTGATAGGGCAAGAAGTGTCAGAGTTATTATTGATTAAAAAAACACACCATCTATGTAAAATCGGCCTCCGAAGCCGATTTTTTTTACTTATTTTTTTTGTTCTTGTAGTGCCGATTTAATGTGTTTTTTTGCGGTTGTTGTTTTTGCATACTCAAACCACTTTTGACTGGGTCGACTCGATTTGCTGGTGATAATTTCTACAATATCCCCGTTCTTTAATTGACTGTTTATTGCAACCATTTTTCTGTTTACTTTCACGCCGCTGATGCGGTTACCTATTTCCGAGTGTATTGCGTAAGCAAAATCAATCGGAGTTGAATCGATTGGGAGATCAGTCACGTCTCCTTTGGGAGTAAATACAAATATTCGTTGTTGGAAAAAATCTTCTTTTAGATCTTCTTCAAGAGCTCTTTTATTTTTATCCAGTGTTTGATATTCTACCAACTCTTTTATCCACGAAGGAATATCGTCATAATTAATTTCTTTTTCTTTTGAGCTTTTATCAAAAGGTTTTTTAAAAGGAAGGAGACGTTTAATCCAAAGAAGGTTAGATCCTATCTTTGTCTTCTTGCTTTCTTTGTAATAAATATGTGAGGCGACACCGTATTCTGCCTCTTGATGCATTTTTTTTGTTTTGATTTGAACTTCCAATACGTTTCCGTATCCGGTAAATATCGTGGTATGGAGTGCCTGATAACCGTTGGGCTTAGGAAAAGCGATGTAATCTTTTATTCTTCCGGGGAGAGGTCTCCATATTCCGTGGATGATTCCTAAAACCTTATAACACTCATCAACGTCCGAAAGAATAATTCTTAACGCGGATATATCATAGATTTTTTCAACATCCCAATCTTTTCTTAATAACTTTCTATAAAGACTGTAAAGAGTTTTGACTCGATAATCAAGATTAAAGTTGGTAACTCCGTTTTTTGCCAAACCCTTTCTAATCGATTTTTGAAATTTTTCTAACTTGCCGGAATCTTCTTTTCTTTTTTCTTTTAGAATTTTTTTTGTTTGTTCGTATTCTTTGGGATATACGAAAGAAAAAGAAACATCTTCAAGGGATCTGCTTAACTTTCTTATTCCAAGGCGGTAAGCGACAGGAATATAAATCTCCAAAGTTTCTTTAGCAATCCTTTCTTGCTTGTGTTGGGGGACATGTTGTAGTGTCTTCATGTTGTGCAATCTGTCGGCAAGTTTGATGATGATTACACGAATGTCTTGAGAAACGGCAACAAAAAGTTTTCTCAAGCTTTCGTTATGCCTTTCCACTCCCCTGTATTTTATTTTTCCTAACTTGGTAACTCCTTTCACCAGAAAAAGAATTTCCTCTCCGAAAAGCTCTTCAATTTTTTCTTCTTTAACATTTGCGTCTTCCAGCGAATCATGCAAAAGACCCGCCGTTACTGTTATTGGGCTCATCCTTAGCTCTGCTAAAATTTTTGCGGTTTCGTAGAGATGATTAAAGTAAGGCTCGCCAGAAAATCTTTTTTGCCCATCATGTATTTTTTTTGAAAAATCAAAAGCGTCCGCAATCATTCTTGCGTCTTTTTTAGAAAGAGGGGACAACAGATCAATAATTTCTTTTGCATTTTCCATGTTTTGATTCTATTATAAATGAAAAAATTCTACAAATTACCCCTTCGCTCTTGACAAAGATTTTTAAATTGTAAGAATGTAGACAAGGACATGCGCAAATACAAAAAGAGGTCGGCTATTTGCACACAGAAATTTTAAAAATAGTTTTTCGATAATAATTATATCCGTCACCGCAAGAAGTGGTGTTATCAACGGAAAATTTTCGAAATAAAAAATGGTTACAAAAAAGAAAGCGACCACAAAGAAGAAAGTAGTCGCAAAAAAGAAACCGGTAAAGAAGAAGACAACAAAAAAAGTAACCCCGAAAAAGAAACCGGTAAAGAAGAAGACAACAAAAAAAGTAACCCCGAAAAAGAAAACGACCGCTAAAAAGAAAACGACCGCTAAAAAGAAAACGAAAAAGAAATAAAAGAAATTTTTCTACCCGCCCCAAAAAGGGCGGGTTTCTTTAATCGCCTTCTTTGTTATTTTCTATGATGAATGTAACGTAAACAGTTCGAGAAGAATCTTGATGTATTTTATGAAACTCTTGAAGAGTAATTCTGGTTTCAATAGTTTCCGTTTCGATTAAATCTTTTGCGTTGATTGCTTCCGTAAAAACCACTTCGGGCGCTTCCTCTTCTTCGGGAACGAGTAGTCTAACTTTATCCGGACTCACTGATATTTCCTTTAAATCTGCGTCCCTAGGTTCTTCGATGATGTTCGCTTCGACAGGTACTTCGTGTAAGGTGTATTTTTGTGCTTTAATTTGAATCGTAGAAGGATTAATGTTTACCACGGAAACATTGAAAGGATGGCTGATATAACTTCTGTCCAATTCAATTTCATTTAATCCCGACTCTATTCTATCTCCGGAAATAGCGATTCTTATTGCATCTGCGGGAATAGTATTTAAAACAGCTTGCCCGCGTGCAGAAAGAGTAATGGTTACTGTTTCCGGAACAGTGCTTTCGATTATTTTTTCTTCAGAGATATTGGTGTAACTTATAGGAACACTAAAATCACGCTGGACTATCTCTGCTTGAAAAACAACAAAAAACCACGCAAAACAGGCAATGGCGATTGCGGAGATTTTTTCAAAAGTACGTTCTTTGAATAAAAGTTTAAAAAAGTTTTGGGGACGCTCGGGAAACTTTTCGCGGTAGTGCTGGTTTAGATACTTTTCCAATTCTTGTGTATCTTTAAGTACTTTTATCTTTCCGTATTTGGCGACGGCAACCTCTCCACGCTCTTCGGAAACAACTATTGCCAATGCATCTGTTTTTTCGGAAATACCAATTGCTGCACTGTGTCGTGTTCCTCTTTCTTTAATCTGTTTAAGGTTTTGCGAGAGGGGGAGATGAATACCAAATTTTTGAGCTCGGTCTTTGTCGATAATTACAGCTCCGTCGTGACCAGGAGAATCCGGATCAAAAATACTTTCAAGAAGAGGGGCGGTCACTATACCATCCAGGATGTTACCTCCTCTGGTGTGGCGGTCTATTAATTCTCTTCCGGGGATAATAATCAGAGCGCCGTGTTTTTTACGCATCAGATTGGAGGCTGCTTGTACGACCGAGAAGACGGTTGATGAAAAGGCAACAGCTGTTCTGTTTTTGATTCTTCCTCTTCCCGAAGTGGCAATAAGTTCAAACGATCTTTTCAGTTCATCCTGAAAAACAATGACAAGAACGATAATAAAAATACTAAAGAATGATTGCAATATTAGTGCGGTGATATAGAGATGGAATGCTCTCGCGAGAATGTAAATCACGCCAAGAACGCCAAGCCCGATAAAGGCGGCCAGAGAGCGAGTTTGCTTTAAAAAGAGAATTCCTATGTAAGTAAAGATGGCGATAATAAGTACATCAAGAAGATCAGTTAGATATATAGAGCCTCCAAAACTCACATCGAGAAAGTCAAAACCCATAACTATTTTTTATAGAAAATTTTATACTAAATCTCTCTTATTATATAAAGGATATTTTATTTGTCAAAAAGGTGATAATTTGGTAAAATTGACTAAAATTTGTATTAATGAAATGAACAGAAAAATATTACGGTACTATCATCCATCGTTACGTAAAAAGGCCCAAAAAACGGAAACGGGAGAAAAAACCGACAAAATAATAGAAACGATGAAAAAAACCCTTTGTGAAGAGGGGGGGGTTGGGCTTGCTGCACCGCAAATAGGGGTCTTAGAAAGGATTATTGTCATTGATTTGGGCCAGCAAGTTGACGTCTTTCTAAATCCGGAAATAATAGAGAGGAGTGAAGAAACAATACAGAGCAAAGAAGGTTGTTTGAGCCTAAAGGGAGTTTGGCTTGATGTTACCCGGTCAAAAAAAATAAGAGTGAAGGCATTAACGAGAGAGGGGGAGGAAATAGAAGTGGAGGCAGAGGGTTTGCTGGCAGTGGTTTTTCAGCATGAAATAGATCATTTGAATGGAAAGCTCTTTATTGATAGAGTGAGCTTTTTAACAAAAGCAAGAGCATTTTTGTCTTATTTTTTTAAAAGAAATGATTAACCTTGCAAATTCTTTAAAAGGAAAGGGGTTTTTGGAAAAGAAAGAGAATTATGATGCTTTCTGTAAAATTGACCGTGCTGACTTTGTTCCTGAAGACCTTGAGGAGCATGCATATCAGGACGCCCCTCTTCCCATCGGTAGTGGGCAAACAATATCTCAGCCGCAAGTTGTTGCTTTGATGATTGACCTTCTTTCTCCCAAAAAGGGAGAAACGGTTCTTGATATAGGATTCGGCTCCGGATGGACAACGGCACTCTTAGCGGAGATTGTGAAAGAAGGGAGAGTGGTCGGCATTGAAAGAGTACCGGAAGTTTATGAATTCGGAAAGAAAAATATCGAGAAGTACGGTTTTATAAAAAACGGGATGGTAGAAGTTTTTCTGGGGGATGGGAAAAAGGGGAAGAAAGAAAGAGGTCCTTACGATGGCATTTTGGTCTCTGCAGCGGACAAAGACCATAGTCTCCCACCAAAACTAAAAAACCAGCTCAAAGAAGAAGGGAGAATTGTTATGCCCATTAATTCATCTATTTTTTTATTTACAAAAAAAGAAGGGAAGCTTGAGAAGGAAGAGTATCCCGGATTTGTTTTTGTTCCATTACTATGATTAAAGAATTATTCATTGTACTTCTAACGCTGATTTTTGCCGGTATCATTTTTGCCGGTGGTTTTCTCTACTGGGGAGTCTATCTTCCGAAAGACACTTCTCAAGAGGAAGTTTTTTTTGTTGTAAGATCAGGAGAAAGTCTTGCGACTATTGCTGAAAACTTAGAAGAGGAAGGAATCATTAAAAAAGGATATTTTTTTACAATTTATGGGAGGCTGACAGATAAAGGCAAGAGACTTATGCCCGGTAACTACAGGCTTTCTTCATCAATGAGTGTGGTGAAATTAATAGAAATGATAGCTGGCGGAGGGGAGGACAGGTTAACGATTGTTGAAGGATGGAATTTGAGGGATATTGCGGAATTTTTGGAAAGAGAAGGGTATGGAGAAAAGAAAGAGTTTTATCGACTTGCAGGAAAACCTCCTTCCTATGTTGATGGAAAGGTAGCGTCCCAAAAACCGGGGGAAATAGAAAAGGATTTAAATTTTTTCGGAGAAAAGCCAGATAATCTACCCATTGAAGGATATCTTTTTCCGGACACTTATTCCATTTCTCCTGGAACATCAATGGAAGAAATTATTCGTTCTTTTCTGTTTAATTTTGAAAAAAGAATAACCCCGGAAATAAAAGAAAGAATGGAGGAGAGGGGTTTGTCCTTGTTTGAGACGATTACGCTTGCTTCTCTGATAGAAAAAGAAGTAGCTTCTCTTGAAGATAAAAAACTTGTTTCCGGAATTATTAAAAAACGTCTGGAGATTGGGATGAGATTGCAAATAGATGCAACAATCACCTATCTTACGGGAAAAAGATCGGTACGTGTCTCTATTGCAGAAACAAAAATAGATTCACCATACAATACGTATATGTACGAAGGTCTTCCGAAAGGACCGATTTCTAACCCGGGAGAAGAGAGCATTATAGCTGTGCTTTATCCTGAAGAGAGCGATTATCTTTATTATCTATCCAAGCCAAGCGGAGAAACTGTCTTTAGTAAAACACACGAAGAGCATGTAAGGGCGAAAAATAATTATTTAAGATAATGAAAAAAGCTCTCTTTGTTATCGCCTTCAAAAACTTTCGGGACGAAGAGTATTTTATTCCGCAAACCGTTTTTAAGAAGGAAGGATTTCGGACTAAAACAGCAAGTATAAAAAAAGGAGTTGCTTTCGGTTTGTTCGGAGGAGAAGTAGAGGTGGACTTGATTATCGATGAAGTAAAAGTAAAAGATTTTGATGCGATTGTTTTTGTCGGTGGTCCGGGAACCTTGGAGTATTTAGACAACGAATCATCTTATCGCATTGCAAGAGAAGCGAAGAGAGACAACTTATTACTTGGATCAATAAGTATCGCTCCGATAGTTTTGGCAAACGCCGGGGTCCTAAGAGGGGTGAAGGCGACCGTGTGGACGTCCCAGATGGACAAGAAAGCGATTTCAGTTTTGAGAGAAGAAGAAGTTTTGTATCAGAATAGGGACGTGGTTTGCGATGGAAAAATTATTACTGCAAGTAGTCCGGATGCTGCAGAGAAATTTGCAAAAGAGGTAATAAAAACGTTATCCTAACATCTTGTTTATAAATTTCGATAGTTCGGTGAGCCTTTAAAAAGCCCCGAAGCCACTAATTTTCTAGTACTAAAAATTTTAATTTGACAAAAAATTATAAAAAGATATAATTACGGCACATTATCTCAATATCCAAAACGACATCCGCAGACAACAGGGGTATCATGCTTAAAGGCATTGTACTTAAAAAACCTGTCGAGGATAATTAAAGAGTTTCATTTATTGTCTGCGTTGTTTAATGCAGATTTTTTTATGACTATCACCAAAGAAAGAAAAAAAGAAATTGTGGATCAACTTTGTGAAAATATTAAAAAGCAAGACAGCTTGTTTTTCGTTAATTTTAAAGGAGTGGCGGGAAATGAAGCAAATATTTTAAGAAACGAGCTGACAAAAAGTGGAGCAAAGATGGTCGTTGCCCGAAAGACGCTGGCAAAAATTGCCTTCCAAAAAGAAGGGATTGATTTCGATCCTCTTCTCTTGAATGGAGAGGTAGGTTTTGTCTTCAGTTTTGAGGAGGGAATTAATACAGCAAAAATTATCCGCAAGTTTGAAAAGGAGGGAAAGATACTCCTTTTGGGGGGAGTCTATGGCGGTAATGTTTTAACAGAGGAAGAGGCAAAGGCGATTGCCGACCTCTTAACAAAAGAACAGCTTCTTGCAAAACTTCTTGGAACAATATCCGCTCCCATGGGTGGATTCTTAAATGTTTTGCAGGGAAACACCAAAGGTCTTATTAACGTCTTAGCTAAAGCTAAAGTATAAGAATTAACAAATGACATGCGATGTGTGACCAAAGGGTTACGAGTTGCAAGTCGATATTACTATGACCGAAGAAAAAAAAGAAGAAACAAAGAAGCCCGCTGAGAAAAAGGCGGAAAAAGAAGAAAAAACTTCCAAAGAGGAGGATAAGAGCGTAGAAAAAGAGGAGAAGAAGGAAGTCCCTAAAAAGTTTGAAGAGCTTGTTAAAAGTATTGAGAATCTCAGCGTTTTAGAACTTTCTGAGCTGGTAAAGGTTTTGGAAGAAAGATTTGGCGTTTCTGCCGCTGCCCCTGCCGCTGCCCCTGCCGCTGCTCCTGCTGCCGCTGAAGGAGGAGAAGATTCGGGAGAAAAGAGCGAATATAATATCGAGCTTAAGGACGTGGGAGATAAAAAGATTGAAACCATTAAAGCGGTAAGGACGATTACCGGAAAAGGACTGAAAGAGGCAAAAGACCTAGTTGATGCTGTAGCAGGAGGACCACAAGTGGTAAAAGAAGCAGTTCCTGCAGAAGAAGCAAAGGAAGCCGAAAAAACCCTCAAGGAAGCTGGTGCGGTAGTAGAGCTGAAATAACCAAATAGAAGATTAAATTTCAAGAGAATATACCTCTTTACCGATAAGGAGGTATATTTTTTTTTCATCGGAGCTAATCGCAAGATCTTTTAGATCTGCAAATTTTTCATTGTGGAGTTGCTTTATAACATCTCCTTTCTTACTTAAGAGAACCAGCCTCTTTTCTTGCGAGTCAATGATGAAAAGGGGAGTATTCGAAGAAGTGTATATCTTTGTTGCTTGTGACAGAGAGGGAAATAAGAACGGAGCAAAAGTTTCTTCTTTTTTTCCTCGATAGTAGCGTTGTATTTCGTTTTTTTGATTAAGAACAAAAATTGATCCGTCAATGGCGATCGAAATACCATCCTTTATTTTATCTTCGCCTTCTTCAATCCAAGGAACTGGTGTTTTTCCTGAATAACGCAGAATCTCTCCAGCGGAGTTTAGAAAATAGGGTTGTCCCAAGAAACTAGAAAGAGAGACAAACTTTTCTTTGTCGGAGAGAAGTTCTATGTTTAGCTTAGAAATAGTCTCATCTTCGATTAAAACAATGATATCTGGTGAAGAGAACAAGATAATTTTTCCTGCCGAGTAGGATGCAAAATTAAACCCCTCATTAACAGGAAGATCGTGCAGGGTTTCTTTTTCGGAGTCTTTGTCAAAAACACTCATTATTGGCGAACGAGAAGAAAAGAGGTATAACCCACCTCTTGCTGAAATTATTTTATCGGGATTCTTCTCCTTAATTTTTCCGATAAAGTCCATTTCGCGTAATTCTTCTCCCTTAGTAAGGGCGAAAAGTTCATTTTTCGCTGAAGAGTAGACCTCCTCAAACTTTTTTTGATTTCTTGTTTCTTTTATTATTAACAATTCTAAATCAGAAAAAGCCTCCTTAATAAGAGATATGTTTTTTTCTTCCTTTCCCTGAGATATTTTTTCTTGTATGAGAGAAATTTCTGTTTTTTGTCGGCTCCGCCTAATGTTGTTCTCGATTCCAATTGCCAAGCTACCCAAAACAATAACCCCCAAAAGAAGAAGTGGTAGGAGAAGGGACCTTTTCTTTAGAGAAGGCTTTTTTATATAAATTTGAGGAGTTTTTATTTTAAATTTAGGAATTTTGATTTTAACGAAGGAAACCACTGTATCAAAAAACATTTTTCGGAAAGAAAATGTTTCTTTTTTTTCCTTTGAAATTATTTTTGTTTCTTTTTCTTTCAAAGAAACAGAGTGATCAACAATAAGAGCCACTCCGGAAATATTCGGAAACTTTTCTTTTTGAAGAGAGGATATCTTCTCCATAGTTTCTTTTCCTGGTGTGGTTTTTGCTACATCTTCCAGAATTTTTCCTTTTTTAAAAAAACTATATATTTCCGGCGTAAGAACGGCTAACTTGTCTTTTTTTTCCATTTTTCCGGAAACCATATTGGAAAAAAGATTAGAACCGGTGTTTTCCAGCTCTTCACCAATATCCCTCACTTTTTCACCGTTAAAGAGAAAGATTCTAATCCTTCCAACCTTCCCAAGATGAACAGAAAAGTTTTTCAGAGAAACAAGAGCGATATCAAGTTTCCCGGCACAGCCTCTTTCGCGGATAAACTCGTTTACTTCTCTTAATGTTTCTTTTAATGCTTTTTCAGGAGAAGAAGAAGTTTCTTTGTAGTAACACTCCTTTGCGATATGAAAAATGTTTTGTAAAAGAGGATGGTCCTTCTTTTCCGGGTTAGAGATTTCTCCAACCATGTAAAGCCTTCCTATTTTTCCCTCATAAGCATCTCTCGGCTTGTGTTGAAAGCTTTCTAAGACCTTTTTTTCATCTTTTGGATTGAAATAAAGCTCAAAAACCTGCATATATCATTATTATAGGTATTTTTAAAAATTAGGCAATTTACTCCCGGAAGGGCCTTGACAAAAAAGAATGAGAAAATATAATTAAATTGGCACTATAGTGGAGAGAGTGCCAGAAAGGTCTATTACAAACCAACTATAAAGTAACCATGAACATAATTCCAAGAAAATCATTCGAGGAAATGGACAACTTTTTCCATGATGATGATTGGTTTTTCCCTGTTTTTTCTTCAAAAAAATTTTTTGAACCTGATATGGATGTCTATGAAACCGAAAAAAACGTTGTTGCCAAATTAAGTCTTCCTGATATTAATCCTGATGATGTCAAGGTTTCTGTCGAGAACGGAGTTTTAAAGATTTTCGGTGAGTTTGAAGAAAAGAATGAGGAAAATGAAAAAAACTATTGGAAAAAGGAGATTAGGAAGGGGTCCTTCCAACGGTCTGCAAGAATTCCTGCGGAAGTGAACGAAGAAAAAACAGAAGCTGTTTACGAAAAAGGTATTTTAAAAATTACCTTGCCTAAAGTAGAAGAAAAAAAGAAAAAAGGACGAGAAATCAAAGTAAAGACAAAGTAAGAAATTGAAAAATTTTTAAAGAAAAACCCCGCCATAGTTGGCGGGGTTTTTCGGGCAGTATTCGTTAGATTACCAGTCTTCTTCTTTGTCGTCATCACCGGTTTCTTCATCATCATCTAAATCGAGATCATCGTCTAGGTCGAGATCATCATCAAGGTCATCTCCGAGATCATCATCAAGGTCATCTCCGAGATCATCATCTCCCAAGTCATCATCACCGGTATCTTCATCGTCTACTGCATATATTTTTTTATCGAATTCTTTTTGGTCCGTGAGGAACATATTTCTTTGTTTTCTCTCTTTAAGAGAAAACGGTTACTTTTACCTCATCACGCACTATGATAAAAGTGCACCGACCTTTTTACTGGACACATTATAGTTTTAAAGTAAATGTTGTCAACCCTTTTTGTTTTATTTTTTCTTCTTTTATACTATAATCACGTTATGTGGCAGGTAACAGAAAAAAGAAATATTTTTTCCTTGTGGATTTCGTGGCACTACGTTGTTGCTCTTGAGAATGTTTATCTTAAATGGAGAGATATTCTTCGTTTTAATCTGGATTACTTTTCAATTCCATTTTTGATAAAAACTCTTTTTGCCCCCTGGAAAAGGTATAATCTTTCTCTTGGCAGGGGGTTTGATATTAGTAGAATTACAGAAGCTGTTGTTTTTAACACTTTTTCACGCTTGATGGGAGCGATAATGCGCATTTCCGTGATTTTTATCGGTCTGATAATGCAACTCCTAATTTTGTTTTTTGGTATTTTTATTATCCTTTCTTGGATTCTTCTTCCATTAATGATATTAGTCGGACTATTTACATCTCTACAATGGTTAATTTTGAACTAAAAGAGGCGGCGATTTATAGAGCGCTTACTTATAACAAGATTATTTTTATCCGACGAGCGGATCTTTTCGCAAAGCTTTTTCTTTTGCTTTCTGTCGGGCTTTTTCTTTTTTTTCTTTTCGGAGTAGAGGGGAGTTTTCTGGGGTGGAGCACTTTCTTTTTTGTCTTTTTCTTTTTTTTCACGGAGATAGAGATGTTTTTTAAGGGTTACATCCAAAGGCCAAAACTTTTAATAAGTATCGATGAGGCGGCGGAAAATATAGAGAGTATTAATATCGCCGATTTTCTTGACTTTGAAAGTGCTAGAATTGTTGAAAAAACGGAAAAAATGGGAGGTGTTGACTCTTATCTTTTACTCTTCTTTTTACTCAAGGAGGCAAAAGAGATGGATTTTGTTTTTTACCGTATCTTGATGGACAAAGAGCAGTCGGTTAGAGAGTTGGAAAATATGTTTCGTGAAAGAGGAAGGATAAGTGATGATGGTTACTCTGAGTGCTTTCTTAAAACCATCGTTGATGCTTTTAATATTGCAAAAGAGAGGGGAAACGAAAGAATTATGATTGAAGATATTTTTGTTGCCTTAAGCGAGCACAATGGATATCTGCAAGACAATCTTTATCAAAAAGGATTACGAAAAAAAGATGTATTTGAGCTTACATCGTGGCAAGCAAGAGCAAGATACCAAGAAGATCCGTGGCTTTATAAAAATCTTATCAAGAGAGGAAGAATCGGAAGCGAATGGTCCTCGGGGTATATCTCCTTTCTTGAAAAATTTTCGATCGATTGGACAAAGGGGATGAAGCTTGCAGGATTTCCTGAGACCGTTGGACACGAGAGAGAGGCGGATTCATTGGAAAGAGTTCTTTCACGAAATGAGATTAACAGTGCGGTTTTGGTGGGTGAGCCGGGGTCGGGGAGAAAAAGCATTATTCAGAAAATCATCAAAAAGAGTTTCTTGGGAGAAAGTCTTCCGGAAATTAATCACAGAAGGTTTTTGGAATTAGATCTGTCGGCAGTGGCAACTCACGCGCAAGGAATAGAAGAAACAGAGAGGGTTCTTGACGAAATTTTTAAGGAAACGGTAAGGGCGGGAAATATTATTCTCATTATTAATGATTTTCATGAATTTGTCGGAGGCGAGCAAAAACCAGGGGTGATTGATATCTCCGGAGTGTTGGGCCCCTATTTGCATGTTCCACAATTCAGGATTATCGGAGTAACCAGTTATCTTGGTTTCCGTCAAAAAATATAACAAAACTCTTCCGTTCTTTCTTTGATTGAAAAAGTAGAAGTAAAGGAAGCAACAGAAGAAGATACTCTTCTCCTTCTTGAAAGAGAAGCTCTTTTTCTTGAGAGGAAGTATAGAAAGTTAATTTCTTTTGCCGCTATTAAAAAAACAATCTCTCTTTCTGCAAGATATATTCAGAACGCTCCTTTTCCCGAAAAGGCGTTGGACATTCTAGAGGAGGCGGTGGTTCATGTTAACCAGAAAAAGAAAGATATTCTTCTTCCAAGTGATGTTGAAAGAATTGTTTCGGAAAGGACGGAGATTCCTGTTGGAGAAGCGGACGCAAAAGAGAAAGATGTTCTTTTAAATATGGAAAACTTGTTACACGAAAGATTGGTTAATCAAAACGAAGCGGTAAAAGCGATTTCTCTTGCTCTTCGACGGTCAAGAGCTGATGTTGATACGAGACGAAGCCTTATTGGAAGTTTTCTCTTTTTAGGACCCACGGGAGTGGGTAAGACCGAGATGGCAAAAGCGATTGCCAGTATTTACTTTGGGGCGGAAAAAAAGGTAAATCGAATTGACATGTCCGAGTTTCAAAGCATCTCCGATATTTCTCGTCTTATTGGATCTTCAACAGAAGACGGAGTACTTGCTTCAGGTGTACGGGACGACCCCTTTTCGCTTATTCTCTTAGATGAAATAGAAAAGGCCCATCCGGATATTTTAAACCTTTTTTTACAAGTGCTAGACGAAGGACATCTTACAGACGGGAAAGGGAGAAAAGTAGATTTTCAAAATTCAATGCTTATTGCTACCAGTAATGCCGGCTACCAAACCATTCTCCGAGCTGTCGAAGAAAAAGAGGACTTTATAGAAACCAAAAAAAAGATCCTGAAAAAACTTTTTCGAGACTCTATCTTCAGGCCGGAGTTTGTTAATCGTTTTGACGAGGTTGTCCTCTTTGAACCGTTATCTAAAGAAGATCTTTTGCATGTTGCTCAACTCGAACTTGATAAAATGGCAAGGAATTTAGAAAAGAAGGATATGAAGTTCATTATCACCGAAGGACTGAAGAGAAAAATAGTAGAGTTAAGTTATGATCCTGTTTTCGGAGCTAGGGAGATGCAAAGAGCAATTCAAAACAATATCGGTGACTCTCTTTCGTCTGCAATTCTAAAAGGAGACTTAAATAGAGGGGACTCTTTTGTCATCAATGCGGAAGATTTTACTCTCGAGAAAACACAATAAAAAAAATAGTAGATAATTAAAAAGAACGTTCCCGGGGTTGCTTTTATCAAGGGATGTGATTTATAGCGGATTTTCTTTTTTTATTTTACTGAAAACTACTTGTTTTATTGCTAATTACCAACTAATACAATGAATAAAATAATTATTCTTGTCGTTATCATTGTTTTTATTCTGATCGGGATTTTTTTCTTAATGGATAACGAGAAAGAAGTGCCAGCAGGTATCCCAGAAGATGATTTAAGCGAGGAAGAAAAAAGAGCCATGGAATATGGACAGCCAGATTACCTTGATATACAGGGTTATTATCTCTATCCTTCTCCGGGGTATGATTGTGTGGGAGGATTTACCGATGACTACAGGTACTTGGATGCAGAGTGCGTTCCCGAAGAAAGAGATGATTACGAAATTAACATCGAAGCGGGACTGGCGATGTCTTCAATTAATCCGGAAAAGGGAATTGTTGATAATCAAATTGTTGCAAGAAGTATGGAGTTTACGGGCAGACAACACGGTGTTATTGTTTGCGAAGAGCACACTTCAGAAGGACTTAGACTTGGCGCTGAGCATTATCTTTGCACACACGAAAGAGACGGTGAGCCCGTTTTAACACATGGAATAGGGAAGGGTTTTTATCAATCAGATGGAGCTTATGGAAGGTGGCTTGAAGCGGATCTAATAATCAAAGACAGTGATAATGATTATACGCAGGAGGATTATGTTGAGTTGTTGGAAAGGTTTGTAAGTAGCAGTGTTAGAATTAACTGGGAAGACTACGAATCGGGAAATTAAATTTTTACTGTTTATCTAGAAGTTCGATTGAATCATCGGGCTTTTATTTTTCTTTCTTTTGTTGTATGATATAAACGCTGAAGGGGTTACTTGGCACTCTAAACAGAAAAAGGAGGCAAAAAAGATGAAAGAGATAATGCTAACGTTAATTTTTTTGGCTGTAGTAGTGTTTATATTGGAAACAATAGCGAGAATAATATTTTAAAAAAAAGGAGGATTGTAAAAATATTTCTAAGACACATGCGGGGAGTGTAAAATCCCCGCTTTTTTATTAAATAAGTTTTGCCTGGTGAAAAGACGGGCAGCAAAAGTTCTTTGAAACACATTGCTTTTTTATATATTTATTATATAATATAGAAAACAAAGAAAGGAGGAGAACATTAAACAATTAAACCAAAGGAAAGGAGAAGAGAATCTTAAAAAAAGAAAGGAGGATTTTGACGATGAAGAATTTCTTCAGGTTTGATGAGAAAAAAACGAACTTAAAGACGGAAATTACCGCCGGAGCCACGACATTTATGACGATGGCATACATTATCTTTGTTAATCCGTCCATCTTAAGCATGGCGGGTATGGATTCAGGGGCGGTGATGACAGCAACGATTATTGCGGCCGGGGTAACCACGATATTGATGGGATTACTCACTAACTATCCCTTTGCCCTGGCTAGTGGAATGGGCCTTAACGCCTTTTTTGCGTTTGTTGTAGCTTCCCAGTACGGTTGGCAGGCTGCTCTCGGAGCGGTTCTTATTTCCGGAGTGGTTTTCCTAATACTCGCATTGTCGGGATCGGTGAGCTACATCGATGCAGCAGTACCCGCGAGTTTGAAAAACGCGGTAGCTGCCGGGATAGGCCTCTTTATTGCTTTTATCGGCCTTCAGAATGCTGGTATTATTGTCGGTTACGAGGCGACACAGGTTACACTGGGTGATTTAACTGCACCTGGACCCTTGCTTTCAGTGATAGGATTGGTGTTTATTGCTTTGCTGATGGCAAGGAAAGTGAGAGGAGCAATACTGATCGGCATCCTACTGACAACCGTTGTGAGTTTTATAATGGGATTTCAGCCGTTTCCGACGGGTTTGGGTGATGTGTTTGGTCCTCCTGCAAGTATGGGTCCGACATTCTTTCAGCTAGATCTAAGGGCTACTTTTGCAATACCGTTTTTTGTAATTTTCAGCTTTGTTTTTGTCGATGTTTTTGATACCATGGGGACGCTTCTGGGGACAGGGGCAAGAGCCGGTTTTCTTGACAAAAAGGGCCGGCTACCCAAGGTGAATAAGGCGATGCTGGTTGATGCCATTGGAACTACCGGAGGAGCAGTACTTGGCACCAGCACAGTAACAACCTATATCGAATCAACCGCCGGTATTTCTGAAGGTGGAAGAACAGGATTTACTTCAGTTGTTGTCGGGATTCTGTTCTTTTTGACGCTCTTTCTGGCTCCGCTGGCGGGTCTCGTTCCTGCCGAGGCAACTGCTCCGGCACTGATTATTGTCGGGGTAATGATGGTGGCATCGGTCATGAAAATTGATTTTAATGATTTCACAGAAGCATTCCCGTCTTTCCTGACAATCATTTTTATGCCGCTGGCCTACAGCATTGCCGATGGAATAGCGGTTGGTTTTATCGCCTTTCCGTTGGTTAAGGTAGTTGCCGGTAAAAAAGGAGAAGTTCACTGGTTACTATATATCTTAGCGGTCATCTCACTAATCCACTTCATCTGGTAGGTGATCGGTGATTACAAAGAAAAAATTAAAGCAGATTTACTGCAATCCGCCACAAAGCAAGACGTGTGGCGGATTTTTTTATAACCCTAAATTTTTTCTTAAATTTATTTTATTATTTTTTGAAAATATGGTATGATAAAAAAAGTAGTTTCCGTAAAAATATTTTTTCGTGCTACGATTAACTGATTCTGTTCACTAAAAAAAAGGGGGGGGGTTGTATCTTGGATAAGAAGAAATCGCTTTATATGTTTTGGGTTGTGCTCTTTCTGCTGAATTTTTTAGATGTATTTTTTACATCCTACGGGGTTGAAGTGAGAGTATTGACAGAAGACAATCCCATTTCAGCAATATTTTTAAAAAACGGTATTCCCGCGATTTTTATTTTTAAGTATTTTATGGTCTTTACACTACTGACGGGAGTAGTGATGCTTGAAAGAAAAGTTGATCTTTTACTGATGAAGATTTTTATTACAGCTGCAATAGGGATATCTTTTTTCTTTAATCTAAAGCACTTAGAGTGGTTGCTTGTTTTCTTCTTTTAAATTTCCTCGGAGCAAATCCGAGGAATGTTTTTAAAATTTAATGTGAGAATAATATGGAGTGCCAAAAAGATAAAAATTTAGAGGAGTGTATTTGCACATATCCCGGTTGTCCGCAAAAAGGGATGTGCTGTTCATGCACAAGGCATCACCGGGACAAAGGGGAGCTGCCGGCATGTTACTTTACTTCTGAAACCGAAAAAACATACGATCGTTCGGTGAAAAAGTTTGTCGAAGAGCAACAATAAAAAAAATGGATAAAGAAGGGAAGATTACGGACAAGAAATAATGCTTTCTTCTTTACTTAATTAATTTTGAGTTACATGTAATTTAGAATATGCTTTCTGTTGTATTTTATTAATATAGTGTATAATAAAGAAAATAAAAATGAGGAGTGATCATTTTGTTGGAGCATTTTTATGTGGTAACCCGTAAAGGATTTTATTTTGTAAGTAAAGAAAGGGACATAGAGGGAAATCCTACACTGATAGAGTTACAAAAAAATAGAAAAATTGTTGGAGGAAGTTACGTTGGGATAATGCGAAGTGGTATAATTCTTTACAACAATAACAGCTCTCAAAAATTGCCGGATCCTTATTCGGTTCGTAGTGACCTGGTCACATCTTCTATCGTTGCTCTTTTTTTTAAAAAAGATACAGCAAAAAAAGTTTTTGATAAGTTACAAAATAGAGAAAAAATCGAAAAAGATTTCTTAAATGAAAATGAAGAAGTTGTTCGGGAAATTGGAACCGAGCACCCGGTATTTATACTGTCAGAACTTGACCCTGTATTCCCTTAAGGCGCCTTTGGCGCTTTTTTCATTTCAATGAATTTTTTGTAAGAAGAGATTAAGGAACTGGAGACAGCAAAGAAAAATACCAAAGCAATGCTCAAAAAGTACAAAGGATAAGTAATTATCATAAAGCAGGGAGGATTATATTCACGAGATTTAGAACATTTTTAGAAGAATTAAAGTTCCGGCGGCCTACCTCAAAGCCCTCTTTTCCATCAGATTTTCATTTTATAATTTTTGGGCTTTGATTTTTAATTTGTTTTGTTGTATAGTATAAAAATGGACACCAAAGGGGATGAATGAAGTATTTTTTGTACCTTGAAAGCTACATGTTATTTTAACGTGTTTGTATATAAAAAATTGAAAGAGGAGGTGACGACAGTTGATTTTTTATCCGGGAAGATGGGTTGGCAGAGTAGATGTTGTTATTTGGATAGCGGTTATGGTGTTTTTCTTTTTTTCCGCACTGATTAATGGGGGAGATGTCTATCTTTCTTTGTTTGCCGCCGGGGCGGTTGTTTCTGTCATGACTATAATTGGAGCTTCCATTGAAGTCATTATCGAGATTTTTCGCAATATGCGAAAGATAGGAACGGTTCTCGGATTTGTGACCAACGGTCCGGAAATGGTTGTTCTGGTAGTGGGGATTGCAACAGGAGATGTTCTTTTTGGTATTAGCACTCCGCTGGGATCGAGTGTTATCAATCCGTTCATGCTCGTCTTGGCCGTGTTGGTTTCAAGGACGGCTGTAAAGCATTTTAGGATAAATTCTGTTTATACTATTTCATGTATTGTTCTTACAGTGATTCTTGCTCTACTGTTTTATATTCTTCCGGAAGGATATTACTGGGTGTGGATAGCGATTAGTTTTTTGATAACGGTTGTGCTTTTTATTTTAATTCCAGAAGAAAAGGAACCGGAAAAAGAACTATCGTCTCTTCCCTTGTGGGTTGTAGTACCGGCCCTGGTAACTCTTCTTGTTTCCGGATACTTTCTCGATATAGTGGTGGCTTTTGCCAGAGATGTGTCTAATGTACCAAAGGGCCTTATCGGTTTTTTAGTCCTCGCAACGCTCTCCAGTTGGCCGGAACTCAAGAGCACTCTTGTTTTCTTTAGGAAAAACAGAATCAGATCAGCTGCTATCAATATATATGTAAGTAATATATCAAATATCTGGTTGGCGGTTGTCGGTGTAGTTCTTTATCTGTTCTTTTATTAAAAAGAGGGAGTAATAAAAATCTCCCTCTTTTTGTCATCAAAAGGCTTGTAATTAATCGTTCCGCTTAGCGTAAGACACTTTTTTTAAAGATAGTTTTTATGGACAAATCTTTTTGATATCTTGTTTGACGAGCTTTCTAAGTCTGACACAATATAAAAATAACCTTAACGTATACCCAAGCTGTTACCGCTTGCAAATGATATGGCAAGGGTGTGCATGGGGAAGGTAAAGTTAAAAGAAAATTTAGCTTGACATATTTTATTAATTTATTATAATACGAATGCTGTGGGGTTCTTAAAAATGGTGGACCTCTCGATCAATTTAGTTCCCCAGAAGCCGGAGCCCCACAGTATGTTTCAAAGACTGCATTACAATTGCGGTCTTTTTTATTTTCTCTAGCTTTGATCTTGATTTCGCTCACTGTTCTTGAGTGAATCACTTTGAGATTTGTCTTTTGGCAGTTTTAAATGAAAAAAGTTTCTTGCGATTTTTTTTTATGGTAAACTTGTTTAAATAATTAGAAAACATTTAAGAGTTTTATGCTTAATTCGAAAGACCTAATTTTTTGTCAGAAGAAAATCTGAAGAAAAATAAAAATGCATACGGACAAGAGTTAGTGGCTTTTTTAAAGGAAGAGAGGTGTCTAGAAATTAGAGACTAGGCTCCAAGATAGTTCCTTCGACAAAATCAGGACAGAAGAGGGAATTAGTTGTTTTAAGTGATTACTATTAAGCAAAGCATTTAAAGAAGAATATTAATTTAAAAATAAGTTATGAAAAAATTTGAGAGGGAATTTAATTTCTATGAGAATCAAAAGAACAGAGAAAAATCGAAGGATACTTTTTTTAAAAAAACAGAGGAACAAAGAATCGCTCTTACTTTTGATGATGTACGGTTAAAGTCGGGATACTCCAAAGTGATGCCCGACGATGTTGATTTGGAGTCGAAGTTTTCTCGGAATATCGGACTTAAAATTCCGATTGTCAGTGCGGCGATGGATACAGTTACCGAGCATCAGATGGGCATCGGAATGGCACTGCTCGGAGGTCTTGGCGTGATTCACAAAAACATGAGCCCGGAAGAACAAGCAAGGAGGGTTTCTAAGGTAAAGTATTATCTCAACGGGCTTATCGACAAGCCCATTTGCGTAAGAAAAGAGCAGTCCATTGCAGAGATTCTTAAAATGAAAAAGGAGAAAGAGTATTCCTTTAACACTTTTCCGGTGATCGACAAGAAAGACCGGTTGGTAGGGATTCTAAGCAAAAACGACTTTGATTTTTGTAAAAGTGGATCAATTAAGGCCGGAGAAGCAATGTCAAAAGAGGTTATTACCGCACCCAAGGGGACAAAGCTGGAAAAAGCGTACGAAGTTATGTTCGAAAACAAGAAAAAGACACTTCCCTTGGTAGACAAAGATAACAGGCTTGCCGGTATATATGTTTTTAAAGATGTCAAAAGAATAATGATGGAAAATCCCGGAGGTTATAATGTGGATGAAAACGGACAGCTCGTGGCGGCAGCAGCCATCGGAGTAAATGATTTTGAAAGGTTGGAGTTACTTATAGAAAAAAAGATTAATGTAGTGGTGATAGATACCGCTCACGCGGATACAGAGTCGGTAGTGCAAAACCTAAAAGAGATAAAGAAGAAATATAAGATAGATGTGGTAGTGGGTAATGTTTCCGAACCCGAATCAACAAAGCGCCTCATAAAAGCGGGCGCCGATGGAATTAAGGTGGGTCAGGGTCCCGGATCTATCTGCACTACAAGAGTGGTAGCTGGTATCGGCTCACCGCAAGTATCGGCTGTTTACAAGTGCTCAAAGATAGCTCAGGAATACGGAGTTCCGGTTTGCGCCGATGGGGGATTGAAGTACTCTGGAGATATTCCTATTGCGCTTGGCGAGGGAGCACACTGTGTAATGATGGGAGGAATGCTTTCGGGGACAAAAGAAGCTCCGGGAGATGTTATATTTCGCGAAGGGCGTCAGTGGAAAATTTACCGGGGCATGGGTTCTGTTGGAGCCATGGAAGAACACAAAGGATCACGTGAAAGATACAGACAATCTTCTGGTAAAAAATCACTTGTAGCCGAAGGCGTAGAAGGGCTCAAACCCTACAAGGGTGGTTTGTCTCAAGTAATGTTTCAGTATATTAACGGTCTTAGAAGAGGAATGGGTTATGTGGGAGCGGCAGATATCGCTGAGCTTCACCGGAAAGCTGATTTTGTAAGGATAAGTGGGGCGGGGAAGGCGGAGTCTCATCCGCACGATATTTTAATAACAAGAGAGCCACCAAACTACCCGATAGGTGATTGAGCATGACAAGACTTTTTGTGATCGCGGGTAGTTTAGCATTTTAGACAATCTATTTACAAAAAATATTCAAAGTATTTCCAAAAAGATGCCAAAAGAACATATACTTACTTTGCTAAAAAAAGAAAGAATAGCTGATAATATTTACGGCTTTTGGTTTAAAAAAAACGGAGAAGAATTCGATTATATCCCCGGACAGTTTTTAGAGTGGGAGCTTTCTCATGAAAAACCGGATGACAGAGGGACAGAAAGATATTTTACCATCGCGTCTTCTCCTGAAGAAGAAAACATTTTGCTGGCAACTAAAATTGTTGAAGATTCAAGCACGTTTAAAAAAGTCTTGAAAAATCTTCAAGTTGGCGATGAAATCAACGCAAATGGTCCTTACGGAGATTTTATACTCCCCGAGAACGAGAAAGATAAGCTTGTTTTTATCGCCGGAGGCATCGGTATCACTCCTTTCAGGAGTATGATTAAAAGTTTGCTAAAAAAAGGATTAAAGAGAAATATTATTCTTTTTTATGCGGTTAACTTTCCGGAAGAGATTGCTTTTGGAGATGTTTTTTTTGAAGCTAGCACAGAATTTAATTTAAATTGCATTTACACGATAAGTAAGGAAAATCATCTTCCAGAAGGGTGGTCGGGTGAAAAAGGATTTATAAGTAAAGAGATGATAGAAAGAAATGTAAGAGATTTTCGTAAACGTACTTTCTATGTTTCCGGACCGGAACCAATGGTAAACATTACAATTAATATGCTAAAGAAGATGGGTGTTAATAAGAAAAGGATTAAAAAAGACTATTTTCCGGGGTATGATAAAATATAAAAAAATGAATATGCATTTATTTAAAAAAATTCTTAGAAAAACAATTTCTGTTTTTTGCATTTGTGGTCGGTGCCCAAGTTATCCGAAAAAGAAAGAACCGAAAACTTATTGCGAGTTTGGAAAAAGTGAATTTGATGTAAAAAAGAGGGGCTGCGTTTGTCCTGAGTGTTTTGTTTGGAAAATTAATCGGTTTAAAGATTATTACTATTGCGAAAAAGGGAAGGATCCAAGGTCAAAGATTTGATGGTTTACTTGGTAAATAATTAATTTTAAAGTTAAATAGATGATGAAAAGAGCACAGACACAAACATTTGGATTATTCATCCTTTAGCGGTGGTTCTTGTTTTTTCAAGAACTGGTGTAGATAATGATTTGGTTTTTGCTGAGATAAATAATTAAAGATAGTATTAAAGAAAAGAAAGTGATTTACGAGATGCTAGAGGAAAGGTTTGTAAAAAAGAGTTATTTTGAAAATCAAAAAATAATTTGATGACAAAAAAGTCAGTTAAAGTTAATGACAAGATGCAAAAGGATTATGTCTATGAACTCTCCGAAAAGAAAGGAAGTAATTTTCATGCGGATTTCAATCCGGAGTTAAAGCCAAAGGAGATGCTGAGACTCGGCGTGTTTGGTGGGGTGTATATGAGGGACTGTAAAGAAGAGTTTCCCGAGGAATGGTTTAAAAACGCTAAATTTCAGAAAGAGGAGAGTTATAAGCATGAAGGTAGTTTAAACTTTTTCGGCGTAAACGCCAGTCAACCACTTTCTGTTTGGAGAGAGAAAGGATGGATTTACAAAGATGATCCGAGGGGGTGGTTTCAGTGGTACTGCAGGTATTACATGGGAAGACGTCACAAAGAAGATTTAAAGCAGATAAGTAGATGGAAAAAGATGAAAAGGCACGTTGGCCAAGTCAAAAAAAACTGCAAAAGAAAAGATTTAACCTGTAGAAGAAGACAAAGACAGACGCTTTTGCACTGGGCATATGACAGCAGGAAGATTTAATTTAAACAAAATAATAAAAAGAGAAAAGTTTATACTAAAGCCCTTTTTTTTATTAGCTTAATTTTGGATATGCAAAAAAATATTTTAATTGTCACTGCATTGATTATTCTTTCTACCGGAGGATTCTTGACTTGGCATCTTTGGCCGAACGGGGAAGCGGTTGATATCGAGAAGGAGATAGAGAAAACAGATGAAAAGAAAGTAGAAGAGGTGATAGTCGAGGAAAGTGAAGAACAGGAGGAGGGTAAGGGTGATGAAAACGATAAAAAAAAGAGTGAGAAAGGAGTTGCTTTTCAAGGGAGTGTTTCTTCTACGGAAGATTTGCCAAATCAGATAGTTGATTGTCTTTACGAGACGAGTGGAGTGCCCTCTCCAAAAAGCGTTGCATTCAATCTCAAGGGTGAAGAGTACTGGGTAACGTCACTAATGAATAAATCGCGTGGGGTTGTGGTTTTTGATACAGAAACCGGAGAGCACAAAAAAGACATTGTTCTACCCGGAGGGGGAGGAGTGGAGGTAATTTTCGGTAGTGATGGGGGTAGTGTTTATGTCAGTCAAATGGAGACAGGAAGAGTTTATGAGATAGACTCCAAAACAAAAGAAATTACGAGAACACTTGAAACGCAAAGTGCTTGGACAAAGGTTGTAGCAATCTCTGAAGATGAAAAAACGCTTTTTGCTTCTAACTGGTCGGGGAACAGTGTGTCCGTCATCGATCTTGAAAAGGGGAAGCTTTCTAAAAACATTCAAACAGTAACAAATCCGAGAGGGATTTACCCGACAAAAAATGGAAGATACCTTTATGTTGCAGGATTTAAAAACGGAGAGATTGAGAAAATAAATCTTGAAACTACAGAGAGCAACATTATCTATAGAAATGAAGGAGCTATGCGTCACATTGTTGCCGACGAAGAAAAAGGAGTACTCTATTTCTCTGATATGGCAAACGGAAAAATATACAGAGTTTATCTAGAAGACGACAAAGTTGAACAATTTGTTAAAACAGAAAGAAACCCAAATACCATTGCCCTTACAGATGGTGGAAGGGTTTTGGTGGTTTCAAATAGAGGAGTTAACAACCCGGAAAGCTATTATATCCCGGGCCCAGAGTGGGGAACGTTAATGTTCTTTAACACCGCTACGGGGGATATATTGGATGTAGTTGTTGGCGGAAACCAACCAACGGCAGTTGATATTTATAACAACAAATTGGTTTATTCAAATTTTCTGGATGGTAGTGTTGTTCTTTGTAAAATACCTGATTATGAAGAGTTTTTGAAAGGTGATGGAGGCACACGGGATGTTTATCGCGATTATATAAGAAAATGAATGATGATTTTCAAGTAAAAGATGAATAAAAGTTTATCTAAAAAAATTCTTAGAAAAATAATTTCTATCTTTTGTGTTTGTAACCGGTGCCCGAGCTATCCAAAAGAGAAAGACCCGAAATCAAAGATTTAGTCAACGGAACTTTCAGAAAAAAAGCCCGCTATTTAAAGCGGAGCTATTGAAGATCGGGAAAGTGTTTTTCGAGAAGAAACTCTAATTTTTGAACCGAGTGTTTTCTGCTTTTTTTTGAAGAGTTAAGAACCCATTCCGCGTTTTCTTCGATATAACGTTTTTTTAGATCTTTTCGTCCTCGGGACCTTGTTTTCCCTAAAGTAACAGCTATACCGGCCAAAGAGACAACCACTCGCACCGACTCTTTTTCAATGTCTTTTTTCAAAAGAAGCTTCTGTATTTCTATTCCTACAAGCTGTGCTTCAATTGAACTTGCCGACCAGTAATTTTCTACATATTCCCTAAAAGTGTCATTGTAATTTTCTTTCCCGTTGGTTTTTTTTAAAAGATCTGTAAACAACTTTATCCCTCCCAACGGAATTGTAAAGGAAAAAATAAAAAAAGCAACATTTGGCAGAGAAGTTGTTTTTTGTTAAAATGGAAAAAAATTAATCAGAAAAATTATGAAAAGGGAAGTTGCAAAAGTTAAAGTGGAGAACAGTCTAAGTTATGCAGTGAGGTTGTCAGTACAAAAACTTGGTGGATGGAAAAAGTTTACAAAAGAAGGAGAAAAAGTGCTCTTAAAGCCAAATTTTAATACAGACGATAGCTATCCGGGATCTACCGACATAGATTTTTTAAGGGAAGTTATAACACAAACTCTCACCACAAATCCAAAGGAGATAGTAATAGGAGAGTCATCTACTATTTTTAAAGCCGCAAACACGGAAGATTTTTTAAGGGAAAAAGGGGTTTATGATCTTGAAAAACTGGATGAAAGGGTGAGAGTGGTAAATTTCGATAAAGGAAAGTGGATTAAAAAACAAATACCGGGAGGGAGATATCTTAAGCACGCCAGTGTTCCGGAGATTTTGGAGGAAGTGGATAAAATAATATTTTTACCCTGCCTTAAAACTCACTGCTTGGCACAGTATACGGGAGCACTTAAGCTTTCGGTGGGCATGATGAAGCCGGGAGAAAGAATAAAACTACATGCAGCACATATTCAAGAAAAGATAGCAGAATTAAATATTTTGTTTAAACCGGTTTTAAGCATTATGGACGCTAGGGTTTGTTTTATTGACAAAGGGCCAATGAGTGGTCCGCGCAGAAACCCCGGAGCTGTTCTTGCCTCCAGAGACAGAACAAAACTAGACACTGAGGGAGTAAAAACTATTCAGAAATACAAAGGAAACTCCTTAACTGGAATTATTCCCGAAGAACTTCCTCAGATAAAACATGCCCTAAAAGTGCTCTAAAAAGAGAATACGTTTTAAAAATGAGAAAAGAAGAAAAAATAACAATGGTGATTAGAAGAGAAAAACTTTTCAAGGATGATTACTTTGAGGGTTTTATGGAAACAGACAAGGTCGATTTTCAGAAAAGAATTCTAAATAATTTTGAATATATCAAAAGAAAAGACGCTGAGAATAATCCGAACTACAAGCAGCCTATCGGTTATGCTGTTTTGATAAATAAGGAAAGCAGAAAGATTTTTGTTTTTAAAAGAGCCGTTAAGAACGAAGATCTCACGGAGAAAAGATTACAGGGAAAATGGTCATTGGGCGTAGGTGGACATATTGACGAGGACGACAGTCAAGAAGAAAACCCGATTAAGGAAAGTCTCTTGCGAGAAATAATGGAGGAAGTGAGGTTGACGGGAAGCGTGGAAGAAGCAAGTGTCCTTGGCTATATCAACGACGAGGCAAACAGTGTTGGAGAGGTTCATTTCGGAATACTTTATTTAGTTGAAGTCTCGGGAAATGTTTTTCCGAAATCTCGGGAGATGTCTCAAGGGTCAATGAGAAAGATAGAAGAGGTAAAAAATAACCTTGCAGAGCAAAACACGGAGGGCTGGTCAAGAATATGTCTCACACTACTGGAAAAAATAATTTAATAATGTATACTGGATATATATTATAAATTTAAAAAAAGAATTATGAGAAGAACAATCGAAAATTTATCAAAAGCGTTTATCGGAGAAAGTCAGGCGAGAAATCGCTACAGCTTCTATTCCAAAGTTGCCAAAAAAGAAGGATATGAGAAGATAGCCGAAGTTTTTAATACGACGGCCGAACAGGAAAAACAACATGCCAAGTGGCTTATGAGAATGATTAACGAAATGAAAGAAGACGGACTCGAGCAGATTACCGTTGGAGCGGAGGTTCCTCTTACTTTCGGAACAACGGAAGATAATCTGAGGGCCGCTATTGCGGGAGAAAATTTCGAGCATACAAAAATGTATCCTAAGTTTGCAAAGATTGCAAAAGAGGAGGGTTTTCCGGAAGTAGCCCAAAGATTAGAGAATATCGCCAAGGCTGAGGAACACCATGAAGAAAGGTACAGTAAGATCCTAAAAGAGGTCGAGAAGGGAAGTGTTTTTAAGAAAGAGAGCGAGGTTTGGTGGGTCTGTCGAGAGTGTGGATATCATTTTCTTGGTACTGAGCCACCGGAAGTTTGTCCTTCCTGCGACCACCCCAGAAGTTATTATGAACTAAAGTGTGAAGAATATTAAAACAAAAGAAAGAAAAGAGAAAACGTCACGAAACTATTTCGTGACGTTTTTATTTGAGTTTTTTTAGAGGAAAAGCTAATTTAAGATTATGAAGAAGATGTGGCCAAAGCGAATTAATAAATATTTAAGGGACAAAGGGCATGGCTCACGTCGTGAGACAGATGAGCTTGTAAATAAAGGATTTGTCCGTGTTAATGGTACTGTTGCTGACACTGGCTACATGATAAAAAAAGGTGATGTCGTCGAAGTTAAAAAACAAAACAAGGAATATAAGTATTTTGCTTACTACAAACCACGAGGAATTTCGACCCAGGATTTACCAGGGAAAGAGAGCGTTATTACTAAATTTAAGGATAAAGGAGTTTATCCGGTGGGAAGACTGGATAAAGAGTCTGAAGGGCTACTGATACTTACCAACGATGGAAGATTTGCAAGGAAGGTTTTATCAAAGAAAAAAGAGTACGAGAAAGAATACACGGTTACCGTTAGAGAAAAAATAAACCCCAAAGTCGTGGAAATTTTTCAATCAGGAATAAAAACAAGAACGCTGGGAAAACTTTTGCCCGTCAAAACACAGGTTACCAATAACAACAAGTTGAAGATGGTCCTTAACGAAGGAAAGAAACACCAGATAAGAGTGATGCTCAACGAGCTATCTTACACGGTCACCTCTTTAAAAAGAACTCGTATTGGCGATATTAAACTGAAAGGAGTTAAGCCGGGTGAATTAAAAGAAATTAAAATAAGTTAGGTTTAAAGAAAATGAAGTTAGAAATACTTTTAGCTACAAACAACCAAGGTAAAGCAGCGCGTTACAGAAAACTTGCAAAAGAAATCGATGAAAGGATTTCTTTATACATGCCGAATGATTTGAATATGGTTCCCGAAGAGGTTAAAGAAGACGGCACACTGGAAGAAAATGCAAAAAAGAAAGCAGAAGCTTATTTGGGAAAAACAAAAATGCCCATACTTGCCAATGATGCAGGTTTCGAGGTGGAAGGAATGGGTCTTGTTAAAAATCCGAAAAGAATTGCACTCGACAGAGATGAAAATAGTCTGACAAAAGAGAAGATATATGATAAGGTTCTTCATTATTGGAAGAATGTTGCAAAAAGTTACGGGGGAGAGGTTGATGCGGCTTGGGTGGACGCCTTTTCACTAGTTTTGCCCGATGGAAGTTCTTATACTGTAGGAGCGAGAAGAGAAATTATTCTCACCGACAAGAATTTTGGAAAATCACATATCCAGTTCCCAATACGTGCGCTATACATATCAAAGGCAACCGATAAGCCGGCAGTGGATCATACAAACAAAGAAGAGCTGATTGAGATTCTCCCGATTAAAGAGGCTTTGGAAAATATTTTCAAGAAAGTGAAAAATAGTATTTAAAAAAAAGCATTGTTATAAAAAGCAAAATGATTGTTTTGATCTCCGGAGGATCCGGTTCAGGTAAGTCCACGTTGGCTAAAAAATTTATCGGGACAGTGGTTTCCACTGATGATTTTTATATCGGTAAAAGCGAGATGATTCCCGATAAGAATGGCGAGTATAATTTTGATCACCCCAGCTCGGCTGACCTTAAGAGTTGCTCTGAGGCAGTAAAAGCACTAAATAAGGGAAAGATGGTAGAAGTTCCCGATTACGATATGAGTACCTCAGCGCGTGTAGGAGTCAAGGAAATTGCCCCTTCCGAATCGGGAATAGTTGTGGTTGAAGGAATTTTTGCACTTCACAGTCCTCTTCGGGAGATTGGAGATTTGTTAGTTTTCATCGACACACCGATGGACTTGAGAGTGGCGAGGAGAATTAAGCGTGACTTGGGGCGGGGTCGTTTGGAGATAGAGTCGCTTAAACGTGCCATTCAAGTTGAAGAAGAATATAAGAAGAACATTGAACCGATGCGCAAGTATGCAAATGTTATTCTGGGTCATGAAAAGTGGTAAGATTTACTGCCTACCCTTAGCTTTGTATTTAAGAATATAGAAAAATTAAAATGCGGGGAAAAATAATTATTACTACAAAAGAAAGATACGAGCTCACGGATATAACCTCGGAGGTGGAAGAGATTGTTAAAAATAATAATTTGGAAAACGGAATCATTACGGTTTTTGTGCCTCATTCTACAGCCGCTATTCTTTTAACCGAAAACGAAGAAGGATTAAAAAAAGATTGGATTGATTTTTTTAAAAATCTAGTTGCCGGAAAAAATTTTTTGCACGATAGAATAGATAACAACGCCGATTCACATCTTCTTTCCGGGCTTTTAGGGCAGGGAAAGGTTTTGCCCGTAAAGAATAAGAAGATTGTTCGGGGAACGTGGCAGAACATTTTTCTGGCGGAGTTTGACGGACCTCGTGAGAGAAGTGTGGAAGTAGTCGTTATCTCTTGATGGAGTTCTTTCTGTTTGCTACAATGAAAAAGTCATGGCAAGCGGTAAAGGAAAAAGAAATATTTGGTTTTTAATGGGAACTTCTTTCTTACTGTTTCTTGTTTTATTTATAATTTTTTGGTCTATGAGTGAAATTGAAACAAAAAAAGAGAAAATAAACGGCGAGGAGACGTCTCTTCTAAAGGAGGAAGGGGAAACCTCACTAAAAGAAGTCTTAGAAGAGAGAAGAAGTGTGAGAGAGTACAAAGCTGAAGCAATCTCCTTGAGAGAAGTTTCAGCGGTAGTATGGGCTGCGCAAGGGATTACCGAAAAGGAAAGGGGATTTAGAGTTGCTCCCTCTGCGGGCGCTACTTATCCCTTGGAAGTATATTTGGTTGCCGGCGATGTGGAAGACTTGGACTCGGGAGTTTACCGTTTTCTTCCGGAGAGAGAAACCATTAAAAAAGTTTTGGAGGGTGAAAAGCGAGATGAGTTGTCTCAAGCTGCTCTGGGACAAAGATCGATTAAAGAAGCTCCAGCAAGCATTGTAATTACTGCTGTTTATGAAAGAACTACCACGCGTTACGGAGAAAGAGGAGTGAGGTACGTGCACATGGAAGCGGGGCACGTGGGCCAGAATATATATCTTCAGTGTGAGTCTTTGGGGCTTGGTACCGTTGCGATTGGAGCTTTCGACGATAAAGATGTGCAAAAAGTTCTCCATCTTCCTTCAGAGGAGGTGCCCCTTTACATCTTTCCCTTGGGTAAAAAACCTTAAAACAATGGAAAATTTTATCGAAGTAATAACTAAAAATGCCGGGGAACTGATTCTGAGCCGTTTTAAGGAGAAGAAAGATCTTCTTTCGCTGAGAAAAGGAAGTAAAGAAGTTGTAACAAAGTGTGACAAGGATGTAGATCAACTTTTAATAAAAAGCATCTCTAACGAATATCCCGATCACGGAATCTTAACGGAAGAGTCGGGATTCAACGATAAAGAGTCGGACTATCTGTGGATTGTTGACTCCTTGGACGGAAGTGGTAATTTTGCAAGTGGAAACCCTTTGTTTTCGGTGTGTGTAGCTCTTTCTTATAAAGAAGAGTTGTTCTTGGCAACGACGTATGCGCCGTTCATCGGTGAATTTTATTTTGCCAAAAAGGGAAAAGGAGCCTTTCTAAATGGTGAAAAAATAAGTGTCTCCGATGTCAAAGAAACAAGGGGGTCTTATATCGCTTTTTGCGATGGACACGAAAAAGACCGGGAAAAACTTTCCGAAAGACTTTCAGTGGTATTTAAAAATGCTATTGACTTACGAAAAATAGGCTCTGCTGGGGTGGAAACGGGATGGCTTGCATCGGGAAGAATAGATGGATTTTTGATGTTTGAAGGAGACCCTTGGGATCTAGCATCGGGCGTGTTGATAGCAAAGGAGGCAGGAGGAACAGTTACCGACTTTAGAGGTAACCCTTGGACCTGTAACCGAGGGAGCTTTGTCTTTTCAAACGGAAAAATTCATCAGGAACTTTTAAAAATGGTTTCTTAAGAAGATATTTCTTGTTTGTGTTTTTATAGCAATATAGGTAATTAATTTTAAAAAGATGGAAGAAGAAATTTTAAGGAAGATAAAAGAGCAAGAAGAAAAAATAGATAAGATATATGAAGCTGTTGAAAAAACAAGAAAGTTTTTTCTTTATACGTTAATTGTAACACTCGTGATAGTGTTACTTCCGATTATCGGAATGGTGTTCATTGTTCCCAGAATACTCAGTATCTACATGGATATTTATAGTTTTTAAAAATATAATTCTGATTTTAAAAAATGATTAATTTTGAAGATTTTAAAAAATTGGACCTTAGAATAGGTAAAATTGTCAAAGCCGAAGCGGTAGAGAAGTCCGACAAACTGCTTAAACTGAAGATTGATATAGGCGAGGAAGAAAAACAGATTTTAAGCGGGATTGCCGAATTTTATAACCCGGAAGAATTGGTCAACAAGCAGGTTGTTGTAGTGGCAAATCTAGAGTCAAGGAGTATGATGGGATTTGAGAGTCAAGGAATGGTTCTTGCTGCAGGCGATGAAGAGAAACCGGTTCTATTGATACCGGAGAAAGAAGTTAACTCGGGATCACAGATTACTTAAAAAGAAACAACTTTTAGCTGTTTCTTTTTTGTTGGCTTGAATATTTTTTTTATAACTTTTCTCCGTAGACTTCAGCGGGCAAACTTCCTTTATAGTAAAGCTTTCCGTCCTTAACATGCAGCTCTTCAATATGGAAACCGTTTTCCGGAGAAATGATTGCATTTACCACCCGTAATGTTTCTACCTCTACCTTTTCTATTGCTTCTTGCGGAAGAGGGGCTCTGCCGACCCTCAAACTCTCAATTTTTATTTTTACGGCGTTCTCTGAATCACGATATAGTTCTCCTGTCGCATAAACAGGAGCTTTGTTTACAATGTTTGAGATGTATCCGACAATTAATTCAGTAATGGAAGCATCGGAGGGGGCGTTATCGATATAGTCTTGAACGTCTGCGGCGTGTACGGTAAATCTATCATATTTTCCGATCAACCCCTGTCCTTTTAAGAAATCAACAAAGTTTTCTGAAAGCAGAAAACTTACTTCTCCTGTATCACTTTCTCCAAAAGAAACATTGATATTGCTAATTGGCCCGTTTACATTCGTAGTTGATATTAGCGCGCTCATTTCCTCACTGGTAAAGTAATCTTCTATTTCATTGCTGCCGGAGATGGAAAAATTGTTTTCTGTGAGTGTGACTATATTAATCTCTTCTAAATCTTCGATAAAAACTTTTGATTTCTCTAATCCCGAAGAAAGATCTTCTTCTGTCCAGGACACATCAACTTGTTTTCCCGTGCTCAACACAAAATAAATTCCCCCAAAAAACAACACGACTAAAAAAACAACGACAAGGATTAAGTTAAGTAGAAGTTTCATATTGTTTGCTTTATAAATTAGTAGCTTAACACCTTGAATTATACATTATTTTACAGATTAAACCAGTATTTATTAAGCTGTGTTTTTGTTGTAGAATGAAAGTGTGACTGTTAGGATAATAAAAGAAAAAAATGGATAATGAATATTTTTCAAAAGACGAGGAGCTTGAAGAAGAAAGTGGTTCTTTTTTTAAATTAAGCTTTGTGAGAATAAGCTTAGCATTAATGCTTATTGTTTCTTTAATTTATATTTCCGGACCGCGAGAATATTTATTTTTCCAGAAAACTCCTCTTTATACAACCTTTACTTCTTTGAAAACTCCGGTGGAAAAGGAAGAGGTTTCTATCCCGGTTTCGGTTTTTATTTTAAGAGAGGGGAGTTTCAAGTCTTCTAGGACAGATGAAGAAATAAATCACGTTTTGGAGAATGGTTTTCGAGTTTTTCGTTTGGCAAATATCACCTTTGAAAAGAAAAATATTTTCGACTTATATGTAAATAGTGAAAACTTTTTATCCAACCACTCTCAGTTTTTAAAGCAAATAGATGATGACAAAAAGCAGAAAATTAATATATTTTTAACGGGACACTTGGACGGAAAGAACGGAGTTGCTTTTACAGGTCTTAATTCTTTGGCCGTCGCAGATTATATTACTTCTCGTGATTATCGTGTTTTGGCACATGAAATCGGGCACATTTTGGGTCTTGGGCACAGTAATCACCCTTCTTCTGTTATGTATCAGGGTTCTTACGGGACAAAGCTTTCTGTAACGGAGATAGCGACAGTCAGAAAAAATGCGAAGGAACTGAAAGGATTAAACCTAGAGAAAATTAATCTCGATGACAAATAAAAAGCAGATTAAAAAAATAAAAATAAAGTGTATGAGTTGGGCAGAAAAAAGAATAAAACAATATCGGGAAGGGCAAAAAGCCACTCGCTTGGAAAAGTTGGCTCTTGAACACGGACACCCGGTAAATTGTGCGGCTAGCGTTATTGCGACTATCTTTTTGGGATACGGGTTGTGGTTTCATGATTTTACATGGATAGCATTCGGCATTATTGTCGGCCTTTTTGGACACATTTATTGTTCGTTGAAAAAGTAATTTTTAATCTTTTTATTTTTTTATATAATAAAATCAATGAAAAAAATAACATTAGTTTTAGGATCGGGAGGTACAAGAGGATTTGCTCACCTGGGAGTTTTGAAAACATTAGAGGAAAATGGAATTATTCCTGAACGTATTTTCGGATCGAGCGTAGGGGCACTTGTCGGAGGATTTTTTTGCAAATTCGGAAACTACAAAAAAGCGGAAGAAATTTCCCTTAACTTTAATTGGAAAGAGTTTTCTTCTCTTTTAGGATTGAATGTAAAAAAGGGGCTACTTGGCGGAGAGAAATTAAGAAAACAACTGGATCTTATTTTCGAGAGAGCTGACTTTGAGGATCTTGAAATACCTCTAGAGACAGTAGCAACTGACTACTTTACCGCTCAACCGGTTTATTTTAACAAAGGCAGCTTAGCAGAAGGGGTTCATGCGAGCATAGCTTTCCCGATGATTATTGAACCATTAAAAAAAGATGGAAAGATTTTTTGGGATGGTGGATTGTCTGACCCTTTGCCGGTAGAAAGAGCAAAAGAAAATTCCGAAATAGTTTTGGCTGTTAATCTTGACAGATATCCTCACCCTCTTAGAGGCAAAAGAAAGATTGGCGCTAGACGAAACGTGGGAATGGCGATCAGATCTCTTCAGCATCACTTGGCCAACTACCGCGGGAAAGGAGCAGATGTTTTACTAGAACCGGAGCTGGAAAAAGAAGATGGGTTTCTGGATATATCCAGTTTTTTAAAAGAAAAAAAGGGAAGGCGTATTATTGACAGGGGAAGCGAGATAACTCAGAAGAACATAGGGCTGATAAAAGAGAAGATTAGAGAATAGAGAGACTTTAAAAATAGGAACAGCGGCTACTATTAAAAAAAAGGGAAGAAGTTCTCTGCTATTGAGAAAGATGCCAAGCAATCTATAACTCAAGTTGTCTGTGAAACGTAGCTGTTTAAATAAAGTTCGCTTTGTGTTATAATACTGATACTAAAGAGGAGGGATTGAAGTGAGTTCATTTATTTCTTATTTCCTGATTTTTATGCTTCTTTTCCTTATTGTACGTCGCTTTCTTTATTATCAGAAAAGAATTGAGATAAGCATTAAGAAAAAGGACTACGCCAGTGCACTTTTCTACGCAAAAATGATTGGAAATTGGTGGCTAATGAGCTATCTTAAAGAAAAAATTGAAAAAGATTTTACGAAACTCCGTTCTCAACAAGCAGTCAATTGCATAGAAGCACTAATTAGTGTAGGGGAAGAAAAAAGAGCAAGAAAACTACTATTTATTGAAGCAAGGAAAAGAAAAGATTGCGAAGTGTTATTAAATTGGTTTTGGAAGGAGGTTCAGGAATAAAACAGAAAAAAGGAGAGACGGAAAAAAACCATCTATAAATGGCTATCCCTTCTCTCCTTTTTAATTAACAAGTGGTTGAAAATTAAGTTAAAATAAGTTATAGTAGCGCCCAGGTCAATTATTAATCTTAAAAAATAAAAAAATGAAAAAAACAATCAAAAGTCCCTTATTTTGGGTTCTTATCATATTTCTAGTTCTTTCCGGAATTTATCTTTTTAATCTTGACGAAGAAGAGTTTTTTGCTAATGAAGATGTTGTTGTAGAGGTAAATGGCGTGGAGTTTAGCTTTGATGATTTTAATAGAGTTTTAAGTCAGGTTCAGCAGCAGTATATGATGCAAGGAATGGAGTTGTCGGAAGAAGAGTTAAGAGAAATTGCGGTAGAAAGTTTAGTGCAACAAGCACTTTTAATGGAGCTTGCCGATGAAAAAAACATTGATGTCTCTCAAGAAGAGCTGGAAGATTATTTTCAGGAAATAATGACAATGTACGGAATGGATAATGAAGAAGAGCTTTTAGGACAGCTTAAAGAAGAAGGGCTTGATACTCGTGCAGAAGTTGATGAGGTTTTAACATCGGAAATAAGAGTAGACAAGCTTGTTGAGCTTTTTGCAGAAGATGTTGATGTTACCCAAGAAGAGGTAGAGGAAGCTTATAACCTTTTTGCACAACAAGTTGAAGAATTTGAGGGAGCCGAACAAGTGCCTTCTTTTGAGGAAGTGGAAGAAGAAATAAAAGAGAGCTTGATTCAAGAAAAAGTAGTACCGGTTATTCTTACCAAGCTGGAAGAAATGGAAGAGAGTGCAGAGATAAAAACTTATTTTGAAGAAGTGAGTGTGGAAGAAGCTCCTTCTGACGTTGAGATGCTTGACCCTGAAGAGCTAGAAATAGAAATGGAAGAATTGGAATAAAAAAAGAAAATTAGAAAAATAAACCTTGCGGGGTCAGATTCCGCAAGGTTTTGTTTTTGAAGTAACTTAATGTGTGCTAGACTATAGTAGTAATTTTTTATTAAAACCTATGAAATAAAAATGCTTATGGATGAAGTTTATAAAACATTAGAAGACCTTAAAATAACATATAACCGTTACAATCATTCCGCCGTTTATACGGTAAAAGAGGCAGAAAAGGAGATTAAAAGCATTGAGGGAGCACATACGAAGAATTTGTTTCTAAGAGACGAGAAAGGAAAAAGACACTATTTGGTCATTTTACCCGCAGAACAGGATGCAGACCTTAAGTCTCTTGCTTTTAAATTAAATGAAAAAAAGTTGAGTTTTGCTTCTCCGGAGAGGCTTAGAAAGTATCTCGGTCTGGATCCCGGTTCTGTTTCTCCTTTTGGATTGATAAACGATAATAATTGTCAAGTCAGTGTTGTTATCGAAAAAGAGCTTAAAAAAGCGGAAAAGATAGGTTTTCATCCAAACAAAAATACGGCGACGATTGTTCTTTCTTGGAAAGATTTTGAAAAATTTCTCAACCATACGGGAAACCCCATATCTTATCTTTCAACTCGTTAGATGGATTGATAAATCAGAAAAATGTTTGCAAATTTTTTCGATGTGCTAGTATTAATAAACAGTATAAATTAATTTAAAAATTTTATGGAAAAAAACTTAAAGACAGCAACTTTTATTGTGGGAATCGTTCTTCTTGTTTCACTTACGGTTTTAGTAAACCTTTTAATCAGCAATGAAAACCTTAAATCAAAGTTCATCGGATTGGACAAAACACATCTTCCTACAATTCAACTTAAAGGGGAGGGGACGGTTTATGCTGTTCCCGATACGGCGGAAATTTCTTTTACCGTATTGACAGAAGGAGATGACACTGAAACCGCTTTGAGTGAAAACAATCGCAAGATGGACAGTGTAATCAGCTATCTAAAAGAAGAAGGAGTGGATGAGAGTGATATTCAAACCAGTGGCTTTAATATCCGCCCTTTGCAAAACAGAAAAGAAGACCCTCTTACACGTGAAACAAGATTGGAGATTTACGGCTATCAAGTAAGAAACACAGTAGAAGTAGAGTTGAAAGATTTAGAGAAAGCGGATACCGTCATTGACGGAGCAGTAAGGGCCGGTGCAAACGAAGTAAATCGTTTTCAGTTTCAGGTCAGTGATGAAGAAGAGTATAAGGCGGAAGCGAGGAGAAAGGCGATTAAAGAAACAAAAGAAAAGGGAGAAGAAATAGCTTCTGCTCTGGGGGTGTCTTTGGGAAGAGTTATCGCTTTTTCTGAGGACACAAGATATATTCCTTTTGTAAGAACGGAAATGGAAATTGCAGCGGACAGAGAGATTGTTTCTTCGGAAGCAACACCTGTAGAACCGGGAGAAAATGAAATAAAGGTCAATGTTACGGTAAAGTACGAAATTAGATAGTTTCTAGCTATGAACAAAACAAAAACAGTAGTGCTGTTGGCAGGATTGTTCTTTTTTGTCGTCTTGGGAATTATTTTTATTTCCTCAAGAGAGAACGGGACTTTTGGCGGAAAGGAGAAAGAATTAATAAATGATAAAAATGATTATATGAACTATGTTGTAACCTTAGAAACAAGTAAAGGGGAGGTGAAGTTTGAAACTTACGCTGGTGAAGCCCCAAATACCGTGGAAAACTTTGTTAAGCTTGCAAAAGAAGGGTTTTATGACGGGCTTACTTTTCACCGTGTAATAGACGGATTTATGATACAATGAGGATGTCCGGAAGGAACCGGCACCGGAGGTCCAGGTTACACTTTTGAAGACGAGATAGATCCGAGTTCCGAAATTTATCAAAACGGTTATACTAAAGGAACAGTGGCGATGGCAAACGCCGGCCCCAACACTCAGGGGAGCCAGTTTTTTATTATGGTTGCTAATCAGTTTCTTTCTCCGGACTACACGATATTTGGCAGGGTTGTATCAGGACAAGAAGTAGCAGATGAAATATCTCTTGTAGAAAGAGACCCGAGAGACAAGCCGCTTGAAGATGTAGTTATAGAAAAAGTTGTGATTAAGGAGCAAGAATGAAAATAGATAGTATCATTAAACTTTTTACCGCAATTATTATCTGTCAATTTGCGGGAGTTATTGGTTCTTTTTTTACAGTTCCGACGGTAGGGTGGTATAGAGAACTTGCAAAACCGGCGTTAAATCCTCCAAGCTGGGTTTTCGGTCCCGCCTGGATAACGCTCTATGTGTTGATGGGTATTTCTCTTTTTTTAATTTGGGAAAAAGGATGGAGGGAAAAGAGAATTAAAAAAGCATTGGCTATTTTTGCGGTACAGCTTTTGCTAAACACCCTTTGGTCGGTTGTTTTCTTTGGACTACAGAGTCCGGGTTGGGCACTTTTAAATATCACTGCTCTTTGGGCGGCGATTCTCTGGACAATAATTGTTTTCTATAAAATATCAAAAACGGCATCGTACCTTTTGATGCCGTATATTCTTTGGGTTAGTTTTGCTCTGTATCTAAACTACTCGATATGGGCCCTTAACTAGTATTTTTAATCGTGATGATGATTGTGATGTTCTTCTTCGTGGCTATGATGTCCGTGATCTTCGTGATCGTGGGTGTGGGGAAATAATAGAGAAAGAGAAAAGATAAGAAGAAAACCGAGAAGAAAGGCTGTAATGTGGGAAAAAATACACTTTCTACAGCGGAGTTCGTGAAAAGAGTGAGGAATGAGGTCTTGAAGAACAACTACCAGAAACGCACCGGCGGAAATTCCCAAAAGAGGGGCTTCCATCGCGTGAAAAGTTGAAATAAGGAAAAGACTTCCCATTGATCCGATAAGAATGGTTCCCGATACACCGAAGTTTATCAAAACCGCTTTTTTAATACTGTAACCGGCTTTTCTTAGAATAAAGAAGATTGATGTTTCTTGTACCAGTTCGTGGATAAAAACACTGAAAGTGGTTATCAATCCGAGATAAAAATCTACCGAAAAAGCGGCGGCGAGAAGAATACCGTCACCGATATTGTGAATTCCGTTGCCGGTAAGAATCTTGCGAATATCCAACGATTTATTTTTATTCTCCTCTCCGGGAACATCATGTTCGTGAGAGTGAGGAAGAACCCGGAAAAGAAGCCAGATGCCAATGATACCGGCAAAAATCCATATCAACCCGGATTCGATGTTCGGTGAGTGAAAAATAGCTTCTCTTCCCAGCTCGTAGGAAACGAAAAGAAAAAGCCCGGCTGTAAAACTGATTAGGATTCCCAAGTGCTTTTCGACAAAAAGACCGATCACTTTCCAAAAAGAAAGAGCTCCGCCGAGAGCGGCAAGCATGACGACAAATGAAGCGATAAATATTTCTAAAATCATATCTTTGATTCTAGTTATTTCAGAACAAATGTCAAAAAAAAGGAATTGGAAATAATTGGTGAATTGGGATAAAATAGGGTAATGAAGAAAAAGAGAATCATACTTCACATCGACATGGATTATTTTTTCGCTCAGGTCGAAGAGCGGGAGAACCCGCATTTTCGGGGAAAACCGGTTGTTGTTGGCGCTGACCCGAAAGAGGGAAAGGGAAGGGGGGTTGTCTCAACTTGCAACTATGAAGCACGAAAGTACGGCATAAGGTCGGGGATGCCGATATCGAGAGCCTATAAATTGTTTCCCGAGGCAGTTTTCTTGCCGGTCAATATGCATTTTTACGAAAAAGTTTCCGTTTCAATTTTTGATATTGTTCGCAAAAATGTAGGAGAGGTGGAGTTGGTTTCCTTAGATGAAGCTTACGCCGACATAACAAAAAAAGCTGGAAGTTATAAAAAAGCCGAAGAGATAGGAGAGAGAATAAGGAAGATGGTTTTCCGGAAAGAAAAGTTAACCTGTACGGTAGGAATCGGGGAAAACAAGATGATGGCAAAGATTGCATGTGAAGAGGCAAAGCCGAACGGAATTAAAACTGTTAAGTCGACCGAATCCTTGAAATTTATTGAGAAGATGAAAGTGGAAAAAATTCCGGGAATTGGGCCCAAGACAAGAGAGGTGATGGAAAAACACCTTGGGAAAAAGAACTTAAAAATCAAAGATGCAAGAAAGATAAAAAAAGAAAAGCTGGTGGATTTGTTCGGCAAAAGAGGTGGAGATTTTTACAATAAGCTCCGTGGGGTTGATAAATCTTCCGTAGAAACAGAAAGAGATGTAAAAACCGTCGGCAAGGAGCACACCTTTCAAGAAGATACTCGCGATCCTCAAAAAATAACGAAAACATTTAAAGGGCTTGTTTTTTCCGTAAGCAAAAAGGTAGAGAGGGAGTCGTTGAGCACGAAAGGGGTTGTCGTTGTTTGTAGGTTTGAAGATTTTGAAACACACACCCGGCAAACATCTTTCCCGAAAGGAGATTACGATAGTGATTTTTTCTATAAAAAAAGTGTTCCACTCCTTCTTCGTTTTTTAACGGAAAGTAACAAAAAAATAAGGCTGGTTGGCTTTCGAGTAATAACGGGAAGTTAGATGTTTTGGATTTTTTCTTTTCTGTTGTATACTGGAAAAGTTTAATAATAAAAAGATATGGAAAAATTTTTAAAAGACGTTAAAAGAAAAATCGAAAAAGAGGGGAAAAGAAACAACATAGGGGAAGATACGATAAAAAGACTGCTCTTGCCGGAGCGTTTTTTAGAGTTCACAATAGAAATAGGTGGCAGATATATCTCGGCTTATCGCTGTCAACATAGTAGTATTTTGGGCCCCTACAAAGGAGGAATCAGATTTAGCGAGCAAGTAACGCGTGATGAGGTGGAAGCGCTTTCGATACTGATGACCTTAAAATGTGCTCTTATCGGTATTCCCTTTGGTGGAGGAAAGGGAGGGGCGATTGTTGATCCGCGAAAGATTTCCGAGAAAGAGAGAGAACAGCTTGCACGAGAATATGTCAAAGGTGTTTTTCCGATAATCGGACCGGAAACGGATATTCCCGCTCCCGATATAAATACCGATGAAAAGATTATTTCCATAATGGCTGACGAGTATTCTAGAATTGTTGGCAAGTGTTCTCCCGGATCTTTTACGGGAAAGGCGATAAAAGACGGTGGCCTTGCGGGAAGAAGCGAAGCTACCGGATACGGAGGATTTGCTGTCTTAGAGGAGGTTTGTCGAGTTAAGGGTCTCAAAAATCCAAAAATTGCTGTTCAAGGGTTTGGCAATGTAGGATTAAATTTTGTCCATTATGCAGAAAAAGCGGGGTTTAAAATTGTTGCAGTTTCCGATCATGCCGGAGGAGTGAAGAGAGAAGAAGGATTAATTGTTAAAGACGCTGTAAAGAGCAAGCATGTTGCCGACATTAAAGGAGAAAGAATTAGTAACAAAGATCTCCTGGAGATGGGTGTTGATTTTCTCGTCTTAGCGGCGGTAGAAAACGTAATTACAGAAGAAAACACAGATAGAATACGTGCAAAACACGTTATTTGCTTGGCGAACGGCCCGGTAACAAGAAAGGCGGAAGAAGATCTTCACCAAAAAGGAGTTGTTGTTGTTCCTGACATTCTAGCCAACGCCGGTGGGGTTGTTGCATCATACTGTGAGTGGAAGCAAGCACAAAAAGAAAGAAAATGTAGCAAGGAGGAGGTTTTCTCATCCATTGCTAAAAATTTAAAAGGTTCTTTCTGTGAACTAGAGTCTTTGATGAAAGAAAAGAGTGATAAAAAGCTCACTCTCTCGTGTGCAGCAATTTCTGTTGCGCTTTCTCGCTTGGAAAAAGGTTATTTAAAAAAAAATGGGGAGTCAAAATAATCTTCAAAAAGAAATATTTCTTGAGAACCCGATTTCGGTTTCCGAGTATATCTCTGTTCTTAACGAAATTCTCGCCCGCGTCAGTGTAAAAATTATAGGAGAAGTTAGCGAAACGAAAAAGGCGGCAAGCGGGCATGTTTACTTTTCTCTTAAAGACGAGAAAGAAGGAGATGTTATCAACTGTGCTATCTGGAGTTCGATTTACAGAATGTGTGGCGTAAAGTTAGAAAACGGAATGAAGGTCGTTTTGTCGGGAAGTGTTGATATTTACAGGGCAAGGGGAACACTCACTTTTAAGGTAAAAACTGTTGAGCTTGCAGGTGAGGGAGCTCTTAAAAAAGCTTATGATCAGTTGAAGGCAAAACTTTTAGAAGAAGGAGTGTTTGACGAAAAAAGAAAAAGGCCTCTGCCGCGGTATCCGCAAAAAATAGGCGTAATTACTTCTGTAAAGGGGGCGGCAATCCACGATTTTACAAACAATTTAGGGAAGTTTGGCTTTAAAATATATATCTGTGATGCTCGGGTTGAAGGGCAAGAAGCGGTAGAGGACATCTTACAGTCTCTTCGGATAATGAAGAAAAACGACATTGATGTTTTGGTTGTTATTCGCGGAGGAGGATCTTTGCAGTCACTAATTGCTTTTGATAACGAAATGTTGGTTCGTGAACTGGCAAAATTTCCCGTACCGGTGGTTACCGGAATCGGCCATCACGAAGACGTGACACTTGCCGCACTTGCTGCTGATGTAACCGAATCGACTCCAACCGCTGTTGCAAATCGTCTTACAGAAGGATATCTAAAAGCAAAAGATACTGTTTCGCTTTATGAAAGAGAAATAGAAAATGCTTACCGTAATTTAATTTATGAAAAAAAAGAGGAGATGTATGGCCGGGTAGAAATAATTACACATTTTTTTCAAACAATAATAGAAGAGTACAGAAGGGGGGAGGAAAAAATTTTAAGAGTCATTAACAGCTCTTCTTACTTAATTTTCGGCAAAGAAGAAGAAATTAAAAACAACTGGAGAAGCATTTCTTTTTCTTTTAAAAAGGCTCTTATGGAAAAGAAAAGAGAAGTGAAAAGGTACGGTGAGATAGTTTCAGCAAATGACCCCAAAAAACAACTCTCTTTGGGCTATGCTATAATGAAAAAAAGCGGGAAAGTAGTAAAAAGTATTAAAGAAGTAAAGAAAGGAGAAACCACGGAAACAGTTCTTTTCGATGGTAAAATTACTTCACAAATTAAAAGTAAAAAATATGAGTAAAAAAAACAACCTAAATGAAAACTTAAAAAAACTTTCTGAAACTGCAGAGTGGTTTGAAAGCCGCGAAGATGTCGATGTCGAAGAAGGGTTAAAGAAGGTTAAAGAGGCGGTGGAGATAATAAAGGAAAGCAAAAAGAGATTAAAAGAAATTGAAAACGAGTTCGAAAAAGTAAAGAAAGAGCTCGACACAGATGAGGAAGAAGCAAAATAGAGTTATGGTTGATTTTGAAAAAGAGTTAAACAAGGAACAGTTAGATGTGGTTTACAAGGGCGACGGCCCTTGTCTTGTTTTGAGTGGACCGGGGAGTGGAAAGACCAGAACCTTGGTTTACCGAACGGCGTATCTGTTAGAGAAAGGGACTCCTGCTTCGCGAATTTTACTTCTGACTTTTACAAAAAAAGCGGCAAAGGAGATGCTTTCTCGTATTTACGAATTATCTTCTGTTTCCGAAAAAGAAATTTACGGTGGAACTTTTCACCATGTTGGCAATTTGTTTTTACGTCGGTTTGGAAAAAGGATTGGCTATGCTCCTAATTTTGTTATCCTCGATGAAGAAGATGCAAAAAATATAATTAAAACGGTTATAAAGGAAAGGGAAAGAAAAGAAATCCCGAAACCACAAGTAATCCGGAAAATAATTTCTCTCGCTGTTAACTCAAAAAAAGATTTAGAGACCATTATCGGAAAATACTTTCCTTACTTTGAAGAGGAAACTATAAGTGAAATTTTAAAAATAGAAAAAGCATACCAAGAAAGAAAAAAACGAAACAATCTCATGGACTATGATGATCTTCTCTTAAAGTGGGATGAGATTCTTTCCATTCCGGATGTTCAAAAGGAAGTAGCGGACAACTTCTTGTATGTTTTGGTAGATGAATATCAAGATACGAACGCTTTGCAAAATGATATTATAAAAAAGATGAGTGAGATGCACAATAATGTTCTCGTAGTGGGAGATGACGCACAGAGTATTTACAGTTTTCGCGCTGCTGATATTGAAAACATACTCCAGTTTTCAAAAAACTATCCGCAGGCAAAAATCTTTAAATTGGAAACAAATTACCGAAGCACTCCGGAGATTCTTGATACCGCAAACAAGGTGATTGAAAATAACAAGAAAAGATTGAAAAAAAAGTTAAAAAGTCTGAAAGAAAAAGGGAATCCTCCTACAGTCATCGCTTTTTCGAACCCGGCAGAAGAAGCGCTGTTTATAGCCGACCATATTGAAAAAGAAGAAGATTTGAAAGATACTGCCGTACTTTTTCGTGCTCACTTTCACTGTGTTGAATTGGAGATTGAACTTGCAAGAAGAGGAATACCCTATATTTTGCGAGGAGGAGTGCGTTTTTTTGAACAGTTTCACGTTAAGGACATTACAGCTTTTCTGCGAATTTTTGTTAACTTTTATGATGAGTCATCGTGGAGAAGAATTCTTTTAAGAAGAGAAGGCATAGGAGAAGTAAACGCAAGAAAAATAACGAAACTTGTTTTTCAAAAAAAGAATCTAAAGAAAGCTTTTGAGGAAAAGGAAGACATTTTAAAGATGATTTCCTCTTCTACGGTGAAGAATGAAACAAGAATGGTTTTAGATCTTTTAGAGCAAAGCTTAAATGAAAAAACAGAGGATAAAATAAAATTATTTTTGAACGGATTTTATAACCACTATCTTGATTTTTCATTTGAAAATGCAAGAGAGAGAAAAAATGATTTGAAAAAATTATGGGAACTTTCTCGGAAGTATGAAAGTTTGGAAAAAATGCTTGCCGAATTTTCTCTAAGCGAAGATTTTGGGGTGGAGGATATCCCCAAAAACGCAATGGTTTTAAGCACAGTGCATCAGGCAAAAGGCCTTGAGTGGAGAACGGTTTTTGTTGTTTCTCTAAAAGAAGGATCCTTCCCGCACCTGAGGTCGGTTGAAGAAGATTTGCTAGAAGAAGAAAGAAGGCTTTTCTATGTTGCGATAACAAGATGTAAGGAGAATCTCTATCTAACTTATCCGCTTTATGATTTTCGCAGAAGAGAAGTTGTGCTTCCGTCAAGGTTTTTAAAAGAGGCCGGACTTGTTGATGGAGAAACTTTTTTAAATGACGAAGAGATTATTGAAGATGAGGGAGAGTGGGAGTCCTTTTAGTATCTTTCTTTTTCTATTTTTTCTGCTAGAATATAGGTAATGATTTAATCTTTAAATACAAAAAAATGAAGGACAGCAAAATATTTTTATTTTTTGTCGCAATTTATTTCGCATTTTTCGGAGTTTTCCACTTTGCAAGGCTTGCATTCGAATGGGACTTGATAGTCGGTGATTTCTATCTACACTCCTGGATGAGTGCAGTTTGCGTTATTTTGGCGGTTTTTGTTGTCTATTGGATATACAGGATGAGAAAAAAAACGCAAAAAGAGGTAAAAGTTAAATCAGTTGAAGATTCTTCAGATGAAGAATCGAAAGAAGAGCAGATTCAATAAATTTTATCGAAAAAAGGAGGGTGCAATAAAGTACAAAAGATTGTTATTATAATTGTATTAAAAGCATGACCCTACACAAACAACCGTGGGTATGGATTATCGTCTTTTCCCTTGTTCTCTCCGGTGCAATTATCTTTTTTGCCGATGATGTTTCTTTTTTTGCTGAAGAAGAGGTTGTGGTTGTTGTCAATGATGAAAAAATGAGCAAAAAAGAGTTCAATATGGTTCTCCAGCAGGCACAACAGAACCAGGAAGAGAGGAGGGCAGTAAGCGGAGAATATTTCTCAGAAGAGGATATCAAGAAAACGGCCGTTGAGATGGCAATTGACCAGCTTCTGCTTGTCAGCTATGCAAAAAAATTAGATTTAACGGTATCAGACAAAGAAGTTGATGATTTTTATGGAGAGATTATCGGACATGATCCCGGGATAAAGACAAAGGCAGAACTCTTTAACGCGTGGGAAGATGAAGGCTTTAACAGAAGAGAGATGGAGAGGCAGGTTCAAGTGTATTTGTTTTATGACAAAATGTATGATTATTATTTAGAAAAAGTTGAAGCCACTGATGAGGATTTAAAAGAATCATATGATGATTACATCGCCTGGCTAAAGGAAATCGATGTCAAAGATGAAGACGCAATGCCTTTTGAGGAAATAAAGGAGGAGTTAAAAGAGTTTATAATACAAGAAAAAGCGCTCGATATGATGGAAGTTGAAATAGAGAATTTTCGAAATGAAAGTAATATTGAAATTCTTATCTAGCGGTCATTGTTTAATGTGTGTTTGATTAATTTTTGAAATGGCCTTTAAAAAAAAACTGTGGATCTCTTATTCTGCCATCTCTTCTTATGCGCGATGCCCACACCTTTACTATTTAGAATACGAGTATCGTAATCCAAAAACGGGAAACAGAATACAAATTACAAACCCCTACCTCTCTCTTGGTTCTGCCGTTCACGAAACTATTGAAGGGCTTTTGATTGTGCCCGTAAAGGAGAGGAAAAAAGTTGATCTCAAAAAAAGATTTGCGGATATTTTTGACAGCTACAGAGGACTGAAGGGAGGATTTCTTTCTCGAAAAAAAGAGGATAATTTCTATCAAAGAGGATTAGAGATGATGGAAAGAGTGGAAAAATCTTCATTTCTTTCAAAGCCGTCAATAAATACAATCGGAAAATTTCCCACATTCGACCTGATAGGAGATGATGTTAAGCTTGTCGGTAATGTTGACTGGATTGAGTCTTTGCCCGGTGGGGGGGCTCACATCATTGACTTTAAAACAGGGAACAGCAAAGAAAACAACGGATCACTGCAACTTCCCATTTACACAATTTTGGCAAAAAACAATTTAAAAGAAAATGTGGAGAGAGTGAGCTATTGGTATCTGCAGCATGACGACGAACCGAAAGCGCAGGAAATAGGGAATCTTGATTCTCACATTACCACTCTCAAGGAAAAAGCGGCAACAATAAAAAATGCGATAGAAGAAAATTACTTCCCTTGCAGTTATGCAGAAAGATGTTTTTCCTGCAGTGATTATGAAAGAATATTCAATGGTGAAGCGGAGATAGTGGAAACCGGAAACAACCATAAAAAGGATGTATTTTGTTTATTTAAGAAAAAAGATGTTATCGAAAAAGTGCTGGAAGAAGACTTTCTAGACGAAAGAGAAAAAAAGATATTTGAAATGAGGATGGATACCCCGATGGAGTTGATAACGAAAGAGCTGCGTCTTTCCGAAAAGAAAAGCGAAAAAATTGTTGCGGAAATTAAAGAAAAGTTAAAGAAAAATCTTCATCAAAAAGAGCTGAAAACTATTGTAAAAATTCTTCAGTAAAAATGTCAAAAAAGGAGATGTTAAAAGAGATAAAGAAGGAGGTTTTGGGTTTTAAAGAATCGCCTCTTTACAGAGAGCGCGTAAAGAAAGTTGTTTTTCCGGTGATAGGAGAGGGAAACCATGATGGAATTGTGATGTTTGTTGGTGAGGCCCCGGGAGCGCGAGAAGCGGCAACGGGGAGACCTTTTTGTGGGAGTGCCGGGAAGATCCTTGATCAGTGTCTTCAAGAAATAGGGATTGAAAGAAAAGATGTGTACATTACAAACATCCTCAAAGACAGACCTCCAAAAAACAGGGATCCGAGCCCCGAAGAAATAGAAGTATATGCTCCTTTTTTGGATCGTCAGATTAATATTATACAGCCGAAGATTATTGCTTCGTTGGGAAGATTTTCAGCGGAGTACATGCTAAAAAAATTTTACCTGGAAAATAAAATACGCTCGATTACCGCTTTACACGGAACGCCCGTTGATGCTAAAGCGGAGTACGGTGTAATAAAAATTCTACCGCTTTTACATCCGGCGGTTGTCGTTTATAATCGCGGAAAAAAAGAAACTTTGATGGAAGGGTTCTATACTCTTAAAAAACTCATAGAAAAGTGCAAAAAATGATTTTTGCAATATACAAAAAGAGAGGACCCACCTCAAGAGATGTTCTCAATACAATTAAAAAAAAGACCGGTGAGAAAAAAATAGGCCATGCGGGGACACTTGATCCTCTCGCTGAAGGAGTTTTAGTAATTGGTGTTGGTAGAGAAAGCACTAAAAAACTGCACACGGAAAGGTTTAAAGAAAAAGAGTATTTGGCGGTGATTTTTCTCGGAGAGGAGAGCAATACAGATGATAGTGAAGGAGAAAAGAAAAAAATTCTTTCCAGAAAGCCATCGTTTGATGAAGTAGTGGATGTTGTTTCTCGATTTCAGGGAGTTATTGAGCAAGCTCCTCCTGCTTTCTCTGCGGTAAAGATAAATGGGGAAAGAGCTTATAAAAGAGCCAGAAGGGGCGAGGCTGTCCGACCTGAGAAAAGAAAAGCAGATGTTAAAGAAATCACCGTTCTTAGTTACCGATATCCATCTTTAAAGATAAAAGTTACCACAGGAAGAGGGGTTTATATTCGTTCTCTTGCTCGCGATATCGGGCGAGAACTGAGAACAGGAGGGTACTTGTGTTCTCTTTTAAGAACGAGAGTGGGGGAGTTTCAAATAGAAGACTGCATTGAACTTGAAACGCTTTGTGATACAATAAAAAAAATTAAAAGTAATAATAAAAAAACATGGAGTCTCTTTTTTTAAATACAATTTGGGAAGTAGAATACTTTGAGAACAGTCTATGGGAGTACGGTGTTTTTTTGGCTGTTTTCCTGATCCTTTCTTTAGGATTTTTTCTTACAAAATATTTTCTTTTTCGAAAAATTGCCGGAAGAGTTAAGGAGCAAAAAATCTTTAAACTTTTTCTGCAGATTATCGACAAGATTCGCTCTCCTTTCTATGTTTTTGCTTCTTTTTACGTTGCACTTTTTGTAATTGAGGTCCCCGACATTCTGTTTCGGGGCTTTGGTTTGTTTTTGCTTTTTTGGACGGCTTACAGAGTAGTAATTATCGGTTATCAGTTTGTTGATTTTTTTCTGGACGCGTATATGAAAAAACAGGTGGAACCGGGAAGTAGTGCGATGATACGCGCATTGGGAAACATTACAAAAGGTGTTTTGTGGGTTTTTGCCGGATTAGTAGTATTATCAATTTTAGGAGTAAATGTTACCGGCCTTGTTGCCGGTATGGGGTTAGGTGGTGTTGCCGTCGCTTTTGCTTTGCAAGGTATTTTATCGGACTTGTTTAGTTCCTTTTCTATCTACTTTGATAAGCCGTTTGTCGAGGGGGATTTTATTGTTGTCGGAGACAAGTGGGGAAAGGTAGAGAAGATAGGAATCAAGAGTACCCGCATTAGAGCTCTGCAAGGAGAAGAGGTTGTTATTTCCAACAGAGAGCTAACAACGGCACAAGTACACAACATGAGAAAGATGGAGCGAAGAAGATCTAACTTTAAACTAGGAGTGGTTTACGAAACTCCGACTAAAAAAATGGAAATGATCCCCGGTATTATTAAGAAGAACATCGAGAAAGAAGATCTTACTACAGTCGATCGAATTCATTTTAGTGCTTTTAATGATTTTTCTTTGGACTACGAAGTTGTTTTCTTTGTTGAATCGCGTGATTATCATCTTTTTATGGATATTAATGAAAAAATACTCCTTAATATCAAGAGAGATTTTGAAAAAGAAAAGATTGAGTTTGCGTATCCGACAAAAACAATCTATTTAACTAACAACAAATAAAGGAATTACCGATGATAGATTTCTTTGCTGGAATTATCGGAGAAGTTCAGCTTAGCGCTCAAGCTGAGCTTGCGATTTTGCTGGTTGTCGCTTCTGTTTTCGGTGTTGCGTTTCGTTTTCTAAAACAACCTCTCATTCTAGCATATCTGGCTACAGGAATATTAATCAGTTACTTCGGTTTTCTTAATATCGGAGATGGCGAGGTTGTTGAAGTTTTTTCCACACTGGGAATAATGTTTCTCCTTTTTCTTGTTGGGATGGAGATGGATTATGATGTAATTAAGAAAACGGGAAAACTGGCAGTGGTAATCGGCCTCGGGCAGGTGGTTTTTACGGCTTGCGGAGGATTTTTAATAGGATACTATCTTTTTGGTTTTAGCTTTTTGGCCGCTTTTTATATCGCCGTGGCACTTACTTTTTCCAGCACGGTGATAATAATTAAACTTTTATCCGACAAGGGAAGCACCACCAGTCTTCACGGAAGAGCGGCGATAGGGTTGCTTCTGGTTCAGGATATGGTTGTAATACTGATTCTTATTGTTCTCAACGCGATTCAGATAGGAGACGGAGTTGGTGTCGTATCTATCCTACAAACTGTTGTTATTGGCATCGGGCTTTTCGGATTAATGCTCTTTTTGGGGAGAAGTGTTTTCCCCTATCTTTTTCGGAAAATAGCTCACTCCCAAGAGCTTTTGTTTCTAATTAGCCTAACATGGCTCTTATCTTTTGCGATGATTGTCAAGCAATTCGGTTTTTCTGTGGAAATAGCCGGGTTTTTGGGAGGAGTTGCACTTGCCAACGCCGCGGAAAAGTATCACGTTGCAAACAAGATACGACCGCTGAGAGATTTTTTTATTCTCGTCTTTTTTGTTTTTTTGGGTTCGTTGATGGCTGTTTCCGACCTTTCCGGATTAACCACGCCAATTATCGTGTTTTCTCTTTTTGTTCTTATCGGTAATCCTCTAATAGTGATGACAATTATGGGCTTGATGCGTTACAAAAAAAGAACAGGGTTTTTAACGGGAGTTACTGTTGCTCAGATATCGGAGTTTAGCTTGATTTTTGCGATTCTCGGTCTTTCCTTAGGGCATATTACAGATCACATCTTCTCTATTATTGTATCTGTCGGTGTGGTCACAATTACTCTTTCCACTTATTTTATTCTTTATGCGGAAAAAATATTTCCTCATATCGCCGGCTTTCTTTCTATTTTTGAGAGAAAAAATACGAAAGAAGAGGAAGGGGATTATGGAATATCAAAACAAATAATACTTATCGGCGCCAACAGAATTGGAAGAGGAGTGATGGATTATATCGATAAAAAAAAGCTACTGGTTATTGATTTTGATCCCGTGGTTACGGACTTTTTAAAAAGAGAGGAGATTGATCGTATTTTCGCCGATATTAAAGACCCTCACTTGTTTGAAGAACTTAATCTAGAAAAAACAAGACTGATTGTGTCTACTAGCCCACAACTAGAAGATAACCTTACTCTCGTACAAAGAATAAAGGATATTGATAAAAAAATAAAAGTTTTTACTCGTGCGGAGTGTGAGAAAGAGGCGGCGGTTCTTTATGATCAAGGAGCTGATTATGTCCTTTTACCACATCTTTTATCCGGGAAATACCTAGGGAAGATTATTGATTCGGGAATAGAGTTAAAAAAGATAGAAGAAATGAGAAAGAGAGAAGTCAAGATTCTTAAAAATAATTTAGCATGAGAATGATTATTACTGAAAACGAATGGCGTCCGGCCCTCCTAGCCATTAAAAAGTATATTCCTTTTTCAATACTTCTTTTTCTGATTTCTTTTTTGGGGGGTGTCTTGTTTGTAAATTTTTATCCCTTACTTGCCAAAGAATCTTTTCGAGAAGTTTCGGAAAGCTTTTCCTTTCTTTTTAATTTTGGTCCGGCACAGATGGGGATTTTCATTTTTCTCAATAACACCGTAAAGGTTTTTCTTTTTATGTTGCTCGGGGTTTTGTTTGTTGTCCCGACGATATTTTTTCTAGTTTTGAACGGATGGATTCTGGGAGTTGTTGTCGCTTTATTTTATCCTCTTTTAGGAATGGCGGGATTGTTTTTTTCACTTTTTTTGCATGGTTTTTTTGAATTTTTGGCATTATTTATCGGAGCCTCGCTGGGAATATGGCTTGGAGTCTCTTTCTGCCGCGAGACAAGGAAAAAGAAAACTAAAGTTTTACCCCTTTCCCCGGAAATGAAAAAAGTTTTCTTTCCAGCGGTGGGGGTTTTTATTCGCCTTGTTGTGCCCTTGCTTTTTCTCGCCGCTGTCATCGAAACTTTTATAATCTTCTTTTACAATCATTAATTAATAAAATAATAAGGTATTTATATGACCAAAATAAGAAAAGCGGTTATTGCCGCTGCCGGGTATGGGACCAGGTTTCTCCCGGCAACTAAAAATCAGCCGAAAGAAATGTTGCCGATTATCGACAAGCCGATTATTCACTACTTGGTGGAAGAGGCCGTTAAGTCGGGAATAAAAGACATAGTTCTTGTTACTCGTTCAGGGCAAAACACTCTGGAAGATTATTTTGATTCTCATCGCGAATTGGAGAACGAACTTGCAAAAAGTGGGAAAACAAAACGACTAAAAGAAATACAAAAAATTCCCAAGATGGCAAACTTCATTTATATGAGACAGCAAAGTGATCTTCCTTACGGAAATGCGACACCGTTACTTTCAGTTGCTCCGATTATTGATCCCAAAGAAGCGTTTGTCTACATGTTTGGCGATGATTTAACGTTCTCGAAGACACCTGTCGTAAAGCAATTAACCGATGTTTACGAAAAACAAGGAGCGAAAGCGGTTTTAGGAGTTCAGCAGGTTTCAAAAAAGGAGGTACACAAGTACGGAACGGTGCGATATAAAAAGAAGGCGGATTATAGGTATGAGATTGAAGAGGCTTGTGAAAAATTTCCTGCAGAAAAGGCACCTTCGAGAATGGCGGTTTTCGGAAGATTTGTTTTTTCTCATGATATTATAAAAAAAGCGTTATCTACTCCTCTAGGAAAGGATAATGAGTTATGGGTGACCGATATTCTAAACTCTTTCGCAAGAGAGGGAGAAAAAATAATTGCCCAACCAATAGAAGGGGAGTGGTGTACTACGGGTGACCCACTTAATTATCTTAAAACATCTTTTAAATTTGCTCTTGAGAGAAAAGATATTAATGGAGAATTAGAAAAGTATTTGCGCAAAGAACTGAAAAAGTAGATATAGAGGAGGGCATGAGCTTTATCTTGATTTTAGTTCGAGTCTTGTTCCCGGAGCCAAATTGTATGTTCGGCGTTTGTTGCCTCGGCGCAAAGCGCCTCGGCACGCCCGCCAAAGGCGGGCAATGCTGATTTTAAAAGGATTTGCCACGCTCCGCGTGGCTCAAAAACCAATTCCCGTTTCCGCAAAATTCGGTTCGAGCCAATTTTTTTTAGAAAATCTTTTTTCTCAAAAAGATTTTCCTGCAAAGCGATAATTCCGGCTTGTTTACTGTCTAAAATGAATTTTTTGGCAGGTTCGAGCCAATGATTGCCGTTTTGCTCAAAATCCTTCAATTTTTCAGAAATCTCAATCTTATGGTTGAGGATTTTTTGTTTTTTGGCGGTGTATTCTTCTTTGGTAATTGTGCCGTCTAGGTGCGTATCTAAAAGCGTGTCCAGCTTATCCTCAAGCTCTTTGATTTGAGATTTTAGATTTTGAGCGAAAACGGCTCCGTCTTTGGCTTCTTGCTCTTTATCCTTTTCCAGTTCCGAAATCATTTTGTCAGCCCAAGACGGAGGCAAAGAAACTTTTTGAATTTGCTTGTTTATCTGATCCGCCAAAACTTCTTCGCGAA
>PWKK01000005.1 GCA_003560665.1 Candidatus Nealsoniibacteriota bacterium
CGGAGATTTCGGTGGCGATTCTTATCTTGAAGATGGGTGGATAAAAAACGTCTACACTGATCGCCAGGGTAATTTTGTTCTGTATGTTATGGTTCATAAGACCGATCCTCGTTGGAATGATGACTTGGAAGAAATATGGGGATCTTGGGGAGTGTTCAAAGAGCTTGCTGTGGGCAGATCTTTTAGTGCAGGAAGATAAAGTATAGTAGCTTTGAATACAAATACCGACCAATAAGAAGAAGTGGGAATGATTTCCCGCTTTTTCTATCTCTTTACCAAGTAGGTTCTAACGTCGTCCAATGCGCGGAGCAAAAGTAAACTACGGGGCAGACATAGACCATTCCCCGGATGTTTTTCTGTTTTTTTTCTAATAACAATTCCGGGAGGGCTTCGAATTTACTTTTTTTGAAATTATAGTATTATATAGTCAAAGGAGGGCAGACAGAATATCTCTGCTTTTTGCACACTAAACAAAAAAAGAAGAGAAAGGGTGATAATGATGACATGTTGTTTTTGTCAGTCTTCAATCAAGTTTCTTGTAACTATTCATCTCAGATATGAAGAATTTAATTTTTCTTTCTTTAATGCCTTCAACTCAGATTTACTTTGTGTTTCTTGAGCTACAAAGAAACACATAGAAGACTTTGAAAAGCATGGAAGAAAAATAATTACCAAAGAAAATGATGAAATAAAGGTAAAGTGGGATGTTTATCTTTCTGGCAAGGGAGAAGAATTATTTATAGTAAGCAATATATTGCTCTCTTTGGGCATTCTTTCTCGTGATCCAAAGGGGAACTGGTCACTTCTAGAAGATGGAAGTCCACGGATGCCTCGCTATAAAGGTGAAATTTGTTACTTTACTAGAAGAGAAGATGCAGTAGAATATCATCGTGTCTTTTATGGTGAATTACAGTCATTTAAGCGCGAAATATGGAATATTAATCAAATTCATTCTCTTTAATAAAATAATGGAAAATCACTCATAAACCCTTCGGAAATACGAAGGGTTTTATTTTCTATCAAATAGGTCCTAACGTTGTCCAACGCATCGAGCAATAAACCAAGCAGTGTTCATTGCGGTGAAAACTCTATGTAGTCCCTTGCCCTAAACTACGTGGCCAGTCATTTATTGTGGTTGCAAAATCAAGCTAGCTCATAAACTTTACGTGAGTACTGTGGGATGTGAGGGCGAAACGCTTTTACGCCCTTTACGTGACCATTATATTAACCACCCCACCAAGGGGTGGTTTTTCTTTAGATTTTTACCAATAATAATTCCGAGAGTTGTTCGGGGCTTTGATTTGTGATACAATGACTGAATATTAGAAGGCCTAGCTTAGGAAATATGAAAAAACTATTAAAAGAAAGTAAATTAGAGTTGTGGAGGAATTATTGTAAGAATATGATTGAGAAACATCCTCTTTTGTGTCTGTCTTGGGAAACAACTATGCGGTGTAATCTTTCTTGTGAACATTGTGGTAGCCGATGTAGTCCTGACATTAAAAAGGAAGATGAGCTTTCTACAAAAGAGATAAAGGCAGTTCTTAAAACAGTAGCAGAAGATTTTAACCCCAAGAAGATATTTTTAGCCGTAACTGGAGGAGAACCTCTTTTAAGAGAGGATCTTTTTGATGTTATGGGGGAGGCTAGTAAGATGGGCTTTCTTTGGGGATTGGTTACTAATGGCACTTTAATAACAGAAGACAATGTTTTAAAAATGAAAGAAACAGGAATGAGTACGGTGTCGGTAAGCATAGATGGAACAGAAAAATCACATAACAAGATGCGTAGGGGTGATGATATTTTTAAGCGAGCCACTGATGGAGTAAAATTATTAGTTGATAGTAAATACTTTGAAGAAGTGGAGATTATAACCTGTGTCAGTAAAAATAATATCAGTGAGTTGGATGATATTTACCAGATGTGTCTTGATTTAGGGGTTCATAGTTGGAGGATATTTACCATTGCCCCTATTGGAAGAGCAAAAGAAAACAAAAAGCTTTCTTTGAGCCCTAAAGAGTATGTATATGTGCTAGATTATATTAAAGAGAAGAAAAAAGATCGCAAAAACAAGCTGCCGGTTAATTTTTGTGATGAGGGATTTTTAGGGCCAGACTACGAAGGAGAGCCAAGAGACTTTCTTTTTTTCTGCTGGGCCGGAATAACTACGGGAAGTATCTTGTATAACGGGGATGTTGCCGGATGTGCTATTATTCCAAGAAAGCACACTACGCAAGGAAATATTCGCCGAGAAAGGTTTTCTGATATTTGGAACAACAAGTATGGAATGTTTCGCAACCGGGAATGGAAGAAAAAAGGGAAGTGTAAGGATTGTTATTACTGGGACTATTGTGAGGGAGAAAGTATGCACCTGTGGGATTTTGAAAAGGAAGAGTTAAAAATATGTAATTATAAGAAAATAAAGGAGGCTCAAAAAGAAAATAATTAGAATATAAAATAATTAAAAGCACAATGAAAAAAGACAAAAAAAGGAAAAATATCTTAGATAAGGCAAAAGTAGTTTTACTGGTACCGTTTCTTTCTTTTATTTTTACAAGAAATGTTCATGGAGGTGTTACTATTCCGATGATGTATGTTGCGCCACAATCACCGATTGAGATGGCCTCATCTGTAGCACAATTTTTTGCTAATATTCTATTAATACCATCTGCTTTGATAGCGGTGGTCTATATTATCTTCAAAAGAAGGAAAATTAAAAAAAAGTGGCCGAAGATTGTTTTGATAATTTTTGTCTCTTTAACCGCCTTGTTATTTGTTTCAAGTTTTGTAATGGACTTTCTTGGTAGTCATTTTTTTGGATATTACTAAGAAACAGTGAAAAAGACAAAAAGTGATTATCAATATATCAAAAAGGTTCTAACGTCGCTCAGTGCGTGGAGCAAAGAATAGGAGCAAACAAGGAAACATAAGAGAAATAATTCCTGAGAAATATTCCTCGGGTTTTCTTTTTTGTGGTATGCTTTGAAAAGTAATTATTAAATCTAATTTTTATATTTTGAAAAATTTAATAAAGCAATTAGGATTCTTCTTATTACAAATGGCCTAACTTTAGTTGCTGGAGCAATGCTTGGTCCTATTTATGCTCTTTTTGTTGAGGAAGTAGGAGGAAGTCTCTTGGATGCAAGTTATGCTTTTGGTGTTTTTGCTTTTGTAGCAGGTGTTGTTACTCTTATTTCTGGAAATTATGCGGATAGGATAAAAGAAAATGAATTAATATTGGTAGCGGGATATGCAATTATGGGAATTGGGTTTTTTGGATATATTTTTGTAAATTCTATTTTTTTGCTTTTAGTTGTGCAAGCTGTTATTGGATTAGGAGAAGCTATTTATGGACCTGCTTTTGATGTAATATATTCTAAACATCTTGATAAGGGAAAAGCAGGCAGAGAGTGGGGAGCTTGGGAAGCTATAAATTATTTTACAGCTTCCTTTGGAGCGGTGGCTGGAGGAATAATAGTAACTTTGTTTGGTTTTAATGTAATTTTTATAGTAATGGGATTACTTTGTTTTGCCAGCGCTGTCTATATTCTTTTTCTACCAAGAATAGTTTTATAACAGATAGGTTTGAACACAGACCATTTCCCGAAGCAGTCTTGTACTCGGTTTGAGAAATCGAGAAGTGTAAAGACCACCTTTCAATAGAGGTGATTTTTTAGTAGAATAATGCAAAGATAGTTAATCAATGAATTTTAAATAAAATATTATAAAATAAAATGAAATCAAAAAGAATTGTAAAAAATATTTTTATTATATTGTTTGTTGCGCTTATTGGATTATCCTACTGGTGGCACATAACGCAAGAGGATGACCGGAGTAGAATAGGGATACCTATAAGCGAACGGCAAAACAGAGAAATTTATCCTGTGCTTGAGATAGTTGCAGAAAGATTGGGTCAGATTTGGGGAATAGACTTTATACCCGGTACATCACGGCTTGTGGCTACGGAGAACTCGGGACGCCTGTTTATTATTAATACGGAAACTTTGGGGGTTTTGGAAATAAATGGGGTTCCGGAAGTAAACAGCAGTGGCCAAGGAGGGTTGCTTGATATTGCCGTTTCTCCTGAATTTGATGAGGACAAAAAGATATACTTTACTTATTCGGCGGGAGGCAATGAGGGTACGGCTACGCATCTAGGGCGAGCAGCTCTTGATATGGAGCTTTTGACACTGGAGGATGTGGAAGTGCTATATATTGCCACTCCTTTCCAGCGTGGAACAAGTCATTATGGCTCAAGAGTAGTTGTAGATGGAGATTATCTATTTTTAACAATTGGTGACAGAGGTGACAAGAATTTTGATGATCACGTGTCACAAGATATAAGTAATTCCCTTGGAACTACCTTACGTCTAATGCGTGACGGGAGCATTCCCGATGATAATCCTTTTGTGGGCGAAGAAGATGTATTAGATGAAATATATTCATATGGACATAGAAATGTGCAGGGTATGACAATAAATCCGGAAACAGGAGAGTTGTGGCAAAGTGAGCACGGAGAACGAGATGGTGATGAAATTAACATTATAAAAGCTGGTGGTAACTACGGTTGGCCAGAAACTCATACTGGGTGTGGATATGCTACTGGTAGACCAATTGGTGGTTTGCCCTGGGAGAGAGATGATATTGTAGATCCAATTCATTATTGGGAGTGCAATACAGGAGGATTCCCCCCTGCCGGAATGGCATTTTATAATGCAGAAGGATTTCCGGAGTGGCGAGGAGATCTTTTTGTAGGTAGTCTTGCAAGTGAGTACTTGGCCCACTTTAAATTAACTAACGGCGGACTTGAAGAACAGGACCCATTATTAAAAGAGGAAGGTTGGCGAGTGCGTGATGTAACGGTTGGAGAACATGATGGAGCTATTTATGCTGCTGTTGAAGGTCGAAATACATCTTTAGTACGCATAGCTCCCAGAAACAGATAGAAAATCAGGAAAAACTAGTTCCTAATTAAATAGGTTTGAACATAGTCCATTTTCCGAAGTAATCTTTGATAATAGTTTTGAAACTCAAGAATTTCTTTCTTGGGTTTTTGTTTTGTGTTAAAATTACCAACGAAATGTTATTTTTAGATAATTATGAAGATTTTTGTAAAAGTAAAAGCAAATGCAAAAGAAGATAAAGTTGAGAAAGGTCATAATTACTTTAAGGTTTCAATTAAAGAAAGACCAATTAAAGGGAAAGCTAATAAGCAGGTAATAAAAACTTTAGCAAATTATTTTAATGTTTCTAAATCTAAAATAGAAATTGTTTCTGGCTTAAAATCAAAAGAGAAGATTTTAAAAATAAATAAATAATTATAAAAAAGAAACATAATAAAATACCACATAGTAGTGTTGTATTTGTTGCGTTTATGAATAAAACCCCTAGCCGAGAGGAATTAAAATGAGACATTTAAAAAGCATTGATTTTCTACCTAAAATTCTTAATTTAGACCGACGAGGGGATGTCTTTCTATTTTTTTCTAATAATAATCCCGAGAGTTTCTCGGTTTTTTGTTTTATGATATAATTGGAAAACATTATTCTTAAGAAAAAATTTATGTTTGTTAAATCTTTTTTGGTTGCACTTTTTATATTTTTAGCAGTAGATATGTTGTGGCTCGGACTGGTTGCCAAGAATTTCTACGACAGACACCTTGGTCACCTCCTAAGAGAGGGTGTTAACTGGCCCCCTGCAATTATTTTTTATATTCTTTTTGTTATTGCTCTTGTCGTCTTTGTCATTGTTCCTTCTCTTGAAAAAAACTCATGGACACATGCACTTTTATATGGTGCTTTTTTTGGTTTTATTGCTTATGCAACTTATGACCTCACCAACCTTGCTACGCTCAAAAGTTGGCCCCTTGTTGTTACTATTGTTGATATTATGTGGGGAGCTTTCTTGGGGGGAAGTGTTTGTGTTTTAACTTATTTTGTAGTTACTAAATTTTTACCATGAACTATTTTCTAATCCTCGCCGGAATCCTTTTCCTTTATATGACGGCCTTCTTTTTTCTTTCTTTAATCAAGAAGAGAAATGATGTTGCCGATATTGCGTGGGGACTTGGATTTGTTATGCTTGCTTGGGTTTCTTTTTTTCTTTCTCCCGAAACGGAAATAAGGCACATTATTCTTTGTGCTTTGGTTAGTATTTGGGGAGTTAGGCTTGCCGAACATATTTATATAAGAAACAAGGGCAAAAAAGAAGACTACCGCTACTTAGAGTGGAGAAGAAAGTGGGGAAAATGGTTTTATTTAAGGTCTTATTTTCAAGTTTATATATTGCAGGGTTTTCTCTTATATACTATTATTTTACCGGTTCTTTTTGTCAACAAGGAAGCGGGAGCCAGTCTTGGAATATTAGATTTTTTAGGTGTTTTTGTTTGGAGTGTTGGGTTTTTCTTTGAGTCTGTAGGGGATGCTCAGCTTATCAATTTTCTAAAAAACCCAAAAAACAAAGGAAAACTTATGACACAGGGTCTTTGGAAGTATACAAGGCACCCAAATTATTTTGGAGAAGCCCTTTTGTGGTGGGGTGTTTGGATTATCGCTTTTTCTGCCACAAAATCTTTTTGGCTTCTTGTTAGCCCGTTAGTTATTACTCTTTTAGTATTAAAAGTATCGGGAATCCCTATGCTTGAAAAGAAGATGGTAAAACACCCTGATTTCGATGATTACAAAAAAAGAACAAGTATTTTTATACCACTACCACCAAAAAATAACTGTTAATTCTTTTCTTGTTCATTCGTTTTTTGTTTAAAAGAGGATGACTCGGTTTGTGATATAATTCTTTTATAAGATAATTTTAATAAAAAATATGGAAGAGAAAGATAAAGAAGAGATAAAAGAGGAGATCGTTAAAAAGATAAAAAAAGAAATCAGAGAAGACGATGACTCTCCTGGAGGTCTTTTTATTCCCGCAGGTGTTTTAGGAGGAATGGGCTTTGGATTTCTTTTTGGAAATTTTGTAGCGGGATTATTTATTGGTCTTGGAGTGGGATTTGCTCTTTTTGCGCTGCACGAGATTTTTATAAAAAAAAATAAGAAAAATGACTAAATCAAACAAAAGAAAATTATACAGAAGTAAAGAAGACAAAATACTTGCCGGAATATTCGGAGGTCTGGGAGAATACTTTGATATTGATTCAAATCTCTTGAGGCTTATCGGTCTTCTTGTTCTTATTTTCACAGCCTTTATTCCCTTTTTGATTATTTACATTATCGCCATGTTTATAGTACCAAGCGAAAGAGAAAAAAATAAAAAGGGAAGTGAAAGCGAAGACAAGAAAAGTTCTTGTAGACCGGTGTATAAAAAATGGTGGTTTTGGTTAATTATGGCTATTCTCCTTTTTCCCATTATTTTAATATTTTTTGGATTTGTCCTTTTTACAGCAAGGACAGATGTCATAACAGACAGTATAGATTTTAGGGAAGAAAAAATAATAGAACTACCGGAAGGTGACTTTGATCACATAAGAATATACCAGGAAGAAAAATAATAAAAGCCGGAGCGCTATTTTTTTTAAAAAAAGATCCTATATTTTATACCTTGAGCGTGGGGCACAAGAAGATGTTGATGTTTTCAGTGTAGAATAACCAGAAATATCTGAGAAGCAGAGAGGATTGCCCCAAGACATTAAATGAAAAGAAAACAATTTATAAAAACCGGCAGAATATGCGTCGGTTTTTTTATACAATTTAAAGGGACTCTAGCATCTTTTGTTGTGGTTGAATAAATAACGAGAGTTGCCAGTAAATTATCTTAGATAAAAATAAACAAATGATTTTATCAAACCAACTCTGATATTGTTTGCTAAGTGAAGCTAGGAAAGTGTTATTCCAATAGAGTGCATATTTCCTTGCAAAAATTCTTTTGAGGTCGTAGAATTTTTTCCTTCTATTTGTAGTTTCTTGATTAAAAGAAAATCTTTTCCTGTTTGTACCGCGATAGAGTTGTTTGTTCCCAAGTAAACCTTTCCCGGACTACCAAAAGGTCCGCTCGTTGTTTGCTCTTGGACTTCCGCTTCAAGAACTTTAAAAATTTTCTCTCCCATCTTACTGTAGGTTCCAGGCCAAGGGTTTAATGCCCTTACCTTCCTTTCAATATCTTTTGCCGAATCATTCCAGTTAATCTTTCCGTCTTCTTTTGTTAGTGTTTTTGTGTATGTTGCTTTTTCTTCATTTTGTTCGGTAAGAATTATTTCTTTTTTTAAAATATCGGGAACTACATTTAGAAGAAGTTTTCCACCCTCTTCTGCAAGAAGTTTTTCCGCATCTTCATAGAACATCTTTGGCAAAAGGGATACTTCTTTTTGGGATATTATCGGACCTCCGTCGATTTTCTCGTTCATTTTAATTACGGAAACACCGCTCTTCTTCTTCCCGTCCATAATTGCCTTTTGAATCGGAGTTGCACCTCTATATTCCGGAAGAAGAGAAGGGTGGACGTTGATAAAGGTTGAGAGGTCAAGTGTTTTTTGCGGAATAATTATTCCGAAAGCTACGGTAACGACTAGTTCCGGGCGGTTTTCTTCAATAATTTTATGCAGTGCTTCCCGATTATCCACTTCTTTTATTTCAACTCCATTTTTTTTTGCCAACTCTCGTAGAAGAAGATTTTGCATTCTTGTTCTTTTCTTCTGGTCAGTTGCCGGAGAAGTAACTAAAAAGGAGGGTTTTATTCCGTTTTCTAAAAGTTTCTTGAAAACAACACTACCAAAGGGAGAGTTGCTGGTAAACGCGATATTCATAGACACTGTTATTTATTTATACTTTTTTACTCTTCTTCTATCCACTTAATTTCCTTCTCTTTTCCGGCAAACTCAAGCCAATCTCCAGAGCTGTTTATTACAAACCATTTTTGTTTTGACTTAGACCAAACCATAGGATCTCCTCGGTAATATGGTTTCTTCTTCTTTTCTCTTGGTTTTAGCTTGTTTATTTCCGGCCATTTTTTAAATACTGTTTCAATTGCGTAATCAAGGTTCCGTGAATTTGCCCAAAGAGCAACTTTATCAATAGCTTTTTTAGCTTTTTCAACCGAGCCTGCAAGGTGAAGAAGGTCCTTTGCGGGACGGGTGTAACGCGAGTAAATAATTTTTCTTTTTCTTGCGTTTTTCTTTATTTCCTCAAGAGAGTACCCTTTTGTTTGAAAATAATGATTAACTATCTTCTGGACATCGCTCTCAGCATCACTTTTTGTTGAGTATATTAGCAGATTGTTGATTGTTTGCAAATAACTGTCAGCCGTTGTCTCTTTTAGTCCTTTTTTAAGGAGATTTTTCCGGAATTTCGCGAAATGTTTTTTTTGAAGTTGTGCGGGGAGAATGTTTTCCATTTCTTCTTGGCGGAGCCACTCTGCGAAAACTTTTAGGTTTTGTTCTTTTTTTTCAAGTGTTGCAGGAGAAAGACCCTTTTTCTTGGCGTTTTTCAGAAAATCGGGAAAGCATTCAATCAAACTTTTTTTTCTTTGCATAGATTAGTTTTTAAAAAAATCTTTTAATCTTTCCACCTCTTTTTCTACCAAACTTCCGCTATATTGAGCACCGTGGTCGGGTGCGTTTTCGTATTTTGGTGCTTTATGGTCGAGATGAATGTCCATTTTTTTATCTTCTTGAGTATAATATACGTGGAATCGCGGATAACGATCTCCAAGTAGGGACCTTGAGAATGATTTTTTACCCTCACGTTGAAATCTGTCGGGATGGTATCCGGCACTTCTCATCGTGTTATAGATGTTACCGTTGAAGTTTCCGATATTGATTTTCATTGCAGCTATTTTAACACAATTTTTGACTGACAACCAACGAGACTGTAACGTCCTCCCTGCACTTCTTTTATTTAAGAATGTTTTTTGGTAAAATGAAGCTGTAGAGTGGGTTTTATGATTTTATTTAGAAAATGCTTAAGAGAATTTTTATTGCCGTTAATCTTCCCGAAGAAACAAAAAAAGAGCTTTCTTTTTATCAAGAAGAGATGAAAGAATATTTGAGGGGAGTGAGGTGGGTTGAAAAAGAAAATATGCACATCACAATGGCCTTTATCGGCTCTGTAAGGGAAGAGAAAATGTTTTCGTTGATAAATGAATTAGAGATGATTCAAGAAGATCCATTCAAAGTAAAACTTAAAGAGATGTGCTATATTCCCAGCAACAGAAGAAATGCGAAAATGATTTGGGCCAGGGGAAAGAGCAAGGAGATTTCTTCTCTTAATAAAAGATTAGAAAAAAGAATATCATCTGCTGGTATAAATTATAATTCTGAGGAGAGAGAGTTTGTCCCGCATGTTACTTTGGGACGTATACGCTCCTGGGAGTGGAAGCGTATACCTCTTGCTGAAATCCCTCTGTTAGAAGAGGGGATTGAGATAAATTTTCCGGTAAATTCGTTTGAGCTTATGGAAAGCAAATTAAAGAAGGGAGGAGCAGTGTATGAAGAGATAAAAAAGTTTAAGTTAAGAAATTAAATAAGAAATGACAAAAGAAAAAGGCCACGTTCACTTTGTCGGAATCGGAGGAATTGGGGTTTCTTCTCTCGCCCGTTATTTTCTCGCCGAAGGACACACTGTTTCCGGATCAGATGTTGTTTCTTGCACTGATCTTGAAAAAGAGGGAGTAAAGGTTTTCAAGGGACACTTTGCAAGCAATGTTCCTTCTAATACAAGTCTTTTGGTTTACAGTGCCGCCGTTACCCAGGAGAACGAAGAGTTAGTGAGGGCAAAAAAGGATGGTATAACGGTAAAGAGTTATCCTGAAGTATTAGGGGGAATCACAAAAAAATATTACACGATAACGGTTTCCGGAACTCACGGAAAGAGCACTACGACAGCGATGCTTGCGCTGATAATGATTAAGACGGGGCTAGATCCCACCGTAATTATTGGAACAAAGATGAAAGAGCTAGAAGGTGCCAACTTTCGAAAAGGAGCATCGAAATATCTTTTGATTGAAGCTGATGAATTTGGTGCGGCTTTTTTGAATTACCATCCGCAAATAGCGATTATTACCAATATTGAAGAAGATCATTTAGATTTCTATCGTGATATCAAGCACATTCTTTCTACATTTGAAAAGTTTGTAAGAGAGAATCTTAAGGGAGGTCTTTTAGTGATCAACAGAGATGATAATAATGCAGGCAGTTTAAAAAGAAAGGCAAGAGGGAGAGTGGAAGAGTACACTCAAACTCAAAAAGAGGCGAAAGATATTGTGCTTTCTGTGCCGGGAAAACACAACATATCTAATGCGTTGGCTGCTCTTACCGTTGCAAAAAATTTGGGAATTGAAAAAGAAAAAATCATTGAGGTACTTTCCACGTTCAAGGGCACTTGGCGTCGTTTGGATGAAAAAGATACGGTCTTAAAAAACGGAAGAAAAGTAAGGGTTGTAAACGACTATGCCCATCATCCAACGGAAGTAAAAGTAACTTTGGAGGCGGTAAGAGAGAAGTATCCAAAGGAGAAAGTGTTTGCTGTCTTCCAACCTCATCAGTACGAAAGAACATACAGGCTTTTCGCCGATTTTGTAAAAGTACTTTCATCGGTCGATGTTGAAAAACTAATGATTACAGATATCTATACCGTTAAGGGAAGAGAGTCCAAGGAAACTATGGAGAAAGTAAGCTCTGATCTTCTTTGTAAAACCGTAAAAAAAGCAATTTGTACTGGGAGTGTACGGGATACGGGAGAGTATCTTTTGAAAAACTTGCAAGGAAATGAAATTCTAGTTATAATGGGAGCAGGAGATGTTTATAATCTGGAGGGTCACATAAAGGTCTAAAAAAATTAAAAAATTAATCTTATATTCACTATGCCCGATAACTGGGGAATGATAATTTTTATTTTGCTTTTAGCAGGAGGTGTGTGGTACATGATGCAAAAGCAACGCGCAAGTAAGGAAGAAGAGGAAAAAACAGAAGAGGAGAAAGTGGAAGAGGCGGAGGTTGAAGAAGATGAGTCTCAAGAAGAGCCGGAAGCTCCCGAAACAGAAGACGATACTCAAGAAGAACAAGAGGTTGATGAAGAAAAAGTAGAAGAAAAAGGGGAAGAGGAAGAAGAAGTAGAAGCAGAAGAAGAGGAAGAAAAAGATTTTTAAGTAGATTACTAACAAAAACAAAAAGGGGCAGTTGTTGCCCCTTTTTGAGTTTTAATGCAACTCGTGTTAGAATAAAAGATGTCGTAGTGTAAATTAAATTTAATTTTCTTATGGATGTAAAAATCGAAAAGAAATCAGAAACAAAAAGAGAGATTGAAGTAACCATATCTCCCGAAGAAATGGAGGATTATGTTGATAAAGCCGCCAAAAGACTTTCTGGAGAAATGAACATTAAGGGTTTTAGGCCGGGAAACGCTCCTCGTTCCGTTATCGAAAACACCAAGGGAAAAGAAGTTCTTTTTGAAGAAGCTGCAAAAGAGGCTATTCAGGAAACTTACCCAAAAGTTATTGAAGAAAATAATCTTTTTGCTTTATCTGCCCCACAGGTTAACCTCGTGAAATGCGTTCCCGGAAATGAGGTGATCTACAAAGCGTTGGTTTATATAATGCCGGAGATAAAACTTCCGGATTATAAAAAGATTTCCGGAGAAACAGCAAAAAAAGAAAAGAAGGGCGTAAAAGTAGAAGAAGGAGAGGTAGATCAATCAATAGAGAAGATTAGAGAAACAAAGGCAAAGCTTCAAAAAGTGGAGAGGGAGGCGAAAAACGGCGACGCAGTAACTTTAAATTTTAAAGGAGTTTTTGATGGAAAAGAAGACAAGAAAGTTGAAGAAAAAAACTTCCAGCTTGTTCTCGGAAGAGGGGATATGGGTGCCTTGGAGGGGTTTGAAGAAAAAATAATTGGAATGAAAGAGGGAGAGAAGAAAAGTTTTTCAATTGACATTAAGCAAGGCGGTGAGCAAAAAATTGATTTTGAGGTAGATGTTGTTACCGTGATGGAAAGGGAGCTTCCGGAAATTAATGATGATTTTGCAAGTACTTTTCCGAATATTGAAAATCTTAAACAGCTAAAAGAAAAGATAGAGGATGGAATAAGAACGGAAAAAGAAAAAAAAGAAAAGGAGAAAGTTAGGGTGAAAGTTTTAGAAAAGATTAAAGAAAAAACGAATTTTGAGGTACCTGAAGTGCTAACGGAAAAAGAAATCGACAATATGATGAAAACGGTGGAGAATCAACTGGCTCAAAACGGATCTTCTTTTGATAATTACCTAAAGGAAATCGGAAAAACAGAAGAGGACTTGCGCAAGGATTGGCGTAAAAAAGCGGAAGAAAATGTTTCTTACGCACTAATTTTGCATGCAATAAGCAAGGAAGAGGATGTTGATGTTACGCCGGAAGAGATCGAGAAAGAAGTTGACCGACACTTTAGCGTAATGGGAAAGAGTAAGGATGCTGAGAAAAAAGAAGATTTGGAAAGAATGAGAAATTATGTTCATGATGTGATAAAAAACCAAAAGGTATTTCGTGTTCTCTCTATTGACGATTCATCCCCAAATGAAGTATAAAGAGAGTAATTAATAAGGCTAATTTATTATTAAAAATATGGGAAAGAAAATTCTCATTATAGAAGACGAAAAGATGCTCGCTGAAATGTACTATGACAGATTTGCCCATGAAGGATATGATGTCTATTCCGCTTTTGATGCTGAAGAAGGGATGGAGGTGGCAAAAAAGGTAAAACCTGACTTAATTCTTCTTGACATTCTTCTTCCACGAGAGAATGGAACGGATTTTCTGGAAAGACTACGAAAAGAAAAAGATATCGGTGAAACAAAGGTGATTGCCTACTCTAATTACGATGAAGAAAATTCAAAAGAGAAAGCGAAAAGTCTCGGTGCAAAAGATTATCTGATTAAAACAAACCACACTCCGAGGGAGGTTTTAGCAATAGTCAGAAAACATATTGAAGAATAGGGATGGAACCAAAAAATAAAAGATTATTACTACTTTTAATTGTCCCTCTTGTCTTTTGGGGTGTTTTTTTGTTTTTTTCAGAGAAAAGTGATTCCGATGTAGTAATAGAGGGTGAAGAGACTGAAAGGCTGCCTTATCCTGAACATATTGGGGGACCGGACGACCATCCAAATCTTGATGTTGCAGCCGCTTTCTCTCTTTATTACAACGACGAGGAAGAGAAAGTTCTTTATGAAGAAAATGCCGATGAAGTATTTCCTATTGCCAGCATCAGCAAGTTGATGACTGCACTTGTTGTTTTTGAGAATTACAACCTAGAAAAACAACTTGGGGTAACCGAAGAAGAGGTTTTTTCGCGGACAGAGTTTCGCGATTTTCGAGCATGGCGAGAAACAGAAATAGAAGAGGTTGTTCACTCGATGCTTGTCGAATCAAATAATAGTGCCGCGTTTGCACTTGCTCTAATCAGCGATCGTTTCTTAGATGGTGAAGGTGATTCTATTGAGGTTTTTATCGAAGCGATGAATGACAAAGCAAAAGAGATCGGGTTGAAAAAAACTCATTTCATAAATTCAAGTGGTCTTGATGGTAGAGAAGAGTACAATCGGTCAACGGCAAAAGAGATAGGTTTGTTTTCCAGATATATTCTTAAAAACAAAAAAGAAATTTTTGAAATTTCAAAGATGCCCTCGTACCGCCTCTACTCTCCGGATGGTTTGGCGCACTACGAAGTCTTAAATACAAATATTTTTCTTCACTCAAATGATTTCCCGTGGGAAGAAAAGATAATAGGAGGGAAGACCGGATGGACTCGTGCAGCATTTGGCTGTCTCTTACTTGTCTTGGAACCTCCCGAAGGTGAAGGTTATATTGTAAATGTGGTTCTTGGAGCAGAAGACAGGTTCAAGGAAATGGAAAAACTGGTTGAATATGTTTACAGTGTTTATAATTTTTAATGCCTCCCAAATATGTCAGAGATAGCAAGTAATATCATCAAAGTTTTTGCAACCGGATTTTTCTCGTTTCTCCTTGCTTTCTCAATGACGCCCGCACTTACAAGTTTTTTATACAAACACAAACTTTGGAAAAAAAGGGCAAAAGAAAAATCGATAGACGGGAAAAGAACAGAGTTCTTCTCCAAACTACATGCTGAGGAAAAAGTTAAAACACCTCGTCTCGGAGGACTTCTTATTTGGATTTCTGTTTCTCTGCTTACTTTTCTGCTTTATATTTTATCAGTTTTTATTGACACCGATTGGGTTGAAAAGATGAATTTTCTGAGTCGTGATCAGACGTGGCTTCCTCTGTTTACCTTAATAACCGCTTCTTTGGTTGGTCTGACTGATGATTTACTGCAGGTGCTAGATAACATGAAAGCAAAGTATATTGAAAACGGGTTAAGCTTACGCTATCGAATACTACTGGTAGCTTTAATTGGTTTAATTGGTGCATGGTGGTTTTATTTTCGGTTAGAGCAAAGCTTTATTTATGTTCCGATGATCGGCGATGTTTTTATTGGTGTGTTTTTTATTCCTTTTTTTATTATCGTAATGATTGCCGGTTATAGTGGGGGAGTGATTGACGGAATAGATGGTCTTTCCGGAGGCACCTTTGCTTCGATTTTTACCGCTTATACCGTAATCGCACTTTTTCAAGGACAAATTAATTTAGCGGCTTTTTGTTTGGCGATAGTGGGGAGTATTTTAGCCTTCTTGTGGTTTAACATTCCTCCTGCGAGGTTCTATATGGGAGAAACCGGAGTTATCGGACTCACCGCGACAATGACCGTGGTGGCCTTCCTGACAAATGCGGTTGCCGTTTTGCCAATAATTGCAGTTCTTCTCGTCGCCACCTCTGCTTCGGTCATCATTCAGCTTTCTTCAAAAAAACTTTTCGGAAGGAAAGTTTTTCTTGCCGCCCCTCTTCATCTTCACTTTGAAGCCGAAGGGTGGCCTCACTACAAGGTCACAATGCGTTTCTGGATTATCGGCTTGGTGGCTGCAATTTTGGGAGTGGTACTACATCTTCTGGGTTAATTTTCGAATAAGGTAAACTATTTATGCTAATTTCAGAATTACACAAGAAAAAGATTTTGATACTGGGCCTCGGAGAAGAGGGGATTGACAACCTTCTTTTTTGTAAAAAAAACGTTTCCTACAGCAAGCTGGGAGTTGCGGACTTTCTTCCATACGAGAAGATTGACGTAAAAAAGAGAAAACACCTTACTGATGACATTGATTTTTTTCTTGGTGAAAATTATCTTTCGGCAACAAAGGAGTATGACATTGTTATAAAGTCACCGGGAGTTCCTTTTTCTGTTATTAAGAAAAAAGAAGGGGTAACCTCTCAGAGCGATATTTTTCTTTCAAACTGCAAAGGACGAGTTATTGGTGTTACTGGGACAAAAGGGAAAAGCACCACCTCTACGATACTAAACGAAACTTTGTGCTCAGCAGGATTTAATTCTTACCTTATCGGAAATATTGGGAAACCGGCACTCTCTTACCTTGGAACGGAAAAGAAAGACGATTTTTTTGTTTATGAATTGTCAAGCTTTCAACTGCAGACTGTAAGCAAAAGCCCATCAATTGCAATTCTGCTCAATGTTTTTGTTGATCACCTAGACAAGCATCAAAACTTTGCAGAGTATGTAGACGCAAAGAAAAAAATAACGTTGTTTCAAAAAAGCAATGATTTCTTTATTTACAACGATAAAGATTATTGTGCACAAAAAATTGCCCAGGAAACTGCGGCAAAAAAAATTCCTTTTTCCCCAGCAAATTCACTGAACCCGGTTTTAAAAGTAATGGAAGTTTTTGGGATAGAAAAGCACTTTCTTGAAGACGTTGTATGTAATTTTAAGGGCCTCCCGCACCGAACAGAATATATCGGTAGCTATCGAGGAATAATTTTTTACAACGATTCTGCGGCCACAATTCCTGAAGCAACGATAAAGGCGATTAAGGGTTTGAAAAATGTTCAAACAATAGTTTTAGGGGGGTCAGACAAGGGAGTTGATGTTTCCGGGCTTCTTGCTACAGTAAAAAGTAGTGGCATCCAAAATGTTGTTCTTTTTAAGGGAAGTGCAAAAAACATAGAAGAGGATTTAAAAAAATCCGGAAAAGTTGTTTTTCCGGCGGGAAGCATGAAAGAGGCTGTTAAACATTGCTTTCAAAATACAGATCGAGAAAAAGTTTGCTTGCTTTCACCGGGATTTGCGAGTTTTAATATGTTTAAAAACTACAAGGAAAGAGGGGAGTTGTTTAAAAAGTATGTACGTTGTTATGAAAACCTATAAATGAAAAACAAAACACCCGATTACATATTACTTTTAATTACGGGAATGATTATTTTTTTCGGTCTTTTTGCTTTAGCTAGTGCGGCCTCTGTAAGATCAAGTGTCTTTTTCTCGCAGCAACTAATTTTCGGTTTTATACCCGGTATCGTCGTTGCTTTCGTTTTGTTTAAAACTCCTCTTTCCTTAATCCAAAAGTGGGCTCCATATATTCTTCTTCTCAATATATTTTTCCTTTTTCTTGTTTTTATTCCTTTTTTTTCAGAAACAGTGAGAGGAGCATCAAGGTGGGTTTCACTGGGACCTCTTTCTTTTCAACCGACCGAGTTTTTAAAGCTTACTTTTATTGTTTATCTTTCAAGTTGGCTTACTAAAAAAAATCAAGGAAGAAGAAAAAAGGACACCCCGCTTTTTAGTGACACTCTGTTGCCCTTTCTGATTGTTTCTGTGCTTATCGGAACACTGCTTATTCTTCAACCTGATTTGAGCACTCTTGCAGTTATTCTTTTTACCGCTCTCGTTATTTACTTTACGGCGAAAACTCCTTTCTGGCACAGCATTGTTATTGTTGCTTCAGGATTAACAGCACTGTTTTTTATGATTAAATTCACACCATACAGGATGAGTAGAGTCATCGGTGTACTTAATCCCGATTTTGATCCACTGGCTTCAACATATCAGTTAAGACAACTTCTTATCACCGTAGGATCGGGGGGGCTTTTTGGTATCGGCATCGGAATGAGTCAACAGAAATTTGGCTTCGTGCCGCTCCCCGCAACAGATTCAATTTTCGCTATCTTAGCGGAAGAAACAGGTTTTGTCGGAAGTATTCTCTTGTTGTTACTGTTCTTTGCTTTTTTCTACCGGGGCTTTCTCGTTGCAAAGGACAATAAAAACGGATTTGCTCGTCTTGTCGCTTTAGGGATATGTGTCTGGATTTTCATTCAAACTTCTATTAATATAGGGGTAATGGTGGGAGTTGTTCCCGTTACGGGAATACCTCTTCCATTTATAAGTTATGGGAAGTCACATCTTATCGCTGAACTGGCGGCGGTGGGAATATTGCTTAACGCATCGCAATATAAAAGGTAAATTTCTAAATTAGTGTTATATGGGAAAAGTACAAAAATACAAGGTCGCATTTACGGGAGGAGGAACGGGAGGACATATTTTTCCACTTGTTTCGATTATCCGAGAGTTAAAGGAGATTGTTCCGGAAGAATCCTTGGAAATCTATTATATCGGCCCAAAAGATAAACACTCAAAAGAACAAATGGAAAAAGAAGCGGGGAAGGTGAGATACATTTATACCGGAAAGCTAAGGAGATATTCCGGAATTAAAACAAAAATTCAAAATTTTGTTGATATTTTTTTCAGAGTTCCCTTAGGGTTTGTTCAATCTTTTTTTTATCTCTACATCTTCTCACCGGATCTAGTTTTCGGTAAAGGGGGCCACGGATCACTTCCGGTGATACTGACTGCCAAGATTTTTCAAATACCAATTATTTTGCACGAGTCTGATATAGTAGCCGGGGCAACAAATCAGTTCCTTCAGAAATTTTCATCCGAAACCTTTGTTTCCTTTCCGCAAACAGAAAAAATTAACGTAAAAAAACTGTTTGTTGTCGGAAATCCGATAAGGAGAGAGGTTTTGAATGGAAACAGAGAAAAAGCAAAAGAGATATTTAATTTAAAAGGAGAAAAGCCGGTAATCTTGATTCTTGGTGGTTCGCAGGGGAGTGAACGAATAAACGATTTGTTTCTTTCTTCTTCTACCGGATTTCTAGAGTATTTTTCGGTACTCCACCAGTGCGGAGAGGCTAACTATAAGCAAGTTTTTGCGGAATCAAATGCGACAATCAAAGAGGAACTTCGAAAGGATTATCAAGTTGTACCCTTTCTCAATGGAGAGCAACTGGCACACGCTTATGCTTTAGCCGACATTGTGGTGAGCAGAGCAGGATCGAGTAGTATTTTTGAAATTGCTGCAACGGGGAACGCGGGAGTTTTTCTACCTCTTCCCGAAGCAGCTCAGGATCACCAAGCTAAAAATGCCTATGCTTACTCCGCGACCGGAGCGGCCGTTGTTTTTGAAGAAGAAAACCTAAGCCCACACTTCTTTTTGGAAAAGATAAAAGAGCTTTTCTCTCCCATAGAACAGGTTAAAATTATGGAGAAAAATGCAAAAATATTTGCGCGACCACGAGCGGGATATGTGATTGCAGCCTACATCAAAGAGTATTTAACTCGTAACGAATAGTTAATGAAAAATAAATTTAAAAAAGTAAGAGTACGTTTTGCTCCTTCTCCTACAGGCCTTTTTCATGTGGGTTCTGCAAGAACAGCACTTTTTAATTTTTTATTTGCCCGAAAAAACCGAGGAGAGTTTATTTTAAGAATAGAAGACACTGATAGGGAAAGATCAAAAAGAGAGTATGAAGAGGATATTATGCGAAGTTTAGATTGGATGGGTGTTTCTTGGGATGAGGGGCCTTATCGGCAATCCGAAAGAAAAGAGGTTTATAGAAAACATCTTCTTCGCTTGATAGAAGAGGGAAAAGCTTATTACTGCTTTTGCACCAAGAAACAACTGGAAGGGGCAAAAGAAAAGCAAAGGAAGAGAAAGGAGCCTCCGCGGTATGAAGGAAAGTGTTTCTCGCTATCAAACACAAAGAGAGAAAGATTAATTAAAGAAGGAAAAGAGTTTGTTGTGCGTCTTAGAATACCAGAAGATGAAAATTTGGAATTTAACGACAGGATAAAGGGAAAGATAAAGTTTAATGCAAAAGATATCGGAGGAGATTTTGTTATCGCTAAGGGCGATCTTTCCACCCTTTATAATTTTGTTTGTGCAATAGATGACCATGAGATGAAAATAACCCATGTAATTCGTGGTGAAGATCACCTTTCTAATACTCCGAAACAGATTCTAATTCAAAGAGCGCTCAAATTTAATGCTCCGGAATTTGCTCACATGGCTCTTACACTTGGTACCGATAAGAGTAAGTTAAGTAAGCGTCACGGAGCGGTTTCCTTGGGAGAATACATGGAAAAGGGGTATCTCCCAGAGGCTTTTGTTAATTTTATTGCTCTTTTAGGGTGGCACCCGGGAGGAGAAAATGAGATCTACTCACTGGATGAAATTATTGAAAAATTTTCACTCGATGACTGTCAAAAATCAGGGGCGATATTTGACATTAGAAAGTTAGAATACATCAACGGATACTACATAAGGAAGATGAAAACGGAAAAACTAGCAAACCTTTGTATTCCGTATCTCGTCAGTGCGGGGTTGCTTTCCACCGAGTTTGAAGAAGAGCAGTATCCTCCGGCATACGGTGGCGTCCAACCAAAGCTTTCTTACCACATCCCGGCATCACAAGAAAAAGTAACTTTTGACAAAATAGTGGAGATAATCTCTCTCTATCAGGAAAGGATGAAATTACTCTCGGAGACAAAAGATCTTGTCGATTACTTTTTCCTCGAAGAAGTTGATTATGAAAAAAATCTTCTTTTTTGGAAAGGTGCAGGAGAAGAAGAAACAAAAAAGAATCTTGAAAAATGCATCAGTGTTATATCCTCGTTTAAAAAATGGGACAAGTCTTTAATCGAAAAAACACTACTAAAAAAGGCGGGAGAGGGTGGAGACCGAGGAAAAATGTTGTGGCCACTGAGAGTAGCTTTAAGCGGTAAAAAGGCTTCTGCGGGACCTTTTGACATTATCTGGGTGTTAGGACGAGAAAAGACATTAAAGCGTCTTAAAACGGCAATAAATAAGCTAAAAATGGACTAATGTCCTTGAAAATAGGGGATTTATGATAAAAAACACACTTAGCTTCATACTTCTGTTATTTTTAATATATTTGTCAATAGTTTTTATAAAATCCGGGCATACGGGTGAATCGTTTTCAATACACATCAGAGAAGAGGTGGTTCAACTTACCAGTGCACCTCGAGAGAGGATAATTAATTTTTTAGAAAAGAGAAGAGAAAATATTGAAAAAGAAGTTGAAAGAGAAAGAGAACAGATAAAAGAAGAAGCAAAAGATACAGGAGGGCGTATATGGCAAGAGATAATAGACTTTGTATTAAGAAGAAAAAGCGAAGAGTAGTGTTTTTTAGACGGGCATTGACAAAAGGAGATAGAATGATTATACTTCGCATAAGATAACTTTACCGAAGTTTGAGCCTAATATTACCAAATAACAATGAAAAAGGACAACACTCCTATTATAAGCCATATTGCTCGTTTTCTAGAGTATCTTGATATTGAGAAAGGAGTTTCCAATAAAACTCAGGAAACATACACTCGCTTTCTGCAAAACTTTATTCGTTGGATTGAGAAAAACAATTTAGAAAAACTAAAACCTCACGAGCTAACGGATGAACATGTTTGGAAGTATCGAGTTTATCTTTCCAAGCGCGTAACGCAGAAAAAAGAACCTATCAAAAAAAGTACTCGTAACTATTATCTTATCGCCCTACGTGCACTTCTTAATTATTTTGCTGATCGTGACATAGCGTCGCTTCCGGCCGAGAAAGTGAAACTGACCAAAGAAGACAAAGAACGAACGGTAAAGTTTTTAGATCTCAAGCAGATTGAGCGCCTCTTGCTATCTCCTGACACATCAACAATGGTTGGTTTGCGGGATCGTGCTATCTTGGAAACTCTTTTCTCTACCGGACTCAGAGTTGCCGAGTTGGTTGAACTAGACCGCGAGCAGATAAAAATTACCAACGATAACGAAATACTGGAGGTTTCTATTGTTGGCAAAGGTGGTCATCCACGCACAGTCTACTTCTCGGAACGTACGCTAAAAGCCCTTTATAAGTACATTAAATCACGCAAAGATAAAGAGAAGGCCTTGTTTATAAGGTACAAGGGTCCGAAAGATGCTTCGAGAAGAATTACTCCCCGCTCGGTGGAAAGCATCGTTAAGAAGTATGCAAAAAAAACCGGCATTCCGGTTATGACAACACCTCACACACTGCGACACTCGTACGCTACCGATCTGTTGGCCCAAGGCGTAGATTTAAGGATGATTCAAGAGTTTTTGGGACACCGAAACATTGCTACCACACAGATTTACACTCATATTACAAGTCAGAAACTAAGAGATATCCATAAAAAATTTCACAGCGGAAAAGGTATGAAAGAAAAATAAAAGAGTCCCCTTTTCCCACCTTCTCTTAAACTAAAAACTTGACAAAAACAGTAATTGTTTGTTTAATATTCTTCTACAATCTCTTCATCGGGGTATATCGGTTGCTTAAATTCAAGAGGCTCTTTTTCTTCCATTTTTGCGACAATAAATCCTAAAGAAAAGGAAAACATCGAGACGAGCACCACAGCGATAAAAAGCAAAATATCTTCTCGATGAGCTTTGACAAATTGGATAATTTTTGTTATCATAACTTTGTTTTTTAATATACCTTTATAACAAAAAAATAGTATGGCAACAACAAAATCAGCAGGTACAGTAAAAACAGGGAGAGATTCAAAACCAAAGTATTTAGGCGTAAAAGTGTACGGCGGTCAAAAAGTAAAGATTGGCGATATAATTATTCGTCAAAGAGGTTCTCGTTTTCTTGCCGGAAAAAATGTAAAAAAAGGAAGGGACGACTCACTTTATGCCGGCAGGGATGGTGTCGTTAGTTACTCTACAAGACGGAAAAAGGGTTTTGATGGAAAACAACGTCAAGCGAAAGTAGTTACTATTATTTAACTGCTTTCCTAATAAACTCGATAAAAAGAGGATGACCCGTAAGAACCTTTGACTTGAATTCCGGATGAAACTGCACTCCTACAAAAAAGGGGTGTTTTTTTATCTCTACAATCTCTACCAGATCGAGTTGGGGATTTGTTCCTGCAATAACAAGTCCGTTTTCTTCTAAAAGCTTCCGGAAATCATTGTTTACTTCAAAGCGGTGTCTGTGTCTCTCACTTATTAATGATTTTTTGTAAGCTTTGCGGCTAACTGTATTATTTTTTAATTGACAACTGTATGCTCCAAGTCGCATTGTTCCTCCGTAGTTTTGCTTTTTTAACACCTCTTTCTGAGACTTCATAATACTTATTACGGGATACTTTGTCTTTTCGTTGATTTCAAGAGAAGAGGCACCGTTAAGGCCACAAACATTTCGTGCATACTCAATAACTGCAAGCTGCATTCCAAAACACAATCCCAAAAAAGGAACCTTCTTTTCTCGACAGTACTTGATTGCTTTAATCTTTCCTTCCGCTCCCCTTGCGCCAAACCCTCCAGGAATCACAACACCATCGTAAAGAGAAAGTTCCTTGACCAACTTATTGTCTTTTTCGTATTTTTCAGAAGAAAGCCAGGATATCTCTTCTTTACATCCCATTTTCCAGCAAGCGTGCTTTATTGCTTCAATAACAGAGATATAAGAATCTGTCAGAACAAAGTCTCCTGTTTCAAAATACTTTCCGACAAGTGCAATTTTTATCTTTTTTTTCGCCTTTTTTGATCGCTGAACAAATTTTTCCCAATCGTAAAGCCCTTTTTGGTTTCTCTTTTCTCGAACATTGAGTTTCTTTAAAATACGCTCTCCTATTTTTTCCTTGTTTAGAAGAAGAGGAACATCATAAATAGAATCTGTATCTGGTGCCGAAATAACGTCTTTGGTATCGATATTACAAAAGGTTGATATTTTCTTTTTTCTTACCTCGTCTATCGGAGAAGAAGATCTTCCCACGATTATATCCGGCCGGATACCTGCCTCGTTTAACAGTCTGCTGGCACTCTGTGTGGGCTTTGTCTTCATCTCTCCGATGGTTTTTGGTACCGGCAGATAGCTAACCAGGACGACCAACACATCATTAGGGTTTTTAAGATGCATCATTCTTGCGGCCTCTAGGAAAAGAAGATTCTGATACTCCCCTATTGTTCCTCCTATCTCGATTAAAACAAAATCGGAGTTCGTCGTTTCTCCTGCTTTTTTAATGCGAGAAATCACTTCGTTGGGAATATGAGGAACAACTTCCACACACTTGCCTCCATATTTGAGATTCCTTTCCTTGTTAATTACTGTTTGATAAACTTTTCCTGTGGTCATATAGTTCTTTTCTGTAATACTTTCCTCAGAAAATCTTTCATAGTTCCCAATATCTTGATCACATTCGGCGCCATCATCGGTTACAAAAACTTCCCCGTGTTCTACGGGGTTCATTGTACCGGCATCTACATTAACATAAGGATCAATCTTCATTGCTGTTGCACGATGCCCTTTTGCTTTTAAAATTCGCAAAATGGAAGCAGTGGTAATACCTTTTCCAATTCCGGACATCACACCCCCCGTAACGAAAATATATTTTCTACTCATCACGATGCTAATTTATTTTTCCTTGCTTATTTTTAGTTTTATCTCTGCCGAATCGGCGTGCTTAAAGTTTATCTTTACCCGGTAATCTCCAAGTTCTTTAATCGGGCTATCGATGCCTACTTGTTCTTTCTCTATATCAAAACCCTTTTCTTTAATTTTCTCGGAAATTTTCTGTGCACCGATAGATTCAAACAACTCATCTTTTTTCCCTGCTTTCACTTTTATTTCCAAAGAAACGTTTTTTATTTTTTCTGCCGTTTCCTTTTCTTCTTTTCTTTGTTTTTCCATTTCAATTTCCTCTATCTTTTTCTTTTTTTCTATCATCTTCTCTTCTGCATGGCCGGCAATTTTAGCCAAGTTTTGTCGTAACAAAAAGTTTCTTCCGTATCCGTCAGAAACTCTTTTTATCTCATCTTTTTTTCCTAAATTCTTTACATCCTTGAGAAGTATTACACGCATATTTTAATATTTTACAATCTTTATTACTGCTTGATAATTTCTATTGCTTTTTCAAGCTGAGGATCTTTTTCTTTCTCAATATCTTTATCGGTAATTTCGATCTCAAAATCTGGAACAATCCCTTCTTTGTCAATCACTGTTCCTTCCGGAGTAAGGAAATGTTTTTCAGTGATTTTCACTACAGACCCATCGCTAAGGTTGTGCATTCTTTGAATTGACCCCTTGCCAAACGAATTAATACCGACAATCGGAGCATTACGCTGATCTCTCAATGCTCCGGCAACAATTTCAGAGGCAGACGCCGTTCCCTCATTAATCAGAATTACGACGGGATAATCTAAAAAGACGGGGCCTGCTCCGATTGTTTTAATCATTTTAAGATCATCTTTTTCTGTTCCTTTCTCAATTACAACAACTTCTCCTGATTCAATAAACATGCTGGAAATACTGATTGCTGCACTAAAAACTCCTCCCGGATTGTTACGGAGATCAAGAATAATTTTTTCCGTTGGGCCATTTAAAATTTCTCGTGCAACTTTAATAAAATCTGCATGAATATTATCGTGAAAATGAAAAAGTTGTATGTGAGCAATATTCCTTTCTATGACTTCCCATTCGATTGAAGGAATCTTGATTGTGTCACGAACAATGCTAATTTCTTTTGTTTCATTGTTGCGCAAAACCTCAAGCGTCACCGACTCTCCTTTTGGCCCTCTAATTTTAACAACGGCCTCTTCGAGGGATATGTTTTCGGTAGACTCTTCGTCAATAGCGACAATAACGTCTCTGGCACGCATGCCGGCACGATAAGCGGGAGTGTTTTTAAGGGGAGAAATAACCTGTAATTTTTCGTTACGAATACCGATTTCAATACCAACTCCTTCAAACTCTCCTGAGACATCTTCCAAGAATATTTTACTCTTCTCCGGTTCAAAAAAACTTGTATGAGGGTCGTCCAGCGCCTTCAACATTCCTTCTATAATTCCGTAGACTAATTTTTCTTCGTCAACCTCATCAAACCCCGGAAAATTTTCTTCAAGCAAATGATACACTTCTCCGAGAAGTGAAAAATCAATTTTTTCGGAAGGATTAACAATAACAACTTCTCCTTTTCCAAAATGAAAACCGGCGGCAAAGATGGATGCCCCAAGAACAAGTCCTAAAAATAAATTTGCTATTTTTCCAAGTTTCATCGAAAGTAATATATCATAATAAAAATTAAAAATCAAAAAACAAAATCTCGATTTAGATCTCCCGGATCCTTCTTACTATTTTTAATGCTTTTTTAGCACTCTTTTCTTTGTCTTTTATTTCAAGCATTAAATCAAAATCAATCATCTTGGTTTTGGCGATAAAATTCTTGAAATCTTCTATATTGACGGTTGTGGCGTGTTTTCCTTTTCTTCCGAAAAATTCTTGTGAGCTATAATCAACCATCGGCAAACCGTCCTTTGCTTCCCATGTTTTGCAGGCCATTTTAAGGGCTTTTTCTGTGCTCTCGCCGTTGTTTAGACAAAGATGATGAAATACATCAAATAAAACAGGGACACCCACTATGGCGGATATTTTGATGCAATCTTGAAGTGAATACAATCTTTCATCATTTTCAACAACAAGTCTTTCTCGAATAAGTAGAGGGAGCTTTTGATAGTTTTCAATGAATCTTTCTACTGAACCCTCTTTGTTGCCATAAACACCGCCTACATGAATCTGAACTTTCGCCTTTTTGTCTAATCCCATTGCTTCCAACAGCTCACAATGCCACTTTAAATCAGAGATGCTTCTCGTAACCACATCTTTCCTGGGAGAATTAATTAGAGTAAACTGATCGGGGTGCATTGAGATTCTCATCCCGCTTTCTTTGATATATCCACCGATTATTGCAAGTTTTTTTCGGAAGTGTCTCTTCCAATTAAAGTTGCAGATTGTGTGACCCGCAAAGGGAACTAAATCAGAGCTAATTCGAAAAAACAACAGTTTATTTTTTCTGTTATAACGAAGTATGTTTTCCAGACAACAAAGATTATTTTCAACCTTTTCAACAAGTTTCTCCCTTGAAAAGTTTACAATTCTAAATGTTGAGTTCGGAGTACATCCTATTTCCGTATTTATACAAGGATAACATATTTTCATTTGAAAAAGTAAATTACAACAAGAGTCGAATTAGTGTGCCCCCGGTAGGATTCGAACCTACGACACTCGGCTTAAAAGGCCGCTGCTCTGCCGGGCTGAGCTACGAGGGCATAATACTTGTGCATTATACTTATTTTTTGTTGAAAATCAAATAGATTTAACTTGAAAAAATCTTAAATCCCCTCTTTTTTTAGCTCTTCTAGTAGTTGTTTTTGTTTTTTATTTAGTTTTTGTGGAACCGTAACATCAATCGTCACATAGAGATCTCCTTGTCCGTATCCGGAGACAAGCGGAAGGCCTTTTCCGGAAACACGGAATCGTTTTCCTGGCTGAGTTCCTGCGGGAATTTTTAAACCGAGTTTTTTCCCTGACAATAAGTTTATATCAATTTTATCTCCAAGAGCGGCTTCAATGAAACCTATTTTAGTTGAATAGTATAAATCTTCTCCTTTGCGCTCAAAAGCGGTTTTATTCTCAACAAAAACATCAACGAGAAGATCGCCGGAAGGAGCTCCTTTTTTTCCCGCATTTCCCTGCCCCTGTAGTCGTAATGTTTGTCCTGAGTCGATTCCCGCGGGAATCGTAAATTTTATCTCTTCGTTCTTCTTTACTCTTCCCTCTCCGTTACAGTTAGAGCATTTTTTGTTCGATGTTTCTCCTTCCCCCTCGCAATCGGGACAGATTGAAATTTGTGAAAAAGGACCGATTGCACTCCTAACTTTGCCTTGACCTTTACATGTTTGACACTTTTCTTTTTTTGAATCAGGGGCACTTCCCTTTCCAGCACAGGAAGAGCAACTAACCAGTTTTGATAAATTAATCGTCTTTTCTTCATCCTGAATTACTCTCTGTAGTGTTGTGTTAATTCGAATGCTAATATCCTCTCCTTTTCTTCTGCTTCTTTTCCGATTAAAACCAAAACCAAAACCGCGGAGAATATCTTCCATGTCAAAATCAGCTTCCGAAAATCCCCCAAAACCTCCCCCACTCCAACCGGAACCAGTACCGGAAGCCCCTGCTCCCGGTCCGGATCTTCCAAAACGATCATAGTGCTCTCTTTTTTTATCGTCTGAGAGGGTGTGGTATGCTTCACTTATCTTTTTGAATGTTTTTTCATCTCCTCCTTTATCAGGGTGGTGTTTGTGAGCCAGCTTTCTGTAAGCTTTTTTTATTTCTTCTTTTGAGGCGTTTCGGTTTACACCAAGAATTTTGTAATAATCTTCCATAAAAAACTGATTTTACACTATTACTTCTCTTCATACTCTCCTTCTTGGGTGTCTTTCTCATCGCCACCTTCTTGCTTTCCTTCTTCTGTTTTTTGCTGAGCCTCATTTTCCTTTTGCGACTGTTCGTGAATCTCTTTTCCTACTTCTTGTACAATAGAGTTTAGTGCTTCTAACTTTTCTTTTATTTTTTCGACCTCCTCTTCTTTTTGTACATCGCGAGCCTCCTTGAGAGCTTTTTCCAGTTTTTCTTTCTTTTCCTCAGAAATTTTATCGCCGGAATCTTTTAACATTTTTTCTGAACTGTAGATAACTTGATCGGACTGATTTCTGAGATCAATCAACTCTGATTTTTTCTTGTCATCCTCCGCGTACTGTTCCGCCTCTTTTTTCATTCTTTCCACCTCTTCATCGGATATTCCGCAAGTACCTTCAATACGGATAGACTGTGATTTTCCGGTACTTTTATCTTTTGCGGAAACATTTAATATCCCGTTGCTGTCAATGTCAAATGCTACCTCAATTTGAGGAACACCCCTTGGTGCCGGAGGAATCCCGTCCAAAATGAATTGACCCAATGATTTGTTGTCCTGTGCCATTGATCTCTCTCCCTGTAGAACATGAATTTGCACAGAGTTTTGATTGTCCGTTGCAGTCGAAAAAACTTCTGTTTTTTGTGTAGGGACAGTTGTGTTTTTTTCAATAAGCACAGTGTTTTTGCCTCCGAGGGTTTCGATTCCGAGAGAAAGAGGAATAACATCCAAAAGAAGGACATCTTTTACATCACCACCCAAGATACCACCTTGAGTTGCTGCTCCAACCGCAACAACCTCATCGGGATTAATTTCTTTGTTTGCTTCTTTTTTAAACAGCTCTTTTACTTTTTCCTGAATTTTCGGCATTCTTGTTTGTCCACCAACGAGAACAACTTCTTCGATATCTTCAATCTTAATCTTTGAATCGGCAACTACTTTTTTGGCAAGTTCCACTGACCTATCAACGAGATCTTCAACCAATGACTCGAACTTTGCTCTGCTCAAACTGTAGTTAAGGTGTTTTGCACCTGATTCATCGGATGTTATAAAAGGGATGTTGATGTCGGTCTGCATCGTTGTTGAGAGCTCTTTTTTTGCCTTTTCCGATTCTTCTTTTAGTCTTTGCAAAGCTAGAGAGTCCTTAGAAAGATCAATTCCGTAGTCATTTTTAAAGCTTTCAATAAGCCAGTTTACAATTCGATTATCAAAATCTTCTCCTCCCAGATAACTATCCCCTCCCGTTCCCTTAACTTCAATTGTGTCGTCGCCGACATCCAAAATGGATATATCAAAGGTTCCTCCCCCAAAGTCAAACACTACAATTTGATGATCGTTTTTTTTGCTTAAGCCGTATGCAAGTGCGGCTGCTGTTGGCTCGTTAATTACGCGACGAACATTGAATCCAGCAATTTCTCCAGCTACTTTTGTTTCTTTTCTCTGAGCATCATCAAAGTAAGCGGGACAAGTAATTATCGCATCAGTTATTTTTTCACCTGTTTTTTCTTCCGCATCCTTCTTTAATTTTTGCAAAATCATCGCCGATATTTCTGCCGGTTTGTGCCATTTTTCACCAAGTTTAATCTCAACTCCGTCTCCTCCTTCCTCTTTTCTTATCTCATAAGGGAGGTTTTTCTTTTCGTTTTGAACCTCCTTATCATCAAATCTTCGCCCGATAAGGCGCTTAACAGCAAAGACGGTGTTTTCCGGATTGGTTACTTGTTGACGTCTAGCGATAGTTCCAACTAAGCGCTCACCCTTCTTGCTAATCGCCACTACAGAAGGGGTTGTTCTTCCTCCTTCTTTGTTTTCAATTATTTTTGCCTCTCCGCTTTCCACAATTGCCATGGCGGAGAAAGTTGTTCCTAAATCGATACCTAATATTTTTGACATATTTGTTTATTTTATTGTTTTTTAATTTACTACTTTTACTTTTGCTGGCCGCAATACTTGGTTTTTGTATAAATAGCCCCTCTGTAACTCTTCGGAGACGATACCGCTTTCTTGGGATTCTGAATCTACTGTTTCGATTGCTTCGTGATAAAAAGGGTCAAACTCTTTACCTTCCGCATCAATCTTTTCAACTCCCTCCTCCTTAAGAAATCTCTCTATCTGTTCCTTTATCTTTAAAAATCCTTCGATTAGGTGATCTTCTTCTCTTTTTTCTGCCTCTTTTGCCGCTCTCTGGAAGTTATCCAGGACCGGAAGAATTTTAGTTAACATCCTTTCCTTTTCGCGGTCAATCATTCTTTCCGTTCTTCTGAGTTCTTCTTTTTTATAATTTACAAGATCGGCCTTTGCTCTTTTCCATCCGTCAAGATAATCATTTTTTTCTTTTTCACAATCCTCTATTATTTTTTTAATTTTTTCTCGTTTTTTTTCTCCTTTCATTTAATCTTCTAATAATTTTATAACAGACTCTGCCAACTGAATATTACGATCATAGGCCATTCTTTTTGGGCCCATAAAAGCAAATATTCCTCTTCGTTTTAAAACCTTGCAGGAAGACACCATAACACTAAAATCCTTTCTCTTGGAAAAAGGAGCCTCGCTGCCAATGTAGATACGAACGCAGTCAGGTTCTTTGTCGGAAAGAAAAGAATCAATGTGCTTCTCAAAATCACCGACCATCCCCATAAAATCTCTAACCTTTTCAGCATCGTCAAATTCCGGGTCACGAAAAACCTCTCCCCACCCCTCTTTCAGTAAAACATTTTCACGCGGAAAATAGGAAAGAGTGAGATTAGACGATGTGTGAGCTAGTAGTCTTGTAAACTCGTGTAAAAAACGAACTCTGCCATCAACCTTTTCCTTCATCTCTGTAACTTCTTTGATGATTCTTTTTTCCAACTTTCTGATTTCCTTTTCGGTCAAAATATCAACAAAAAACCGGTATCCCTTATCGGTTGGGACGCGTCCGGAAGATGTATAAGGCTGATAAAGGTAGCCTCTTTCTATCAGGTTGTAAAGCTCCGCTCTGATCGTTGCGGGCGAAACGTTCAATTCATATTCTTCCTCGATATACCGCGAGCTGATCGGTGCCGCATTTTCGATATATTCACGAATAACAATCTCCAGAATATTTTTTTGTCTTTCTGTTAATTCTTCCATGTTTTTCTACGCTATCAGAATAATAAAAAATTAGCAAGCTTTTGTCAAGAGTGCTAACTACGAACATCCTTGAATTATTTTTTTAGTAATTACTTATAGAAAATTCTATCTCCAAAACGAAGATCGATATAGTCTAAGTTTTTTCGTCTTTCCCTATCAATCTCTTTCACCACAAGAGGAAAATTTGCCAGTTCTTTGTCTATGTTGTCTAGAGAAAAATGTATCTTCCAGCCCTCATCAACATGCATCACGATTGTTTTGGCAGTAGGTATTCGTGAGTAATTTACAACCACACCTGAGCGTAAAAGTTCTCTTTCTGCCAGGGAAAGTGTTTGCAGAAAAGAGTTATCAACAATCACTTCTCCCAAAGTCACTTCCTTTTCTTTAATAAACAATGGCAGTTTTCTCGGAATTGCATCTGCTTTTTGAAAAACAATTCCTTCTTTATTTAGGTAATAACAGCTCTTTTTGTCTGCTGCCCCACACCAGACTGCAAATGGATCCCTTTCTTTTATTTCAATTTCTATTGTTGCTGGAAAAACTTTATTAATCTTCACGTCTTCGATTACCGATGTTTTTCTTAAAAGCTCTCTTCTTGTTTTCTCGCTTGAGATAAGAAGGATGCTTCTAGAACTAAATAAAGGAAAATCCTTGTTTATTCTTTGTTCTACAAAATCAAAAAGTGCTTCTTCTTTTAAATTCTTTGCATTTTTAATTACAATAGATTCTGTCTGAAAGAGAGGATAAAAAGTAAAAAAATAAAAAGCACCACACAAAAACAGAACAAATAGAAAAAAACCTCCCACGATGTTATTTTCCAGAAGTGGCTTTTTCTTTTTGATTCTGTGTTTTTTGCGCAGAGCCCTCTTTTTTTTCATTGCACTTATTTTTTGTTTTTCCAAGGGGATTCTTGTCTGATAAGAAGCTCTTCCGCTCGTTCCGGATCACGCATAATAGCAAAAACAATCCTTTCCATCCTTATCCCCTGTGAACCCTTGACAAGAATTATATCTTTTTCGAGAATTATTTTTTCAAGTTCGTCTATTACTTGTTCAGATTTTGAAAAAACAAAGATATTTTCTTCTTTCATTCCCGCGTGTATTGCCGCTCTTTTTATCTCTTCTTTCCACTCCCCTACTGAAAAAATATAATCACAAAATTCTGCAGCAAATCTGCCGATCTTGCGGTGTTCTTCATTTGAGAATCTTCCAAGTTCCAGCATATCCCCAAGGACGGCTATTTTTCTTTTTCCGGGTAGATCTTTTAAGGCCCTTAAAGCGGACATCATAGAAGAAGGGGCCGCGTTATAACTCCCATCCAAAATAATAGTTTCCTTTTTTCCTTTTATTATCTGTTGCCTTCCATTTGCTGGGCGAATTTTTGATAACCGTTTACTTAGTCTTTTCGGTTCTATGCCGAGAGAAATTCCGACAGCAAAAACAGATGCGGCAACGTATGCAAAAGAATCACCGATACATTTTGAAAGAAACAGTGGATAATCTTTTCCTTGATACGAAAGTGTTAGCGAAGAACCATCAGTTGAAGTTGATTTAAAATCTTTAATGACAACATCAGCATCTTTTTTAGTTCCGAAAGTTATTTTTTCCGCTTTTGTTTGCATTTGAGAAACATAAGGGTCGTCGGCGTTCAAGATTGCTTTTCCTGATTGAGAGAGTGCCATAACCAGTTTTTCTTTTTCCTTGGCAACTTCGTCTGCGTTTCTGTAGAATTCGATGTGCACGGGAACCTTGCCTACGGCCGTGACAACAGCAATATCGGGCTTAATGAATCCGGAAAGATACTCGATATCTCCCGGTTTATCGGCAGCAAGTTCGGCAACAACAATTTCAGGGTAGTCTTTATCTCTTTTAAGAAGAAGAAGTAACCCCTTTAGAAAAATCAAGGCCCACTCTTTTATGCCCCTTCCCGCTCTTTTTTCTCCCAAGAAAACCAGCGGAGCACCTATCTCGGTATTTAAATTTCCACTGCTTTTTCTTGTTCTCCGCCAATCACAAAAAGCTTCGTAAACTCCATCTTTAGTTGAGGTTTTTCCAACACTTCCCGTTATAGCGATTATTGTCGGTGAGTATTTTCTAACAAGAAGAATCGTAATAATTTTAAGTAGAAATTGAAAAATTTTTTTCATCTTTGCAATGCCTCCTTGGCCTTTTTAGTAATTTTGTAAGCAAGATATTTTGTTTTCCTTATCGGAAAGTCTCTTCCTTCCGGATAAATCAGTTCCTTACCACCAAAACTTTTCTTATAGCTGCTAACCCCGGGAAACCTCTTTTCATCAACTCCCCAAAAATCATAGTCCTTACATCCTTTTTCCTTGGCAATCTTGATTGACTCAAAACGAAGAAACGCGGGTGCGTTTAATTTTCGTTTTTTGTAATCAGAGGCGGAGTGTAAGAAGTTTACCGTAGATCCAAAATACAAAAGAATAATTCCAGAGACCACTTCTCCTTTATGTACCGCTAATACCAGATCACAATTATTTGTCTTTAAAAGATCTCGGAAATAATCCTTCCGGTAAGAGTTAAAGCCCTGTCTTGCTTTTGTTTTCTCTAAAAGATTAAAAAAAGCGTTAATATCTTTTCCTCTTTTAATAGTGACACCTTTTTTTTGTGCATATCGAACATTGTAACGTGTACCACCTTTAAATTGTTTAAGTATCTCCGAGGAGCTTTTTTCAATATTTGAAATCAATGTTTTTTGTGGTTGTATTCGTGAAAATGGCTTTCTCCCGATACCTATTTCTTGAAGGGGTTCCGTTCTAACAAACATCTTTTTTTCTCTTTTTGCAATTCCTACGACTTCAGAGCAAAGATCTTCTCTTACTTTCCTTTTTTGAGAAACCGGTCCGTGCGGAATATAAAAGTAGCTTCCAAAAAGAGAACTTTCTTCGAAAAACTGACAAACCCCCTCTATTTTCCCATCTTTTCTTGCTTCAATTTTCTTGACTTTTTGGTAATTTTTCTTGAAATCACCCCATCTGGTAGACTGCAAGAAGGTACCACCGGCTTCCAGCAAAAAATTATCCCACTCTTTTTTTGATTTGATGGGACCAATTTCCATAAGGAATTAATAATATGTTTTACTTGCAATATTCTTTTAAAGCCCTAAATCGTTGCTGATTTTTTTCATAGCGGAAAGTCCAATTCCTATAAAATCTTCTAGCTCTATTCCGATCTCATTACACGCCGCAATCACTTCTCTGTCTGCTCCTTTTGCAAATGCTTTTTCCTTGTATCTTTTTAAAACCGACTCGGGTGTAAGGTCGGATAGTTTCTTTGACGGCAAAACAAGAGTACTTGCCACAATAAGACCGGTTAAAGGATCGGTGCAGTAGATTGCTTTTTCAAGCAGACTTTCTCTTTTTTGTCCCGTTTCTTTGTTGTGTGCAAGGGCAGCATTGACAACCTCCGTCCTTGCTCCGTTTTCTTTCAGTATTTTCGCTCCCTTTTTCCCATGATTTTGTGGATCATTTCTGTAGTCTACAACTTCCATATCAATATCATGAGCAAGCCCCGCTAAACCCCAGACATCTTCATCTTCCCCAAATTTTTTTGCTAAATCTCTCATAACCGCTTCAACTGCAAGCATATGTTTGACACTGTTCTTGTTTTTTACATATTTTTTGACTAGAGCTAGTCCTTCTTTTCTATTCATATTTATTTTTTTCTAAATTTTTTTAATAGCGATTCTGTTCTTTGAGATAATTCATTCCTCGGTCTCATTAAAGGGAATATTTGACATTCTCTGGCGGGCTTGTTCATCAGGAAGCTAAAAAGACGCTCTGAAAGTCCGAACCCGCAAGTTGGAGGCATTCCGTATTCAAGAGCTTCAACAAAATCGTAATCGAACATTTGTGCTTCTTCATCTCCTTGGTCTCTTAGTTTTTGTTGCTGAGCAAACCTTTCTGCTTGTTCTATTGGATCGTTGAGCTCACTGTAACCGTTGCCCATTTCGGAACCTCCAAAGATCACTTGAAATCTTTCCGTAACATCCGGATTTTTTTCGTTTCTTTTTGCTAGCGGAGAAACATCTGTTGGAACGTTTATTAGAAATCCTGGACCTCCTATTTTTTTGCGACAATATTTCCACAGAATGTCAACCGCTCTTCCTTTACTGAGCCCTTTTTTTTCATAATCAATACCTAGTTTATCAAGAGCTTTTGTTACCCCCTCCAGATTAACTTCAAAAATATCAACCTTTGTTTCGCCTAGTATTGTGTCTCGAAAGTCATATCTTTCCCACTTTTTCGAGAAATCAACATCAAATTCTCTAATTTTAAACTTTAAGGTACCAAAAGTTTTCTTAATTACATATTTATACATTTCTTCCACAAACTTCATCCCCTTTTTATAATCAGCGTATGCCCAATAAAACTCCATCTGTGTATAATCTTGTAAGTGCTCAGGAGATATTCCTTCATTTCTAAACTGTCTCCCAATCTCAAATGTTTTTTCAAATCCCGATACCATTAACTTTTTTTGCCACAACTCTCCCATTGAGATACGAAGGTAAACATCGATATCAAGTGCGTCGTGGTGTGTCTTGAACGGCTTGGCATCAGCCCCTCCGGCGGTTGTCTCAAGAACAGGTGTTTCCACTTCTAAGAATCCTCTTTCTGTTAAAAACTCTCTCAGTGAGCTCCAGAAAACAGTTCTTTTTCGAAACATTTCCTTAATTTCTGGATTAAGCAAAATATCCAAATATCTTTTTCTTAACCGCTCTTCTTCATTTTTCAAGCCGTGCCATTTTTCAGGCAAAGGAAGAATACTTTTACTTAACATCTTTAGATCGTCGGCATCCAATGTTTTTTCTTTTTTCTTTGTTAGAAAGAGAGTTCCCCTTACCTGTATAAAATCACCAACGTCAAAATAATCAGAAAAGAATTTAAACATTTTTTCCCCTAAGGCATCCTGTCTTAAAAGTACTTGTATTGAAGATGTTCCGTCTTCAAGGTCAATAAAGCAAGCCTTTCCGTGCCCTCTTTGGGCCCTAATTCTTCCAACCAGAAACACTTGCTCTCCGGCCTTTTTTAATGAATTGAATTTATCGAGTGCCTCCTTATTTGTATAGCTTCTTTTTGTTTTTCCGGGGTAAGGAGAGTGTCCTATTTTCTTTAGGTTTTCGCTTTTCCTTATTCTGTTTTCACGTATTTCTTCCTTTCTACTCATTGTTTTTTTAAATAATTTTTAAAATTTTGTATGTCTTTTCTCCTGAGGGGGTTTTCACGACACAAGTATCGCCACTTTTTTTGTTTAAAAAAGCTTTTCCCATCGGAGAGTCGCATGATATTTTACTGTTAACCGGATCTGCTTCGGCTCCTCCGACAATTTCAAGTTCTTTTTTCTTTCCATCTATTTTAACCTCTAGCCGAGATCCGACATGAACACGATCTTCACCCTCCTTCTCTTCAATTATTTTCGCACCTTTTATTGTTTCTCTTAATTTTGAAATACGGGTTTCCAGAATATTTTGTTCATTTTTTGCATCATCATAGGCAGAGTTTTCGCTTAAGTCACCAAACGAAGCCGCAAACTTTAATTTGTCGGCAACTTCTTTTCTTTTCTCTTTTTCAAGATAAATCAACTCTTTCTTTAACTTCTCCAGTCCTTTTTTTGTAAAACAGTTTTCCATTTTTTAATTATTCGTTAGAATTTTTAATCTGTTCTTTATCTTCTGAAAAATACTCCATCATTATATCACGTGCAAGGTGAGTTGCTACGGGCGTCACACCTTTCACTCCCTCTATGATAACGGTAATTACGATTTCCGGATTGTCATAAGGGGCAAAAGCGGCAACCCAGTTGTTGTTAATCCCCGGTCTTGATGTTTGGGCCGTTCCGGTTTTTGCACCTGAATCCACCGGGAGAACTTGTAGAGACCTTGCCGTACCAATTAACGTTGTTTGCTTCATCCCTTGTTTTACGATTTCCAGATTATCTGCCGATACAAAATTTTCTCTAACCACCTCCGCCTCTCTGCTCTCTAATAAATTTCTTTCATCGTCAACAATTTCTTTTACAATGCGGGGAGCAAGAAGTTTTCCCCCGTTTACAATTGACGCAAAAGATCCGGCAACCTGCAGAGGGGTGGTTGAAAGATAACCCTGGCCGATAGAAAGGTTGTATGTATCCCCTATTCGCCAGATATCACTTAACTGTTCTCTCTTCCAGTCCGGAGTTGGAATAAATCCATTGCTTTCCACTGGCAAGTCAATGCCCGTTTTCACACCCCAACCAAAAAGGGAAAGATATTTTTTTATTCTTTCGACTCCTAATCCTTCTTGATCTTCATATCCTCCTCCGACGGCATAAAAATACACATTACTGGAGACGGCAATCGCTTCACGCATATCTCTCCACCCGTGAGCCTGAAAGTCACGAAAAATTGTTGGTTCGGCAGGATTCCAGGGATTGGGAATAGTAATATATCCGGGACTGTGAATCCTTTTTTCAGGAGTTATTATCCCCTCTTCTAATGCTGCGGCAGCAAGAATAGGCTTTATAATTGATCCCGGGCTGTAAGCTGAAGAAATCGTTCTGTTCAAGAAGACACCCTCTTTGTTTTGAAAAATATTTGCAAATGTTTTTTGGTCAGTACTTTTTCGAAAAAGATTATTGTCAAATGAAGGAACACTTACCATCGCAAGAACTTCTCCTGTTTGCGGATCAAGAATAACTACAGCGGCTTTTTTTGCACCAATCTCTTCTAACTTTTCTCTTGCTTTCTCTTGGACAATCCTTTGTAGTTCAGAGTCGATGGTTAAAACAATATTTTCCCCGTTTTCCGTAGATTTAGTTACTTCTTTATTTTTAATATTGCCGGCTGCGTCACGTTCAATTTTCACTTCATCTCCCACACGCGTTAAATAATTTTCATAATATCTTTCCACCCCTGCTTTTCCGACATAATCATGAATTGTATATTTTCCCGGATTTTTTCTTAATGTGTTTTGATCAATCTTGCCAATATATCCTAAAATGTGGGAAGAAATCTCTCCATCTTTATACTCTCTCCCAATGCTGCTGGCTATCGAGAACCCATCTATCCTCTCTATTCGGGATTGTAGTTGTACCAACTCTTCGTGTGACAAGTCTCTTTTAATGGTTATTAACCTTGCATCAGTACTGGTTAGCTCGTCTTTTAATTCATTGAAATCTCTTTCTATTATTGATGCCACTGTGCGGATGCTCTCTTTCTCTGTGGATTGATTGCTCTCTTTTCGGAAGTAAAGGTCGTACTGCGGCATATTGTAGACAAGTTGATTATAGTTACGGTCATAAACAACGCCTCTTGTGGTTTGTGTTGAAGATATTGAAAGAATATTACGTTGCGCAAGAACCGAAAAGTAGTCTCCTTCGGTAAACTGCATTTGAAAACTTCTTGCAATAAGAATAAAGAAAAGAAGAAAAACGAAAAACGAAAAAACTCGTAGTGTTGTAACCGGTAAGCACACCTCAAGACGTTTTTTAGACATGCCAAATTCTTCTTCTTTCTTTTGAGCTAAATTATCTAGAAAAGTTTCATGAGGCTCTATCTCACTTGCACTCCTTTTCTTTTTTCTACGAAAAGACGGAAATACCGACATATTTTTTCTGCATTAACTTAATTAAATACGCGAAAATAAAAAATAACAACATATAGAAACCTACTGGCATTCCGGAAGAAAAGATGTCAACAAAAAACCCTGCAAGGACAGCTGTAAAAAGTCCATCCAAATTCCTGTGATTTTCAATTATATTGTAAATGAAAACGAAAGCAACCAAGACAAGATAAGGTGGGAACAAGAAATGTGGGTAGAAAAAGAAGCTACTTAGCAAAAGGGAAAGAAAAAAAACAAAAACGGTAAGAAAAAAAACTTTTGATGGGTTCATTTTTTTATGACAAATAGATAATCAAGATATCGATAATCAATCCCTTGCCAAATAACAGCTTGATTAAATGCTTCGATATCATTTTCTATTACTTCCAGAACTCTTCCGATAAAAACTCCGTCCATTGCTTCTTCATTATGGGCCATACCTACAACCATATCACCTCGCGTAATCTCCTTATCTTTTGGCAGAAAATTCAATAAAAGAGTTCTTTCTCCTCTTCCCTCCAAAACACCTATTGGTTGGTCTTCATTTTGAACTTTTGCCTCAAACGAACTTTCTGTGCTTGTAATCAACCTTATTTTCGAAAAATTATTATTTGTTTCTTCAACCAGCCCAATCAATAATCCTTCGGGACTTACAACCAAATCTCCTTCTGTAATTTTTTCCTCGTTTCGAACAATAATATTTTGCTCCACGAAATCTCTTCCTGCTACCTTAACAAGGACAAGCTCTCTTTCTCGATAAAGATCTAAATCCAGTGCCTTGCGAAGTGTTTCGTTTTCTTTTTCAACTTCCTTCAACATTGAAAGCTTTGAAAGAAGGTTTCTGTTTTCTCTTCTTAATTTTTCTATCTCTTCTCTTACTTCTCTTGCATTTTGAAAAACTTCCAAATTGGCAAAGAAGCCTGTGCCGGCAGTTAGTGTTGCTTTATAAATAGGAAAAATCGCTGAAAAGAAAGAGTTTTTAATTTCAGAAGAAATCGGTGTTAGAAAGTTTAACACAAGAAAAAGAGTGAGAAGGAGAAGTGTTACTATGAAAAAGTTTTTTTTCTTGCGCATTACTTTCTTATATCAAAAGTTATCGATTTTGTCCAACAAACGCCCGACATAAACCGGGCGAATTTCCGCACTAATTTTTTTAATAAATAATTTAATCTCTTCGAGACGCAAAGGTGGGGACTACCTACTCTCGCCCTTACGGACTACCATCGGCCTTGCCGTATTTCACTTCCGTGTTCGGAATGGGAACGGGTGGGACAACGGCAGCATAGTCCCCACCTTTGCGCTCCACTTTTTAGGATAAAAAAAGAAGTGGAGTTCTGTAATCAAATTAATGCAGTACAAAGGAAAATAATATAAATAGTAATTATTAACTACTAGCCAAAACGCACGACCGATTAGTACTGCTTGGCTAAACACTTTACAGTGCTTACACCTACAGCCTATCAACCTCGTCATCTTCGAGGGGTCTGTGAGTCCTAATCTTGGAGTAGGCTTCGCGCTTAGATGCTTTCAGCGCTTATCCTTTCCCAACTTAGCTACCCAGCAGTGCCCTTGGCAGGACAACTGGTACACCAGAGGTTGGTTCATCCCGGTCCTCTCGTACTAGGGACAACTCTCCTCAAGACTCGACGCCTGTGGCAGATAGGGACCAACCTGTCTCACGACGGTCTGAACCCAGCTCACGTACCTCTTTAATTGGCGAACAGCCAAACCCTTGGGAGCTGCTTCACC
>PWKK01000007.1 GCA_003560665.1 Candidatus Nealsoniibacteriota bacterium
CCTGTACTTCTTTTGAGAGTTGAAAGTAAGCCCAATCCAGCCCGCCTGTGATTGACCCGCCTGATTGCGAAACGACTTGTGATATGATGTTGTGGTATTGTACTGCTTCTTTAATTTTCATTTTTTTTTCCTTTTAAGATTTGGTTATTGGTTGCGTTTATCGGCGTTATCTCGTTATGAGGTCTATAATTCTTTTCTTTCTGCCGCGTGTATATGCGTGAAACAAATGATCTTCAGATGACCAGTTGAAACTTAACGGGACCACACTACCATAAGTGGTGTGGTGTAGCTTGCCGTTAAGCAGGTCATAAAAGGGAGCCTGTAGTCCGATATCCGTCATCCGCGTATCCATCCATCTTGTGTAGATGTTAACATCAAAAGACCGATTGTATCGCTCTATAAGCGGAACAGGCCGACCTTTGCACTCGTACATAAGATTCTGCAAATAATCCTTATTTGTTATGGTATTAATATCTATTGCCCCCGGATGATCTGGTATAACAAGGCATATATCTATGTCTTTTGGGCTTACGATATTAAAAATACTACTACCCACTATATAGGCCTGGCTGGGATCGTAAATCTGTATCACAGATTCACGCAAAGACGACAAGGCTTTTTTGCAGGAAAGGATGTAATCTGGTAATTCAGGATAATTCACGCTCAGCACCCTCCCATGATTCTAAGGCTGAGACATCCTTTCGCGTACCCATCAATAGAATGTCATATACGCCCGGCTTGCTTACAATTATTGTGATTTTTTTACCCTCCTGAATCCATTTACCCATTCCGAAGCCACCTCTGTTTTGAATGAATACCCTCGGGTTGCTATTAAGATGCCAGTAGTAGTCCGGTACGTCGAGAACAATCTGATCGGTGATATCATGAGTGTAGCTATATAATGTTTCCCCTGAGGTGGGAGCCTCAACAGTGCGATGGTGCAATGTGAATTTATTCGCCATTTTTGGATCGGGGTGATTAATCTTAAAGTCTTTTGTCTCAGCGGAAAAAGAACCCAATATATCTATATCGCCGTAATGAATTTGGTCACCAAGTGTTGTAAAATCATAGAATTTATCGTTTATGAAAAACGACCCGGTGTATGATAAAACAACGTCTTTGGAAAAAATAGAACTGCCATTATAATTAATATCTACATTATTGTAGGAGACTAAATCAGCCCCATGGCGGATATTATAGTTTTCGCCTACATAATTTTCATAACCCCTATGGGTGATATTTGTTCTGGGAAGGGTTTGTCGGTATATCATTCTTCTACCAATGAGCTGGTCACCCGTGGATGATTCAACCCTGCCAGCAAGATGTGTAACGCGAACACGCGTTATGCTGTTAACATTTGAAATAGGAACAGTCCACAAGAGTCTGGTTTCGTTCAGCTCAACTCTTTCTCTTTGATACAGCCTGACATCATTGTTCCTGAAATTTGCCGGATCGGTATCAACATAGAATGGCGTCCCGGCTATAAGTACCCATGACGAGCCAATCTCTACCTCCAACTTAAACTCAAGCTCATTATAGCTTAATATGGGGTCGTCGGTCCAGGTGTTGATATCTATTTCCACATAACCGGTATCTGACTGCGGACTCGGCGATATCGTTGCTGTTGTTTGTACTTCGGTTTCAAGGGACGATGCCGAACCCGCTATGAGTTGATCCACAAAACGCGACTGCTGCTCAAGAACATTACCAGCGCCAGAATCAAAGCTATTCTGCTCCCTTATTTTTACAGTGTTATAGTTTGCCGAGCCTATTGTTTTGTCGACAGAAAATGATCGCGTGGAAGAGTTTATCTGCACCCTTCCAGATGATGATGTGCTGCTTATTGATCCAGGTAAAATATCCCAATTTGCAACTGAAAGCGTTGACCCGTCATACGCAAAATTAGTCCCCACACTAAACCTGCCATCAATATCCTGATACACCCCGCCAGACTGGGCAAATCCCCGCGTGGATGCATCGCTGCCAAGCGCGATTTTCGAACTGTTCATGAACAGCGTGTCCGCGCTATTCTGGATTGATCCACTCAACTCCAAATCCCCGGATATATCAGCATTCCCAGCTATATCAACATCCCCACCAAAATAAGCGCTCCCATCAGGCCACAGTCGTATAAGTGCGTTGCGGGTGTCCGATATGCTGTCGCTGGCCGCACCGGCAAAAAACGACGGGCGGGTAAATGCAACAGAACTGTCCTGATCACTGGCGGCGATACCCGAAAAGGTGTTTGGAACGGGGACATCAGTGATATCAACGCTCTGGTAGAAAATACGATTCGATCTTGCCTGAAGACGTGCTATTTGAACGGTTGTCTCCGTACCGCTCAGTATGCCACTGCCCATGCTGAAATCGTCATCCCTGAACTCATAAGCCCCGGTTTGTGCTTGAATCATTCCGACCACCGTCAGCACACCTGATACTTGCAAATTCGTCCCCGTCAAATTCCCGGTAAACGAACCGTCCACACCATCAAGCTCTCCAGAAAATCTCGTATTTGATCCAATAGTTATAGGAAAGGGCGTGCCGGGTGCATTTGTATATTGTATACCATTAGCCCCGCCTATTGATAGTGTTACTATGCCCGGACCATCTTCATAATGCCAGAAGTTTTCGAAGTCTACTTCAAGCCCGTAGAGGTCATTACCCAAGTCGCCTATCTCTACATTTGATGCCACGAGCTTACCATCCAACAGCATATTCGCACCCGTCAAATTCCCCGCAAAAGAAGTATCCGACCCTATTTGTAACGGGTATTCTCCGGTTCCTGTGCGCCCAGAGTCATAGTCTATTCCACCTGCTCCACCCACGTTAAAATAAATATTATCATTGAACTTGAACCACGCGTTATTATCAACATCAGCAAGAGAGGTTCCTAATACAATGCCGTTTATTCCGGCATCAAACAAGTCTTGCCCCATATATAGAGAGTCGGGGATAATAAGCCTTCCCAGAAGCTCCATGTTAGAGCCTACAAAATTCCCCGACATGCTGATATCGCCGTTCTCAACGCGGAAAAAATCACTATCCGGAGTATCTTTCAAATCCCCGATACGGATTAATTCGGTGCCGTAAAATCTTCTGGTAAACACTCCGATATCCGAAACACCCGAAATGCCCAGCCCATCCAGATTTCCTGTTTGGGTTAAGATTTCATAATTAGCCCCGTCCCACGGTTCGAGTGTCCATCTTACCTGACGGCTGAAGGGTGCAAACGCTCCTAAAACGGTACGCTCGTCAAAAGAATCCCCACTTTGCCCGTAGTCCAACACCCATGATCCAGCGTAAACCGTTTCTCCGATATAGTCAGACTCGGACTCGGAGTTAAACAGCGCTATGGTAGCGCCTTCATCGTTTATCTGTCCTCCTTGCGCGGTTCCAGCATTGCGGTAATCAATGTATGCTTGTGAGGTCTGAGAACCCACGTTCACGGTCATAAACGACCACGACTGCGTCCCGTCTTCATTGTCAACATATCCGGTCACCGTACCCCATACACTTTCCACGCCTGCAAC
>PWKK01000015.1 GCA_003560665.1 Candidatus Nealsoniibacteriota bacterium
ATAAATAAAGCCGGAATTATTTTTTGGATTATTTTTATCTATCCAAACTTACCACAAAGCAAAAACCCTGAGAAAAAATCTCAGAGCTTTACCTGTCCCGGTCACTAACACAAAGTTGCTGCCGGGCCAGGACTCGAACCTGGAATGCGAGTGCCAGAAACTCGCGTGATACCATTTCACCACCCGGCATTCTCTGTCTTACTCCCCTAGATACTTCCCGGTTGCAATTGAACTAGAGACAACCCCCAGTGTTATTCCAATAACAAATTGAATGAGTAAAGCCATGGGAAGCATTTCTAAAAAATACTGATGAAGATTTACTTCAAGAGTAATATTATAGGACTGTGGGATTAAAAATCCCAACAGGAAAAGTAAAACAAAAGATGAAAAAGCCGCAACACATCCCAGTACTGCCCCTTGCATAATAAAAGAGCTCTGGATAAAACGATTAGAAGAACCAACCAAGCGCATTACACGAATCTCCTCTCTTAATCCATAAATCGCCAGCTTTATTGTGTTGTAAACAAGCAAAACAGCGATAACTCCCAAAATTATTCCGACAACAATCCCCCCACTCCTTATATTCTCCGTAACGTTAAAGATACCCGCAATTACCTCTTCGCGATGATAAAAGTCTATATTATAAACTGACTCGTTGTGTTCTTCCTCTAAAAAATCTGCTATCTGGCGATAAGTGTAAGAGTCATCAGCATTGATGTTAAGTGATGCTGGAAAGGGGTTTCCAACTTCTTCTAACGATTCCATTACCGCGGGTCGATCTCCAAAACGTTGAATAAAATTTGTTTTTGCCTCTTCTCGAGAAGTATACTCCATTCCCTTTACTTCGAACTGTTCTTTTATCTCGTCCCTTATTTCAAATATTCTTTCTTCTGGAACCGCTAGGTGAAAATCAACCGTTACATCTGCCTTTTGTTCTATGTCCTTAATGATTATTTCCGCTACTCCTCGAACAAGAAAAAGCGAAACAGAGAGAGTAATAACAATCACCAAAACAAAAACGGAAACAAAGGAGAGCCCGCTTTCTCGATGAAAATTTTTCCATGCAAGACGGAATGCTCTTTTGATTGAAGTTATTGTTTTCTTCATATTTTTGTATGCTTTTTATAATATAAATCTTCCTTGTTTAGAATCACTTACAATCTTGCCGTCCTTTAACGTGATCACCCTCTTTCCTAGACTGTTAATAACTTCTTTATCGTGAGTTGCAAGAATTACCGTTGTTCCCGATTTATTCAAATCCAGCAAAATGCCTAAAACATCCCTTGAGTTGTAAGGATCAAGATCTCCCGTCGGCTCATCGGCTAAAATAACTTCCGGTTCGTGAATCAAAGCCCTCGCGATAGCCGTTCTCTGTTTTTCTCCCCCAGAGAGTTGATATGGGAAATGAAGAGCTTGCTCGAGAAGACCTACTGTATCAAGTGCTTCCGGCACACGTTTTTCAATGTTTTCGTCCGATGCTCCGGTCACTTCCATCGCATAAGCAATGTTTTCATAAACAGTCTTTGAAGAAAGTAGTTTGTAATCCTGAAAAATGGTTCCTACTTTTCTTCTTACCTCACACCCCTCACGTTGAGAAATTTTGTGAATATTTTTTTCATTAAAAAAAACTTCTCCTTTCGTTGGTTTTTCCTCTCTCAAAAAAATATTAAAAAGGGTTGTTTTTCCCGCTCCGGACATTCCAACAATAGAGACAAACTCTCCCTTTTCAACTTTGAAAGAAACATCGTCCAAAACGATTTTTTCCTTCTTTGTTAAATAAGCGGGATATATTTTTGTTATATTATTAAAGAAAATCATTTTGTAGTATATCTAAGTTACCATCTAAAACATCTTCTACGTTCGACGTCTCCGTCCCCGCACGTAAATCCTTTACCATTTTGTAGGGATGAAGAATGTAGTTTCTCATCTGGTTGCCCCAACTTGATCCGGATGTCTCTCCTTTTGCCTTGCGAGCCTCCTCCTTCTTTTTTTCCTCTTGAATCTTTGTCAGCTTTGATATTAAAACATTCATCGCGGTTCTTTTATTCTCCCCCTGTAATCTTTCATTTTGGGAAGTTGCCACAATTCCGGTTGGGAGGTGAGTAATACGGACTGCACTCTCTCTTTTGTTTACATGTTGACCTCCCGGACCCGAAGACCTAAAAGTATCAATCCGTAACTCATCCTCTTTTATTTCCACCTGCTCTCCATTATTATCTATTATTGGAAAAACTTCAACCTGCACAAAAGAGGTGTGTCGCAAACCGGCGGAGGAAAAAGGAGACTTTCTTACCAGACGATGTGCTCCACTTTCTTTTTTTAAAAAACCGAACGCATATTCCCCTTTAACTTCCAAAGAAAAATTTTTTATTCCCGTTCTTCCTTCCGGACCTCCTGCTTCTCCGTAAGATATTGCCAATACTCTTTTTTTAAAATTTTTTCTTTCCGAATAACGTTCATACATCCTTAAAAGCATTGCCGCAAAATCTTCTGCATCTCTTCCTCCTGCTCCGGAAGATACTTCTAGAATTGCCCCGCCTTTATCAAATCTACCCGACAAAAAAGTACGGTACTCTTCTTTCTTCGTGCTTTCCTTCAGCATCTCAATCTCTTTTGCCAACTCATTTAACAAATCTTCTTCTTCACCCGTTTCATTGTAAATCTCTCTTATCTCTTTTTCTTTTTCTTTTAAAAAGGATAATTTTTCTATTTCTTCTTTAATCGCAGAGAGTTGCTTTTGTTTTTCAATCACCTCTTCAGGGTTTTCCCAGAGATTGGGATCCACTACCTCTTTTTCTAGTCTCGCTACTGTTTCTTTCTTGCTTTCAATGTCAAAGACACTCCTCCATTCGGAGGATTTTGCTTTTTATTTCTTTTAGTTCTTTTTCTATTTCCATAGTTGTTTGATCGTTGATGAGCCGGAGGCGGGAATTGAACCCGCGACCTACTCTTTACGAGAGAGTCGCTCTGCCCCTGAGCTACCCCGGCCAAGGTAAAATATCGGTAAGCTTTTCGAAAAATCCTCTTTCCTCTTCATCATTTTCTTCCCCTTCCTCTTCCTCTCCCACATCCTCTTCTTCCCGGGAAATAACAATCACCTCTTCTCCCTCTTTGCGTAAAAGAAGTTGCTCTCTGGCAATTCTTTCAATCTCCTCCTCTCTATCACCATCGTCTGCTTCTGTCTGAAGATGTTCTTTCTCTTCAGATGCTCTATAATAATCCTCTTTGATTTTTGAAAGTTGTTCCCGAGTAATTTTTCTTTGATTAAGAAGGTTTATGTTAAAAAAAACGAGTAAAAAGACAAGCCCGACAAGCGGCACAAGAACGAGATAATTAAGTCCTCTTTCTTTTCGTTTCTTTTTTCTTGCCATGCTTTATTATAACTCTCTTCCACTATTTTTTAAATACCTTGAAGTATGCGTCTTGCGGAATACTTACTTTCCCTTCTTTCTCCAACCTTTTCTTTCCCTTTTTCTGTCTCTCTAAAAGCTTTCTCTTTCTAGTAACATCTCCGCCGTAAAGATCCCCGGTAACATCCTTTCTTCTTGCCTTAATGGTTTCACGTGCAATGATTTTTCCTCCAACTCTCGCCTGAAGGGCGACTGCAAACTGCTGAGAGGGTATCGCCTCTTTTAAATTGGCGACCATTTTTTTTCCTTCTTCATAAGCCTCATTACGAGAAACTATCACCGAAAAAGCTTCGTCTACTTGATGCGCAATCAAAATCTCCATCTTTACCAAGTTTTCTGGATAAAAGCCCTCCATTTTGTAGCCCGCCGACGCATAGCCTTTGGTGGCACTTTTCAAATTATCATGAAAAGTACTGATTACCTTTCTTAAAGGAGCATTGTAGACAACAAGAACCCTATTTAAAGATAAATAACGTGTGTCGATATAGTTCCCCTTCAGTCTCCCCAAAATATCGTTAACGTTGCCAATCATACTTTCCGGGGTGATTATCTCCAGCTGCACCCAGGGTTCTTTTTTCTCCATAATCTCACTTTCATCAGGCCAGTCTGAGGGAGACCTTATCTCTTCTTCTGTTTTGTCGGTTTTCACAATTTTAAAAGTTACCGATGGAGCAGAAACAATAAGCTCCAGTTCGTACTCTCTACGAAGACGTTCCGAAATAATTTCTGAGTGGAGTGAGCCTAAAAAACCACAACGGAAACCCCTTCCGAAAACTTCTTTGAATTCCGGTTCAAAGGTAAACGCCGGATCAGTCAGCTTTATTTCGTAGAGTGCATTTTTAAAAACCGGGTAATCTTCAGCATCACGGGGATAAAAGCTGCTAAAAACCATTGATTTTGGCTCTTTGTATCCCGCCAAGGGAAGTACTTCTTCATCTTTTTTACAAACAGTATCTCCAGATCTTACAACCCCTATCTCTTTTATCCCGGTAGCGATGTATCCGATATCTCCGGCGACTATCTTTTTTTGAGAAACCCATCTTGGAGAGAAAAAACCAACTTCTTTTGCTTCGCCCCCTGCTTTTGATGCAAAAAAATAGATCTTGTCTTTTGCACAAATCTCTCCTTCAACTACTCGCACGTGAGCAATAATTCCTTTGTAGGAATTGTATTCAGAGTCAAAAACAAGTGCTCTTAATGGAGAATTTTCATCGATTTTTTCACGATTAGGGCCGGGAGAAGGGACGCGATCAACGATTGCATCTAAAACCTTTTCTACATAGAGGCCTTTTTTCCCGGATATTTTGATAATCTCCTCTTTGGACACTCCAAGAGCCTGAACCATTTCTTCTTCTGTTTCTTCGATTCGCGCACTATCCAAGTCAATCTTGTTTATCACCGGAATAATTTTAAAATCTTCTCCTTTTGCACGAGCCAAGTCAAGATTGGCAAGTGTTTGCGCTTGAATTCCTTTTGTAGCGTCTACAAGAAGCACCGCCCCTTCTACCGCAGCAAGAGAGCGAGAAACTTCATAAGAAAAATCAACGTGTCCGGGAGTGTCTATCATGTTTAAAACACAATCCTTGTAAATCATTCTTACCGGGCGAAGCTTGATAGTAATTCCTCTTTCACGTTCCAGCTCCATATCATCCAAAAACTGATCCTGCATGTCCTTTTCTGAGACAGTTTTCGTGACCTCTAAAAACCGATCAGCAAGTGTGGACTTTCCGTGGTCAATATGGCTGATAATGCAAAAATTTCTTTTTTTATCCATAATTATATCTCTAACGGTTCAAAAAAGCTTCCTTTATGCTTAAAAGTTCCGGTGATTTTAACATTTTTGAGACCAAAAGATAAGTCGCTGCTGCCAACACAAAAGCAACTGCCGTCTGCAGAAAGACGGCAAAAAACGTATCGAGAGCCATCATCGTTCCCAATACTCTTAATGTTAGAAAAGTAATCATTCCCGTTACCAGAGAAGAAAACAATGTTCTTTTCAAACACTTTCCAACCCCCATCTCACGAAAAGTCCCTACCTTTCCGTTAAGAAAGTATAACAAAAGAGTTAAATGAAGAAATGTGGAAACCAAAAGAGCTAAAGGAAAAGCAACAACTTCTATGTTTGTAATTGCTTCCAATCTTAAAATGATGGCAAAAAAACTACGAAAAGCGTTTTCAAACCCTAAAAGCCAAACAAAGAAGAAAGAAAGAATTATGTTGGACGCCATCGACACTAGGGAGGCGATAACCGGCGTTTTCGTATTTTGAAAAGAAAAGAACGCTCTTACCATGACATGGACCAGTGCAGAAGCAAAAAACGAAAAGGCAAAAATACCTAAGGAAGCGGCAGTAAGTTGAGTTTCTTTCCAGCCGAACCCTTCCGCTCCCAAAACAAGACGGACAATCTGTGCCCTAAGAAGAAAGACGATCACGCTTATTGGAATAATAAAAAACAGCACTTGACAGATTACGGAAGAAAAATTCTTTAAAAACTTTTTCTTTTCGTTTGCCGCCAGTGATTTTGAAAATGAAGGAAAAGCGGCAACTGCAAACGCGACCCCGATAATTCTTACCGGAAAAGATTGCAGGTGATTTGCGAGATTAAAAATGGAAATACTTCCCGCTGTCAGCAGTGACGCGAGAGCAGTAATTACAATAACGTTTACTTTTGCAGAAATTTGCCCAACTATTCGCGGCAAAACAAGACGAAAAACCTTCCTCAAATCTTCTTGATTAAGGTCCAATATCGGCCTGTAGGAAAATCCAGAAAAAAGAGATGAGGGAAGCTGAACAAGAAGGTGTAAAAAAGAACCGAGAACAACTCCGTAGGCAAGACCAATGATTCCGAAATAAGGAGTTAGAAAGAAAATTCCGAGAATAATTCCAATATTGTAAAATATCGGAGCAAGTGAGTAGGATAAAAAACGATCAAAATACTGTAGAACACCCGAAAACAAGCTTGAAGCTCCGAGAAGAATAGGGCTCAAGAGCATAATTCTTGTTAAGAGAACTGTTTTTTCCAAGTATTCAGCGGAAAATCCAGGAGCAACTACTTTTACAATAAACGGGGCAAAGATAAAAAGAATACCACAAAGAAAAAGGAGTAGAATCAAAATTGCACTTAAGGTGTTGTTGGCAAGCTTCCATCCTTCTTTTTCATCCTTCTCTATGGCACCTGCAAAAACCGGCAGAAATGCGGCGACAACTCCTCCGGTAATAACAACCCCATAGATAAAATCAGGAATGGTGAAAGCGGCAAAATAGATATCGAGTCTTGCAACATCAAAATAACTAACCAAAAGACGATCTCTTAAAAGCCCCAATATTGCACTTGCTCCAACCGAAAAAGCAATCAATCCCGCGGAAAAAGTTATTGTTTTTGAGCGAGAATTTATAATACGCTTAATCATTTCACAAAAAAAATATAAAAAAGCCCAAGCAGGACGTAAGCCGAATTCTGTTCCGTCTCTAAATCAAATTTATAGAGACCGGGCAATCATTTATCTGGGCTTTGAATTGCTCCAAAGCTCTAGCGAACTACCCTACCGACGCAAAGCGTCGATATGTTTGTTCTTGCACCCGGGTAGGGATTTAGCCGTTTCACTCCCGAGATCTCTCCCGGGACTCACCCTGCAGACAGGGTGCCGTGATTCTCTCAAATCTCGGCGTCTCTGCTCGCACCCCTCGTTTTACAACGGACGGGTATTACCCGCTACCCTGCTGCCCGATTTTATTCGGGCGAGTGTTCGGACTTTCCTCCTTTCGTAAAAAACGAAAAGCGACCGCCTCACCTGCTTGGGCAATGTACATACTGACACAAATCACCACCTCTGTCAATTGGTCAAATTAATTTTCAAAAATAGTAAAGGGAGAGCTTTTTGCTCCCCCTTTGATGGATTTTTCAGTATTGTGGTATCAAAAATCTTTTTCAATTACCCTAATTACTGTCACCCTACCATTGATGCCGTATTCCGCAACAGCATTAACCGGTGTTTTTCTTATGGCACATGCGAGTTGAGAGTCTTGCGAAACAATATATGTCGACGACACGAAGGATTCTGGTATTGAGTGATTTTTAACAATTACTGTTACTTCTTTTGCTTCCTCTTTTCCGTGGGTAATCAACACTTTTGCTTTGCCATAAACTATCTCATCAGTGCCAATGACATTCCTTGCTTTTAACAACTGTTCCTCTAATTTGCTAATTTCGTTGTTTAGCAATTGCGCTTGACTTTGTGCTTCATTGAGAGAGTTGTTTTGCTGGAAAAGCTTCGCCTTTGCTTCTCTAAGCTCACACAATTTTCCTGCAATTTTCGTCGCTCTCTCTTCCGCCTGTTTTCTTCTTTTCGACACCTATAACACTCCTTTATTTTTAAAAATTAAAAAGAACAAATACTGAAAAAAATCCTCCATCCCTCCTTCCAAAATATTCTTTATTATACCACTTTTAGAAAAGAAGTAAATACACGCGTTTTTGCCTACTCTGTGGTATCCCCATTAAAATGTTCCTCATCATCCATCGCCTCCGCTCTCGTTTTATGGATCACTCCGTCACGGTGTTCCGGGGGAGAATAGATACTATAAAGCTTCAGTGGTTTGTCTCCCGTATTGACAACATTGTGCTTTACTCCCGCAGGGATTATTACAGCATAATCATCTTCAACTTCCTCCTCATTGTCACCTAAAACCGCTTTTCCTTTTCCCTCCTCAATGCGAATGAACTGGTCTAAATCATGAATCTCTTCTCCAATCTCATCACCGGGTTGAATGCTCATCACTACGAGCTGACTGTTTTTTGCCGTATAGATAACCTTGCGAAAATTATCATTTTCCTTTGTTTCTTTTTCAATGTTTCCTATATATCCCTTCATCTTCTCAAAGATCCGCCCTTATATAGATATCCTAATTTCAGGCAAACCCATTATTTCTCAAAATTTTTTATTGGTGGTAAATGTGACGAGATTTTAACAAAGAAACGGTAAAAGTCAAATATCAAGTGCTTTATTTACCTCTCTACGATATGTGCAAAAATCACAGTCCGGATCAGGATCGGGCACTTCATCGCTGTCTAGGGCCTTTTTTATTTTGTAAAGTGTTTCTTCTACCCAGGAATCATCCCCTTTATAGGGAATAAGGGTGATATCAAACATTATCTTCCCGTCAAACGCTTCTACATCGGTTCTTCCATTGCAATATACAAAATAACCGGTATCGGAAACTTTTAATCCGTTCTTTCTTAAAAGCCACTGATAAACCTCCATCTGTCTTTTATAAGAATCCTGCCACTCTTTATCCAACACGACAATCTCTTCATCCTTGCTGGTCGCCTTATAATCAACAACTATATACTCCCCTTCTTTATTTATCCAAAGATCATCAATCGCTCCACTAACAGTAATATTGGTCGGTTCGTGGTAAAATCGCACTCCTTTAAAGTTTTCTCTCCACTCATCCATCTCTTCTCTCGGTGCCGGAACCGCATCAACTCCGTACTTTTCAAGCAACGGATGTTTCGTCCCTGCAGCACGATGAGCATCAAACTCTTTTTTAAGAAGTTTGTCTACCGCTGAGTTGATAGCGAAAGGAAAGCCCGGAGGGGTTCCGACGCCCAACCTCCTGTCGATATAAAAGCAACAAGGACAATTTAAAAAAAGGTCTATTTTAGACCTACTTACCTTGAAGGGTTTTCTTTCTCGAGGGTCGTAAATATTTCTACTTCGTTTTCCGTTGTAGTATTGGGACATTATGTTTGCATTTGTTTTATAAGAAAGTATAGCGTGTACCCTCCACACCCGGCAAAAAGAAAGAGAAATACGTAAAGATAGTCGGAAAAGAAAAAGCTCCAATACGCCCCGATAACAATTCCCAGAGAAATAATCGCCACTTCATAGAAAAAAAGCTGCCACCATTTTATTTTAAACTTCATTTTTCTTCCTTTTTAATAAAAGATTTTTCCAACTCCCTTGCTTCTTTTTCGTTAAATCAGAAGTGGTGTGCAATTTCGTGATAAACCGTTCTTTTAACGGTCTTTTTAATTCTTTCTTCTGTTTTTGCAAAACGTTCAATCGAATTTTGGAAGATGGTAATTTTATCAGGCAGATTTCCTCCAAAACCTCTTCCCCACTCATTTTTTGGAACTCCCTGATAAAGACCAAGAAGAAAAGAGTTTTTCCTGGCACCTCCTTTTTTCCTTTCAATTTTCAAACTCGGCTCTTTTTCAACGCAGATTGCGACGTTATCCATCTTCTTTTTTATTGTCAGTGGGAGATCATCCACCGCTTCTCTTACCAGCTTTTCAAATCTTTCAATGTCCATGAAAATTAAAAAACCTTTAGAGAGCCTATCATTTCTCGCACATGCCTGTCACTCCTTTGCCACATCTCCCGTGGAGTTATCGCTCCTCCGTAACCAAAACGAAAAACAAAAATATAGTCATCAACAGGGGTTATATAATGCTGATAACCGGCATAACGGTGATCGCCTATCTGAGTTGTTTTTAAGACTTCTTTACCCTGTATTCTTATTAAATCTCCGCGGGAAATCCACGGGTCAAAAACCTTTTCCTTTTGGTCGCTAATACTTCCTCTCTGAACAACCTCATTACTCATCGCAATAAGTTCTGCTCCACTAATTTTTCGAATAGAGTGCGCTTCTGCAAGTGCTGCAATGTTATACCACTGCTTGGCTGAAAAGTCATTTTTATTAAGATAAACACTTTGCTCTATATTATAATCAACCGAACCGTCAATATATGTCAACGGAGAACTGCCCACAAGATCAATTCCGAATACCTCTTCGTAAGTACTCAAGTCAATAGTTGTCGCTAAAAGATCATTCTCCTCCAGCGCAGAGTGAAAATAAGAAAGGCTTCTTTTCTCTCTTATATCCCAGCCTGATGGATAATTCATTCCGTACCCGAAATCTTCATTACGATAAGCCCTCTCTGTCAGCTCAGTATCCTCTTCGTGATCATCACTTCCACTTCTAAGATAAAGAAAAACACTTCCCAAAAAAAACAACCCAGCAGTTATAATAATTAAAGTTTTTTTTATTTTTGTCACTTTTTAAAGTATTATAATTTTATTTTATCAAAGCAACCAAAAATAGCAACCTTCGATTTTAGCGAAACATCCCATATTTCTTAAATAAGAGTTCTATCTTCTTTACCTTTTCTTCCCCGTGTTGACGTAGTCTTTTTTTTACTTCTTCAGTGTTTTTTTCCCGAAAGAGGTTTTTACCGGACTTGCTGAAGAAGTTGTCGGCAAGGCAGATTATCTCTTCTTCCACCGACAAAGGAACCATATCTCTTTCTGGTAGTGGTAGCTTGTTCATTCTTACTTCTTCGGCTGTTATTCCAACTCCTGTGTGCCTTTCACAGACAAGTGCATGTCTTAGAAGGCCCTCTCTTTCCAAAATCCCTCTTCCCAAAGTTCCGTGACAAAGATAAGGTTTTTCTCCAAAACATCCGATTTGAGGGGCATCGGTTAAAAAAATACCAATATCGTGAAGCTTTGCCGCTTCTTCTATAAATTTTATATTTGGCTGGAGGTGTTTCGCTTTTTTTGCAATCTCTACCGCTTTTTTTGCCACAGCAAAACTGTGACCCATTAGAATTTTGTAAGCATCACCTTTTTTAGGGTAATGTTTTTCTATTATCTTTGTTGTTATATCCATCACCGACGAATACACTCTGTTCTCGCTTTTACCTGTCGGTTATACTCATCGATCAAATTATCGAGAGCAGCAACAAGATTGTTGTAATCGTTAACCAGATTATTATACTCTTCCACTTTTTCGACATGTTCTTCGCTTCCTCGCGGTCTTATCGCATCGATTTCTGCCCTTAAATCTTCTCTTTCTTGAAGCATCTTCTCCGCCTCACCCTCTTTTCTTTCAATTTCCGTTATAAGCTGTTGGTCTACTGCGGGACAAGCATCAGGGGGCATCGCAAAAACTTGAACCACCATCCAAATCTCTTTATTATTATACACTCCTTTCCTCGCCGCTACCCCTATTTCTTCATATTTCTCCTCTAATATGTTTTTTCTGTGCCCGGGACTGTTCATCCAAGCATTAACAACATCTTCATCATCTTGATAATTTCCCATCGCCAGATTATCTCCGACTAGAAGATAATCGTACTGTTTTTCCTTCGCTATATCTCCCACTCCGATTCCGGTCGGAGAAACATGTGCAAAGTACTGTTTCTCAAACATATCGTCCAGCTTAATTCTCGCAACTTCGTTTAACTTTTCATTTTCGGTAAGAGCGTCTGCATTGAACCTTTCTCTTTGTCTGTTGGTTTCGCGAATTACTCCTTCTCTCGTTAGAAAACCAATCGCATTGTCGTTATCTTTAACAAGCGGGCCAGGAGAACGCACCTCATCTTCTTCCTCATCTCCATCTTCATCCTTTTCCTCAAAATTGTTGTAAGCTGAAAAATCAGGCATTATTCTATTGATCTCTCTCATCATTATTTCTCCAAAAGAGAAGTAGGAGTATGAAAACACTACTCCTCCAATCAGAAGAAGAACAAACAGTCCGAAAAATGTCTTTTGCATTTGTATAATTTTATTAATTTTTTCTAGAAAGGAAATTATTATATTTTTTCTCTTATAAATCAAGTGTTTCCGTAAAAACTAGTAGCATTTTTAGTTACCGATACCTACCGCGGGGTCAATAACGGTGCTCTCTCAATTTCCTGTATCCTCTCGTTTTTTGCCTATTTTTGTTCTTTTGAGATGCAACAAGACCGCTCCCGTCCCCAAAACAGTCCCCGCTTTATTGACAATGCTCCTGACATAGCACCCACTACTACAAGAAACTTTAATCTTTACAACCAGATACTCTTTCTCCTCTCTCTCCGCGTCAAATATCTCTTTCCATCTCTTGCTAATCTCTTTTTGCCGGAAGCACCCCTTCACCTGTTCTATTTTCCACAAAATATCTTTTCTTAAATCTTCCTTTTTCATTCGCTCTGTTTTTACAACACTCAAAGAGTAAACCGTTGCCTTCTTCTTTGGAATATAAACTTCTGCTAGTCGATCTTCAAGTGCCCACCAAAAAAGCGGCTTCCCCTTAATTTTATACCCTGAAAAAGGTGGAAGAGAAAAGAAAAACTCCCCTTTCAATTCCTTAAGCACTTTTTTTACTCTTCCTTCGCTTACTCGTTGTAAATCACCATTTTTTGCAATTCCTAAAATATCGTAAGTGTCTGAAGAAAATCCAAAAAGTATCTTTGCTTCGTACTCTTTGTCTAGTTTCAAGTAGTTGTCAAAATTTTTTAACTCCTCTCCGATAACAATCAAAACCAATCCCTCGGCCATCGGGTCCAGTCTTCCCGCATAAGCCATCTTTTCGTCTCTTAATTCCGGGCTTTCTTCTCTTAATCTTTTAATTAAATCCAATGGTGACTCTCCTATTTTTTTGTAGGCAGTGATTGTTTTTCTCATGAATTTATTATAACAAAAAATCACCCAAAAGGGTGATTTCTTGTTTTCAAAGAATTATCAGATTATTATATCCACTCTGCTCGTGCCTCTCTTCTAACGCTTTCCGCTCTTCTTGCCATCAACAAGATTTGTTTTCTAAAAATTAGAAAAACGGAGAGAAGCACAAGAAAAGGGAGAAAAAGATAATCGAGAGCTGTACTTCCAGTAATTCCTGTCGGGACTTCCGTTGGAGATGATTTCGAATGTACTGTCACTCGCTCTTCTGCTTCCAAAGACGGTGTTGCTGTAGCTCCGTTTGATGCATACGCCGAAGTATGGCTTGGCATCAACGGTTGCCAGTCGGGAGCCGGTGCCGGGGTTGATGTGTAGGTCGGAGTATAGCTTGGCATCAACGGTTGCCAGTCGGGAGCCGGTGCCGGGGTTGACGTGTAGGTCGGAG
>PWKK01000030.1 GCA_003560665.1 Candidatus Nealsoniibacteriota bacterium
AACTTATTTTCCAGTGACTATCTTTTCCAGTAAGTGAACATTTGTGGTGCTCGTACAGTGTTTCACAATTAGGACATCCGTAAAGCCACACTCCCGAACTCCACTCAGACATCCCACAAAAGAAAACTTCCTTTCCACATTTTGGGCAGAATTTTATTACCATTACCCTTTTTCCCTCCTTTCAGACGATTAAGTTTAATATCTTTCGATAAAAAAGAACTTTCAGGTACCCTCCTTTCAACATTCTGTGGCATAGAAAATCTGCTCGCAAATTTATCAAGAAAAAACTCCTTGTGAGAAGGTTAAGTACCCACAAAGATTAGTTGTTGACACACATTTTTTGCTTTTTCTTTGTTTTTTTGTTTGTTCCTTCAAAGACGATTTCACCGTCCTTCGCTTTTACCGTCACTCTTCCTCCTTTTTCCACTTCTCCGGAGATGATTTCCAGCGCCAAAGGATTAAGTATCTTTTTTTGAATTATCCTTTTCATCGGACGAGCTCCTTTTTCTCTGTCAAAACCTTCTTTTGCAAGTAAGTCTTTGGCAGATTTTTGAAAAGTGACCGTTATATCATTATTCTCCTTCATTCTCTTGACTACTTTTTGCAACTCTAAGTCAACGATTTTGTTGATATCTTCCGTGGTCAGGTGATTAAAGACAATAATATCATCTATTCTGTTGATAAATTCGGGGCGAAAGGTGTTTTTCAGTGCCTCGGTAACCTTTTCTTTCAACGATTCTCTTACATTGTCTTCTTTCTTTTCTTCAAAACCGATTGCTTCTATTTCCGTAATATACTCCGACCCCACATTAGAAGTCATGATAATAATCGTATTTTTAAAGGAAACTTTTCTTCCTTTTGAGTCACTGAGGATCCCGTCTTCGAGCACTTGAAGCAAGATGTTAAACACATCCGGATGAGCTTTTTCAATTTCATCGATAAGAATTACGCTGTAAGGTCTTCTTCGTACCGCTTCGCTTAGCTGCCCTGAATCTTCATGACCGATATATCCAGGGGGAGCTCCGATCATCTTGGAAACAGCGTGCTTTTCCATATACTCGGACATATCTACACGGATAAGAGAGTCTTCACTGCTAAAGAGAAACTCTGCCAATGCGCGAGCGGTTTCCGTTTTTCCTACCCCTGTCGGACCAAGAAAAAGAAAAGAACCAAGTGGTTTTGCTTCATCGGAAACTCCTGCACGAGAACGGCGAATAGCGTGGGAGATGGCCGATATTGCTTCTCCTTGCCCGATAACACGGCCGGAAACAATACTTTCCATCTTTTTTAGCTTTTTCGCCTCTTCTTCCAACAAGTTAGTTACCGGTATCCCCGTCCATCGAGAAACAACATTAGCCACATCTTCTCTGGCAACCGTCTCTTTGACAACTGCTTTTTTCTTCTGCAGGTTTTTGAGTTTTTTCTCTTCTGACTTCAATTCCTTTGTAAGTTCCGGTATCTTTCCGTATTTTATCTCCGCTACTCTTTGTAAATCGGCTTCTTGTCCGGCTCTCTCCGATTCGTATCGAAGGGCATCTATCTCGTTCTTGATTTTCTTTATGCTCAAAATAGTTTCCTTTTCCGCACTCCATCTTGCTTCAAGCTCCTCCGCTTTTTCTTTTAAATCGGCAAGTTGTCTTGAAATAACTCTCTTTCTCTTTTCCGACTCTTCCGTGCTACTACTCTTTAAAGATTCCATCTCTATTTCAAAGTCCTGAATTTCTTTCTTCAAGTCTTCCAATTTCGTCGGTTGTGATTCCACTTCTAGTCGCAAAGAACTCATCGCTTCATCCATCAGATCCACCGCTTTGTCGGGAAGAAAACGATCGGTAATGTATCTTGCCGAAAGTTCAACAGAAGCTTTAATTGCCGAGTCCTCAATTTTCACTCCGTGGTGCATCTCGTACTTTTCTTTGATCCCTCTCAATATCATTGTCGTTTCTTCTTCGGTCGGCTCTGAAACGGTAATCGGTTGAAACCTTCTTTCAAGTGCAGGATCTCTTTCGATATACTTTTGGTACTCTTTAAGCGTAGTTGCCCCAATAGCACGAAGCTCTCCTCTGGCAAGGTCCGGTTTCAGGAGGTTAGAGGCGTCAATAGAGCCTTCCGCCGCTCCCGCACCGATAATGGTGTGTAGTTCATCGATAAAAAGGATGTACTTCCCCTCTTTGCCCTTTATTTCTTTAAGAAGGGCTTTTATCCTGTTTTCAAACTCTCCCCTGTACCTCGTTCCGGCGACAAGAGATCCGATATCCAAACTTATTACTTCCTTGTCTTTCAAGCTTTCGGGAACATCCTTTTTGGCAATTCTTTGTGCAAGTCCTTCAATTACCGCTGTTTTTCCCGTTCCTGCTTCTCCGATAAGCACCGGATTGTTTTTTGTTCGCCTTGAAAGGACCTGCATTAAGCGCCTCATCTCTTTTTTTCTTCCGATAACGGGGTCTATTTTCCCTTGACGGGCCATTTCGGTAAGATTGTTCGTGTACTTCTCGATAACTTGTATTTTTGACTCCGGGTGAGGGTCGGTAATCTTTTGATTTCCACGGATATCACTAAGCACAATCTTTGCTTTTTCGTAATCCAGCTTATCGACATCCATCGGGTCGGGACCTCCTTTTCCGGGAGGAAGAAAACTGGCCGTCTCGAGTATATCCCTTGCTCGTGCATCAATCTGGAGAAGAGAAAGGAAAAGATGCTCTACTGAAATAAACTTGTCTCCCATTTTCTTTGCCTCATCATCTGCAAACTGAAGTGCTTTTGCTATCTCTTGTGAAAGATAAAACTGACCTCCCTTTGGAGAATCAACATCGGGTACTTTTGGGAGTGCTTTCATAGAACGCTCTGTTCTTTTTTTCAACATCTCAACATTAACTCCTATTCTCTTTAAGAGGCTTAAAACAATGCTTTCTTCCTGAATCAGAAGAGCAAACAAAAGATGGAGAGGATCTATCTGCTGATTCCTTTTTCTGTGCGCAATCTTCTGCGAATTAACAATCGCCTGCTGGGCTTTGTGTGTAAAATTTGCACCTGGTACTGTTGGCATAATTATAGAATTTACCTTTAAATAATCTTTTCTCAGATTATCATCATATCAGTTTTTCTTTTGGAAATCAAGAACGGCCGAAAAACGGCCGAAAAAAAGAGGGGAACAAGATAAAAGGAGTGTTAAGCATTAGCGAGGTGCTTTAACAAAACTCGATCCCCCCTAGACAGTGCTCTGTCTTTATTGTTCTTCCTCGCTGAATCGCTGAGGAAAACTAGTGTGCAAAACCAACTTCTGCCTTATTTATATCTTATTTTATAATTTTTGTCAATAGTAACCGTCAGCGGATCACTCTATTTCTCCAAGAGTTGCTTTTACGTTCATCTCTCTTTCTCCTCGTAAAATTTTAAGTTCTACCTCGTCTTGTGGGTTGTAACGGGTAATAATCCTCGCCAAAGAGTTTTCCACGGTAATTTTTTCTCCTTCAAGCTCCAAAATAATATCTCCTTCCTTTATTCCTGCCCTTTCCGCCGCTGAATCGGGTACAACCGCGCCCTCCCCCTCCACTCCGGAAGAAACCATTGCTCCGTAGTCTACAGGCAAGTTTTCTTTTTTTTGTATCTCCTCGTTAACAATCAAGTAATGGACACCCAAAAAGGGATAGACAATTCTACCGTTTTCCATCGCACCTTTGATAGCTCTCTCTGCTCTGTTGATCGGAATAGCAAAACCGATTCCTTCGGCATACATCATCGTCGCCGTGTTAATCCCGATAACCTCTCCTTTAATGTTTAACAAAGGGCCTCCAGAGTTTCCAAAGTTAATTGCAGCATCAGTCTGAAGGACATCATCGAGAACTTCCACCGTATACCCCCCTCTCGCCACTATTCTTCTTCCCGTTCCGGAGATAACTCCCGTAGAAACGGTATTTTGAAACTCCCCTAACGCGTTCCCGATAGCAATCGCCGTTTGCCCGAGACGAACCGTATCGGAGTCTCCTATTCTTACAGTGGGAAATTCGTCTCCTTCTATTTTTAAAACCGCTATATCCTGCATCGGATCTCTGGCCAAAACCTCCGCTTCAAACTTTTCTCCACCGGAAAGAAAAACAGTATAATCCGCATTCTCGTCTTTTACTACGTGTTTGTTGGTTAGAATAAGGCCGTCTTCAGAGATGATAAACCCTGTTCCCTCTTCTGTTTCCTCTCTTTCGCGTGTTTCCGGCTCCCCTTCAAAAAAGAAAAGACCGCCGCGAGGAAATTCCAGATACTCAACATGCTTAGAGACAACGACGTTCACCACTGCAGGAATATTCTCTTCAACGACTTCTATAACCCTTTTTTCGTGCTCGAGAAAAGGTTCATATACTTCTTTCTCTTTTTCCACTTCTTCTCCGCTTTTTTGAAAAAAGGCAAAATCATCACCACCGATAAACATTCCGACAAACAAAAAAGCCAGAAGAACGAAAAATGTTATTAAAGCACTTAAAATATTTTTTAACATAGTGATTTCTTTTTATCAAAAAAAAGAGATTCTTTCAAGGAGAAGAAGAATGTATGGTAAAATAATAATTACCGCCAAAATCACCGCGCCGATACTTGCGGTGAGCACCGCTCCCGCAGAGATGTCTTTCATTTTTCTCACTTCTTCGTTGTAATCGGGTCTTAAAATATCCAAAATACGTTCGATCTGAGAGTTTATCAGCTCCAAAGATAACACCAAAACAACAACGAGCACGAGAACGGCCCTTTCTAACGACTCAAATGGAAAGTAAAAAAGACAAAAAGTAACAAAGAGAGCAACAACAAACAAAATACGAAAAGATTGCTCGATAAAGGCCTCTTTGATTCCCCTGAAAGCATTTCTAAATGCTCTAAATAATTTTCTAAGCATATTTATTCATATCGTAAAGCGTCTACCGGTTCCATTTTTGCTGCCTGCTTTGCTGGGAAAAAACCAGAAAAACAGCCAACAAGGAAAGAAAACGCCAATCCAAACAAAACAAGCCAAATTGAAATGTATGCTTCCAAATAAAACATTGTATCTGCTCCTGAAAGAACTGCTTCGGCCAAAAGAGCTAAAGCAATTCCTGACAAAACACCACCTATTCCACCGATAAGACCGATAATTCCTGCTTCAAATAGAAAGATAGAAATTATGTGTTTCCTTTTCGCACCAACCGCCTTTAAGATACCGATCTCTTTGGTTCTTTCTTTCACCGAAGTATACATGGTGTTCATAATCCCGATACCTCCCACAATTATGGCAATGCTAGCAAAAGCAATTACTGCGGCCTGAAGCACGCCCATAATACTCTCCACCATATCGGTTACTGTTTCACTGGTCATTACGGTAAAAGAGGCTTTTTCTTCATCCCTTCTTCTTATTGCCGAATCTTCAAGCTCAAACTCGATGTTTGCGACTACGCTATCGGGATCGTAACCATCTTTTATTTTTACCAGCGCAACCGGTGTTCCCTCTCTTTTTCCCGTAATACTTCTGTAATCTTCCAAATCCATGGCAAAGGCTAAGTCGTCTTCTCTGTTTCCCAAGGAACGTAAAACTCCGGTAACTGTAAACTTTTTCCCTTTTATTGTAACACTGTCTCCAGGGAAAAGTTCTGGAAAAACATTTCGCGGAACCAGATTACCAACCATTATTTCTCTTCTCCCGGATCTTGGATAATCTCCATCAATAACCTCCCAACCCATATCATACCTCAAAACATTAAGCCCTTGATTAAAATCAAGTCCGTAAATCATAACCGTTTCTGTTTGCTGGAAGTGCCTGGCGATTGCAACTGAAAAAGGCATCTCTATTACCATATCAACTCCTTCTGCTCTTTTTATTGCTTCAATATCTCGGTTATCCAGTTCCGCCCCCCCCATCATCGATGTCACCATATCAGAAACATCTCCAGGAACAACTACAATCATATCTCCTCCCATCATCTGTAGTTCGTTCATCACGGATTGCTTAAGACCCTCGCTCAAGGAAAGCAGGGTAATCACCAAAAAAATCCCAATCACGATACCTAAAATCGTCAGCCAGCTCCGCAAAGAGCGAGATCTAAGATTTTTTAAAGCTATTTTAAAATACTCACTGGTCATTTATCTCTCCATCTTTTATTTTTATAACCCTGTTAGAAAACTTTTGAAGATCTGTGTCGTGCGTAACAACAATCACTGTCCTCCCTTCTTTGTTCAAATCAGTTAGAATATCCATAATCACCTTACCGGTTTTTGAATCAACATTTCCAGTTGGTTCATCGGCAACAATTATTTCCGGGTGATTGACCAAACTACGTGCAATAGCAACTCTTTGTCTTTCTCCTCCCGAAAGCTCTGCTGGACGATGATGCATCCTTTTTTCAAGACCAACAGAGGATAAAAGATCCTTTGCTCTTTTTTCTCTCGTTTCTTTGTCTACTCCTTGAAAAATAGTAGGAAGAATAACGTTTTCTAACGCTGATAGATGAGTTAAAAGATTAAACTGCTGAAAAACGAATCCTATCTTTTTCCCTCTCACCGCGGCAAGTTGGTCTTCCGAAAAATTAGAAATATCTTTTCCTTCAAGAATAATCTTTCCTTTGCTTGGTATATCTAAACAACTCACCATGTTTAAAAGAGTGGATTTTCCAGAGCCACTGGGCCCAAGAATAAGAGTAAAATCTTTTTTTAATATCTCTAGATTAATTCCTTTCAAGACTTCCAGCTTTATCTCTCCCAAGAAATACGTTTTCCAGACGTTTTGAAGTTCAATAATTTTTTTCATTTTTTAATCAGTAACAACTTTTTCTCCTTCCTCTACTCCAGAAATAATCTCTATCATCCTCCCCTCACCGGTAATTCCTGTTTCTACTTCTTTCTCTACAATCTCTCCGTTTTCAAGTACGTTTACGAAATGCTTACCCTCTCTTCTTCTGACGGCTCTGTCCGGAAGAAAGAGTACGTTTTCTTTTTCATCTGTTTTTATGGTCACGTCCACCGTCATCTGTGGGAGAGTGTTTTCCGGGTACTCGTCGAGCATGATCTTTATTGAGTAGTAAACAACTCCGTCCATAATCTTGCCGGTAGGATTAACAAAAACAACTTCTCCTACAAACTCTCTGCTGGGAAAGGCAACAAAAGAAGCTGTTACCTCATCTCCCACACTTATCTTGGAGATGTCTCCTTCGTAAATATCTACCGCTATCTGGATGTCTTCTTCGGGAGTGACAACGGCAATCGGTGCCCCCGCTGATACCACCTCTCCGCTTCTTGCAAAAACATCGGAAACAGTTCCGGAAACAGGACTTCTTAGTGTCGCATCGCTTATTCTGTTTAATAAAAGCTCTACCTTTGCTTTTGCCTGATCAACCGTTGCTTCTCTGATGCGCACATCTGCCGGTTCCGCGCCCGCCCGAACTCTTTCAAGCTCTCTTTTTGCTTGGTCAAGGTTTTTTTCCGCAGAAGAAACACTGTTTCTTGCAGATGTTATCTTCGTTCTTTCGGCCGTATCAGCCGAAGATATGCTTCCGATAAGAGAGGTTATCTCTCCCAAGGTCCCGTTTACCGCTGTCCTGTATTCACGAAGCAACTTTTTGTGTGCATCCGTAACCCTGTCTTCATAAAAATCGGAGTCGGCAACACTGATGATGTTATCTATTTCACGCACTATAGCTCTCAACTCTTCTTTTGTTTTCTCTAACGCCTCATCTTTCTCGGAAAAAGTAATCTCGCTCTTTATCGCCATATCCTTATGCTCCTCAATCCTTTCTGTGCTTCTCCTTATCGCATCCCGACTTCTTCTTCCGGAGGTGGTTTCGGAAACCACTAATCCGGTAAAGTACGTCGACGCGATATCATCAACCCCCAACTTTACTTCTCTAACGGTGGAAAAAACTTCTCCCAGAGCGGTAGGAACGCCTTGATAGACGGTTCTTAGCGCCTCTTGTGTGTTCTTTTTTTGATCTTCGAGGGCGTCTTCTGCAGAAGAAAGAGCGGTTTCTGCCGATCTTACCGCCGCCTCGGCAACCTCAACCTCTTCTTTTGTTGCTCCCGTAACCGTTCTTTCCAAAGATGCCTCCGCAGAAGAGAGGGCCGCCCGAGCTTCCCTTAAAGATAATTCTAAATCCCGCTTGTTCAGTGTGGCGATTACATCGCCCCTCTGCACAATCTCTCCTTCACTCTTTAAGATGTTTTCAATCCTTCCTCCTTCTTTAAAACTTACCTGTACGTCGTCTCCTTTTTCCGTAGAACCAGTTTCAAAAATCTCTTGCACCAAGTCTCCTCGCTCCACTTCTATGTAATCGTGCTCCTGCTCACTGTTTCTAAAAAGCAGAAAGACTGTCACCGCCAAAACGGCAGTTCCGACAATAATGTAGTGACTCTTCTTCATTTTCATTTTCATTTTCATTTTTTTATTTTTTACCTCCTTTCATTATATATTTTTACACCGAAAAAACAACTACCCACTTTTCTTGAAACTGCTTATTTTATAAAACAACCAGACATAAAAAAGAAAAACAAGAAAAGAGGAAACTCCACCGATGTGAACTGCAGAAAAAGGGAGAAGATAAACAGTATCAATCACAAAAAGGACAAAAGAGAGAAGCAGATAAACAGGAAAAGCAAAGCCGACAAAACCGGTAATCGCCGTCAGAAACCCCAGTGGTATGATAAATGGCAGAAGAGGAACAATAAGAACATTTGCCGGAACGGAAAAAAGAGAAATGTGCCCGAAGTTGTACAAAACGAGAGGAAAGACAAAGATTTGTGCCGAAAGAGTAACCGCTACCAGATCGGCAATCCATCCGTTTTTTCTGAAAAACAACCTCGTCTTTTCTGCAGGCCATAGAGAAATGGGTGAGGAAACCTCCAAAAAAGTCGTGATTTTGTTTTTAATAGGGTTGTGGAGAGTGAGAATTCCAAAAACGGCAAGAAAAGACATCTGAAAGCCCAAATCATAATGCAAAAGAAGAGGATTAAAGGCAAGCATCACTGCGGCGGCGACAACCACCAGGCGAAAAGAGTTTGTTTGCCGGTAAGCGGTGTAGGATAAAAGAAGAGCACCTCCCATGATTCCCGCACGGACAGCGGAAGCGGGAGCTCCGACAAAAACGATAAAAAGTATCATAAAAAAAAGAGAAAGAATCCCCGCCCACTTTTTTTTAATTCCCATAAACAGGAAAAAGAAAAAGAGAATCCCGGAGATAATAACGATGTGCATTCCGGAAATCGCCGTAATGTGACGTGTTCCGGAAATACTCAGTTTTTCCCCGAACTTTTCGGTAAAAGAGTCCCTCTCTCCCAAAATCATCGCTTCCAAGAAAAAAACTTGCGGAACGGGAACACTTTTTCTGATGTTCTCCCGTGCTTTTTCTTTAAGAGAAAAGATTGTTTTAAGAAAAAAAGAGCCCTTGTTTCCCTTCTTTTCTATTTCCGGATAAAAGGAGGTGTGGTAAACACCTTCTTTTCTTAAATAATTTGCATAATCTTCAATCTCGGGCTCATTAAACTCTCCTTTTACCTTTAAAAAGTCTCCGTACTTGTAGTCCGCATAACGGTCAACATACAAAAGAGCTCGCCCCTTTTCGTGTTCTAATATAATTCTCTGAAAATCTCCCCTGACGGATGGCTCCTCTGCAACCTTTCCGTAAACGGAAGATTCGATTTTAGAAGGAATGCTGTAAAAAGCGTGGTGAAAAGAAAAAGCTCCGATGATAAAAAAAAGAAGGCAAAAAACAACAAGGAGGCGGTTTTTCAAGAAAATATAAGTAAAGAGTGTTAAGAAAAGACCGACCATGATACTGATCGGTGCAAAAAATATTCCTGTGATAAACGACAGACAAAAAAAGAAAGTTGTTTTTGATAAACTCACCGTATCTTGCACTTTTTCACAAAAGGTTCCGCCACTTTTTTAAAATCTTCAAGTTCTTTTTTAGTAAACGGTTTTCTTGCGAGAAAACTTTCTTCAAGCGTTTTTTCCGGAAAAAAGTTTTGCAGAAAATAAATTTCCGCTCCTTTTATCGCTTCCGCCATCAGAGAAACATCCTTCTTCTTGTGAATTTCGGGAACAAGAGTGGTGCGAAACTCGTAATCGACTCCGCTTCCCATTACAACCTCTATGCTTTCCTTTATCTTTTCTGCTTCTCCTTTCTTTCTAGAAATCTCTTGATACCTGTTCAGCGGAACTTTCAAGTCCATTGCGATATAGTCTAATAGTTTTCCTTTTAAAAGAGCTTTTAACATTTCCGGTCTTGACCCGTTAGTGTCTACCTTAACGGAAAAACCTTTCTCCTTTATCTTTTTTGCAAACTGCAGAAGATCTTCGTTTATCAGCGGCTCTCCTCCACAGATAACAACACCTTCAATCTTTCCCTTTCTCTTTTCTAAAAAATCAAAGAAAACATCTCTTTTAACTTCCGGTTGCCCTTCAATTTTTTCGGGAAGAACAAGTTCCGGAGAGTAACACCACGAACACCTGAAGTTACACCCGGACAAGAAAACGGTACAAGCCAGTTTTCCGGGGTAATCGATAAGAGTAAGTTTTTGCAATCCCCCGATTTTCACAGTAAATCTTTTTATTTTTCCGCTATTTCATACTCTTTCCTTTCCCGATACTCTTGTGTCTTCCCTTTGTTCCACTGTTGTACCGGTCTGAGATATCCCACTATTCTTGAGTAAACTTCGCACTGTTTGTAGTCTTCAATTCCTCTGTCTTTGGCAAAACAACTATCACATTTGAAAACAAAGACATTGCTTCCGTTATCTTCGTAGGAGAGGAGGTTACCGTTTTGAATTTCATCTCCTTCTAATTCTATCTTTGTTCCACAGTCAAAACAGCTTGCGTTTTGATCTTCCTTGCATGCCTTTTTTGCTTTTTTTTCGTCTCGAAATATTTGTTTTTGTGGAAATCTTTCTGCAATCATAATTTTCGGGCACACACCTTATTGGGGTCTATGTCCTTTTAAACTTTTTAATAACTTCTCTGGGTTTTTTAACTCTGCAGTTAGGGCAGTAAGGAACTTCTCCTTTAATATAACCACAGTTTGAACAGATTGAAAACGTCGGAGTAAGAGTGATGTAGGGAAGATGGTAGTTCTCAAACACTTTACGAACAAAATCTTTTGCCATTTGAGGGTCCTCAAGTTTTTCTCCCAAAAAGAGATGCACCACAGTGCCGCCGGTAAACGCTTTCTGTAAATCATCTTGCAAATCTAACGATTCGAAAGGATCATCAGTGTAATTAACAGGAAGATGAACAGAGTTGGTGTAATACGGTGCATTTTCCGTTCCGGCAGTGATAATGTCCGGATACTTTTCTCTGTCTATTCGTGCTTGCCTGAAAGATGCGCCCTCACCGGGAGTCGCCTCCAGGTTGTAAAGATTGCTGGTTTCCTCTTGATAATCTACAAGTCTGTCTCTCATAAACTGTAAAACATCCAAAGCAAAACTTCTTCCTTTCTCCGTAGCAACGCCTTCTCCCATAAAATTGAGCAGTGCTTCGTTCATTCCGATAAGGCCGATAGTGGAAAAGTGGTTTCCGTAGTAAGAGCCACGAAGCCTTTTTACCGATTCAAGATAATATCGAGAGTAAGGATAAAGTCCTTTTTCGATAAAGTTATCTAAAACCTTTCTTTTTAATTCCAAGCTGTCTCTTGCCAAATCCATCATCTCCCCAAGTCTCTCGTAAAACTCTTCTTTTGTCTTTGACAAATAACCTATTCTCGGCAAATTAATCGTGACAACTCCAATACTCCCGGTAAGCGGTTGTGAACCGAAAAGCCCACCTCCGCGTTTGACAAGCTCTTTGTTATCTAAGCGCAATCGGCAACACATCGAGCGGAAGTCTTCCGGATTCATATCCGATTGAACAAAATTACTGAAATAATTGATCCCGTACTTTGCCGTTGCCTCCCACATTTTATCTAAATTCTCGTTGTCCCAGTTAAAGTTTTTAGCGATAGAAATGGTAGGAATCGGGAAAGTAAAAGGTCTCCCTTTCGCGTCACCTTGCATCAAGACCTCATAAAACGCTTGATTAAAGATATCCATCTCTTTCTGAAAATCCCCGTATGTTTCTTTCTGGACCTCTCCTCCGATAATTATCGGTTGTTTCTTTAAAAACTCGGGCACGGTAACGTCCAAGGAAACATTTAAAAAGGGTGTCTGGAAACCAACACGAGTTGGAACCATGCAGTTAAACAAAAACTCCTGCATCGCCTGCTTAACCTGCTTGTAATCCATGTTATCCTTTCTTATAAAAGGCGCTAGAAACGTATCGAAATTACTCATTGCGTTAGCACCTGCACACTCTCCTTGAAGGGTGTAGAAAAAGTTTACTACCTGCCCCAATGCCGGACGGAGGTGTTTTGGTGGTTTGGATTCCACCTTAGAGGAAACTCCCCCGAATCCCCGCATGAGAATATCCTGCAAGTCCCATCCAGAGCAGTAAGTGGCCAAGAGATTAAGATCGTGAATATGAAAATCTTGATTTTTCGCTGCGTTGCGTATTTTTTCCGGATAAATCTTGTTTAGCCAGTACTTTTTGGAAATGTGAGAGGTCGCGTACTGGTTTAAACCCTGAAGAGAATAAGTCATGTTCGCGTTTTCTTTAACCTCCCAATCAAGCTCGTCAATATACTTTTCAATGATCTTTGTTGATTCATCAAACTCAGCAGAAGTCTCTCTTATCTCTCTTCTTTTTTCCCGGTAAAGAATGTAACTTCGGGCGGTTTCGGTAAGGTCTCCCATAATAAGTACTTCTTCGACAGTGTTTTGAATCTCTTCCACGTGAGGAACCTCTTCCCTGCTAAATCTTCGCATCAACAACTCCATTACCTTTTCGGAAAGCTCTCTTGCTTCGTTTTCTCCTCCTTCTTTGGTAAAAGTCAACGCTGTGTAGATTGCTTCTTCTATTTTTTGGACATCAAAATCTACTACTTTTCCGTTTCTCTTTTCAACTTTAGAAATCATTTTTCAGGTAATTTATGAAATTTACAAAAAATAATATGCCTGGACGACCAAACATATATAAAGAGGATTGAGCTACAAAACGTTTTAGAACCCAGTAGCGATTATCGTCACCTTGATTTCACCCTCTTTCAAATCTTTATCTTCTACCGCCCCGAAAATAATACTGGCATTAGAAGACACTCTCTTTTTAATTACTTCTGCTATTTCGTTAACCTCGGAAAGACTTAAGTCTTCCCCTCCGTTAACATTAAAAAGAACTCCTTTTGCATTTTCACAAGAAAGATCAACCAGCGGGAGATTCAACGCACTAAGCGCGGCTTCTTCTGCACGACGCTTCCCTTTGGCAACTCCTTTCCCAAAAAGAGCGGATCCCGAATTCTCCATAATTGCTTTTACATCGGCAAAATCGATATTGATAATCCCTGGAAGAGTTACCAGATCGGAAATACCCTGGACCGCTTGACGAAGTATCTCGTCACAAACCCAAAAAGCTTCCGTTAAAGTAGCATTCGGACCAAGTGTGGAAAGAAGTCTGTCGTTAGAGATTGGAATAAGGGTGTCTACCTTGTCTTGTATCATTTTCAGCCCCCTTCTTGCCACTCTGCCACGCTCCTTTCCCTCAAAGGAAAAAGGAGTGGTTACCACAGCGATAGTAAGTGCCCCCGCCTCTTTTGCAATCGCCGCAACTTCGGGGATTGCTCCCGTTCCCGTTCCTCCTCCAAGTCCACAGGTTAAAAACACCATGTCAGAATCCTTAAGAGTTTTTGCGATCTCTTCTCTGTTTTCCTCTATTGCTTTTTCTCCCAGTTCCGGATTCATTCCCGTCCCAAGTCCCTCGGTGAGTTTTTTCCCGATTCGAATCTTAACATCGGCTCCGGAAGATTTAAGATCTTGAAAATCTGTATTTATTGCAACAAGCTCTACTCCTTTTATTCCACAGTCGGCCATCCTCGAGATCACGTTTCCTCCCGCTCCGCCGATACCAACAACTTTTATTTTCGGTAAATTTTTAGCCATAATATTAAGGGATAAAGACCCGGAAAAACTTTTTTATTTTCGAGAAAAAACCTTTAAAATTAACTCCTCCCAAGTCTCCTTCTTCCAAATCCATTCCACAAAGAACAAGTCCGCAAAGAGTGGAAAGTGCAGGGTCATCTTCCAATGGGAAAAACCTCCTGGGCACCCCTAGTCGAGAAGGAAGTCCAAGTTTTTCTCTGGCAAACTCGGTCAAATTGGGAGTTTTCGCTCCTCCACCGGTTAAAACCACTCCTGCCGGAAGAAGCCTGTTTCGTGAAATCTTTTTTAATTCTTTTTCTATTTCATCGAAAATCTCCACAATTCTCGGTTCGGCTATTTTCTTTAACTCTTTTCTTTCAAAAGAAAACTCTTCTCCCGATGTAAGCTTTAACTTTTCTTTTTTTGTCGTTTTTCCTCCTAAAATAGATTCTCCAAACTTGTTTTTGATAAATTCGGCAGTTTCGATATCAACCCGAAGCCCGATAGCGATATCGTTGCGGATGTTGTTCGTCCCTACCGGTAAAACGGAAGTATACAAAAGATTCCCCTCTTCATAAACCGAAATTCCCGTCGTTCCCGCGCCAAAGTCAACAACAAGAACGCCGAGCTCTTTTTCCTGAGGGGTCAAAACAGCACGTGCAGAGGCCGTAGGACCTAAAACAAGATCACTTACCTGCAAATCGGCATTTAAAATCGCTTGACTTAAATTTTTCGTATAAGAGATAAATCCTCCGACAGCTACTATTTCTGTTTCCAGTCTCACTCCGTGGAGCCCGACCGGGTTTTTTATTCCCTTCTCCCGATCAATAATGAACTCGCGAGGAAATATTTCCAATATCTCCTTGTTAACAGGAAGTGAAAACGTTTTTGCAGCTTCAATAACGCGTTCCACGTCTTCTTGCGCTATCTCCTGGTCTGCTCGTGAAACAGAAATAAGCCCTTTCGATGAGAGACAGAAAATATGTACTCCGTTAATATTGGCATAAACTTCGTCTACTTCCGTTCCCGCTTCTCTTTGAGCTTCTTCCACTACCGATCCAATAATTTTTCCAACTTTTTCCGGATCGGCAACCACCCCTTTGCGCATCCCCGAAGAGATGTGTTCGGCCCTCCCTAAAACCTTAAAGCCCGTTTCTTCGGGTTGTTTTTGAACAATAATCACCTTAATGGTGCCCGTTCCTACGTCGATAGCCGCGATTATCGGAGTCTTACTCATTACTTTATTGTAATCTTTTATAAAATATTTTAAAATATTAGCCAAAAAGCTTTTGTAGGCATTTTTTCTTTTTCTTTTCCATCAACTCTTCTTCTTTGTCGTTTTTGTGATCGTATCCTAAGAGGTGTAAAGCTCCATGAATAGTAACACGACAGATTTCTTTTGTAAAATCTCTTCCTTCACCACCGATTCTTGCAGGACAAAGAATTAATTCTCCCAAGAAATCTCCTTCATTGTAGGAAAAGGAAAGAACATCTGTTGGTAAATCTTTTCCTCGATAAATCCTGTTCAGCTTCTTTATTTCTTCTTCACTGACAACGGCAATCGATATCTCTTTTTCTTTCTCTTTTTCTTCCTCTAAAACGGTCTTTATCGCTCTACAGAGCAACTTTTCATCGACAAGTGTCTCTGTTTTATTGTTTATCTCCATCTCCTCTTACTTTTTAAGTTCTCCTATCTTCCACTTTCTGTCGTACTCTGCTTTTGCTCGTACTTTCCTTAAAGCAGAACGTTTCTTGGCTGTTTTACTAAGCGGTCTTACGCGAAAACGCCTTGACCGTGCTTCTTTGATAATTCCACTCTGAATCACCGAACGGGTGAAGCGGTGGACCAAACTGCTGTTGTTTTCTTTTTCTTTTCTTTTTACTTCTAAGGCCATATTATTTTAATTTTAAACTTTATTTTTCCAACCTCCCATTAAGTGGACATGAAGATGAAAAACCTCCTTCCCTCCTCCTTCTCCCGTGTGGACTGCCAGCTTGTATCCATCATCCTTTATCCCCAACTTCTCGGCAGCCTCTCGAGCCGTAAGCATCAACTCCCCTAAAAGCTCTTTTTCTTCTTTTTTTACTTCATTTAAAGAAGCGATGTGTTTTTTGGGAATAACAAGATAATGAATCGGGGCCTTTGGTTCGATGTCCTGAAAAACAATTGTTTCTTCTTTCTCAAGAAGAGTTTTCGACGGTATCTTTTTGTCTATAATTTTACAAAAAATACAATTTTTCATAATTTTTACTTCTTAATCTTCTTTATTCTTTTTTTAATTTCTTTTACTATTTCATTTGTCTCTATTTTTTCCTGTTCTCCCGAGTCCATGTCACGTAGTATTAGTCTGTCCTCTACCGCTTCTTCTTTTCCGATAATAAGGGTGATTTGCACTCCGAGCGTGTTTGCTCTGCTCATCTGCCCCTTTAGTGAGTCTTGCCCAAAGGATTCAGTGACCAAAACACCCTCTTTTTTCAATTCTTCAAATATTTTCAGTGATTTTTTCTTTGCCAAGTCACCAAGTTGAGCGATAAACACCTCTGGCTTCTCTTTTTCGTTAAAACCGTTTTCTTTTATCAGTGACACCACTCTCTCAACTCCGACAGCCACTCCTGTTGCCGGTCTTTGTTCATCTCCTAAAAGTGCACTTAATCCGTCATACCTCCCCCCTCCTCCGACGGCAAGATTTTTTTCCTCTCCTCTTTGGGGAACAAAAAACTCACAAACCGTACCCGAATAATAATCAAGTCCTCGGACTAGGAACGGGTTAAGGTCATAAGGAACCCCTACCTCCTCCAAAAACTCAAGCACTAATCTAAAATCATCGCGGCAGCCCTTACAAATATAATCTACAATCTGAGGAGCTCTCTCCTTAACTCTGATACATTTTTTACAGTCCAGCACTCTCAATGGGTTTTTTATTGCTCTCTTTTTACAGTCAAGACAAAGTGAAGTAGCTTCTTTTTTCAGGTATTTTTTGAGTGCCTTCTTGTAATCCTCTCGGCACTTCTCGTCCCCCATGTTGTTTATCTCCACCAGCACACCATCGATTCCGAGCTCTTTTAGGATGTTGTATGTGATAATAATGATCTGTGCGTCAACAATCGAGTTTCCTTTGCCGATTGCCTCAAAACCAAACTGCCAAAACTGACGATACCTCTCCGCTTGTGGTCTCTCGTAGCGAAAGAAGGGAGCAAAGTAAAAAAACTTAACCGGTTGTGGTTTCGTATGGAGTCCGTGCTCAATATAGGCACGAACTATCGGTGCGGTTCCTTCCGGCCTCAAAGAAACACTTTCTCCCCCTTTGGTTTTAAAAGTGTACATTTCTTTCTCAACAATATCCGTGTGTTTTCCCACTCCCCGGGTAAAAACCTCGGTGTCCTCAATAATCGGTGTTTCAATTCCCTTAAATCCGTATATTTTTGCGTTCCTTGAAACAACTTCTCTTATCTTTTCAAAATACTCATACTGCGAGCCGAAAACATCGTGCATTCCGCTTGGTCTTTGAAATTTTTTAGGCATAGAAAATCTCTAATAATCCGGTGCTTCCACCCTTGAAAAAACACTAAAAGGCGATATTTGAAAAAAAACTCTCCCGATAATATTTTTTTCAGGCAAAGAGCCCCAGTTTCGAGAATCAAAAGAAGATCCGCGATTGTCCCCCATTACAAAGTACTCGTCTTCCCCCAAAGAAATTCTTTCCTCACCTAAAGTCTGCGACAAAGTGAGATACTCTTCTTCTAAAAGAGTTGTCTCGTCGGAATCATCGGTAACAAAAATACGTCCTTCTTCGATAACGACCTCTTCTTCCGGAAGTCCGATTATTCTCTTAATATGCCTTTTTTGAGGATCTTGCGGATAATTAAAGACGATAACTTCTCCTCTTTCGGGATCACGAAAACGGTAAGAAATTTGATCAACAATCAGATAATCGGATTCATAGAAGCTTGGCTCCATCGAAGCTCCTCGAACAATAAACGGCTGAAACAAAAAATAGCGTATCGGAAATACGATAAGTAGGGCAAGAAAGATTACCTTTGCAACTTCCAAAAAATATTCAAATATTCCTTTCATACGTCGCAATGTTAGCAAATTTTCGCCCAGTTGACAAGCACCTGCAAAAAGCTCTCTGTTTGGCGCTCTAACTCTAAAAAGAGAAAATTGTTGACTTTCAGGGTCAACAAAAGACACGGGCGGTAAAAAAAGTTGCCTTTTCTTTTTTTCGGTTACAAACACATATTTTTTCAATGAAAACAGATGCTTTGTGTTTTCTTTTTTTTAAAATTGTGCTTGTTTTTTGAGAGTAACTTTCTTTCTTTAAACAAAAACGTTTATCAAGTCTACGCAAGGCTACTTGTTGTCGTTTTTTTTGTTGTTAATGACTATCTTTTTCCTTTGTGCCACTTTCATTTTTGGCATCACCAGTTTAATAATTCCGTTCTCAAAAGATGCTTTTGTCGAGTAACTATCCACTTCTTCGGGCAGTATTATCTCTCGAGAAAAAGTTCCCCAGTAACACTCTTGATGAATAATTCTTTCGGCATCCTTTCCTTCCTCGGGAACCTCTCTTTTTCCGGAAATAGTCACTGTCTCTTTCTAAATATAAATATCTAAATCATCTTCCTTTGCATTCGATATCGGTGCAACAACAATAATTTCCCTTTCGTTTTCATAGACATCCACCGCTAACTGCCCCTCTTTTGGTAGCACCTCTTTATTTTTTTTATTCTTCTTTTTTGATTTTTTAAAAAAAGGCATTGAACTTTTTATATTTTATGATTTATATTTTTTAATTTTTCAAGTTTTTTAAATTGCCACAACAACAATCCCCCTAAAAGTAAACCGGCGATAATCCACGGAACAAAGTCTTGCCATCCGGGAGAAGGATGGATAACTTTTGTTCTTTTATTCCCGGCTCTATCCACCGCTCTTATTTTTATAATACTCCTTAGTTGTTGGTCTTTCAATACAACCGGGCTTTCCACTCTTCGCCAATTTTCTCTTTCTACCGGGAAGAAACCGACTCTTCTTTGCTCGGATAGTTCATAATAATCAATTCCTGACTGATCATCCGTCGTCGAAAAAAACAGAGATTGTTTTCCATCAAACAACAACTCTTCTTGTCTGATTTCCGGGAAAAAATCTGCCGGTGGCTCTTTATCTTTTGTTTTTATTTCATCCCAAGCGTCAAGAGGGATATCTCTTCTTTCCGGTGAAATGACGAATCTTCCTCCTATTTTTGTAAATTCAACGGGTGTTGCCTCTCCATCATCGAGCAAAACCCTTGAGCTTTCTAAAATTCTAACATCTTTTTCCGTTATCGTTCTTACTTTTTTTACCTTGAATGCAATCCTTCCAAACAAAACCTCTTTATCTTCAATGCTACCACAGTGTCCTCCGGGAATACCACCGATAAAGGAAACTACTCCTCTTTCGTTGTCAATGTGTATCGGTCTCGGCCAAAGTTGCAACAAAGATCCACCTTCACTAAAATATTTTCCTTCGAGGACCTCTGTCGGGAAAACCAAATCGATTCTTACCGCGTTAACACACTGGTCTTTGATGTTTGCTTTGACCTCCAAGATGAAAACATCATCTGTTTGGTATTGGGAGACCATCGGCTCAACATACACGGAAACCGCCAAAATCTTCGCAGGAAAAAACGATAAAAGAAGTAAAAAAACAGTAGCAACTTTTATTTGATTTTTTTTTGTTAATTTTCTAGCTTTCATTATAATAAATCTTTTTACTCTGTCCAGCAGTTCATCATAATGCTAAAGTCAACCATATCAACAACCCCGTCGTTATTTATATCAGCCCTCAGCTCTCCGGTACCCCAGTAGTGCATTAAAATACTGAAATCGGAAAGACCAACGTTGCCGTCTCCCGTAATATCTGCAGCACTACATCCCACCTCTCCAACGTTAATCCTTAAAAACCCTCCAAAAGCACTCTCCTCTTCAAAGGCGAAAGAACGAACTATGACCAGATAGCGTCCCCTTTCTAATTCTCCGGGATTAAGGGCAAGAGACCACTCTCCTCCGGAATCAACATCTACCGTTTGATCGCTCACTCTCTCACTATCTTTTAGTATTCTTACATTTACCTCTTCCCCGGGGACTCCTCTACCGAAAACAACTATGTTTTCTTCGGTCACAAAATTCTCTTTTTCAGCTTCCAGTGTGGGCGACAACAAGATTCTTCTAATGGTTATTCCTCTTGCCGGTTCGGTTTCAAGAGTAAAAGAGATGTCTGTTGAAACCAGATTTTCTCTTTCTTCTACTTTAAGAAGAAAGTTGAAGTGGCCGGAAAGAGGGGTGTTGACTTCTATCTCAAACTCTCCCGAAGAGTCTGCTCCGGTTTCCGCAAAAACCTCACCATCTTTCAAAAGAGTCACTTCTCCTCCCGGATAAGCCCATCCTTGAAGATAAAGATAAGGAGGCGGATCTTGTATTTCCGGAGGAGGTGGATCTGCCGGCTCTCCTTCTCTTATGCCGTCATCGGGACCCCCCGCTCCTCCCTCAGCTCTCCCCGTACCATCGCCAACCCCAGGGTCATCATACTCTCCTGGGTCATCATACTCTCCGGTACCGTCTTCCTCTCCCGGCTCTTGCTCCATGGTAACAAAATCCACTATCTCGCCGTAAACTTGCTGCAACTCTTCTTCTTCTTCGTTATACCACTCTGCAGCTGCACGAAACTCGTATTCGGTTCCCATTTCCAGTCCACCAACAAAATCAGAAAAAAGTACAATTTCACTTCTCCCGAACTTCCCTGTTTCGTTCCATGTTTCTGCCTCTTTTTCACGGTACTGAAGGAAAACATCAACATAGTCTACAGGTCCGAGATTAAGAAGTTCTCCTCTTAGAACGACACTGCTTGCTCCGACGACACCGGCTTCAATGGTTCTTACTATCGGTTCAGGAAAAACAGGTGCTACCCCGACACTAACGGGGTTAACAACAAAAATCGCAGCTTGTCCGTAAGAGAGCAGAGAGTCGGCATCGTCAAGTATCTCGATATCTATCCAGTAAGCACCCGTATTAACGGGATTGGTAATCTTGTTTTCTCCCCCGATTCTTACAACAACGACATCACCTTCGCTTAAAGACAAGTTCTCCGCTAAAGTAACCGTTACCTGCCCGTCCACTCCGCTGACGATGCTCACTCCGCTTACATCTTCAAGAGGATTCGCTCCCAGCGGTTTTTCCTCTGCGTTGATATAAAGGGCGACATCGGAATAATTCATCTCGGGAGGAGTATAAAAAGCACTGCCTTCCTTGGAAACGGGCTTAATAACAATCTTTCCGAGTCCGGGAACATCGGCGGTAGCGGTAAATCTTACTCTGTGGTCGGCTTCAACGTTTGGATGAGAAGTTGAAATCGTATCGGAGATACTCACCAAATCGGTTTGAGATTTAACCGAGTCGGCTTTAAGAAAATAAAGAAAAGAAAACGTACCGAAAAAGAAAAGAAAGACAAATATTATAGATAAATACCTTTTATGCATACGTTTTAAAAAAAATCTACTCTTCAAGTCTTCGAGCTTGATAATCAAAATAAAAGTTTACAAGCAAGAGTATAAAAAGAGATGTTACCGCCCCTAAAATGAGGTTGAGCATAAATCTGTTTTCCTTTTCCGCTTCTATTAACGCCCCCTCCAATCCCTTCTCTCTCATTTCTAACTCCTCTTCTTTCTCGATTAACTGTTGCGCCAGCGTATTGTAGGGGTTGCTCGGAACCTCTACGCTGGTTCCCGATGCCGCTCCGAGAGTTGCCGCAAAATACTTGGCAACATCCCCGGGATTAACACTAAAGTAATGCCACGAAACGAAAAGAAGAAAAACCAAAGATACCGTTAGACCCGTAATCCCTCCTCTCAAAAAAGTTTTAATTTTTTTTCTTCTGCAATTCATCTTTTTTGATTATACCAAAGAATTACATTTAGTCCATATACTTTTGTTTGAAATAATCAGCAACGGTAATTATCAGTAAAAGGAAGAGAACCACTCCTAGAAGTGTAACAACTATATCGAGAGGAATTATCCAAAAATAGATGTCTTGATCTATCAATTGAACCGCCTCCTCTCCATACACCAAAGTCAGGGACGCCTTGTATCTTCCCGCCTCAAGGAACGAATCTCTTCCGTCCCATTGAAAGCTCCATCTTCTTCCGCTTTGAGGAAGAATGTTTCCAAACTCGGTGTTCCGGTTAACAAAAATAGTTTCAACTTCTTTGTTCCACTGATTGTAGATTTTTATGGTTCCCCTGGGCTGAATATGCGTATTTCCCTCGTTTCGAAGAAAAAGATTAAACTCAACTTCAGGGCTCGTATAGAGGGTTCTTTTTGTCGAAAACTCCCGGAGAAACGCCTCTTCCGTTACATCTCCACGAACATTTAAAAGAATAAGTGAGCCAACCGAAGGGGATACTGCCAAGCTGGTTCCCGGAGAAAAGTCTTCCGGCATCATGATTGCCGCTGAAATAACCGCGTATTTTCCTCCCGGCCCGGCATACTCCGGGATATCGATTTCAACAGGAAGGACCTTGCTTTCGTTTGCAGGAATAAAGATTAAATCACGATTAACTTCAATCCACTGGCTAAGCAGAAAGTCCTTTCCTACGTCAATGCTTTTCTCTATCTCTCTTGTATCGATAAACCGGACTCTCCCTTCTTCTCCTCCTCGAAAATCCCTTATAAAAACAGTGAAGTAGAGGTCTTTGTCGTTGCTGTTGAATATTTCCACGGAACCGGACCAGGTTTCTCCCGGAGCAATATTAATCTTTGTTAAGAGAGGAGTGATGGCAAGACTAACGTTTTTTTCCTCTTCTGCAAAAACAGGGGAAGAGATTGTCGTAATAAAAAGAAAAAAGAGTAAAAAGAGTTTTAGTTTTTTCATTTCTTGGAAGAAAGATCTAATGTTGTAACTGTGCTCCGGTAGACGGGAGCCTTTTTGTTCTTCTTTTTTCTTGAAAAAGAGAAAAGAAAGAAGATTAACAGAAACAACCCGACACCGGAAAAAATTAAGAATTCTCTGGGTATGATCCAAAAATAAATTGTATCTTGAATGTCTCTTCTCGCTTCTTCCCCGTATTCTCCTATCAAAACCGCCTTGTACTGACCAAAGCCACCCTTTGCATCCCAGCTGATTTCAAATGTTTCTTTTTTCCCCGCTTCAACAAACAATCCTTTTTCGTTAATCGGCAGAGAATCAAGCTCTTTTCCGTGCCTGCTTTTGTAGATAATAACGGATCCGTACGGTTTTAACTCTCTGTTTCCGATATTTTCCACCATCAGGGAAAAGTCAACCGCCGAATCATAAAACGATTCTTTGTCGGAACGGAAGTTTATCAGTTGCATTCTTTCGACTATGTCCTCTTTTACATCGATATTGATTAGTGTTTCAGGATAATTAAACCTCACTGCATTCCTCCTTGCTTCATCTTCAGTGCTTCCTCTGGCAAAAACGACAACGGCATAGTATTTTCCCGGCTCTGCATCGTTATCAATCCGAACGGTGAGTTGCAGCTCTTCTTCCTCTTCCGGGTTAATATCCATCCGACTCCGTCTAATATTAATCCAAGAAGACAAAAAAGATTCTTGCTCGAGAGGGTTTTTTTCGCGAAGAATTCTTCCTTCTTCCACAGAGACATCTTTTACTAACGGATACAAACGCGTTCTTCTTTGTCCTTCGTTTTTAACGTTTATCGTAAAATCAAATCCGTCACGTACACTACCCTCTCCACTTATAACAGAGGGGTAGACAACAATTTCTGCCTCTCCTTTTCCGGGAAAAGAAAGAAAGAGGGCGAGAAAAATTAGAAAATAATATTTCTTCATGCTATGCGAAAAATAAGAAAAACATCAAACCACCCGTTAAAACAACGGCAATTGCTATCGCGGCAAAAACGAGGAAAGAGCTTAGAGGTGAAGATGGTTCTTTTTCTTTTTTCCTCTTCTCCTCCCTGTTTTTTAGTACGGCTTTTTCTCTTGCTCCCAACTTCCCGGTATCTTCTTCTAGTCCTGCTTGTCGGAGTACTTCCCGTACGGCTTTGTCCTTATACCATTTGGTAACAAGAGTAATAATTATAATTAGAACAAGAAGACCTACTCCCGCCGGGATAACTACATCCCACGGTATTATCCAAAATGTTGTCTGTGCGGTAACGGTCCTGATACCCACCCCCGTATCACCACCCAAACCACCAAAACTTAAGACAAGAGTGGCGGTATACTTACCCAATCCAAAATCATCTTCCCACGTGTTTTCAAAGCGCCGAATAGAGTCCGGTAAGGCGTTCGCCCCGGCTTCATTTACGGGCAAAGCCGCTACCTGAGAGCCACGCATGCTCTCTATCTTGATTGTTCCAACGGGTTTAACGTGAACGTTGCCCAGATTCTCTACTCTTGTTGTAAAATTAACGACAAAAGGGTTTTCGTAAAAGTTGTAATCGGTGGTAAACTCTCTGATTCGTGCCTCGTAGTGTGCATCTCCTTTAACCTGAAAAAGAACCAAAACTCCCACCTGATGGGTAAGCGCAATCACGCTTCCTTCTCCCTCCTTTATTTCCGGAGCTTTAGGGCCGAAAACAACTGCTCCATAGTATCCTCCGGGTCCGACGTTTTGGGGAACACGAAAATTCACCTGTACTTGTTTTTTTTCTCGAGGCGCAAAAGTCATTCCTTCATCCGGTATGTCCACCCAACTACTTAAAAACGGTCCTTCTTGCGTCCCGATAGGAAGAAGCCTCACCGAACCTCTTTCTCCTCTTGGAGCAAAATCCATCACAAAAGTGTGAAAGGTTTGTACTTCATCGGAAGCGTTGGTGACGGTAATAAAGTTAGTTACTCTTTCTCCCGGCTCAACAACCTCTTCTATCCTGAAAGGGCTCGCCTCAACCACCGCATCTACCGTAGGTTTTTCCAAAAAACCGAAAGAAAATACCAATAGAAAAAAAGAGAAAAAAAGTATTTTTATTTTCATAATCAAAACAAATTAAACTAATCTGTATTTTACAGAAATTCCCATAAAATGCAAAGAGCTTCTTTTGCCACAATCGGCTAAAAGAAGCTCTCTTTAACTCTCTCTTTAAAAACTAGAATGTAGGAGTTGCTATATAGGTTAGTGTGTTGGTGTACTCACCTGCAGGCTGAAGATCACTAATCTCTATCTGGTACCCAACACGAGTTGTTCCAGCGTGCAGTGTCTCTCCATCTGAGGGACCAACATGACACATAATCTCTTCGGGAGTGTCTCCATCAAATCCAGCCCAAACATTACTACCAAAATATCCATCTGCTCCATCAAGCTCAAGACAGTTTTCGTCAACCTGAACATCTTCAGTGGTAAACCCGAAGTGTCCCCAAGTATCTGGATCAGCCAACTGGCCACCAGGACCCGCCCAAGTCGCTGCTGCACTTGTTGCTACTGGTGTGCCATCTAAGAAACTTTTAATGGTATCTCCTCCCGGACTGGTTAAGTCCTGGTCCTGGAAAACGGTTACCGAGTAACCCTCAGAAGCGTTGGTTGATACTGTCAAATCCTGAGCGGCAGCCAAAGGTGTTTCCGTATCAAGAGTTCCAAACTCAATACTGGTAGCGGTAGTGGTTATATCAATATTTCTCTCACCGTGCAAATCATCTGCCTCTTCACCCACACCCTCAACGGTAAAAGAAAGAAGAGCACTAACTCTTGCGGTTACCACTACCGGTTCAATGATAGCAAACATCGCGTTACCCCACTCTCCCGTATCAGCCTGAAGCTCAACAACATAAGTGTCGGCTTCTCCTTCTGTCGTTGTTTTCCCAGGATTTGTTACTGTGAAAGTAACAGTATCTGTTGCACTGAGATCTGTACAAGTATAAACCTCATTTGCAGTGTCTTCTGCACAACCCCCAGAATCTGTTATTGCACCACCATTGCTATTGAAATCTTCCTCAAAAGTAAACACTACTTCGCCTTCAAAAGCATCACCATCAAAGGGGTCTTGAAACTGGAAATCAAAAACGTACTCGACTCCCGTCGCATCTGGTGCCGAGTCGGAAATGGTAACTCTTGCATAAGAATCGGTAGCCAATCCTTCAAAACCAACCATCGAAATCGTCATTGCAAGAACAAGTGACAAAACTAAAAATTTTCCTAAAGTCTTTTTCATGTTTTTTAATAATTTATATTTTTTTTCTAATTATACTAACCTTTATATTCCCTCCTTCGACCTTTCTCGTTTTCTGCGCTTCTTCGCAGAAAAGGAGAGAGACGATCTTCATTGTGTCAATTCTATTGGAGATAAAAATTTTGTCAATAGTTTTTCCCCTTTTTTTCCACATTCTTTCCACGGAGTTTTACCCGATCAAGAGAAGAGTATTCCCATTTATCGGATATATGGTAAGATGTATGCAAGAATTTAAGGGAAAAAAGTATAAGGTTAAATTGTGAAATCTATGAAAAAAACAAATAAAAACAGTAATCTTTTTCCTTTTTATGCGGGATTAGTTGCTTTTCTCTTCTTGTTTGCAACCTCTCTCTACTTTTTGGAAGAAAAATCGGTAGCGGCTCAAGAAGGTGCTTCTTTGAGAGGAGACAGCCCTTTTACAAAGCTTCTTACGGAACCCTATTTCAATATCAAGTCAAATGCGGGCATTGAAGGAACTCTTTCTGCGAGAGGAGCGGTAAGGGCCCCTGTCTTCGATATAGCTTCACAAGGATTTAGAGGAAGAGTTTACACGGCCGGACTTACCGAAGAAAGAAGATATTTTTTCCCTGATCTTTCAGGAGAAATATGCCTAACTGCCGGTAACTGTGAGTTTGCTCCCACCGGTATTCCCAACAGACTGGCCAAGTTTACCGAAGAAGGACTCACTGCTTCTTCTGTCACCGACCTTGATACAACCACCGGTGTCGGAATAGCAAACCCGGCATACCGCCTTCATGTAGGGGGAAGGATTCAAGCCGAAGGAGATATTTGTACGGATTTGGGTGGAGGATTTTGCTTAAGTTCAGTGGGAGAAGGACAAGAGTCTTTCTCTGAATCAATCGTAGACGGAGAGGGTAGTCTTTCCTACATTCCTCTGTGGAGAAACGACCGAAATTTAGGTGATTCGATAATCCGCCAAAGCGAAGGAAACATCGGTATCGGAACCTCCCCGGTAAACAAGTTGGATGTTGCAGGAACAGTGAGAATGCTCGGCTTTCGACTACCGGTCAATCCTACGGACGGATACGGTTTGATGACCGACGATCGTGGTTTTGGAACCTGGAAACCGGTTCTCACTCCCGAAGGAACAAGAGCCGATGTTGCCGAAAGATTTGAAATCAACCCTCTTTGCAAAGAAAAAGGAAACTGTCCCAAGCCGGGAGATGTTGTTTCTATAACAAACAAAGGATTTATCGAAAAATCAACTGTTCCTTACGACTCGAAATTAGTCGGTATCATTTCCACCGACCCGGAACTAACTCTTAACACAGCTCTGGATTTAAAACTATCAAGACCGGTTGCACTGATTGGAAGAGTTCCCACAAAAGTGTCTCTTGAAAACGGAGATGTGTCCGCTGGAGATTTTCTAACATCTTCATCCATTCCCGGCGTAGCGATGAAAGCAGTCGCTTCGGGAAGAGTTGTCGGTATCGCGCTAGAGTCACTGTCTTCCAGAGAAACATCCTCGGGAATAGGAGAAATTAACGTATTAATAAACCTTCATTATAACGAAAAAAACTCTTCTGAAGAGTCTTTAAAGATAACCGACAAAGAAACCGGAAAAAAATACTGTCTTGAAATAAGGGGAGGAGAAATGGTCAAGTCTCTTTGTGAATAAAAAGCTACAGTCCTAAAAATATATCTACCTTGTTCTCACGAACCTCCAGCACCCCTCTCTCAAACTGATAACTCTTTTCTTCTTTGTTTTCGTTGTAAATAACAACGTTACCGAAAATAAGGGTGATAAAGTTGGTGTGATAAGGAAGAACGTCAAACTTTCCCACTCCGTTTTCCGAAGAAACGGCAACCGCTTTGCTTTTAAATATATCTTTTTCCAAGACTGCGGAAAAAAATACTCTTACCTGAAGAAGTTCTTTGTTTTCCATAAACTACTTCTCTAATTCGTTTATACCTCCGATATACAAAAATTTTTCCGGAAGAACATCATCTAAATCTCCTTTCAAAATAGCTTCCACACCTTGAACCGTTTCTTCCACCTTTACATACTTTCCGGGTTTTCCGGTTTGATTTTCAACAACAGAAAAGGTTTGGGTCATAAAGTTAAGTATCTTTTGTGCCCGGTGATAAATAGTCCTGTTTTCAACGGAAAGCTCCGCTTCACCGACAATGGAAACTATCTGCTCTAAGTTTTTGTGCTGTTCTAACACTTTCTTCGCCTCTAGAAAAAGATCGTGATGTTTTTGCCCGACAATATTGGGTGTAACCGAGGTTGAAGAAGAAGCAAGAAAGTCTATCGCCGGATAACGTCCTTCTTGATAGATGTCACGAGAAAGAACGGCGTTAGAGTCAAAATAGGGCAGTATCGCCTGAACGCCGGCATCTGTTATGTCGTCTGCAGGAACATAAACCGCCTGAACGCTGGTTATTCCTCCACTTTTAGTGGAGACCAGTCGTTCTTCAAGATTCCCTATCTCGCTTTTTAGTGTTGACTGGTATCCTCCTTCGGAAGGAATATCACCGAGCATCATTGACAGTTCGTTACCTGCTTGCAGGAATCGGTAAATGTTATCGATAAAGACAAATGTGTCTTGCCCGAGAGAGTCTCGAAAATACTCGGCGATGGTTGCTGTAACGTAGCCCACATTCGCTCTAACCGAAGCTGCTTCGTCCATCTGCCCGTAAACCAAAACCGCCGACGGCAAAACTCCCACCTCTTTTAGTGTTTCGTACAACTCGTGCCCTTCTCTAATTCTCTCTCCCAGTCCGCCAAAGACCATTAAGCTTTTCTGATGAAAAACAACATTGTGCATCAGCTCTATCAAGAGAATCGTCTTCCCTACTCCCGCTCCTCCGAAAAGACCTATCTCTTCTCCTTTCACCAGCGGGGTGAAAAAATCAATCGCCTTTATTCCTGTTTGGACAACGCTTTCTCCCGAGACAACCTCTTCATAGGCCAGTTTTCTGTAAATCGGCCACTTTTCTTTCGTTTCTACCGGTAAGCTTCCGTCACGTGGGTTTCCGAAAACATCAACTACTTTTCCCAAAAGCTCTTTTCCGACGGGAACCTTTAACGGCTCTTTTGTTCTTAAAACTTTCGCCCCTCGAAATATCTTTTTAAATCCCGAAAGAACAACACAGGAACAGATAAATGTTTGATCAACAGAGACACGATGAACCTCAAGCAAAACATCTTCATTGTCCTTCAATACCAAAATCTCTCTCAGGAAAGGAGATTTTTCATACATCTCAATCTCCACCACTTCTCCGTGAATAGCACGAATATATCCTTCGCCACTCCCTGATAATTTTTCTTCATTTACTTCCATAGGTGATACGGAATTACAATTTCTAATTGTTTTTTATCAACTATTCTTTTGTTTATTTTATTCCACGTACTTTCAAGTTTTTTTCTCCTTTCTTTTGCGTTTTCTCCTGCACGGTGCATTGCAACCATCCTTGTTGCGTGCCTCGACAAACGGTGCTCTAAAAAGGCTTGGTTGAAAAAAGCGGCAATTAATTCTTTTTCAAAAAACTCTAAAACTGCTTCCGGTGAGGGTTCAAAAAGATAGCTGGGAATACTTTCATCATCTTTCGGATTTTTAGCTTCCGCGGAAATATTGGTTGCCCCCACCTCTTGGGACAGTATTGTTTTAAATCTTCCGTGAAAAGCAATAATCGTATCGTAATTCTTGATAAAATCAATAACTTTCTTTAACTCTTCTTCGGTGGGATTTTCGTCATCTAGGTTAAAGTAGGAAAATTTCGTATCCGGATTACTCTTTTCAACAAGATTCTTGCCCACTTCTCCTATTATCACTAAATCACTTTCTTTGTTTTTTAAAAAAGCAAAAACACTGCGCCAAACATCCAAAATCAAGGATCCGTAAAATCTTGAATTGGCAGAGAAAAAAACAGAGACTGTTTTTTCTTTTTTCTGGGCAACAACTTCCTCATCTTTTCCTTCTTTTTCGGCAAGATAGGACTTTTTTGCAATAGAGCACATCCTTGAAAGTTCTTCGATAAAATCTCTGTTTTTCAGTGCTCTTCCCCGAATATCGTTCATCTCTTTTTGTGAAACCTCACGGTAAGTCGCGGTAATTACTCCAATAGCAGAGACCGCTTTTAACTTTTCTTTAATTTTGCGAAAGTTTGCCACTATTTACAGCTTCTTAAGTTTATAAAAACCTTTCTATCCTCGGTGCTAGCTCCTCACAAAAGTCTTTTAACTCTTCTGCGTTTTTCATTCTTTTTATCTTTTCTTCAATTTCAAAAAAAAGCTCTCCTCGAACATTTTCAAATATTTTTTCAATTTCTTTTTTCATCGAACCGGGTGCAGAATCTTTCCAAAATCCCGAAAAAAGAAGTCCGAAAAGAAGAAACTGCATTGTCCGCGGAATTATCGTCTTAATGTCCTGATTTAAAAGTATTTCCATTTTTTTCCCGAAATCGAGTGCTTTCTGCTTTTCTTTGCTGAGCTCCGCTCCAAATTGTGCAACCTCCAGTGTTTTCCGATATTCTATCAACCTTTCTTCTATTTTTCCAACTATCTCTTTGTCTAAAGAATCTCTCGTCTGGTTTCCTACCCGCGATACCGAGAGAAAAGAATTGACTGCCGGATAACGCCCTCTTTTTAATTCGTTGATATCGAAAAAAATGTGCCCGTCGGTCATCGAGAGAAGGTTTGTTTGAATGAATCCGGAAATATCATTTTCCAGTGTTTCTGCAACCGGAAGCATCGTGATACTTGCAACTTTGTCGTGAGAGATTTTAACATTTCCCGCTCTTTCAATAATCGACGCATGAATGTGGAAAATATCTCCCGGGTAAGCCTCTCTTCCCGGAGGGTTTTTCAACAAAAGCGATATCTCCCGGTAAGCTTTTGCGTGATTGCTAAGATCATCGAAAATAACAAAAACATCGTTTCCTTTATCGCGAAAATACTCGGCCACCGTTATGCCTGCAAACGGAGCGATGTAGTGGAGGGTAGAGGGATCGTTAGAAGGGGTGATCATCATCACCACTTTATCAAACACACCCTTTTCTCGAAGATAATCCTCCACTCCTTTCAACGCCGAGCTTTCTTTTCCGATTCCGACATAGACACAAATCACTCCTTTCTTTACCTGATTGCACATTGTCTGAAGAAGAAAAGTTGTTTTTCCCGTTTTCGCATCACCGACAACCATCTCTCTTTGACCGTGACCGAGAGGAGAAAGCAAGTCAACAATCATCACCCCTGTTTCAAAGGGGCGACTCACAACTTCTCTTTTCGTAATTCCGGGAGCATCTCTCTCGAGAGGAAGAGGCGTTTTCTCTCCCGAGACAGGACCCACTCCGTCTATCGGTAGGCAAAGTGGATTAACTATCCTTCCTAAAAGATTATCGGAGATCTCGATACGGAAAAGATTATTTGTTCTTGAAACTCTTTCTCCTCCTCTTATCTCTCCCATTTCAAACATTAAAACCTCCGCCTTGCCTCTATCCATTCCAAAAACAACTCCTCTTTCTCCGTTCTCCGCAATAATCGCTTCTCCTTTTTTCAAAGAAGGAAGCCCGGAAACATAAATAATAGGGTTACTCGAGTGGATAACATAACCGACCTCTCCGGTTTTTTCCAAGTATTTTTTAAATTTTTCTTTACTCATAAGAAGATTGCTTAGCGGCTCTTATCTCCATCTTGTCCATTTTTTTCGCAAGAGAAAAATCCGCCCATCTTCCTCTATATTCAACAACCGCTCCTCCGACAACTTCCCTGTTAAATCTTAAATCAATAACTGTTTTCTGCTCAAGCTCTCTTTGTAACCAGTCGCTAATCTTCTCGACTGCTTCTTCGTCGGGACGAAAGGCAACCTCCAGTCTTATCTGAGGCAAAAAAAAGATGTGCTTTTTTAGCAACTCAAGAAAGAATGTTTGTTGATCAACGTCTTCGCTCTCCTTCTCTTCGTTAAACTGTAAAAGAATCTCCTTTAATTCGCCTGTTATCTTTCCCTCTATTTTTTCCGCAAGCGGTTTGTTGACATCACTGAGAACCGCTTCCGTCGCCAAATCAATCTCTTTTAAATAAAAAATTAGGTCGCTCTTTGTCTTTATTTTTTTCTCAAGTGTAATAAAAAACTTCCGCATAGTATTTGTTAGTCCTTTCCTTCTACTCGAAAAAAGCTTTCTTCCTTAGCTCTTTTTAGGGCATCTATCACCAAATCCTCATGAGTTGAAGGGTCGATGGTCTTCCCGACAACCTGCTTGGTAGTATCTTTTATTATCTGATAGATTTTTTGGTCTATTTCCGCCAGTTTTTTTCTTTTGTATCTTTCAATCTCTCTCTCCGCCTCTTCGTTTTTATCTCTTACGGCCTCTTCCAGTGGCTTATAAATTTGGCTTATTTTTTCATCCATTTCTGCAAGCAGCTCTTCTGACTTCTTTCGACTTTCAGTTATTAAAAAGTTACTCACCTCTTTGTTTTCTTCACGGTGTTTTGCAAACTCTTCCTCGAACATCTGAGTTAACTGAGCTTTAATCTTCTCGTTTTCTTGAGATATTTCCTGGAAAAGACTGCTGTACATTTCTTTAACTTCTCGATCGGCACTTTCAATCTGCTTCCTGTAGTCTCCTAAAATCTCACTTGATGTTTTTCGAACTTCTTCTCGAAAGTCAACAACAGTTCTTTTTACCTCTTCTTCTAAAACTTTTTCCAGTCTCTCTTGAAAATCATTTGATGTTTTCAGGAAAAACCCATCGTCTACAAAGCCCTTTTCTTCCTGCCTTTCGTTGCGGTCTTGATTTACCGGACTAACTTTTTCTTCTTCTCTTTCTTCGTTTTCATCTTCTTGTGATTCGGGAACAGCTTCCGTGAATTCTTCTTTTTTCGTTTCCTGGTCTTTTTCCACTGATTCTCCGCTCTTTTTTTCAAAAACAACCCTTCTTGCATTAGGTTTTAGGCCATCCCTTGCTTTAGAGTCGGGACCTTCATAGCTTTTTATCAGAAAAAACATTCTAATAGCCACTCCCACTACGGCTAAAAAAACAATTAAAAGAATCGATGGAATTATGTAATTCATAATAAATTCACTATTCTGTGTTATTTCATCTTATAGTAAAATAACAAACAAGGCAAGAGCGATTCCCGACAAAGTGAGGATTAAAATACCGATTAAGTTTAAGATCATTGCAAATCGAATACTTCCCTTTGCGAGAGGATTTCTACTAATTCCCTTTATACCCTCTTTCAGAGTTCTCGAGAAAGAGTAGAGACCGAAAACAAAGCTACCGGTGACAAAAAGTGCCGCCAGGAGGTATCGTAAAATTTGAGGAGCATCTCTTTCCATGGTCCGAATAATCCTTCCGACTGCTTCCCAAAAAGTTATTTCTTGCCACGGCTCTTCATCTTCAATGGTTGTTTCGCGCGGGTCAACGAAAACTTCAATCAATCCTTCTTCTCCGTCAAGCTCTTCCATCGCTCTTCCGATAACAAAACCGGGATAAAGCGCTTTTTGGCCTACTCCCGGCTTGTTTGAGGAGGTGATAAAATCTCCTTTCTCTACTTTTTCGCGGCTCCCGTCAACTTTTACAAGAGCAACTCCGGAGGTTACTATCGGTAGACTATTTTCAGAGTCACGACCGACAACAACTATCGGATTAAAGGCCACTACACCGAAAATATTGTTGTCGTAGGGAGAATTAGCCCTTCTCAACTCTCCTCCATCTTCGGAAATAATGTCACCTTCCGCTGCGTTTCTGTCAGCTACTTCCAGCTGAACGGCCGTATCGGGAAGAAAAAAAGTTTCTTGGGCAAAAAGATGCCCGCATCCGGCAAAAAGGAAAACGGAAGAAATAAAGATTAGAAGCATCTTTCGGGAAATTTTTTTGAAAAAAGTAACAAAAAATCTCATAATATTACAGACTTTTTAGCGAAATTAAACCTCTTCTTTTTTATCGTCAATATTTTTTATTTTCTCTCGGATAACTTTTTCCGAGCTATTCAACGCCTCTTGCAGCTCATCACGAATTTTTCTTTCTTCTTCGTTAAGGCCGGGTTCTCCGTCAAGCATTTCAATCTGTTTTTCAATTTTTCTCTGTAAATTAAAAAATGCTTTATTGACAACTTGGTCTGTTTTTTGTTGCTGCTCTTTTATTTTTTTTCGCCACTGAAAGACCTGATACCAAGTGTAGGTAAGAACAATGGCGGCTACAGCAACGATTATGTGTGTTATATCTATCATATATTTTATACTGCTGTCTTGTTTTCTCCTCCCTCATGAACAGTATCTAAAGCCCCTTTTAATCCTTCTAAAACTCTTTTTTCACCCCTACTAAGGTCTGTCTTTTCTTCTAAATAATTAATCTGCTCTTTTATCTTCTTTTCGAGTGTTTCGTAAGCCTCTTTCTCTTCTTCACTACTGCTCTCCTCGAGCATCATTTGTTTTTCTTTTTTCTTTTTAATTTTACGATGGAAATAAGCGATAAGGCCAATGCCAACTAAGATTAAGAAAAGCAGCAGAATAATAATAATGCTCATCATTCCTTCGGACTTTATCTCTAAAAAAAACTCTTCCGTGGTGCTTCTAACTACTCCTTCTTCGTCTTCAACTTCAAGCCAAACCAGATACTCTCCTTTGGGAAAGTGGTTTTCAAAAGTGAAATTACCTTCATCGTCAGTCACTACCTCTTTGAGAAACAGTGTCCCTTCTCCTTCTTTTCTGAAAGTCTCTCCTTCCAGACCGCCGTCTACGTTCCAAGACTCCCTAAAACCTCTCAACAGTATATTGATTTTTACCGTCGAACGGGGAAGCGTCTGCCCGATAATGGTTAGCGGTGTTCCTTCAGAGATTGAAGAAGATATCTCTCGAATCTCCAAAGGTGCGGGCACAACAGAAAAGTTTTCTGAGGCGGAATTGTGGTTATCATCTTCATCGAAAGCTCTTACCTCCAACAGATAATCTCCCGGAGGAAGAGAAGACACTCGATATCTTTCGTCTTCTAGATCATCAGGAAAAATGGTATCGTGCAACTCGTCATTTAAAAATATTTCGTAGTATTTTGTTTCCGGTAAATCATCGCTTTTGTTTATAACAAAAACGGGCGTAGGATTTGCAGGGTCGCCCTCATTGTCAATTTCAACAAAAAAACCTTCTCCTTCAACAATATTTTCTTCCGAAAAATCATCTTCGAGAGTTGGTGGATCACCTCCCGGGGGCGCTGAAGGTGGAGTTGTGGGAGTGGAAGAGGCTTCCTTTATCGTGTAAGATGCTCTTCCCAAGTCGGCATCTAGCTTCTCTCCCGCCCTAAGAACCGTACCCTTCGTAAAGGACAAAGAAGCGGTACCGGTTCTTATCGCTCTAAAGTTAACTGTAATGATATTGCCCTCAGTTCCTCTTAATCCTCCGGGAATCCCTCCGCTGAAAGTAATGCTGCCTCCAGAGTGTCTTGGTCTTCCTCCCGGAGACCAAGCCTCAACAACCGATGCTGCCTCCGAAATGCTTTCTACCATCAACAAGTTATTGTCGAAACTTAAAATAGCGTTTACCGCATCCCCGCCTCCTCTTAACAAAACATTAACCGAAAAAACACTTCTTTCTTCGTGTGTTCCCGAGGAGGGGCTCAGAGAAAGAGATGCATCGGCGGTTACAAAGAAAGGAAGAAAGAGAGATAAAAAGAAAAAAGCAAAAAAACAAGTTTTTTTTGCCAACAAACGAAAAAGAAAATTATCTAAAAAATTCTCCTTTTTATTGTAACCGCCATTTCTCGTTTTTTTCTTAAGAAAACATTTCATTTTATAAAACGACGAAAGATACTCTGCTAAAAGAGATTCCTCGTTAACTCTTTTCCGACAATCCGGCTTCACCCTTAACCAGAATTCTAAAAACAGTAGCCCATCTCTTGCGTGTAAGAAAGAAGAACAAAACCACCAAAGCAATCAACAGCCCCGCTTTCCACGGGAAAGCAAAAAAAGTAACTGATTGAGGTTCAATATCATTGTCCAGCAGTTCTCCGTAGACACCGTTTATGGTGGCGGTGTACATCCCACCCCAAGCCCATCCGACATTCCAATCCGCCTCTATTTTTCTCACAGCTCCGGGCAGAACATTTCTTTTTTCTATCGGGACAACAGCAACATCCCCTCCGAAGATGTTCCTGACTGTGATATTTGCGTTAGGTATCAGATGAATGGTTCCGGTGTTTTCAAAACGAGTTTCAAAAGTTACGGGCCCGTGTTCGTAGTAGTTTCGCGAAGTGTCAAATCCAACAACAGAAAGATCTTCTTTCATTTCTCCGGGAACAGTCAAAAGAACCAGTGAGGCAATGCGGTGGACAATGCCCACTCCCGTTCCTTCCACTCTGCCGGGAGGCGTTCCGGCAATCAATCCAGCATAATGTCCTCCGGGCTCGGCATTTTCCGGAACATTGATAGTAAAGCGAACCGTTTTCTCTTCTCGAGGACCCAAAACAAACTCTTCCGGCTCAAAGCTCACCCACCGAGAAATAGCCAAAACATCAAGCTCTTCATCGGCTCCTTGAAGAATCACTCTTCCCTCTTCTCCCTCGGGAAACATATCTTCTACCTCCATTCTTACGGTCGTATCTTCTTCATAGGATGGGTTGAGTACTCTTATCGTTTCACCGGTGCTTCCCCCTCTTTGTGCTGTAAGCTCAAAAGTGAGCGGAGTAACGGCAATCCTCCTTCCTCCAGCTTGACCAAGGCAAAAAGCGGGAACCAAAAGAATGAGAGTTCCCACAAAAAAAAGTTTTAAATTAAGAATGCCTTTTTGTTTTTCAATGAAAGAAGAGCGGTTTTAGAAGAGTCTCTTTTAGCTCTGAAATAACCTTGGCAATAACAACCGTAAAGAGTCTTCTTTATAAGACAAGAGAACGAAGCAAACTAAAAATAATTATTCAAGACCCGCGGTAGCAGTAACAGTGATAGTGTCCGTGTAATCTCCGGAAGGAGTGGTGGATTCGGCAGCAGCTCTTATAATAAAGCTGCCTACAGTTTCATCACCATGAGGCGCCTGAGAACTCGCTATCGTAACAGGGGAACTGGCAACCGGTCCTGCTGCGTTTGCGGCTTCCACCCAATCGCTCTCCACACTAAGAGTCCCGGAAAATCCTCCGTCTGCTTCAACGGTTAATCCGTATCCGTCCGAACCCGCCGATAAGATAGCAGGCAAAGTCCCAGCCTCAGGGTCTACGGCGTCTATCGTATGGCCTTCTTCTGGGTCAGTGTGCAATAATCCGTCATTTGTTCCTTCAATTTGGATGTACCATCCGTCAACATGGTTGGTTCCTACATCAAAGGTTGAAGAGAAAGTTCCGATATTGGTAGCTCCATCCGATTCAACAAGATCCGGGTCGAGTATAAATGCTGTTTCCTCTACCGCAAAGTTAAGCCAAGCTTGAATTGTTCCCGTTACAGTTATAGTCTCATCTTCGGTTTCTTGACCAAGAACTGTAGGAAAAAGAGGCAAGATGACGAGTGCTACTACCATTCCAAAAGCTAAGACACCGATTATATTTCTCCTGTACTTTAAAATTATTTTTTCCATATCCTTATATTTTTTTATTGTTATCGCCTAATTTTTATCGACTTTAGGTTTTTTTCTATAATTTTGTTATCGCCTAATCCCGACCTTTTTAAAATCATTGTTTCATGTTAACCAAGTTGAGGTATTTTGTCAAATATTTTCCCCTTAGTTTTCCACAACACTTCCCTAAAAAATTTACTCTCTAACACACCTTACAGACATTCCCATTCCCTTTGACGATTTATTGCGAAGAACACCGGCTCTTGCTTCTCTTAAGTTGCGAAAAAGTCCTTCTTCTTCAGTTACAGAAGATGTCCAAAAGTAAGCTGATGAACTCAATCCAAAGTATGTTCCCGATGTGTAACGACTACCACTCGGAAGTGTATTAAATTCAGTACACTCGTACTCCTCACCTCCACTACAGTTAAACTCACCTCTGTTCCACTCGCCATCACTATCTTCGTGATACGCCTTTATCTTCGCTCCCGCGGGATCACAACCAAGAGAACCCACTCTTTGAGAGTTGCAAGAAACACCCTCCTCTTTAAGGTAACTTTCCAGCTGATGCCAATCCTCGTCGGAAGGAACAGACCATCCCTGCGGGCAAAGATCTAGAAGTTCCACTGCATAAAAATTATAGAGGTAGCCGTAATTTTCTTTGTTTTTTTCATCATTGTTGTAAACCGCATAAGCCGGCACACCTTCTTCCCCGGCATTACTCCAATCTCCCTTACCTTCCCGATACTCCAGCTCTTCTATTTCATCGCTTCCAACGGCCAAGTTTTCAGTAAACCAAAACTGCTCCCCTATTTTTTTGTACGGATACTCTTTTCCGCTTCTTTCGTCAACAACGACGCGCTCCTCTCTTGGCAACACATCATCAACTGATTTTTTTAAGTCCGGAAAAAGAAACATTAAGATTAAAACTATTCCGACAATTCCGAGAATCACAATCACCCCCAAAATTGCTTTTTTCCTCTCTTCTTTTGTCATAATTTTTTCTTTTTAATTTTACTAAGATTGAAACAATGCTTTTCTCGCCATTTTAATTCTCTCCTTTCCAAAGAAAACTAAGCTAAACAATGTTAGCAGTATTATCCAGAAAATAAAAGGGGTTGTGCTAAAGATGGAAAGAGAAAGAA
>PWKK01000004.1 GCA_003560665.1 Candidatus Nealsoniibacteriota bacterium
GATCTACCCTGTCTCATACATTGTTGTAAAAATGTCAATCTTCTATGGAAATCTTCTGGTGTTTGTGAATGAAATGCGGGGTAAAATTTCCTTTCTGTTACTGAAGAAAAATTATCTAAAATCGCATCTTCATTTCTTGATCTAGATTTGAAATTATAATTGTACATTTCATCGTTTGCAAGTTTTAATTGACGAATTAAAATTTCTAATTCCATTTCCAGTTTTTCTTTTTGATCTTTTTCTTCGGGTGTTAATTCGGGAATAAGAGATTCAGTTGTTTTATTGTTTCTAACAAAAGAAATTGTTGCAGATTTTTCTTTTTTTGCACCCTTTTCATTGTGTGTACCAGTTTCAGCATAATCATCAGATGCTTGAGTGCTTCCAATTGCTTCTGTTTGTATGTTTATGTCAAGCTGATTTAATGATTCATCAAATAATACTTTAAGACGTTCTTCAATTAATTTTTTTGTCGCCTCTGCTCTTCTTTCACTAAGTTTTTGATTGTATTCTGATTCCTGTTCTTGGTCATAATATAATTTGGTGGCTGATGTTACAATTCTAATATCATATAATTCCCTATTAAGTTCATCCCTAAAAAAATCAAATAGGGTTTCATTTAATGAGGTATCAAGGGTGTTACATGTATATTGATCAATTAATAACCCCTTTTGAACCATTAAAAACGTTTTACCCGCCAATTCAACTTCTTCTAAATGTTTTTCATCAAAACAATAAATATCTTCATTTAAACCAAATGAGGTACCATCTGAAGACATTAGCTTTTTCATTGTTTCGTTCCAATCTATTTCTTTTCTTATTTCATATGAGAAGTTGTTATACATTATATTAAATATATCATCAACATTCCCAATTGATGATTCCTTTGGATAATCATTAGGAAATACAGCCGTAATTTCCCCAGGTGGATCAATGTCTGGTTCTGGAATCGGTTTTGGTCTTAATTCTTCTAATTCCTCTTCAATTTCTTTTATTCTAATTTCAACTGCTGTTATCCATTCGGGTGATATTTCAATTGGTTCTCCACCAAATGTAACAAATTGAGAAATTTCCCTATGATTATCATAGTTTCTAACTTGTGGTGGATGATCAATAATTAATTTAAATCTAATTGTTGCACCCCTTTCAGTATATTGATAGTTATAAATTGGTTCACCCCTACCCATCATTGTGGTTGTTTCGTATGTATTATTAACTTGTTCAGACATTTCAATACCATAAGGTGCAAACCACATTAATCTTCCCATATTTGGTCCAACTTCACTTGCAGGAATTAACATACCAGATTCGGTTCCATTATCAATAATTCCTAATACCTCATCTTTACTTATTGCTCTAACAGCAAGATTTTCAATAGAAAACATTAAATTTCTATTATTTAATAAACCCTCATCATTCATTGTTGGATGAATTCTTGGTATTACTGAATTATGAATTACTGAATTTTTATTTCCCCCATAAATTTTATTCCCGTCAAATCTAATTGTTTTTGTGAAATTATCATATTGATCTAAAACCGTATGCTGTCTTAATCCTGTTTTTCCACGAACATTTTCTGGTGCAGTTTCAGGAGCTTTCCAAAGTGGTGACCCCTGAAACCCAACAATTTCATTACTTCCACCCTTTTTAAAAACCTTTCTTGTAATATCAATTTTATCACCACTATTCGAAATTAATAAGTTTCTTGTATATTCTAATAACCCGCCATTAACGTTGAATCTATCATAATTGGTTGACGGTGCCATGTTTTCAGTATTAAAACCTCTTAATTCATTAATTCTTGAATTAACATTTGGTGTAATACCATCTCTGCCCCAAACAATTTGATTTTCGGTATGTTTTATTCTTGGTTCAATCCATTCATTTAACGATTTATGATAAAAATCAATTAAACTTTCTTTTTTGGTTTTACCTAAATCATCTAAAAATAATGAAGATTCGTCATATTCTTTGAAATTTTCAAATAATCTATTTTTTGAATTAATTAAATTATTGTTGGCATATAAAATTCCTGTTTCATAATCAATTGGAATTTCATGTTTGAATTGACTACGATAAAAATTAACATCATGAATAATGGTATTATTTACCTCATATAAATTATGTTTTATTTTATATTGGTTAAAATCTAAATTTCTAAATAAAATATCTAATTGAACTTGACCAGTATTCCTTATGAATAAATCATTGTTATTTTTTGTTGTACCCTTAGTTGCAAAATCATTAAACGGTGAAAATGATTGGGGATAAAAATTAGTGACTGTGTTTAAAAATCTTGAAAACCAAGGAATATCGTCTGATTTAGTGATTGACCAATTTTTTTTAAATGAAATTACATCATCATTATTGAAAATATTCTTTAAATTAATATCTGGAATGTATTTTTTACTTAAAGAAGATTGAACATTAAATTTTAATTGTTTGGCTAATGCTACCAAACCAATTTCAGTTAATGGTGTCTCTGGTAATGAAATTAATCTACCAATAACAGTATTCCTTAAATCAAAGATTTCAAATGGTTGAATATAATTAATTACATCACTAACACTGTTAACAATTTTTTGTCTACTATGTTGATTAACTGGATATTGATCATTGAGATTATAAAGATTTCTTTGTTTTAAAATTTCTTTATAATCTTGAGAACTAATGTATTGGCCATCATAAAATATATAATCATCATTAAGTAGACCCATTATTAAATTTTTAAATAAATAGTCTATTTTTAAAAAGGATATAATATACCCCTTACATTTAAATTTTTATTAACTTTGTTTTAATTTGTTAAAATTAAAAAAATAATTATTTTCTTTATTCTTTAAAGGAAAGAATTTTTATTGGCAAAGTTATAAAGAATTTTTTTAAAAAGCAAATTTATGAGAAAATACCTTGAGTTCTTGCACCTTCAGTTATTTGAGCCATTTTCCTAGCACCTATTTTTTCAATAATTTTTTCACCGTCAATATTTAGTGTGATGTTACTAACAACAGCAACTTCTCTATCAGTAAATTCAACTTTTAGTGGTTTATCCAATAAATTGGCAATTTCACTGAATACTGATTTATCTTTAATTTCTAATCCAGAAATTGCATCAACCATTTCCTTTACTCTTTCAAAATCATCTGCAGATCCACTTAAAACGGCATTAATTTCTCTAAAAGCAATGCCAACATTATTTAAATCATCACTTCTTCTTGCAATATGATTTAATGTTGCTCTTAATGCTAACATACCAGGAAGTGCTACAGTACCAAA
>PWKK01000002.1 GCA_003560665.1 Candidatus Nealsoniibacteriota bacterium
CTGCCGCGAAGGGCAGGGACTTCGAGGCATGCGCGGGAAAGGTCACTGCCGATTATGATCGGTGGCGTCGTGTGGCTCCTGTCCCCGTCGTGCGGGCTTTAGCCGCCCATGTCCGCTATGAACGCGCCGCAGAGGAGAGCGCCAATGTCCAAATCACCATCCCACTCGAGGTCCTGTTCTACGCGAGCCTGACCGCAGAAGAGCTCAACCTGGTCATCAACGCGGCTGCAATTGGCGACGTCGCGCCCCTGCTGGCGTCGTTCAAGCCGAAGGTCGTTCGCACCGATGAGAAGACGCCGCCGTTCCGGACCATCCGCGAAGCCTGATCCCCATCAGACGTCGGAGTCAGCGAGGTCCGCTCTCACCGGCGGGCCTCTGCGATTCGGTAGCCTGGGATCCATGCCGACCCGTCGAGCCGCGTAACACCCTGCGTAACAGATCCGCCAGCCCGCCCGACACAACCAGTCGCTTTTAGGAAGAGTTTTCCCCACAAGCCCTTGCGGACCTTCACAAATCCTCAATTGCTTTCGTGCGATGAAGAGGGCAGAATGGCGCACCCGACAGGATTCGAACCTGTGACCTCTGCCTTCGGAGGGCAGCACTCTATCCAGCTGAGCTACGGGTGCCTGAAGCCCTCTATAAGGCCGGCAGCCGGCGGCTGCAACGCGGATTCGGACCGCTCGGGCCGCGGCGCAGCAGTAACAATCATAATTCTTTTGCTTCTAATCCGCACGATTCATCTGGCGCCGCGGCTTGATCTATCTCATAACTCAAACGAGCTCGAGCCTGCAAGGAGGCGCGGGCCCCAAGGGCTGTGCGGCGAATCGGGTCCGAATCGCTCGCGGGAAATGCAAGGGAGCACAGGGATGGCCACGCAAGAAAGAGATCTGAGTTCACAGGCATACTGGAAGAAAAATCTGCGCATCATCATGTGGTGCCTGATCATCTGGGCGGTCGTATCGCTGGGCTTCGGCGTGCTCCTCGGGCCGTTCCTCAACAACTTCTCGATCGGCGGCTACCCGCTCGGCTTCTTCTTTGCGCACCAGGGCGCGATCTACACCTTCATCATCCTGATATTCTTCTATGCGTGGCGGATGAACCGCCTCGATAAAGAATACAATCTCGACGAGCAGTGAGGGACTGACGCCATGGATCTCCAAATGATGTCGATCCTCGCGGTCGGCTTTACCTTCGTGATCTACATCGCGATCGCGATCTGGGCTCGGGCGGGCTCGACCAGCGAATTCTACGTGGCCGGCAAGGGCATCCACCCGGTTGCGAACGGCATGGCCACCGCTGCCGACTGGATGTCGGCGGCCTCCTTCATCTCCATGGCAGGCCTGATCGCCTTCCTCGGCTATACCGGCGGCGCCTACCTGATGGGCTGGACCGGCGGCTACGTGCTGATGGCGCTGCTCCTCGCGCCCTACCTGCGCAAGTTCGGCAAGTTCACCGTGCCCGAGTTCATCGGCGACCGGTTCTACAGCCAGACCGCGCGCACGGTGGCGGTGATCTGCCTTCTCGTCATCTCGGTCACCTACGTGATCGGCCAGATGCGCGGCGTCGGCATCGCCTTCTCCAACATCCTCAACCTGTCGATCGAGATCGGCCTGCTGGTCGGCATGGCGATCGTGTTCGTCTATGCCGTTCTCGGCGGCATGAAGGGCATCACCTACACGCAGATCGCGCAGTACGTGATCATGATCTTCGCGTACACGCTGCCGGCGGTCTTCATCTCGCTGTCGCTGACCGGCCACGTCTTCCCGCAGATCGGTCTCGGCGCGACGATCGAGGGGCAGGACACCTACCTGCTCGAGGCGCTCGACCGGACGCTGGTTGAGCTCGGCTTCGGGTCCTACACCCAGCAGGTGACAGGGCGCGACCCGACCATCCACAACGACATGACCGACCTCAACTTCTTCCTGTTGACACTGTCGCTCATGATCGGCACCGCGGGCCTGCCGCACGTCATCGTGCGCTTCTTCACCGTGCCGCGGATGTCGGACGCCCGGTGGTCGGCCGGCTACACGCTCGTCTTCATCGCGCTGCTCTACACCGTCGCGCCCGCCGTGGCGGCGATGGCGGCCTGGAACCTCACCTCGACGCTGGTCCCGGGCAACCCGACCGAGAACGAGTTCCTGCCGTTCGAGGAGCAGCCCGCCTGGATGGAGAGCTGGGGCCGTACCGGTCTCGTCGTCTTCGAGGACAAGAACAACGACGGCTTGATCCAGTACTACAACGAGCGTGCCCTCGCCGAGAATCCGGAGCTCGCGGCCGCGGCCGAGGAGTTCAACTGGCAGGGCAACGAGGTCGTGCGCATCGACAACGACATCATGGTGCTCGCCAACCCCGAGATCGCGGGGCTCCCGAACTGGGTGATCGCGATCGTGGCGGCGGGCGGCATCGCGGCGGCGCTGTCGACGGCGGCGGGACTGCTGCTCGCCATTTCGTCCTCGATCAGTCACGACCTGCTCAAGGGCGTGATCATGCCGAGTATCTCGCCCAAGGCGGAACTGCTCGCGGCCCGCATATCCATGGCCATGGCGATCCTTCTGGCAGGTTATCTCGGTCTCAATCCGCCAGGCTTCGCGGCCCAGGTGGTGGCGCTCGCCTTCGGGCTGGCGGCGGCCTCGCTCTTCCCCGTGCTCATGATGGGCATCTTCATGAAGCGGGTGAACAAGGAGGGCGCGATCGCCGGCATGCTCGTCGGCCTGATCTCCACTGTCCTCTACATCTTCATCTACAAGGGCTGGTTCTTCATCCCCGGCACCAACGTGCTGCCCGACAACCTCGACGGCTGGATCTTCGGGATCAATCCGTCGGGCTTCGGTGTCTTCGGCGCGATCCTGAACTTCGCGACGGCGATCATCGTCAGCCGGATGACGGCGGCACCGCCGGTGCACATCCAGGAACTCGTCGAGGACGTGCGCGTGCCGCGCGGCGCGACGGGGCCGGTGGAAGGCCACTGACCGGTACCACCGTACCGGCGAAAGAAGATGGGCGGGCGGCCGAGGCATCGGCCGCCCGTCTCGCATCCAGGGGCCCCTGCATCGGACGTGCTTTCGCGCCGCGGCCTGCCGCCCGCTCGCGGGGCGCGCGCGGCTCTGCCGCCCGGCAAGGGGCGGAATTGCGGGACCGGGCGGGCGGGGGCAGTCTTGATCCGCACAGCGCGCGCGGCTATCGACGGGTTACGCGCCAGCATGCGAGGGACCGATGCCGACGAGCGATCCGCAGCTTCTCGTGTCCACGGAGTGGCTCGCGGCCC
>PWKK01000022.1 GCA_003560665.1 Candidatus Nealsoniibacteriota bacterium
TAAGTTCCCGGATGTTTTCTGAGTGGAGGGCTTTGCAAAAATAAAAGATATAAAAGGCACATTATCAAACCAAAGAAAGTGTAAATTTATTTTTCCAAAGAGCTTGCCATGTTGGTAGGCTCTTTTTTGTTGATTGTTTTTCGTAAGGAGGAGCGGTTGCTGTTTTCCATCCGATCGAGAATCTAAATCATATCCACGGAGCCAACTTTTCTCGTTTTTTCGCATAACAACCATGAAATAAATCCTGGACTTGATAGATTAAAACTGTGTCGCTCTTTCTATAAATGATGTAAACCTTTCCTTTACCGCGAGAAGGTTGGGGGAGGGATACACAATAACAAAGCCAGAAGTAGGGGGATACGGTGTTATGTGTTAATCAGATTTTTCCTTGGGCCCGTAGATGTACAAATCGTCCCAATAAACATCCGTTGCACTATAATCGGAGTTATCTCTCCTTACTCTTGTTTTCAAAGAGGCGTACTTTGCTTCTTTCGGAGACTTGGATTTGAACTCTGTTTGTGTCCAATCTTCAAAGACCTGGAAACTGCTTCCCGAGCTTGGATATCTTTCAACAAGCTCTTTGTTTTTATCGAGCCAGTTTATTTCCATAAAATAAGTGTATTTTTCTGCAACTTCTTCTTCGGCTTCAACCAAATAATACCATCCACCAAAAACATAATCTTCCTCGGAAACAACTTCTACCGGATCTGACGCAAACTCTCTGCTGTAGGAGGAAGTGAATCTTTTTTGTTTCATCGACCAAGAACCACTCTTTGCTTTTTCATCCGAGCGGTAAGTAGATTCAGCGGTAGGGCACTGATTCCAGCCATCAGCATCATAATCATCTCCTTTGCTTTGATAACCGTCACCTCTTGTTTTGAAATCAGAGTTTAAAAGAATATTTTCATACGTGATGTCTGTTATTTTCACCGTTAATACAACTTCCTTAAAATCAAAATTTACTTCCAACTCCAGCTCATCGCCACTTTCAATGTCTTTTTCTTTAAAAAAAGAACGGTATATCGTCAACTTATCACCGTCTAACTTATATTTACCGCTCTCGACAACATCTTCATTGCAAATAACTTCCTTTACTTTCACTGCACTGTTCCAGTTAACGGTTGTGATTACGTCAGAAGGTTCACTTAAATTATAACTAGCCTTTCCCGGAGCAATCTCGGGAGGTGTTTTTTCTTCCTCCTCTTCTTTTTCGTCCCAAGTGCAAAAACCTTTGTCGATTATGCTCTCTACCGTTTTTTCACCAATTCCGCTTATTTCTTCTATCTCTTCGAGATAAAAGATTGGAGATTCTTCTAGAAAAACCATAATGCTCTCCGCTGTAGCAGCGCCTATTCCTTTAACAGAAGTCAACTCTTCTTTTGTCGCTCTGTTTATATTCACCTGTTCTTCTAAGCGGCACTTGTCTCGCTGCGCTTTTATCTTACTTATTGTTTCTCTTTTTGCGCTCACCTCCCTTCTCTTTTCGCCGACATCTTTTCTTGCATCACTCAGACGAGTGCGAAGGGTTTGGATTTCATCTTTTAGTCTTTCCTCTTTATCTTCATCTTTCTCGCTTTCTTCTTTATCGACACAGGAAGATGGAGGGTCAAGATAAGCGATATCTTGCTTTTTGATTCTTTCGAGAGTCTTTTCTCCGACTCCCTTTATTTCAATTAAATCACCAAAAAAACAAAAAGGACGGTTTTCGATGATTCTCTTTGCGTAAACAGGACCGATTCCGTCTAAATTCTTTAATTCTTCTGCTGTTGCAGAGTTTATCTCTATTTTTTCTTTTTCGTCTTCTTCTTCTATTCTTTCTCCTAAAATCTCTGTTCTTTCTTTTATCTTCTTCAGTGAAGAAAGAATCTTTTCTCCTTTTTTATCATTTTCTCTATCGGAACACCCCGCATATTTTTTCACAAAGGCAAAGCCCTCTTTTTTGATGTTTTGGAGTGTTTTTTTGCCGATTCCTTCCACCTCGAGCAGGTCATCAAGAGAACAGAAGGGACGGCTATCGATAATTCTTTCTGCGTAAACGGGCCCGATTCCGGAGAGTTTTTCCAACTCTTCTCCGATAGCAGAATTAAGATCAACTTCATCCGTTTCCCCCTTAATTTTATCTGTTTTCTCTTCTTCGTCTTTTTCTCTTTTTAGGGCATCTTTTACTGTTTCTTCCACTTTTTCTTTTTTTGGACTGTGGACAGATTCCCGCCTTTCAATGTCACTCAAGTCAACAAACGTTTCTTTTCGAGAAGATATTTCCGCAGTTAAGAGGTCAAGACCAGAGAATGCTTCCAAAGAGCTTTTTAGGATATTTTTCTCTTCGGAATAATAAAGATAGCCGAAAAGGAGTACAAAAAGAGTAAAAACGAGTAACGTCCATTTGAATTTTTTTATCATAAGAAGAAAACCTCTTCACAACGGTGATGAAAGAGGTTGTTAGTTATAAGTTGTCGGTTTAGCTCCATAAAAACAAATTTTATAAACACCCTTACGAATTTTTTTTGCCAGCCAATTTTCTTTAAATAATGGAATTTAAATGTATCTATGCTAATTTTAAATTAATTGCCACAAAAATTCTCGAATCTTTTCTCGGGCGAATGAAAAAAATTAAAGCCACGAAGATTAAAGGTCGTCGTGGCTTTTTCTGTAGAGATCAAGCTTCTTTGTTTTTTTTGCCGATTGAAAACAATACAACCAAAAAAACGAATGCTGCTCCCGTGATAAAGAGGATAGCGTTTGCGGTGTATGTTTCTATTTCTAAAAAGTAGTAACCGGAAAAGGAAAGTGTTGTGGCAACAACAATGCCAGCAAAAGCTACCGCCGCTACTCTCCGGTATTTTTTTCCTGTTAAAGGCGGCTTAATCAGTTTGACTGTTTTGTAAGCAATTGCCAAGAAAACCACCACAAAGAACATCAGAACAAGAACAATCATGGAAGTGTTCATCTCTTCCCTCCTTTTGATTTTTCAGATTATATTATCTTTTATCGCTTCTGTCAATTTTTTTGTGGTTTTTTGATACCCTTTCGGAGGGGACAGGTAAAGAAAAAAGGCCACTGTTTTAAGCAGAGGCCTTTAACTTTTTTCGAAAAAGATCATTTTTCAGGAGGAAATCCCCAAGAAGATAAGAACTATGGCTCCTAGCGTTACTTCTGCCAGACTTGCGTGAGATTTACGAGGCTTGAGGTCGGGGTAGTTTGAGAGAAAGGTTTGCCCGTTTTTTTGCTTCCAATTAAAGTTTGGAAATACTCTCTTGATAATAAGAAAGGCGGGCTTGTTTTTTGGAAAGTAATTATCCGGCATTCTTAGTCCCAACTCTTCGAGAATTTTTCTCGATTTGCTTTTTTCTATCTGCAAACCATCTCTCTTTGCAATTTCTTCGATTTTTTCTTGCGTCAATTCTGTTTTTTTTATTTCGCTTCCGACACGGTAGAAGACGACGATTTTTTTCTCTTTCTCTTTGAGGATTACCCCTTCCTCTAGAGAACCGCCACTCTCTCCCGAGCACCTAAATGAGTAATTGTTCTCTTTCATTGTTTCCTCCTTTTTTACAGGTCGGACATGTCAATACCTTTCCATTTTCCTTTTTCTTTTTTCTGCCTTTCTTCAGGGCGAACAACGTTTCCACAGCCCGAGCACTTGGATTCAGAGTCTTTTTCCATTTCTTGGTTGCAAAACGGACAGATAGTTACCATTTTTTCAACCTCCTTTCTTTTAAGGATGTACTTGAACGATTTGGCAACTGCTTGAGTGCGTGCCGCTGCGTCAGAAGAAGACACTTCCGAGACAGCCCACTTCCCACTACCGTTCTTACAGGTGACAACCACTCTTACCTTACCGTTAAACCGAGATTCGTTGTAATTGACCAACGATATCGAGAAAACTTCCGGGTAAGAAGCTTTTAATGCTTTTTTTACCGCTCCGTGTAACGCGCTTATGCTACAAATGTCTTCGGCAACAGCAATTATTGCTTCTCCGTTTATTTTGATTCTTACGGAAGCCTCTTGAAAAGTTTTTCTCCCATTATCGGTTTCGGCTATTATCCGAGAACTCAACACTTCAAAACAACTCTCTTCTTTCATGCATATCTTTCCTCCTTTACGAACAGATCTCTCGGTTCTTTTCTTCTTTCTGACCTTATTTCTGACAAAAACATTACTCCCTTTTCCGTTATCGCATATTTTTTTGAAATTTCTTTAACCCAACCGTTTTTTTCGAAAAGCTCTAGTAGATGGCCAACATTACTTGGTAGTAGAAAAAAGATTGTTGTCCGTTGTGCTTCTCTCCGTAATTCTTCTACTGTCCTCTCTCCCTCCAAGAGAGCACCAAGGAGTGCATCGATTTTTTGACAAAGCTCATCTTGCTCTGTTTCTTGGATTGACATAAAGATTCCTCCTTTTTCTAAAAGCAACCCGGATCGATCGCTTTTTTTTTAAGGTGCTTTTTTTTGATCCGGCTTTCCGCTTGCTTTGCTTAAAGGTGGCGGAAGGTCGAACCGAAAAGAAAACCTCCCGATTTTTGCGGGAGGTTTTTTTTGGTGTTTCTTTTTATTCTCTATACTTCATTAAATTGAAAACCTCCCGAATATTTCTCGAGGATAATAAAGGTAATAAGAATATTTTTCAGGAAGCTTTCTATCATAATTTTTCAAATATATATTCTCATTATATTTAAGAAAAATAATTTGTCAAATTCGTAATCATTTTTTTATTTAAAAAGTGTGTTTTTTAATACTCTTGACAAAAAATTTATAACTTATAGAATGTGGGTATGTTGAAAAATTTCCCGAACAGTAACTTTTTTTATTTTTACTTTTTTAACGGACCGTTTAATTCCGGGAAATTTGTAATTCAATCTTAGAAGAAGAATAATAATAAAAAAATAGCACCACTCAATAGATTTCCCGGAAACGGGATTTTTTTATTTTCTACCGTTTTTTCTCAAGAAATCTCTTCGTTAAAAGAAATTTCTTGGGGCGAAACAAAAAAAGGAGGAGATAAAATGGATCTTTATCAAGAGAAATCGACAATAATTCCGGAGGATTTCAGGTTCGAGAAAGATCTTCAGGTGGGGACAAAAAGTATTGATGTAAGATATCTTCACTTTTTACTTGGCGCGGATCCTGAAACAAGACTGCCGGATGCAGGCAACGCTGATTATTTCAGCTCGGAAACCCGCAAAAGAGTGGAGATATTCCAAGCCAAGTATGTTGATAGATTTTTTTCCGCTGATCGGGAAGACAGGGATCCTCCTGGCTTGGTGGGAAAGAAAACAAGGGGAGGGTTAAACGCTTTCTTGGCGGGAGGCCTTCCGAGCCCTCTTGAACTTGTAAAGAAAGCATAAATTGATTGTGCAAGCGAAGGTACGCCCCCCTTCGCTTTTTTTTTAAAGAAACAGCAAAAATTGTTGACAAAATGAAAAAAAGAATTAGAATTATCCAATCTTTATTACAAAGTCATTTTTTTAAGGAGGGTTTTAAATGACTAAAGAAGGAGGTTGTGGTAGCTGTTTAAAAATACTTAACGGTGATGAAAGAGGAGAGATTAAGCAGTGCGAATGTGGGACGATAATTGCCGTGGGGAGAGAAATTAGTAATCCGGTCCCCGATGATTTGTCTCACACAAGAAAAATGAATATAAGGGAGCTGACAGTAAACGGAGCAGTAGTGTACGACAGTCGGTGGAGAGGAGAGTGAATGAGTGACAGGAGTTTCTTACCAGAAGCAAAAGGAGATTGAAAAAACTATAAAGGAGTTGAAGAGAATACGAGAGAAAGAAAGCGGAAAGAAAAAAACCGCGAAAGCAAAATAAACGGCCGACAAAAAGGGAGCTTGCATATAAAAGCTCCCTTTACTATTTCACCTCTTCTCTGCCAACAACCTTCGGCTGGTAGAACTCGTTAAGAGCGTAGTGTATTTTTTTCACTCTGATTACTTCAGAGTTTTTTAATTCAAGTTCCAACATGAATCCACGCATCGTTTCTTCTGAAAAGTACTGGTCGAAAACAAAATTACCCAAAGAGTAGGCGATGTACTTCCCGTTGTAGTTTTCTACCGGCTGGGTGACGTGGGGATGGTGGCCGATGACAACGTCTGCTCCGTAATCTATCGCCTTTCTACTGAGAGACTTTTGTTTTTCGTTCGGTTCTTTTTGGTACTCGTCTCCGTAATGAAAGGTGACTACCAGAAAGTCAGTATCTTTTTTTGCTCTCTCTATGTCTCTTTTCATGTTTTCCTTTGAAAAGTCGGTTACTCCCGATCTGTTTTCTTTTACAAAAGCGTAAGGGTAAAGGAACTCGGTGTATCCTAAAAATCCCACTTTTGTTCCGTCTTTAAGTGATATAGTGGAAGGAGAGTGAGCTTCTTTTTTATTGAAACCTCCTCCTGTGTAGGCGATTTCTTTTTCCTTTAAAATATCCATTGTTTGCTCAAAAGCTTCTCGATCATAGTCAAAGGCGTGATTGTTTGCCAGAGAAACAATATCAAATCCGGCGAAAACCAATCCCTCTATCGCTTGCGGTTCAGCGCGAAAAGAATAAATACTTCCGGTTTTCCTTCCTCGATCGGAAATCATGCTTTCCAAGTTTCCAAAAAGCAGGTCCGCTTCTTGCAGAGTATCGGCGATATTTAAGAAGGGAAAGGTGTAATCTTCTCCGTGTTTTTCCACCATGTGTTTTACGCCTCGGTCGAGCATTATATCTCCTGTAAAAAGAAGAGTGTAGGTTTCTTCTTCTACGGGAACTTCCTCTTTTATCGGCTCTTTCTCTTCATCTTCAAAAAGCGGAAAGAAAAGAAAAACTACCGCTAAAAAGATTCCCAAGAATAAAAAGATGTTTTTTCTGTGCATATACTCTGCCTTCTATTCTATTTTAACTTTTTTAAAAGTCCACCTTTTAAAGTTAACTGCGCTGTGCTGTCTCTTTTAATTCTTTCGGGCAAGAGGGCAGGGAAGATGTTGATTTTTTTTCTTTTTGCTGTTATAGTACATTTAGCAATGGAGGGGTTGTTCTTTTTTTGGCAATACCGGTCGAGTATTGTCCCGTTGGTCGTTGGGATAAATAAGCTGATAAAAACATGAGTGACGACTTTATCAATCTAGAAAAAAGACCAAACGAAAAGAAAGACATCACTCTCTCCATCCTTATTCTGATTCTTGTCTTTGTTCTTGTCTTTGGATTTGTAACGATGAAAGAGCACGGATTTGGAAACATTCTTTTTACCGCTTCTGAAAGAATAGTGGAAGAAGTAGAAGAAAGATTTCTTGTAGAAGAAGAGATAGAGGAGGAAGAAGAGGAAGTAGTCGTTCCCCCGGAAGAAAAAGAAGATTACAGAGAAGTTGCCGAGAAAGGGGACGGATTAACTCATCTTGCCCGTCGGGCGTTAACCCTCCATATGGAAGAGGAAGGATTACAACTTTCCGATGAAGAGAGAGTTTATATCGAAGATTATGTTCAAAAACGTCTCGCTCCGGAAAAAACCGGATTGAGATATCTTGAAATTGGGGAAGAAGTAGAAATTTCTCGCGAACTGATTGAAGAGGGAGTTGCAGAAGCTCAAACGCTTACTCCCGCACAGATAAACAATCTCAGCCAGTACGCAGTCCAAGTCTCTTTTTAGAAAGTATTAAAGCCAAGTTGCGGATGCCGATCTGACTTGCTTTCTTTTTATGGACAAAACTTATTTCATTGAACTAACAAACAAGTTGTACAGGCTCAGTTTCTTTTTTCCCGAAAGAGAACCTCTCCGACACAAGATAAGGGAAGTTGGCGACGAGATACTCGCCAACCTGGTCCTTATTCTGGAAGGAGAAATAGGGAAAAGAAGAGAGTCGGCTTTTAGCGTGGAAAGAAACATCGAGATACTGGATGCACTTTTAGAGCTTTCCAAGTCACAAAACTGGATAGACTCTGAAAAAACAGGCAAAATACAGGAAAAGTACAGAGAGATTAAAAAAGAAGTAGAAGAGTTTAACGACATTCTGCGAAGAAAAAGTCTTTTCTACGAACAAAAAGCGCTTTTAATCGGTGAAGAGAAAATCGGAGAAAGGAAGAAAGAAGAAAAGCCGGTAAGAAAGGAGAGGGAAAAAACGAAAACGGTTAGTTTAAACAAAAGACAGGAAAAAATCCTTCAATTTTTAGCAAAAAGAGAAAAAATGCAGGTGCAAGACTTTCAAAAGTTTTTACCGTCAACAACAAAAAGAACACTAAGAAGAGATCTTCGCGATTTAACGGAAAAGAAAATCATCAAAAGAATGGGTAGTGGAAACACAACATACTACTCTAAAAAACCCGAGGGCATTGCGGGTAGGACATAAAAAAAGCGATAGGACAAGGATAGGACAGAAAAAGAGAAGAGTTTTGTCCTATCTCTGTCCCGGTATCAAGGATGGCTTTGTTTCTCTTCTCTGCTTAAAAAGAGAGATTAGAGGGAAGAAGGGTGGAGATATTTTTTATTAGGTCAAAAGATGTTGTAAGAAAACAAGACCCATTGAATTTTTTGTAAACTAGTATACTCTTTAGCTTATATGCTCAAAAGAAGGGAAAAGAAAAAAGGAAAAGATTTTGAAAAGATATACGATACGCATGTCGAGCAGATATTTCGGTTTGTTTATCTTAAGGTAGGATCTAAAGACGACGCTGAAGATATTACTTCCAGAGTGTTTACGCAAACCTGGAAGTCTGTTGCCGATACTGACATTAAAGCAATCAAAAAACCACGGGCTTTACTCTACCGGATAGCCCGAAACCTTGTTATCGACTACTACCGTAAAAACCGACCGGTAAGAGAAGAAGAGTCGAAAGAGGGAAGTGTTCCCACGAAGAAGTCGTCAAGGCCAAAACAGGTTCCCCTAGAAGACGTAATAGTTGTCGACAAAGAGATGCGTCCGGACGAGAAAGCGTTGCTCAACTCGCAAGTAGAAGAGGTCAAAAGCGCACTCCAAGAGTTAAACGAAGACTACCAGAATGTTATTATCTGGTACTACTTGGATGAACTTACCACCTCTGAGATAGCCGAGCTTTTAGAGAAGCCGGAGGCGTCTATCAGGGTTCTTATTCACCGTGCCGTAGAATCCCTTAAAAAAAGACTTGGAAATAAGGGAAAACGTTAAAAAAAGAGGAAAATCCTTTAATTTATTCTACTCTTTACCCTTTTAAAAATGATTCTTTATCGGGAGGGGTGTAACAAAATGTTATCTTTTTCGTCTACTGACAAAAGAGGGGGTATATTCTAAGGTAAAAACCATGGACAAAGAAACACTCGAAAAAATTTATCTACTTCGCAAGATCAGGCCGGAAAGGACCTGGGTTTCTGCGATGAAGAAAGATATACTCGATAGCCATGTCGGGGAAAGAGAAACAGAAAGAGTTTCTGTTTGGGAGTATTTCGCTCAACCGGCCCTGCAAAGCAAAATGAAACTGGCAGGGGCTTTTGTTTTTCTTTTCTTTTTCGGATATTTAGTTCTTCCCCTTCTTCCGTCAAGCTACGATCAGGTTGCATACGCACCTGTTCCCGAAGTGGAAGAAGAAGTGACCGAAGAAGAGGAGGACATAAATGTTGTTCCCAAGGACAAGGAAGAGAGCGTTGATGTGGCAAGAAAAGAGCAACCGGTTGAAAAAGAGTTCGCTGTCCTTAAAGAAGGCCTTTACGGGCTACAAAGACAGGTTCTCGGATCGATGATTAAAGATGAAGGAGAGTTGGAGGTGGAAACATGGACAGACAAGGACATCGTCGAGTACTACATCGCCAAGATAGAAGAGGAAGAGGATGATTCTGTGCAAGTTATGACGATGGGAGTTCAAGAGGAGGAAGAGAAAGATGAAAGAGTGGAGATGCTAATAGAGGCAAACGAAAACGATGATTACGAAGAAGCATTCAACCTTATAGTTGACATTTTGGCGAAATAAAAATAGAATCACTTAGTATCAATGGACATTTGTTTTAGCAATTCAGTAGTTAGAAGGAAACAGTCGTTTTTCCTTTTCCCCACGCCATTTTCTGGTGCGGGGGACTCTCCTGCATCAACCAATGATGTGGGGATGGGAATGGTCGGCAGCGACAGCATTACAAGTCGTAAATTAATTAATTAAAAAACAAAAATGACTAGCCTTACAAAAAAGATTTTTGTCGGTGTAATGGCTCTTTGTCTCGCGTTTACCTTCACTGTAGTAACAGCTGAAGAAGACGACATCCGTGAAGAAATGGCTGCTTTAGAACAAATGCTCGCCGATTTGGCAGCACAGCTCGGAGCAACCGTTGACGACGATGAAGATGACCATGAAACGACAGTCGCAATCACAGGCATTCCTGAAAACTTTACCTTTACCCAAAACCTGAGGACAGGTTCAAGAGGTACCGATGTAAAGTATCTTCAGATTATGCTTAACGCAACAGGATTTACTGTTGCAGAAACCGGAGCCGGTTCACCCGGAAACGAGACCGAGTACTTCGGACCTCGTACCGATGCAGCTGTAAAAGAAATGCAAACAGCTTTCGCAAGTGAAGTTTTGGCTCCTGTCGGACTTACAACCGCTACCGGTTTTGTAGGACCACAAACAAGAGCTAAGCTTAATAGCTTGCTTGAAACAGGAGAAGTAGCACCTGCTCCTACTCCTGACAACGAGATTTTGGAAGCACTCAGCGATCTTGCTGACGCAGTCGCTGCGCTTTCCGTAAGAGTAGATAGACTTGACAGAGGAGTAGGAGAGGAAGGTGATCTTACAATTACAACCCGCGGTGATATCAGAAATGCGGAAGTAAGAGGAGGTCAAACCAAAGATGTTGCTGTCTATCGTCTTGAAGCAGAAAACTCCGATGTTACTATTCAGAGAATAGATGTATACATTGAGCAAGACTTAGTTGAGTTTAGAAGTGACATTGATAACATGACAATTAAGGTTGGAGGAGATGTTATCGGTGAAAGAGCTATTAACAGAAATACTGTTGATAGAAATGATGATTACATTCGTTTCTCTGGTCTTAATGTTGAAATTGAAGAAGACGGATACGTTGACTTCACTATAGGTGTTACTGTTGCTGATAAAGACAGTTATAATAACACTACTTATGGTGTTGGTTTTGAGGAAGATGAAGATGCAATTCGTGGAATAGATGGTGCTGGAATCACACAGTATGCTAGATTTTCTAGTGATGAATACAAAGACTTCACTATTGATACAGATGCTGGAGACCTTGAAGTTACAAGACATTCTGAAACTCCTGAGGAAGGTGTTGTGCTCGTAAGCGACGACAGCTTCACTGAAGTAGATCTTCTTAAGTTTACTTTAGAAGCTGACGGAGGAGACTTCGATATAGAAGCATTAAGAGTTGACCTTGATGACAGCGATGGAGTTGTAGAAGACTTAATTCTTTATCATGGAACTACAGAAATTGATGTTTCTTCTGCTAGCCACGGTGTAGTGACGTTTAGTGACGTTGATCTTCTTATCGAGGATGGAGAAACACTTGATTTCACTGTAGTTGCTGATGTTCAAGATATTGACATTTCTGACCAAGGTTCAACTATCAAGGCTGAGCTTTTAGCTGCGGATAATACTGCAGGGCAAAGTGTAGTTTACGATATCTTGGAAGATGAATATATTGGTATAGCAGGAAATGCAAGAGGTTATGAGCAAGGACTTTACGTTGTTGTTCCTTCCGCTGTTCTAACTGATTCTTCTATTGAAAGAAACGATGACAGAACAGTTGCAGATGCTACAATGACAATCGATATAACTGCTCTTGGCGGAGATCTTTATCTCATAGACAGAGCAATGACCACATTTAATGGTGATTGGACTGAAGGTGAAAGAACTTACAGCTTAAATGCTGATGATATGGATGTTGTTGATAGTGATAACGAGATAGTTGGTGATTTGTGGGCTAAAATTGGTGGGACGAATGATAATGTTGAGAGTTTGTCAACCACAGAAGACACTGATCATGATACTGTTTTTGTTCAAAACGGAGAATTAGTGTATGAAACTTCATCTCACTATGAAATAACTGATGGTCAGATTATGGTTGATGGTGATGATGATGACACCATTAACAGTCCTTCTGGATACTATCAAACCGACATCTACCTTATTTTAGAAGGTGAAACTGAAACTGTAGAACTTGTTGCAACTAATAGTGAATCTGGATGGGTAAGATTCAAGGTAAATACAGTGGTCTGGAATGTTGAAGACGACAATGAATATCACGCATTTGGACTTGATTCAAGTGTTGATGATATTGATGCTCTTCAAACAGGACAGGTTAACATTCAATAAAATCTTTCGGATTTATTGAGGTAGTAGCCTAGAGCTACAAAAAAACCCCCGCACCCAGCGGGGGTTTTTGTTTATAAAACCCTTTCTCCTCTTGATTTTCGTATTAATTTAAGGTAGAAAGGTACAATCATTTTTAGAAGATTGTA
>PWKK01000020.1 GCA_003560665.1 Candidatus Nealsoniibacteriota bacterium
ACATGTCCGTCGCTGATCGGCGCATTGCGTCAGCGATTGATCGGCTGTACATCGAGGCCCTGGAAGAGTCGAGCGTACGCAAGTCTGAGCTGCGCAGGCTGAAGGTGGAAGGTGCCGGTAGGGATATGGTGCGGGCGTTCGTGGAGCATGGGCAGGGCCTGGCGGCACTGTCAGCAGCCATGAAGCTGAACAAGGAGACACGCAAGATTGTCTCGGACATGAAGCGTGATGCGCGTAACCCCACGAACGTGAAGGACCGTCCGCGCAGGATGGAAGCGCTGAATGAGGTGCTGGCACGGCACGCTCTGGCCCTGGAAGTAGATAGCCGCGACAACTGGCAGCAGAAGGTGATGGGCTACACGTCTATCTGGATGCTTCTGACCAGCCCCGCGTACTACATCCAGAACAGTACTCAGCCGTTCATGCTGACCTACCCGGTACTGGCTTCACGGTTCGGGTCCATGAAATCCATGGGCTCCATGCGCAGGGCGTACAAGGACGTGTTCTCAGCACAGCGGTCTACGCGTGGCGACGAGCTGCTTGATCCTATGCGCCTCACTGATCCGGAAGAGCAGGCACTGTTTGGTCGCCTGCAACGCCTGAACCTTCTGGACGTAGGTATCGCAGCTGATCTGGGTACGCTGAAAGAGAGCCGTGGCTTTGTAGGCCAGAAGTTCGATAGCGCCCACCGGAAGATGCTTACCGCTGTACGTACAGTGGAGGTGTACAACCGGGGCGTAACAGCCATCGCGTCCTATCGCTTGCAGAAGCAGAAGCTGGAAGCCGAGCGTGAGTCCGGCACCAACCAGCTTAGCGACAGCGCGATCTCTGAGAATGCCAAGCAGTACGCCATGAAGATGATCCAGACCACGCAGGGGGATTACTCAGGGCCGAACGCACCGCGACTGATTAGCATGCTGCCAGCAGGGCGGCTGTTAACTCAATTCCGGAAGTTTCAGTTGATCCAGATAGGGCTGCTGACCCGCACGTTCCACCAGGCGTTCAAGGGAGCGTCGAAGGAGGAGCGCACGATTGGTCGTAGGCAGATGGCGTACATCCTCGGGATGCACGGGGTGATCGGCGGGGCCATGGGCCTCCCGGCAGCCAACATCATCGGCTATGCCATCGCCAAGGCGTTCGGGGATGAGGACGAGCCTGCCAACGCGGAGCTTCTGGCGCGTCGGGCCATCGGGAACAAGGAAGTGGCCGATCTGGTGCTGCGCGGCCTGCCTGCCCGCTTCGGGGTCGATGCGTCGAACCGGCTGGGTATGGGCCTGACCTTCTCGGTGATCCCGTTCGCGGACGTGACCGCAAGCAGGGATGGGATGTTCACCGTGCTGGGCAACCTGCTCGGGCCGACCGCTGGCCTGGCTGCGCAAGGTGCCGATGGTATCGGGCAGATGATGGAGGGGAACGTCGCGATGGGTACAGCCCAGATGCTGCCGAGCGTACTGCGCAACGGCATCCGAGCCTACATGTACCAGACAGACGGTGTGCGCCGCAGGAACGGCGATCTGGCCATGAGCGCAGAAGAGCTTAGCTGGTTCGATGTAACTACTCAGGGTCTTGGCTGGCCAGGTAAGAAGATCACGGATCGGTACTTTGCCACTGGGGCGCTCATGGACGTGCAGGAGCACTTCAGGGGCCGCACCACCAAGATCAAGAAAGCCTACGTGGCAGGGTTCCAGTCGGGGGATCGAGAGGCGATGTCCACAGCGATTGAGCAGTGGACCGCTCTTCAGAACATGCGGAGGGAGTATGGGGTAGGTGACCCGCAGCCGTTGTCCAACCTGATGCGGGCACCCAGGGAGCGGGAAGAGCGGGAGAGGTTCATGGTGGAGGGTGTACCTACTCAGCGCACCACGCGGAGGTTTGTGGAATCGCTGTTCGAATAGGCTATACTGAATGTGGGTCGCTTGGGTGTTGCCCCCTCCGTAGAGGGGGCCTTTTTATGCGCGCTCGTAACGAGCCTTTATCTCTCGCAGGATTTCTCTGGACTTATCCTCCATCTCAGTCTTGATGTCTTCAGCTAGTTCTTGCGGGATGCCGTACAGCTCCATCTTGAGCCGTATCTCCACAATGTCGCCATCTTCTTCGCGAAGTGTGCCTATCGTGGGTATGGCGGTAACATCGGCAGCCCGCAGACGGTCCTGAAGCAAATACCCTTCAAGTTCCCAGACCTTGCTACGGGCGTTTTCTCTGGAGATGCGCTGCCCAATCTCATGGTTGAAGTTAGCCTTACTTACCGTGGCAGCCTCTCCTCGAACAGTAAAGCCATTACGTAGAGTAAGCTCGCACACCATCACTTTACCGCTGGGCAGCACGGTAAATGTCTCACTTACAATAACCGAGTCGATTGACTCTGGTGTCAGCCTGGGGGCGTTGAGCCCCTTGTCCTGAATAGCATTCTCGATGTCCTGTTCGGTACTCATCGCTTACCTCCTACTACTTTGAGAGCTGGTGCAGCCTGTGTCATGAGCATATCGTAGTCCAAAGCCAGACAACGCTGCTGGTGGTTGGGAAGACTTGTGCCCTTAAATAGCCGCACCCTGTCGTCGCCAGCACCCTTCACGCCGCCAAGCAAGCCTCGCTTATCTAGCTCATCTCTGAACCACTTAGCGGCTACGCTGTGCTCACTGCACCAATCGTTGAAGTACTTGGTGGTTACCAGTATCACCTTGTCCTTGTTGGCGATACGGGCAATAGGTTCACGGACCTCTCTAGTGTCAACTTCGAA
>PWKK01000013.1 GCA_003560665.1 Candidatus Nealsoniibacteriota bacterium
CAAAGGTAAAGGATACGGCAAAAATACTGTATACCGCATACCTGGGAATGACGATTTTGCAAACCTTTCTCTTGTATCTGGGAGAAATGAACTTATACGAGTCTTTGGTACATACTTTTGGTACCGTGGGAACCGGAGGCTTTTCAACAAAGGATGGGAGCATCGGCGCCTATCAAAGCAGCTATACCCTTTGGGTGATCACCTTTTTTATGATCGCTGCCGGGGTAAACTTTGCCCTTTACTACGATCTGTGGAAGGGAAAATGGCGAAATTTATTTCAAAACAAAGAACTTCGTCTCTATCTTTCCATCATTGTGGTGGCCGGTGTCTTAATAACCGCTAATTTACTGGTGAGCTCATACTATGAGGGTTTTTTTGAAACCTTAAAACAAGCTTTTTTCCAAACCGCATCCATAACCACAACCACGGGATATGGCACTACGGATTTTGATCAATGGCCCTCTTTTAGTAAAGCTGTGATATTTGTGTTGATGTTTGTGGGAGGCAGTGCGGGATCTACCGGTGGAGGCATTAAAGTGGCAAGACTGCTGATTTTAGGGGTTGTTATTCGTCGGGAAGTTCTAAGACTCCTTCATCCTCAGGCCTATCTTCCGGTAACCCTAAACGGTAAAGTGGTATCAAGCAATATTGTTCACTCGGTAACTGGATTTTTCTTTTTGTATATGTTAATCATTGGTTTCGGAACCCTTTTAATTTCCTTAGAAGACGTAGGGCTTGTGACGGCGGTGTCTTCCGTGGCGGCGACCCTTGGAAATATCGGTCCGGGATTCGAACTGGTGGGTCCAACCCAGGACTATAGTCAATTCAGCGCCCCTAGTAAAATGTTGTTCTCCTTATTTATGCTGTTTGGACGGCTGGAGCTCTTTACGGTATTCTTATTTTTTATTCCAAGCTTTTGGAAAGGAAAATAAAGTTAAAAAATCGTTAAGCAAACAAGGGATTGGGGTAAGAATTAAATAGTACAAACCAGGGAGGGATCCAGTGATGTCGAAAGGATATGAAGAAGAATCGGTTAAGGAGGAAACACCAGAAAATGAAGGTAAGCCTGACCAAAGAAAAACCCAAGAGGCTGGGAGTAAAACCATCAATCCTCAAATTGTTATCAGTTTTATCGTACTGTTTATTTTTGCCGTATTTGCCATCATCAATACTCAGGAAGTATCCATTAACTTTCTTTTTACTGACGTGACAATTCCCTTGATTATTGTAATTTTAGGTTCCTTTATTTTAGGGGCCTTAACCACGGCATTAACCGCTTGGCGCAGTCGAAGAAAAAAGACGAGAAGTTCGGAAACCGATAGAACATAAAGGCTGGTTGTAAGTTATTAATATTTATAGCATGATAAAAACCTATTGCCATGGGCAATAGGTTTTTTTATGGGAATTTATCAGCCGAACAGCAATTGGGCAAGAAAGCCCGCTAAGCTAGGAAGGGTAATGTAGATGCTGTATTTTATCAGCACAAACCGATAACCCAGGAAGGCAAACTCGTAGGGAAGGTGACCGATATTAATCATACCCCAGGCACTGATCATGGCGACGGCGGTGCCGATGGTAACACTGTCCCGGAAGATGGAGTCAAACAAAGGGAAAAAAGCAAAAGGACCCCCTTGGACGACCGCCCCGAGCAGAGGACCGATCACAAGACCCCGCCAACCGGACTCCGGCCCCAACCATTCCTGTAAGGCCTCTTTCGGGACTAAAACCTCAATAAACCCCACGATGGTAAAGGCTAACAAGAGAAGGGGTAGGATGTTTATCAGCATCCTCCGGGCTTCGATAATACTTTCTATATGTTGTTTTTTACGATAGGCGATTACAAAAAGGATCACCGCCATAATGGTTAAGGTATAAAACGCATTAGTCATTGCGCTCCTCCTTTTCCTTCCGGGGTTTCTTTAACTGAAGGGCTTTGATATCCTCCCGTACTTTTTCGGTGTAGTTCGGGAGAAACCTGTTAACCGCGGTTCCCACCAATACGGGAATTCCAAAGGTGACCAGGAACCGGATCAAAGTCAGCTCAAGACCGACAAAGGCAATTTCGATGGGGAGTCGTGCAATATTCCATAGACTCTTGGAGGCCACAAAGCTGAGCATGGTACCGAGGTTTGCTCCCGAAGTTAGAAGGGTGGCCATCAGCGGGTAAAAGAAAAAGGGGCCGCCGGGAACCACGGCGCCCATAAGGGCTCCGAAAAAGGGACCTTTCCAACCGGCTTCCCTGCCCAGCCATTTGGAGGCCATATCCTTCGAAATCAATGTGGAAATAAGCCCGGCCAGGAGAAAGGCCACGATTAAAATAGGAATGATGCTGATAAAAGTGGCTGCACCAACAAAAAGGGCTTCTCCTACCAAGGGGAATCCTCCTGAGATCAAGGCATAGATACATAAAATTCCGGTGATGATCAGCATGCCTACGGTTGTTTTGTTCATTGGCAATACACCCTTTGTAAATAAAATGTTTTCGGTGATAAATTTCAAAATATTAAATCAATTCTACCATCAATGGAAAAACAAGTCTATGGGAGAGGCCAAAAGAAAATAGGATTGGAGAATCACGGAGGATCGATTTTCCAATGTGAGAAAACCATATGAAACGGTTGACATATCCGGTAAGGGGTTGTATAATTTAAAAACTGACCGACCAGTCAGTACTTATTGATAAA
>PWKK01000003.1 GCA_003560665.1 Candidatus Nealsoniibacteriota bacterium
GCTTTATCTCCAATCAAAACAACGGGAACTCCCATCTGTCCCGTTTTTTCTTTCATTTTCTCCATTTCATTGGCGTCACTACTAACATCAATCTCTTCGTACCCTACCCCCTTCTCATCTAGAAATTTTTTAACCAGAGAACAAAAAGCGCATACTGGTGTCGTGTATACGATAATTTTTTTATTCATAATTTTAAATAATTAAAAGCTTATACCCAGGGCAAGTAATAGATTGCAAGATACAAAAGAACCAACGCTCCAAGGAAAGTAATCCAAGTAATCGCCTTCGATCCTGCAAACCAGATGTTTTTTGTTAAGATAGCTCCGACAAAGATCACGATCTCTATAAGCATATAGAAAAAAAGGAATATCAAGATATAGAAAACATAAGAAAGAAGAGGGATGTCCGCTCCGGCAAGTATCCCGGAAAAGGTAAGAGGAATTCCTACAGAACAAGGAAGTTCCACGATAGTAATTATTCCAGCAAAAGAGACCACAGAAAGCGCTAAATAGAACATTCCTCTTTTGGGGTCCTCAAAAGATTTTCTCAACTTCTCCGTTGCCCCTTTGGCCAAAAAGGAATCCGAAGATTTACAAGTTGGTCCGTACTTGAAAAACCTCCAAAACTCTTTAAAGAAGTAAATGGAACCTGCAAGCGCAGCAAATCCTATTATCATTCTTAGCGTCTCCTGCTCTCCAATCAACATCTCAAGAAGCCATCCCCAAACAAAAACCAAAGATCCATAAACCGCAACGGTAGTGAAAATAAAAAGACCCCCGAAAAAGAGCATCTTTTTTCGAGAATCGAGAGCAAGAACAATGGTCAATATCAAAATGAGAGCGCCTATCGAGCACACATTAAAGCCGTCAATTATGCCAAGACCCATGGCTGCAACACCTAGTGATAACTCGCTTGTATCCATCTCTATACCCAAAATAGGGACCCTTACAACACAGCAATCTCTTTCCACTGCCTCTCCCTCAATAGCACTCAAAATCTTTTCTTCTTGATTAGAAGAAAATTCCGTAAACTGTAGAAAGCTTTCTCCGATAAAAATTGTCGGTGCCATCACGTAATAATCCTCTACTCCGTGTTCTTTTGCAATTTCCCTCAGTTTATCCGTATCACTTATCTGATAAATGTTTAAGTCTATCCGCTTGTCATCTTCCGCTCTTTTCTGGAGAAAATCTTTTGCATCCGCACACACCGGACACAATCTATCGTCAAAATAGTGAATGGTCACTTCTTCCGTTTCATCGACACCGACCTCTTCAACTAAATTCTCAATGGCAAGTGAAGAGCTTGCTGTAAACAGAAAAGCAAAGAAGAGTAAGAGAAAAAATACTTTTTTCATCGTACCGATAAATTTTTAAATTTATAACTCACAACCGACCTCTTCTGCTAGATTTTCCGGAGACCCCCAATCATCGAAAACTTCTCCTTTTATTTGCACTTCAGGAACAAAGTTTGTTTTCATTTCACTTCTACATCTTTCTGTTTCTTCCACGGTACCAAGTCCCGAACAGTCCAGATAAATAGGTGCTACTACTTCGTATCCACCATACTCCTCTTCTAATCGATTGCAGGCTGGACAAGTACTACTGCCATAAATTACCACGCCAGCATCTGCCAAACAATCAATAAAAGAAGAGTCAACGATCACTTCTTCCCCGTTTTGATTCTTGTCTTCATTGACTTCTTCCTCCGGCGGCAGTTCGTTGTTTTCGTCGGCAACTTCCGTTAAAAACAGAAGGGCGCCCCCTCCTATCAAAGCAAGAACCGCGACTATTAATATTGTTTTACTCATAGATTTCAAGAAATTTATTTAACAATTTTATACTATTTTTTACCTTCTTGCCATTTAGTTTATAAAAAACTTTTACTCCCCTTTTCTCCCAAGACACAACCCCCTCTCTCTCCAAACATTTTAAATGATAGGAAGCAAGGTTTTGTGATAATTCTAAATATTTATAAATTTCACAAACATACCTCTCGTCCAAACCAAGCATGCAAATAATTCTAAGCCTATTTTTATCTGAAATCAACCCTAAAAACTCGCTCAACTCATTTATCTGTCTTTTTGAAAAGTTGCTTTTACAAAAATTTGATTTTTTTTCTCTCATCTCTTAGAAATATATCAATAATGATTGATTCGATGCTAATATAATGAAGAGTTTCTGTCAAGACAAATAATACACCTCTTCGGGCAAAGGCCTATAATTGAAGACAATAAATTCTTTTTAAGATATTTGTTGTGTGATGGTACATTTATGGTATGATTACTAGCAGATGGTCTTTGTCGTATCATACCCTGCTCTATATTCCCGCTTACAATCGAGCACGTTGTATTACAATGCAGGACACCATTTCAATCAATTTTTAACATGTTCTATTGAAATAGACCATGTATTGTTTATAATGACCTAATGAAAAAAACAGCTCTTACAATTGGATTGCTTTTTTTCCTCCTCATAATTCCCCTTTTTGCCGCCGCTCAAACGGAAGTTACTTATCCTGCAATTCCCGGAGTTCTTTCTCCGCAAGAGATTATCGAGACGGCGGAAACCGAAGCGGACATTCTCCCCCTTTTTATTGCCTATCTTCTCCGCCTTCTTCTCGTTGTTTCTGTTGCCGTTGTTGTCCTCACTATTATTTATGGAGGATTTCTCCATTTTCTCTCTGAAGATGATATAGAAAAGAAAAAAGCGGCAAAAAGTTGGATTTTAAGTGCTTTGCACGGAGCGCTTATCATTTTCTTTTCCTATTCCATCCTCCACGCTATCAGCCCGAGGCTTGCCGTTTTCCAACTGACCGATTTAACAGAAAGAGAAAGAGGAACACAAGTCGATCTCGAGTGGAGGCTGAGAGACACTTACTTTCAAGTACCGCTGGGTCTCCTGGTAGAAAACGCTGCCTTGAACGTAAACGCAAGAGATAAAATTTACGATGTTCTTGATGCTGTAGACGACGCAGAAAACGTAGCGAATGTTATTGTAGATGGTGGAGAGCAACTTCTGGAAATCATAGAAGAGTGTCCCGAGGGAATGAGTTGTGATTGTGACGAACCTTACTTCTACCCTAGTCCAATACCTTTCTTCCCCCGCTTTCCACATATGAGACCATCAAACACTCTCATAATACCCGAGGATATAGATCGAAGATCTGTGATGCCATCTGACGCTCCTCACGGACTACACATTGTTTTGATGGAAAAAGCCATTGAGAAAATAAAAACCGAGATTGAGATTACAGGGGAAAACGAATTTACAAGAGAACTGAAAATAGTTGTTGAAAAACTGGAAGCATTGTTGGACGCAAATCCGACAACCGAATCTCTCAGGGATATAAGAGAAGAACTGGACAATCTCCTTCAAAAACACAAAATAAGAGTAAAAAATCTCAACAAAGAAACAAAGAATGCTCTAGAAGGACTGTTAAGCGCCCTTCCTTTGTCGAGAACCGGCTTTAACGACAGCACTTATTACGCTCAATTTGAAAACCCGTGGGGGCCTATGCCCTTTGGAAGAACCTCTACTTTCGCAAACGCAGGATGTTACGTTGTTTCGGTAGCTATGGTGATAGATACCCTTCTCGATCAAAAAGTAACCCCCATCGACGTCCGTAATTACTCTCTTCCCTATATCGTAAACGGTACCACTTACGGTGTAGTCCAAAACGCAGCCAATCAGTATCCGGAACTGGAAGCAGAAAAACTGCCCACTATAGAAGCAATTTTGGGAGCATTAGATCAAGGACATATGGTTATTATGGGAGGTACAGGCCCTCCTCACAATATTTCAAGATCCGGAGGTGGTCACGCTTATGTCTTTACCGGAATCGACCGGGATAAGGGAGTGGTATACCGAAGCGATCCGGGTCAACCCTACTGGCAAACCCTACCGATTCACGAATTTAAGAGAAACAATCCCACGATGGCAGACACTATTTACAGAAGAAGTGGAGCAGAGCAAGAAGACGATTTTCTCTACGCTACTTTAAGTAATCTGAAAAATTTTCTTCTTCCCATTGCAGAAGAAAGAATAAATTTTCTTTTCTCGCTTTTTGCAGAAATATTTAAAACGGAAGAAGTCCAAGCTTCTTGCTGCCCGCCGTGTCCTGAAATTTCTCCAGCCGTCCGAATGAAAATCGGAGAAATTAGAGCTTATATGGGGCTGTTTAGATATCACCTTTTAAAATTAATTGACACTAAGGCACCTTTTGAAGAAAATCTTTTCCAGCTTTACAAGACAAGCATGATAAAAACCTTGGGGGCAAAAAATCTCGTTACATACACCACTCTTCTTTTAAACCGAAGGCACCACGAAAGAGAGGAGATAGACATCACCACCTACGAAGAATCAAAAGAAATTGTCTCTTATTACTGGAATTTGTGGTATTACTGGGATTGGAGAAAATGGATTGAAGATACTATTTATAAAGTAAAAATAGAGGGAGAAATCGTGGAAGAAAACGATCCGGTCAGTTTTTATCTGGAAACCCCAAGACACGAGAAAATTATAAGAGATGCCGAAAGATTGGCAAGAAGAGAAAACTGGGAAACAAGGAGAAGTATTCCCCCTTACGTCTGGTGGTATTTTAACAGATTTACTGAACTCCCCCCGATATTACCCTTCAACGCCCGCCAAGATAAAAGGGAAATTCCTCCATTTATCTGGTGGGCTATTGTAGAAAAACCGATGTCCATCGGTCCTGACGAAGGAAGATACCCTCCTTGTCCGTGTCCCGAACACCCCCCCTGTCCCACTTGGCCTTTAACAAGCGGATTAATTGATAAAGAAAGTCCTCTTTACGCCTTACGGCAAAGCGCTGAAAAAATGATAGAAGATCTTTCCCAAGGAATGGTTGCCGATTACGTAACTGCTACCGAAAACATTCCTCAAGACATCTCTCCTGAAGAATTCGAAGAAATGTTCGACTCCCCCGCCGAGTTTTTAACCTGTGGAATGGAAATTCCTGTTGGAGAGCCGATCGATATTATTTGGAATTATTACACTGAGCTTTTGGACACTATTGACGATTATCTTGTGGCCGGAGTATGTTTTTATGAACTACAAGAAATAATGAACCGGCTCGCAGAAGGGTGCTCTTGCCCGTGTAGTTCTTGTAGTGGTTGTGACGAAGATCCTCCTTACTGCGGAAATTGTGTGCTAACCTGCGATAAAGAGGAGATATACAGAGCTTACGAAGACGTCTTGGCTCAAAGAGAGGTCTTAGCGGAAATTAGAGATAAAATTGCGTATCTGGTTACGGGCTATTTCAACATTGAAACGGAAAACGTATGCCACCCCTTAAATCAAGATATAAGGAGCGAGGGAGAAAAGGCAGTCTGTGCTGGAGGAGGAAGTGTAACCATAACCAAACACGAACTGATAACCAGAAAACTGAATTACTCAAGAGCCGAGCTCGACGCATGCGTGACAAGGCCCGAGCACTTTGAAGATACTCTTGAAGGAAAAAGAGCGGGAAAAATTCCATTATTCGGGCCGATTGTTGAAGAAGAGGATCTTCCTCGTTACACAAAAACAAAAAGAGACGGTGCTGTTGTTAACACACACGATCTTAACTGGTTTTGTTGTTCCTACACCTCGTTGGAAGAATAACTTCATTCTTCTTATGCAGAAAATTTACATTTTTATCTTTCTTTTTCTACTATCGCTTGTCGGACCGATAGGTTTTGTAGGTGGAGAAGAAACTATTACATTGAATAATTATTCAGACATAGAAAAAATGAGTTCCCTGGCCCTTGAAACGGGATCTTTTCCCACTTACATTCTATACATTACATATCTTTTGATAGCCGTTGGGATAGCAGTTTCCATTATTTCTCTTATTGGGGGTGGTTTAGCATGGATGACATCCGTTGGAAACCCCATCAAAACAAAAGAAGGAAAAGAGCGTATCATCTCCGCTATCATTGGCCTTGTCATCGTTCTTTCTTCTTTTCTTTTTCTTTCCGCTATCAATCCAGAGTTAATAGAGATTGAAGAACCAGATGTTGTCGAAACTGTGGAGTTCTTTCCTCCGGGAATTTATCTTTCAAAGAAAGAAACAATCCCGGATATCACGGGAAAAGAGGATTTGGAAAAGTTCGAAGAAGATATCCATCGAACAACTTTTTCCTTAAGAAATTTGGAAGAAAAGGGCGTTGGAGTCAAAACGCTCCGCATTGCCAATCATCTTGATGAAAAAGGAAATATTCTTAACTATTATTACGGTGTAGTCTTGCATGAAGATCGCGCCTTTCGAGGAAGGTGTGAGTTCTTCCTGAACGACACCCCGAAGCCTATTGATTTTTCCGTAAGTGGAGAAAACATTTCTTCTGTTACTGTCATGCGAATAAATAAAAATCCCTCAATGGAAGGTTATGTAGACGTGTATGAAAAACCTGATTTTGACGACAACTTTTCTTTTGAGAGTCTTGATCTTTTTACAAATGATTTTCTACGCCTTTCCGTTCCTGAGGTCTGGTCAATAGACATTAAAGGAAACTACGGGATTATATTGTCTTCGGGGGGGACGTGGGAACAAGCAAACAATGGGTGTGGTGTATTTTTAGATTTTAAGCCGATACCCGATCTGAAGGGTCACCATATGAACAAATGTTCGTTATGGAGTGGGCCACCTTGGTTTTCCTCATATAAGTCATGTGCCACGCACTACGCCGTTTTCCCTCTTCTTAGATAAGTTGTTCATTCAAGGTTTATTTTCCACCTATTGTCTGAAACCACTTCCAAAAAAGCCGTATCCCGGGGAATCTGAACCGTTCCTTCGTAGACATCGGTTGTCCTCACAAGAGACTGATACTGGTGATTAATGGCGTTGACTTCAAAATTCTTGGGTTCATGACCCACCTCCAGGTTGCCGCGAATAACTGCTTTTTCCGAATCTCCTTCGATTCGCAGAACCTCTCCCCTTACACCCTCTACTTCTCCGGGTACCTCGATTACCCTCGCAGAATTTAAAGAAAGCACTTCAACTTTCCAAGGACCTTCAGCTTCGATCTCCAGCTTTCTTGTCCTTCCACCAGGATCCAGTAGAATTCCTTCATAAGAAGAAAACGTATTCACAAATATGCGCGTAAGCTCACCTCCCCCCCAAAAAGTATGTGCTTCTGTATACCCCGTAACCCGAAAATGCTTTTCCTCCTCGTTTCCTTGGATATAAAAAAGGGTGTGTCTTTCGCCTAATCCCTCTACTCTCATTTCTTGAGTGTCTCTACCCGTATAGACAATAACATCGTACTCTTTTCCTGTTTCCGGATTTGTTTTTCTTTCTCTCTCTCCTTTTATTATTTTATCAAGAAAATCGTCTACTGTTTCGTCTTCATTGTCTTCCCAGCTGTCAAGGTCATCCTCTTCTTCTGTATCTTCTACGTCTTCTCTGTCATTGATATCAGTTGTTTCGTGATCGTCATCGGGTAGAGGGGGCTCTTCTTCAATACCGCTTTGAAAAAGAAAAAAAAGTAAAATCACCACCAAAAACCCCATACCAGCAATTAAATACTTTCCCTTGTCAGAATCAATTAACTTTCTAATTGAGTTAAAAAGGTTTTTGTTTTCCATAAAATTTTCTTTTTATTTTACTCTTATTTTAATTGAGTATAACACAAGGAAAACGACAAGACAAACTCCAGCTTTCCATTTATAATTTTACTTTAAATTACAAAAAATGCTTTTTCCTAATCTTTTTGTGATAGCTTAGTGCAAATCTGTGTGCTTCATGCTGCACGCGAAGTAAAACGTCTCTCTCAAATCCTTTAATATCCCCTGTAATCTTCTCTTTTCTCCCACGCCCCCTCCTTCCGACGCCCACTACGGGAATATCAAAACCTTTTTCGTTTAAAGCCTCTTTGGTTGTACTTACCTGCCCCTTCCCTCCATCGATAACCATTAGAGAGGGCAACGGCCAACTTTTCTGAAGTCTTCTTTGAATTATTTCTCGAATCATCTTCGTGTCATCTGACCTTGTAACCTCTTTTATTTTAAAAAGCCTATACTGCTCCTTTTGCGGAAAGCTTCCTTTAAAGACGACCATCGACCCCACCGAAAAATTTCCTGCAATATTTGAAACATCATACCCCTCTACTCTTATAGAAGATACTTCCTCTTTTTTCTTTCCGATAAGCGCTGTTTCTTGGATATAGGAGAGAGCGTCTATTTTTCTTTTAATATCTTTTGCTTTTTCGTATTCTAACTTTTCGCTTTTCTCTCGCATTTGTCTCTCAAGCTCCAGTATGATTTTCTTTTTTCCTCCTTTGAAAAAAAGTTCGATATTCTCAATATTTTTGATGTAATCCTTCTTACTGACTTTGCCGACACACGTTCCCGGACAAAGTCCTATCTGGTAATGAAAACAGGCGACCCCTTTCTTTATTTCTTTTTTTGTATGAGTAGAATAAGGAAAAATTTTTCTTATTATCTTAAGAGCTTCTCTTATTTCCGCAGAGTAAACAAAGGGACCAAAAACACTTTTTTTTTCTTCTTCCTCTAACTTTTTTCCTCTCCTAAGAATCACTCTTGGATAATCTTCTTTTGTAATGACTACATGCAAAAAACTTCGGTCATCGTTTTCCTTTATGTTGTAAAAAGGTTTTTTTTCTTTGATAAGTTCCGCTTCTCTGATTAACGCTTCAATAACCGTCTCTTTTGTTTCATAGTTTATACTCTTCGTATCACCAATAATCCCTCTGCTTTTTTTATCCTTTCCGATAAAATAGCTTTGAACTCTTCTTTGAAGATTGGCCGCCTTGCCGATGTAAATCGCATCACCTTCCTTGTTCTGAAAGATATAAACACCGGGGGTTTTCGGTATTTTTTTTATTTCATCTTTTATTCTTTTCATAATTTAAAAAATATTTCTTAAATACTTCCCGGTGAAACTTTCCTTTTTTTTAGAGATTTCCCGAGGGTTGCCGGTTGCAATTACTTTTCCTCCTTTTTCTCCGCCACGCGGCCCCAGATCGATTACATAATCGGCATTTTTTATCACATCGAGATGATGTTCTATCAAAACAACCGTGTTTCCTCTGTTTACCAAGAACTGCAAAACTTCTATTAGTTTCTTGACATCTTCGTAATGGAGACCTACCGTGGGTTCATCTAAAATATAGACCGTATTACGCGTATCGGGTTTTGCCAGTTCGGCAGAAAGTTTTATCCTTTGCGCCTCCCCTCCAGAGAGTGTGGTAGCCGATTGCCCTAAAGAAAGATAACCAAGACCAACGTCTTGCAGTATTTTAAGTTTTCTTTTAATCCAAGGGGTATCTTTAAAAAATAAAAAAGCTTCATCGACTGTCATATTTAGAACTTCGAATATACTCTTTCCCCTGTATTTGATTTCCAAGGTTTCTCTGTTAAACCTTTTTCCCTTGCAAACCGGACAAGTAACAAAAATCGTTGGTAAGAAGTGCATTTCTATCGCATTGTATCCGTATCCGTTACAGTTCTCGCACCTGCCCCCGGGAACATTAAAGCTAAATCTCCCCGGTTTCCATCCTCTGATCTTTGCCTCTTCGACATAAGAAAAAATTTCTCTTATGTCGGTAAAAGCCCCTACATAAGTAACAGGCGTGGAGCGTGGCGTTTTTCCAATAGGTGTCTGACTGATATTTATTACTTTATCCACGTACTCTGCCCCAAGAAACTTCTTGCAATTAATTTCCTCTACCTTTCTTCTGTTTATTTTCCCAAAAAGTCCCTTATAGAGAATGTCATAGACTAAAGTGCTTTTCCCGGAACCGGAAACTCCGGTGACTGCTACAAACCTGGACAGAGGAAGATCCACATTAATTCCTTTCAGATTGTGTGCTCTTGCCCCTCTTATTTTTAACAAAAGAGTAGACGATTTAATCTTCCTCCATTTTTCGGGAAGTGGTATTTTCCGTTCTCCACGGAGATAGTCTAGTGTAAGAGAGTTGATTGAATTATCCTTTATGATATCGGGAATTTTTCCGGAAGCAATCACCCGTCCTCCATTCACCCCGGCACCGGGACCAAAGTCCACCAAGTAATCAGATGAAAAAATTGTTTTTTCATCATGCTCTACCACAATAATGGTGTTGCCAATGTCACGGAGACTTTGCAGGGTTTTTATAAGGCGTTCGTTATCTTCTTGGTGAAGCCCGATGGTGGGTTCATCTAGGATATAGAGCGTTCCGACAAGACGCAAACCCACCTGCGTGGCAAGCTTTATCCTTTGCGCCTCTCCCCCCGAAAGAGTGTGTGATGCTCTATCCAGTGTTAAGTATTCAAGGCCGATATCCGAAAGAAAACCAACTCTATCTTTAATCTCCCTTAGGGGAGCTTGCGCTACTTCCCTGTCATAATCACTTAACTCTTCTTCGAGTGTATAAAAAAAGTCAACACTGTCTGAAATAAACATCTCAACTACTTCACTAATGTTCTTTCCGTTGACCAAAACATGTAGCGCTTCTTCTCTCAAGCGTCTTCCGTTACAACTCTTGCAAAGCTCCTCGGAAAACACCTCTTTTTTCCCCAAACCGTTACAATCGGGACAAGCTCCATAGGGGCTGTTAAAAGAGAAAAGCCTCGGCTCTATCTCGGGGTAGGAAAAATTATCCCTTGGGCAGGAAAGTTTCTCGGAAAACTTTCTTTCTCCTTCGGATGTAATCGCCTCTAAGAATCCGTTTCCTTTTTTTAAGGCAACTTCTACCGCTTCAGATAACCTCTCTCTTTTTTCCTTAAATTTTTCCTTTCCTGATATCTCATCGACCACGACCGAGATGTCATGCCTTTCATAGCGGGGCATTACAATTCTCTCTCTTAGAGAATAAAAACTCCCGTCAATGCGCACTTTTTTAAAGCCGTCGTTTAAAAGGTTGTAGAGAAGTTGATAGTACTCCCCTTTTCTACCCCTAACCACCGGTGACAAGATGGTAATTTTTTCTTTTTCTTTCGTTTCGAGAATAACATCGACAATCTGATCCACGCCAAGAGAAGTTATCTCTTCTCCACACTCCGGACAGTGTGGTTTTCCTATTCTTGCAAACAAAACTCTTAAAAAATCATATATTTCAGTAACAGTAGCCACTGTAGAGCGTGGATTGTGAGATTTTGCCTTTTGATCAATAGATATTGCCGGTGAAAGGCCCTCTATTTCGTCCACTTCCGGCTTATCGGTCTTGCTTAGGAATTGTCTCGCATATGAGGAAAGAGACTCCACATAACGCCTTTGTCCTTCGGCAAAAATAGTATCAAAAGCCAATGATGTTTTCCCGGACCCGGAAATCCCCGTAAAAACCGTCATTTTTCCTCGCGGAATATCTACATCAACATTTTTTAGGTTGTGTTCTTTAGCTCCTTTAATTGATATTTTTTCTTTCATCTTGAAGTGTTTTAATTTTCGGAAACCCTCTTTTTTAATTCCTTTATCTCATCGCGCAACACGGCGGCAAGCTCAAAGTCCAAATCATGCGCCGCCTGTCTCATCTCTTTCTCCTTTTCTTTGATAAACTTTTTCATCTCTTTCTCAGATTTCGGCAGTGGTTTCGTTTCAATGTCAAGGGTTTTTTCGGTGGGGATAATGTCGCCAATCTCCTTTTCTATCGTCCGTGGAACGATGTCGTGCTTTTTATTATGCTCTATTTGTATCTTCCTTCTTCTTTCCGTCTCGCCAACTGCCCGCTCTATCGATCCGGTAATTTTGTCGGCATATATCAAAACCTCTCCCTCTACATTCCGTGCCGCACGCCCAATGGTTTGAATCAGTGAAGTCTCACTGCGCAAAAACCCTTCTTTATCGGCGTCCAGTATTGCAACCAGAGAAACTTCCGGAAGGTCTAATCCTTCTCGTAAAAGATTTACTCCCACCACCACATCTATCTCCCCTTTTCGAAGAGAAGTAAGAACTTTGATTCTTTCAAGTGACTTAACGTCGCTGTGCAGATAAGATATCTTTACTTTTTTCTCTTTGAGGTATTCTGTAAGGTCTTCGGCCATTTTTTTAGTAAGAGTTGTAACAAGTGTTCTCTGCTTTCTTTTCTTTCTTTCATCTATTCTACCTAAAAGATCTTTTATCTGCCCTTTGCAGGGAAGAATTGTAACCTTCGGGTCGACGAGTCCGGTAGGTCTTATTATCTGCTCTACAACTTGCCTGCTTTTCTTTTTTTCATATTCGGCCGGAGTGGCAGAAATGTATATTGATTGATTGGTGCTTTCTTCAAACTCTTCAAAGGTGAGTGGTCTGTTATCCATTGCCGAAGGGAGACGAAATCCGTGTTTTATCAAAGATTCTTTTCTCGACTTGTTCCCGTAATACATAGCTCCTATCTGAGGAAGAGTAATGTGTGACTCATCAATAATCGTTAAAAAATCCTCATTAAAATAATCAAGAAGTGAGGAGGGAGACTCTCCCGGCTTTCTATTTGACAGGTGTCGGGAGTAATTCTCGATACCGTGACAATACCCCATCTCTCTTAATCTCGCTATGTCGTTTCTCGTAATTTGTTCTATCCTCTCTGCCTCAAGAGGCATACTCCTTTTTTCAAAATAATCAATTCGCTCTTTAAGCTCTTTTTCTATTTTTAAAATAGCTTCTTCTGTTCCTTTTTCTTCGGCAAGAAAGTGCCTGACGGGAGAGATGACCACTTCTTCTATCTCCGGTGTCTCTCCGGGAACAAAACCTTGAATCGGATCTACAGAAAAAATCTTTTCCACTTTTTTTTCAGAAAGTTCTACCTGATAAATAATATCTTCATTTACCGGAGCGATCTGTAGTACATCTCCTTGTACCCTGAACCTCCCTCGCTCTAAAACCGAAGGGGTCCTTGTAAGGTGCATTTTAACAAGTGACTTTATAATCTCCTTTCGAGTCTTCTTCTCTCCTTTTTTAATCCGAAAAATATTTTTTTTATAGACCGTAGGCAAACCCAGATCGTAAATACAAGACACAGAAGCCACTACAACAACATCTGAACGGGTTAAAAGAGCTGTAGTAGCGCCATGCCTTAGCTTGTCTATCTCCTCGTTAATAAGAGCCTCTTTTCTTATGTAGGTATCGGTTTGTTTTATGTAAGCTTCCGGCTGGTAATAATCGTAATAAGAAACAAAATAATGAACGGAGTTGTTCGGAAAAAAATGCCTGAATTCATTGCAAAGCTGAGCCGCAAGTGTCTTGTTGTGACTTATGACAAGCGCTGGTTTTTGAACTTTTTCAATTACTTTTGCAACGCTATACGTTTTGCCCGAACCGGTAACCCCAAGTAAAGTTTGATAGTCAAACCTCTTTTTTATTCCCTTCACCAGTTTTTCTATCGCTTTGGGCTGATCCCCAGCGGGATCAAAGTTCGCTCTTAAAGTAAATTCCATGGTAAAACTCCCCTCCTTTTTGCTTGTCAGGAGGGGGTTAATTTTTATTACCTTCTGATTATAACATGTAATGTCTCAAATTCAACAAACACCTAATTTGGGTAGACTGCCCCGAATACATAAAAAAGAGGGCAAATGCCCCCTTCTTTTTAAGTAAATTTCGGTCTATTGACTTTCTTCTTCAGAGTCAACTAGTTCAGTTTTTATATGATTCTTACAACCAACAAAACGTATTTTACAGGAACGGAAAAATGTTTTCTCCCTTAACTCTTTGGGAATAACAACTCTTCCTTGCCGATCCACTTTTTTCTCGTAAATGTAACGACTGTCATCATCCCCAAAATCCTCTATTGAAGGATATAAGTAGATCTCTATTTTCTTTTCATCGATCAGATAAAAATAAACATATTTTCCCGTCAAACCAAAGCTTCCCGGTAAACTTACTCTTCCTTTTTTGTCTATTCTACGGACAAAACTCCCATAAAATTTCATCTCAAATCCCTCCCTTTTTTATTAACCTCCTTTATCTTCTACTAATACAAATTATACAATAAATCTGAATAAAAAGCAAAAAATCATTTTAGATCTCTACCAAAAAAACGATAAATAATTTCTTTGAGAAAGCTTTTTTTCTTTATTGAGCCACAGTGGACAAAAAAAATCCCATGCTTAGATGAGCTGGGATTCGATTTAAAATTAAAGAAAATAGAAATGGTTAAATCATTCGTGGAAAGTACTTTACACCCTCTCTTTATTTGTAGTATCTAGATTATTTCACTAAAGATCCAGAAGATTTTTTGCCTTCATTAATACTTCTTTTGGCTCAATAGAGGTTTTTATAAAATAATATGATGGTTTGTATTTTTGAATTACGGTTAAAATATGGTCGCTGGAATCAAGATTCGTTAGCATGATGATTGGCACATTTTTCCCCCACTCTTCATCTTCACGAATTTCTTTTAATACTTCTGTGCCCTCCTTTTTTGGAAGCAAAACATCCAGAATTATGATATCTGGCTTTTTCAAAAAAGCCTTCTTTATTCCCTTTTCTCCGTCATCGGCAACAAAAACCTCAAACCCCTCATAAGAGAAAAAATCACTATACATCTCAGACAACATAGCTTCATCTTCGATAATGAGCACTTTTTTGTTGTTTGTCTTTTTTTCCATAAATTTTAAAATTTTTTTTAATTATAGTGTAAAGAATAAAAAAAACAACTGTTAATCGCTTGTAAGCAGAATTAGAAAAAATATAACACACCTATGCATCCTAAAAGTCCGTTTTTTAAAAATAAATTTAACTTTTCCTAATTCTCACTTTTCATCTTCTCTTTGAGAGCTTCAAGAAATAAAATATTTTGCTGGTAAAGTCCCCTATACTCTTCAGCATCGCCCAACCCCAGTGTTTCCCAAATCTGTGCTCTTTCTTCTATTTGTGGCATATCCTCCTCTTTTTCCTGATAAAATTCAAACAACGTCCTAGCGAGTAAATCTTCAATTTCTTCTGGGGGAAGTGCTTTTTCAGCATTATCTTCTGGAAAAAAATCTTCTACCAACTCATTTTCTTTTAAATTTTCTTTGGGCTCATAATCAATATTTACCGTAGAAAAAAGATTGAAATAATCCTCTTTTGTCATCTCTTGGACAATTCTTTCGTCTTCTGCCCACCTCTCCAGCACCCTTGAGTATTTTTGCTGATTAATCTCAACAACTGGACTTTCGTGAAATCGCTTTTGTTGTGTCATGAAAAAATAAAATAAAGAAAGAAAAATACAGAAAATAATAATCAAGAACAAAACCATTACCGGATTTCCAATTAAATGCCAAAAAAATTTCTGGAGACGAAGTAATATTTTTTTAATAATGTAAATCGCTTTTTCTTCTTGCATTTTTATTCTTTGTAAAAAATTTTTAGTGACATTGTTGCGTTTATTTCATTTCGCTCATCATTTTTTCTAATATAAGTTTCGCTTATTCTTATCAATAATTTATTTGAATCAACCTCCTTCAAAAACTTAAAAAAACTATTAGGTTCTCCAAATACCAATAAATTAATATTTAGGTAGGGCCAGCTTTCTTCAGAAGATTCCGCTAACTGTATTGACTTTACCTCGTGCTCCAGTTCATGTTTTTTTACTAATTCTCTTAAAAAAACAGCTGCTCCTATGGTTTCCTGGCTAGAGATAAACAAATCTTCTATCGTTTCCGTAAATTGATGTAGCTCTTCATAATCATCTTTAGGGGCTTCTGTTTTTGCGATTAGTTGATCGATCGCAATTCTTGTGCCAACCAGGTTTTCAGAGTTATTTTTAATTTCCCTAAGCAGAGGAGAAACAAAATAAAAAATTATAATTATTCCTGCTCCAATAATCAATGAAACTGTAAGCACTTTTATCTGTGTTTCTTTCTTCATAAGTCAAAGGTTATTTTAAAATTAACCCCGGAAACTTCATTCCATGATCCCAGAGAAAGATCTACGTTATCAAAATTATTTTTAAGATTCTCTTCGATTTTCAACAAATCTTCTAAATCAACGGTTTGTCCATTTAAAACGACACTGCCTTTTCCTTGACCGTTCTCTGTGAAGTGAAAACTTTCAATATACGAATTTTCAGAAAATGATTCGTAGATTTTTCGCAAGACATCTGAGATACGTACTTTTTTTTGATAATAAGAATCAATCTTGGGGAGCACTTGGTTAATTTCTGTGATCTTTCTTTCTCTTCTTTCAATGTCAGAAAATTCTATTTTCTTTTCTCGAAAAGCAAGATTTTCTTTTTCCAGAAGATTTTTGGAAAATAAATTCAGAAAATACAATGTCCCACAAAAAAGGACTAGAAAAATTAAAAAGTAAATAAGCAAAATAAGCAAAACTCTGTAATTTCTCTCTCCCTTTATCTCTTTATTTTGTTCCTCGGGTAATAAATTTATCATATTTAAACTTTGTATCCTCTTAGAGCAGCTCCGATTACGTTAGCGTAAATTAGTTTTTTATCAACAGACGGCACCAAGTCATCATCTATTTTAGAGAGAGGGTCACCTTCACTAACATCCTTTTTTAATTTTTTAGAAAGATTTTCAACCAAATTCTCTTCTTTACTTAAATCGCCGAAGATAATAATTTTTTTAATTTTATCCGTTCCGTAAGAAAAGTTCTCTGAATGGTAATCTAAATGTTTCTGGATTTCTTGAGAAAATGCATCAGTATAACTTAATTCATTTTCTTCCAAAAAATTAGAATTTAGCGCGATTGAACTGGAAAATTGAACAACACCTCCAAAAAAAATAATAAAGGTTTTTTTATCTCCTCTGACATCAACAAATAATATTGATTCTTTTTCCTTGTCTTCTTTAGTGAGAGCTCTCACTGCCGAAAAGGGGTTGGTTTCAATGAGAATTGGAACAAGATTGCTTTTTTTAAGAACTGCTATATATCCTTCGATAATTTCTTTTGGCATTGCAACAAGCAAAACACTGATGGGTTTTTCGCCTTCATTTATCGACGAAACAACTTTAAAATCTAAATAGAAGTCATTTAATGGGGGCGGAAAATGGTTTTCTGCTTCGTATTTAATTGCCGATGACAAGTCCCCTTTCTTCATTTTCGGCATTTTTATTATTTTAAGAAAAGACTTCTCTTCCGAAAGAGAAAGTTTGACATGTTTTGTCTTTATTTTTTTACCATCCACCCCACCAAGAAGCTTTTCCAAGGTGTCCGTTAAAACATTTTCGTTTTCTATTTTTCCACGGCAAATACATCTTTCGTTAACCGGTTCACTCCCGAGAGAAACCAAAGAAATTTTATTTTTCTTTTTTTCTACCTTTGCCAATTTTAAACCGGCTTCTGATATATCAAGCCCAAAGAAATCAATTTCTATATTAAAAAAACTATGCATATTTTTCTATATTTTAACAAAATAAAAAAATTAATACACCTCTTCCCAGTGATTTATCTGAATTACCGGAGAAACTTCGATTTCTTCAAAATAATACTCTTCTCCATCAACATCTATAATATAACCGAGTCCTCTGAGGATTTTTTCGCTATCTAAAATAATGTCCACTTCTGCATTCTTTACATTAACTTTTCGACCCAACATGGCACCCTCAATTGTTATTTTGTAAGAAGAATCAATTATATTTAATACATCGTATGCATATACTACTCCCTGAATCAGCGTTTCCTCGCTCAAAGATGCAGAATTAAAATCAATGCCTCCTTTGGCAAGAATACCTGATGCCTTGCCCGGTCCAGGCTCTGTAACACGAATGTGAGAATTTTTATCTTGTCTTCTTCCAAAAACAACATCACCACTAACAACCAAAATGCCTTCTATCTCGAGCCAAACTCCTTTTTCAACAGAAATATTCCCATCAACATATGTAATTTCGTTTTCTAAAGAAACCCTTCCTTCTTCCCCCGCCGAATTTAAAATATCATTAAAGTCAGAAGACGATAAAACACACTTCTCTTTGTGGTTAACATAATCACCTCCCATACAGCTTTCATAGTTAGCACCTATTTTCATCTCACAGATAATATTACACTTATTATCTTCTTCCAACTTTACAGCTCTACTTAAAAAAGAATATTCTCCTTCGTCGAAATTTACCTTGGGGGGGTTGGCCTCAGAAGGTGGACACTCCTCGCATTCACCCCTAATGCACACCGAACCGGAACAGATCCCTTTAGCATTTATCTGGCTGCCTTGTAGTTCCTGAACTTGTTCTGAAATAATCTCTCCGGTTACTTCTGATGTGCTTTTTTTAAAGGCCAGTACGTTCCCACCCCGAAGATTTCCGCCAGTAACCGTTATTTTTGCACTATCAATATCAATGTTCTCCGAAGGATGCTGAGATCCGGTAAATATGCCTGCGTCATAAACTGGACTACCTATCGCACGAAAAACAGTTGCTTTTATCTCTCTTCTTGCAATTTTATCAAGGAAAGGAGTTTCTCCGACAGAAGATATCTCGACATATCCCGGAGCTATATTGTTAACTGTCACAAAGTAAGAACTTCCTTTCACGTCACCTTCGAAAGTGCTTGAATGGCCATTGATCAAAAAATGATCATCCCAATCACCATCTTCATTCTCTTGAATTCTCCATAGCGCTTCGTTAACACCCCCTTCAGCGACATAATATGCTCTACTGGCAGCTCCGATACTCTCCGTAATCATTTTTTCTGCAACAGTGCTATTTAAGAGGTATCCTCCAAGTGTAAAAATTATTGCCACGGCAACCACTGCGATAATAATAGCCACTCCCCTTTCTCTTTTTTTCATATGTTCCTTGAAAAAACCATATTAAATAATTGTATTTTTTTGCTGTCTTTCTCAATCTTTATAAAAATGCTTATCGGGCGAGAACCCCAAAACTTAATCTTGCTCACATGTTCTCCAATCACACTCTCCGTTTCCGGATTTACTCCCTCCGGAAAAGAAAAATTTTCATCTTCTAAAAATTCATTTCTTTTTAGTCTTCCTTCTTCCCCTTCAATGTACTGTATATAGTAATAGTGAGCTTCTCCATCTATATAAACCGCATCTCTGTGTCCATCTTGAAAAATTATTTCTCTTGATGCTTCTTCCTTGTTTTCAGAAAGGTTTGTTACAATTCTTCTTGCCTGTCGCACTTCTCTCGAAATTGCGTCCATCGCCACTCTTCCGTTTTGCAAAACTTCAGTTGAGTTTTTCTTTTGCAGGTAAACACTGCTACTTAAAAACACGACATTGGTGACAATTAGAGCAATTGTCATCAGAATTACTGTCACGACTACAATTTCTACTAAAGTAAATCCTTTCATTTTTTAGTAATAACTGTTGTAAGCTCAACACTGTCGCTCTCTTTTATTCCGGTAAAAACCTCCACGGTGATTTCTTTCATTCCCGTATCTTCTGTACAATCTCCCTCCGGATGAAAACAATCAATATTGACTTCTATTTTATAGTTTTCGAATTCAGTAATCTCTTCTTTGAAAAAACTTCCTTTTTCATGTTCATCATAATCTGCAGCAATCAAATTTTCCATAGTGGCTGTTGCTAAAAACAAAGCTGTATTATTTATTTCGTTTTCATAGGTTAAGCGAACAACCAGCGGGAAAGCCATCACTACAAAAAGCACCCCAAGGGAAATAATTGTCATTCCAATTAAAGATTCAATTAACGTCAATCCTTTCGACATGAATGAAGCCTGACGGCTTTATGCTAATAATCTTTTCGTCAGAATTTTTTACTGCTTTTACTTCTCCACTTTTAAAAACTGCCCCAAAAAATGTAAACTTTGCCTCTTGGTAATTATCAATATCAAATATGCTTACACCATGGGAAAAATTTTTACTTTTGACCTTTTCTACTGAATCATTAATGTACTTTATGACAGAATATCCATTGTCAACATAGTCAAATTTTATCGCATAATGTTTTTGTTCGGTAATTGACATTTGTTTTGCATAATGTAGATCATCAATTAATTCGTTTACTTCTGTTGAAAAATGATAATATTCATAGTGTCGCTGTATCCCTAAAGAGGCAGCCCCAAAAAGAACCAAAAAAATAGCAACAACCATCAAAAGCTCTATTAATGTAATTCCATTTTTCATTATATATAATCTAGCATTGAGTATATCGGCATAATTACAGCAAAAGCAAAAATACCAATAGCGGTACCGATAAGTATCATTAGAATTGGTTCCAGTGTGGTTGCCAAATTCTTTGTTAAATTCACAACTTCTTCTTCTAAAAATTCAGCGGTTCTAAGAAGCATATCCGTTGTTTTTCCCGTCTCCTCTCCCACTTCAAGCATTTGAATTACCATTGATCCGTAAAGACTTGTATATGGTAGGAATGCCTTTGACAGTTTTCCTCCTTTTTCAACTATCTTTATGGCATCAGTTATTGATTCCGCAAAATAAATATTAGACACACTTCTCGAGAGAATTTTCATACTTTTCATCATTGGAACTCCAGAGATTAAAAGTGAAGCCATTGTTTTTACAACATATGCCGCATTACTCTTCCGAACAATGGTCGAGATAATGGGAAACTTAAGCAGAAAACCATCAATCATCTTCTTTCCCTTTTTGTTTTTCGAAAGAAACCGTAAAAAATAAATCAGGGCAATGACAAAAAAGAGCATTATATACCATTTTTCAGACAAAAAGTTTCCCACGACAATAATAATTCTTGTAAAAATCGGAAGATCAGCACCCATGCCCTCAAAGGTTGCTGCAAGCTGAGGAACAAGTATGGTCAGAAATATAACTCCTATTCCAAGCATCGCAAAAACAACTATTGATGGATAAATCAAAGCTCCCTTGACCGATGACTTTAACTTATATTCACTTTCAAGTTGCTCAGTCAATGTTTCCAGTGTTTCTTCAAGAGTGCCCGCTTCTTCCGCAAGTCTTATCATGTTACACAAAATCTCCGGAAAAACTCCCGGGTGTTTCTCTAAAGATTGTGCAAAAGTATTGCCTTTATTTACTTCGTCGCGAATGTCTAGAATAATTTCTTTGAATCTTTTATTTCGCGTCTGTTCTGAGAGAACTTGAAGAGATCTTGAGAAAGAAAGTCCTCCGGACAACATAGCCCGAAGGTTTCGTGTAAACATAATGCGCTCTAGAAGAGATATCTTTTTAGAAAAGCTAAGAGCAGTAATATTTTTCCTTTTTTGGTCGACCTCTTCTGCTTCAATTAGAAAAAAACCTTTTTTTCTTAAGTCTTTCGCTAGCTCACTTTTACTTGAGATGTTGATTTTTCCTTCTATTTTCTCATCTCTCTTTTCCGATTTTGCAATATATTTATAATTTGGCATTTTATTCGATTGTGACTCTTAAAACCTCTTCAATTGATGTTATTCCCTGAGCCGCTTTGATGAAGCCATCCTCAAGCATCGTTATCATTCCTTCTTCACGGGCCTGCTCTCTAATTTTGTTAGAGCTGGATTTTTTAACAATAAGCTCTCTTATCGATTCGCTAATTAACATTACCTCATATATCCCAACCCTTCCATGATATCCGTCAGGAAACTCTTTCGTCTTTACCGGTTTAAAAAACTCTACATCATGTATTGTCTGCTTTTTATCTGCTATTTTCATTTCCTTTAACAAAGATACTAATTTTTCTATGTCGCAAATGTTCTTTAAGCTAGCCACCTCTTCCTCATTTAAGAAATAAGGCTCTTTTTTGTCAGATAGTTTTCTTAGAAGCCTTTGCCCGATAACAATATTTAAAGTAGAAGATATTAAAAATGGTTCAATTTTCATATCAATCATTCTCGAAACCGCCCCGGAAGCATCAGTAGTGTGCAGTGTCGAAAAAACCAAATGTCCAGTCAGTGCGGCATTGGTCGCCAGGTGTGCCGTTTCGTTGTCTCTGATTTCTCCTACCATGATAACATCTGGGTCCTGCCTTACCAAAGAGCGAAGACCCGATGCAAAAGTAAGCCCAACTTTTGTGTTTACTTGTGTTTGACTAATCCGAGAAATATCATACTCAACAGGGTCTTCAATTGTAGAAATATTAACCTCCGGTGTATTTAAGATTTGCAAAAGAGAATAAAGAGTAGTGGTTTTTCCAGAACCGGTTGGTCCTGTAACTAAAACCATCCCGGAAGTTTTCTTTAAGCACTGTCTAACTTTTTTTAAGGAGTCTCCCATTAATCCAATTTCTTCTAAATCCATCGCTCTTTCTGTTTCCGGGAGTAATCGCATAACTAATTTTTCCCCGTACGTTACCGGAAGAACTGAAATTCTCAAAGAGTATTTATAGTTATTCGTTTCTATCTTAAATTTTCCGTCTTGAGGAAGACGGTGTTCATCTAACTTCAGATTTGCAAGAATCTTTATTCTGGCAACAATCCCGGTAGCAAGGTTAATCGGTAAAATCATTGCATCGTGCAAAATTCCATCAATTCTATAGCGAACAATTATCTCTTTTTCATAGGGCTCAATATGAATATCAGAAGATTTTTGTAAAATAGCGTGTTTGATAAGAGTATCAACTATTTTTATTGTTGGTGCTTCTTTTGCAACTTTTTCTAGATCATCTTTTTCTTCCTCATCATGCTCTTGAGATATCTCTCTTATACCTTTTTCGTCGCTCTTTAAAATTTCTTCAAATTCAGACTCTAAACTTTCCTGGTATTGCTGTAAGGCCTCTCTTATGCTTGAGGTTGTTGTTAATCGAGGAAGAACATTCATTTCAGTAGTTTTTTTAATAAAATCAATAGCTCTTAAGTCTTCGGGGTTAAGCATTGCCACTTCAAGCTCATTTCCATTTTTCCGATAAGGAACGGTGTTATTCATTCTTGCAATATGTTCCGGAACAATCATTAGAACGTCAAGAGGTATCTTGCTGCCTTCAAGATTAACAAAAGGGATGCCGGCAATATTCGCTTTTATTATTGTCAAATTTTCTTCGGTAATAAAATTTTGATCAACCAAAAGATTTTCAACGTTCTGGTTATTTTTTTTAGCCTCCTCAGATATTTTTTTTAATTCTTCTTCGGTAACAATATCTGAGTCGAGTAGATATTTTTTCAATTTAGAGAAACTTATTTGCATTTTTTTATGGCATTAATTTTATTTTTCCATTCTATCAAAAATAAAACAAACATTCAATTAAAAACAAAAAAGCTGCTCTGTCATCAAAATCTTATTCTCCTTTTTTCTTTTTAATTGAAAACAGACCACTTTAAAGCAGTAAGGAGACAGCTCTTTAGCTTAGAGCTACATCTAACATAACTGCATATTGGTCACTCCTATAGATTTCTTCTGAGCATCGTGCTCGCTAAATATTTTAATTGCCGCGCCTTTTGAATAATTTATCAGAATATTCCAATCTTTTTTTTCTGGTGCAATGACCAAAGTTATTTTCTAATTTTTTCATAATAATATTTTCATAGTATTTCTCAGATTTTTGATTTGTGATATAATTCAACAATAAAGAAATGGCAAAAATATGTAGTTAGTGATTCTTATGGGGAAATACCGTAAAAAAGAGTCAAAATTAAACGTAAAACAGATACGAAAAGTTGGCATTATTTTAATTTTTCTATTTAGCTTCATTTTGGCATTCTTGCCTCTTACGACGATAAATGCGGCGACCCTACATATATCGCCATCTTCCGGTGATTATAATATTGACCAAACCTTCCAAGCAGAAGTGCTTGTCTCTTCTTCTAATCGACCGGTTAGCACTTATTCGAGTGTCATATCTTTCCCCCAAGAAAATATTGAAGTTGTTTCTATCTCTCGCTCAGGATCAATCGTTGATTCTTGGTCTCAGGGACCAAATTTTTCCAATTCTCTTGGGGAAATATCTTTTAAGGGGAAAACTTTTGGCTCCGGTTTTCAGGGAACAGATGGAAGAATTATTACTCTCACCCTCCGTACAAAAGAAATTGGGACTGCCATCCTTAGACCCACAAAAAGTGCCATACTCGCTCACGACGGAACAGATGCAAATATTTTGCATTTTGCTTACGATGCTAGATATGATATTAAAATGGTTTCAGGAACAGAGCCAGAGCCAACTCCAGAGCCGACTCCAGAGCCAGAGCCAACTCCAGAGCCGACTCCAGAGCCAGAGCCAACTCCAGAGCCGAGTCCAGAGCCAACTCCAGAGCCGAGTCCAGATCTAGAGCCAGAGCCAACTCCAGAGCCGAGTCCAGGGCCAACTCCAGAGCCGAGCACAGATCTAGAGCCAGAGCCAGAGCCAACTCCAGAGCCGAGTCCAGATCTAGAGCCAGAACTAGAAACAGATCCGAGCACAGAGTTGGTAGACAGCCCCCCATCATCGCCAGCGTTTTTTCCAACAATTGATTCTGAGCAACAAGTATTATTTATCGGTAATATAACGATAGATTATACAATTCTGATATTTGCTATGGTTGCATTATTTGTGGTAATCATAGTATTCATTTTTTACCGTTGGGCCAGAGTTAATCTTTGGCAAAAAAGACTAAAGTTCAAGAACAAAAAAACAGACGAGCCTGTTCCCAAAGCACTTAAAGAATTACGCGAAGAACTTGAAGAGCAGAGGCGGAAAAGACTACAAGGGTAAAATTGAAGAAGTCTCCCAGCCACCTTTCAGAAGTTTTTAGGGTGTTGTGCGAAGAAATTAAAAAAAGTCCAGTAAATTGTTGACCACAGTTGACGAAGTTAGAACCAGCTTAATGAACTAAATATAATAAAAATATGTTAAAATTGCTTTAAATTTAGATGAACTACATTTATGAATTTCGACTATTCTATTACGGTTGAAAGCACTCTCTATTTATGGGGTTCTCTTTTGTTGCTTCCTCTTTGGTTGTATGGATTTATTAGAAATAAAGATTCAAGAAAGGAGATGGTTGTTTGTGGGTTCCTTTTCGGTGTTGCCGCAGTAATTATTGGATACGCTTATGCCCTTCATGATTACTGGAATCCATCCTACATATTTGATAACTTCCTGCACATAGAAGATTTTATTTACGGTTTCCTTTTTGGATGTATTGCTTCTGAAATATTTGAAATAGTCCTTCCATATAAAAGTGTAAAGAAAAAACAAAGATCACGAAAAAAAATCTTAATAATTTTTGCAACAATCACAGGGCTTTGTTTTTTTATATTTGTTGATTTGTTGAACTATAATTCCATCATTGCTCATATAGTCCCTCCTCTTATTGTCGGTATTTTCTGTGTTGTTTATAGGAAAGATTTCATTACTCCAACATTGCTTTCCGGAATTATCTTATTAATTATTACTTTTATTTGGCAAAGTATAATACTTTTAATATATCCCAGCGCGATATCTGAGGTGTGGATGGTTGAAAACTTAAGTGGTTTTTTCATTAACGGAATTCCTATTGAAGAACTAATTTTTGCTTTTTCTTTGGGATTTGGAGCGTCTTGTTTTTATGAACTTGTTATGGGCTATGAATATGTCGATAAAAAAAGCGGGGGTTTGTTAGCCCCTCGCCTAAAACAGTAATAATGAAAGAACTTTTAATGCTTTCAATTAGAGTCCTCGAGCCATCCGCCTGGTCTTCCGGCTTTTTCCCACTCCTCACATGCTATTTGATATTCTGATTGCCATTTAAAATTCTTTTCCTTTCTTTTTTTATTTTCAAGAATTTCTTTCTGTGCCTTCTTCTCTAGCCATTTCATCCGAGATCCAGGCTTGTTTAGAATAAAGTATATAGAGTCAATTATAATTCTTTTAAGCAAAACTGTTGGAATCATAACTAACAGGAAAAATAATAGAAATAACAGAAGCACCACACCTATCCTTACGAAAAATAAGAACTCTTGTGTGTAATACTTAATTTCTTTTGTCACATTATTCACCCCCTTTCACTATATGCTTTAAAGTAAATAGTACACAGCCAAAAACTCATTTCTGTTCAATTTTTAATGTTCTTCTATTGCCTCCTTCTCGATGATATTCACTATACAACAAAAAAATTAAAAAACAAGCCCGAGAGATTATCCCAAGGTAATTTGCTGAGTGTCGTAGATGGCGCTAAAACTAAAATTATAAAAAAGCACAAAAACAAAGAGAATATAAAAGATAATTGATGGGAGCCAGTTAACAATCTCTCACAAAAGATGTCCAATGTGCTTGCCATAAAAGCCTTTGGCAACAAGCCCTACCCAAAATCATATCAATTGCCCAAAAAACAGGAAGAGTAATTAAGAAATCTTTAAAAGGGAGAATATAATTCAATTAGTTATTGCTAATTTTATATTACAACAACTACGTAAAAAAGAATTGAAATGTAAATGAATTCTTCCGAGATGGAACCTCGAAATATTCAGAATTTAAGAAATAAAAGGGCCTTGTTATTTTTTAAACAAGGCCTCAAATTTTACCCTCAAGTTTATCCAAAAGATTAATAATTTGAATCCGAAGAAAATCTCCTGGATGTTCGTCTGTCTGAAGAGAGTCTAGATTTTCTGTTGCCCATTCATCCCAAGGTAAGCTACAATCGTCTTCTCCATCCCAAGAAAACCACCCATTTCCCCCTTTAGGGCGAATTAAAATGACCAACTTGGAAAATTTTCTTTTTCTTCCTTTTCCTTTACTAAAAGAGCAGAACCTCCTAACTTCAAATGCATTGACAATCGGATCTTCTTTTAGAAGTTCATTCTCTACCTCTTTCAACGCTACTCTCTCCCAATATTCCACTAAATGACCCTCCTTTTTTTGATGCTTGCATTATAACAAAACAAACAAGATAAAAAAAGAGTGGTTTTTTATTCTTTAGTTAGAACTCCTAGTGTTTTATTTTTCATATTCACTCCCCTATTAATTGAAGTTTTTTTGTCTTGATAATTTTTTTATTTGAATCTCTCTTTGAAGTGCTTTTGATTTTGTTTTACAAATAAAAATCATACTCTATGGTAATTTTTTCTTCTTGAACTGGCTCTACTGGTTTAGAATGAGGAGGCACTATTTCTATATTTACATCAGGCAACCCTCCATTATCTATTTCTCTCAAAACACACTCTCCCTTATCATATACGCAATTATACTTATAATTAATACATTTCACCAAAGGACATATTTGCTCTGGGTATATTTCAACACAATCACAACCACACCAACCACATTGCTTTGTTTCTATTTTTAGCCCTTCTTTTGGTTGTTCTTTTTCTCTTATTTCTTGCTCTCTATCTCTTATTTCTTGGATTACTTTTTGTAACCATTCTTTTGATATTTCTTTTGATTTTTGTTCTTCGTTTACTATTCCTAGTTTTTCTTTAAGACTTCTAATCATCTCTTCTAGTTCTTTTTTTCTTTTTTCTTCTTCCCTTTCTTTTATTCTATTTTTTATTCTTTCTTTAATAGAATCCATTTTACTCGACACTTCCCTTAAAGCCCTTTCTATTATTTCTTTTTGGTCAGATTTTTCGGCTAATACAAAGAAAGAAGATATTATTGTCCTCATTTGCTCTATTCTTGTTTTTTGACCTCTTAAATCATCAAGACTCATTTCTTGAGAAGCTTCAGTAATTGAAATCGAAAAAAATGCAAATGTGAATATTGCTAATAAGAGTACTTTTTTCATATTTTCACATTCCCCTATTTGAGAAGTTTTTTAGCCGAAGGTAAACATCAACAAACTTTTTGTGATTTTTATTCTTTAATAGTCCAAAATAAACTAAGAAATTCTTACCATGAACATCCTGTCGCCCTTGCAAGCCCGCCGGGCGTTCTCTCTCCTCTATAAAGATCGCCCCTTATTTGAATTTCTGGAACATACCCTGTTTTCTTTGCTCTTTCACACAGCCTCGCTTCTTCTACGCAATCTACGTATATTGGTTCTATTCTGTCGTATCCACCAAAAATTTCCGCCAACTCAATACAAGCCGGGCACGTTTTATTACTATAGATTACAACTTCTCTGTCTGCCAAACAGTCAATAAAATCCGTTGTTGTGAAAGTTTCAATATCACCGTATGCTCTTCCCGCAATGTTGTCAGCAACAAACCTGTAGTAATATTTTGTATCAGGTTCTAAGTTATGCGCATCAATGCTACTCGAGATGTAGGCAGGGCTTGTATAGGTTCTTCGAGTCGTTCTTTCTCCCAATTCTCTTGTTTTCCCGTACTCAAAACGAGCAGTCACATACTCGTCTCCACCAAGATCTATTATTCTTCCTCTAAAAGAAGGTTTTCTCACCACATCACTATCACGAAAAATTTGTGGACGAGTTTCTATCTCTGCCTTCTCGATCTCATCATTAAGAATGATATGGGTTGTATTTCCTGACGCGCTTTTTCCCGACTCTCTATTCGTAGCAGTCACAGAAATGCGATATCTTCCCGGAGACTCATCGGAAGGAATATCAACCTCCATTTCTACTTCTTGAGTTTCTCCGGGCCTGATTCTTCTTGCGGAAGAACTCAAATCACAATCCCATCCGGATGGACAGTTGGCAGTAAAATCAAATACTGCAACATCACAATTTAACGAGTCATTGTTTTCTACGCTGACTACATAGCTTTCTCCTGATTCTTGAGTTCTAATAATAAGGGTCTACTTCATCAGCTGGCCCTAAAAAAAGAAAAATTGTTATAACAACCAAAAGAAGTAAGGCTACTATGACGTAAATATTTTTCATGTTTTTTATTTATAAAATTTTTATAATCTATCCCCTTGTATATTATCTTATTCTAGCACAGAATAAAAACCGAACCAATATTCGAATTACCCGTCTCAATCACTAGCACAAGACTGCTGGTCACTATCAATCACAAAATCAGCATTCGAATTTTTTAGTTCTGTTTTATCATAAATTCCCGTAGTAATCCCAATTGTAGTAATTCCTGCACCATAACCAGCATTCATATCCTGTGGATTATCTCCAAAAAGAAAAACGATTTTCAAGATAAAGTCCTTGACGAAACACTTTATTTGTACTACTCTCATTTTTGTCTAAATTATTTTTTAACCACTTAACTAGAATAGTTAGGTTATCAGAACTCGAGCCTACTTTGTGTCATCTTTGTTGACCTCCTCAGGAAATCGGGTTACCAAAAAAACATGACACAATTAAACACCGAACATCTGTTCGGAAAACTAGGCGTTGACAAGAGAATTCTTGCCATACTTAAAAACAATCACTTTAGTACGCCAACTCCAATCCAAACTCAGTGCGTTCCAGAATCTCTCAAGGGAAGAGATGTTGTTGGTATTGCTCAAACCGGAACAGGTAAAACCCTTGCCTTTATTCTTCCACTAGTGCAAAGCATTGTAAAAGGAAAAGACCAAGCATTAGTTATCGCCCCCACGAGAGAACTTGCCATTCAAGCAAATGAGATGTTCGGAAAAATTGGAATGCCCCTTGGCTTAAAAGGAGTTGTTTTAATTGGAGGTGATCCAATATATCGTCAAATTAAAGATGTAAGAAGAAATCCTGATGTTATTATCGCTACCCCTGGACGATTAATTGATCATCTAGAAAAAAGGACTCTGAACCTAAACAAAATCAAGATTGTTGTTTTAGATGAAGCAGATCATATGTTTGATATCGGATTTCTTCCAGACATTAAAAAAATACTATCTTTAGCTCCAAAAAAACGTCAAACACTCCTTTTCTCGGCAACAATGCCCACTGCTATTGTTCAAGTAATTACCAATTACATGAGACTTCCTGTGCGCATTGAAGTTGCTCCATCTGGAACAGCTGCTGCCGGAATTACACAAGAGCTCTTTATAATTAACCGTCACTCTAAAATTCTTCTTTTAGAAAGAATCCTCAATGAAAATGATGGAAAAATATTAATCTTTCTCCGTACGAAAAACAGTGTAAAAAAAATTACGGAGGCTATTAACATTATGAATCACTCTGCTGTAGAAATACACTCTGATAGGTCTCTTCAACAAAGAAAAAAGGCAATGAGTGGTTTTAAAGACGGGAAGTACAGGGTTCTCGTTGCAACCGATATTGCTGCTCGAGGAATTAATGTCTCCAATATCTCCATTGTAATAAACTACGACTTGCCACAAAATTCAGAAGACTACGTTCATCGCATCGGAAGAACAGCAAGAGCAGGAGCTACTGGAAAGGCAGTATCTTTTGTTACTCCAGACCAAAGAGGAAATGTAAAGCAGATTGAAAGATTAATGAAAAAAACTATTAGTGTAAAAGAACTTCCCCCTTTGGCACCATCTGCCCACAAGATAACAACTACCGTTCTTTCTAAAAAAGATAAAAAACGCTATCAGAAACCATCAAGAGGATCTCGACACGCATTCAAGGAGAAAAGAAAAAACAATCAACGTAATAACTTTTACAAGAAAAGAAGGTAAAATGAACATCCGAAATATTGCAATTATTGCTCATGTTGATCATGGCAAAACAACGCTTGTTGATACTCTTCTCTACAAATCAAATACCAAACTCTCAAAAGAGTTATCCGGGAATCATCTTTTAATGGATTCTGACGATATGGAAAAGGAGAGAGGAATTACTATTTTTTCTAAAAATGCTTCTGTCGTTTGGGAAGGGATCAAGATAAACATCATCGATACCCCTGGCCATGCGGACTTTGGTGGAGAAGTAGAAAGAGTTCTTTCTATGGCTGATGGATGCCTCTTGCTCGTAGACGCTAAAGAGGGACCAATGCCTCAAACAAGATTTGTGCTCAGAAAAGCTCTTTCCTTTAAAATACCAATTATTATTGTTATTAATAAAATTGATAAACCAGACGCAAATCCAGAAAAAGCGGTTAATAAAACTTTTGATCTTTTTCTAGAGCTTGGTGCTAATGAAGATTTTCTAGACTTTCCCGTTGTTTACGCAAGCTCTAAAGAGGGCAAGGCCGGATTACAACCAGATCTAGAAAAAATGGTGGACGTCTCCCCTCTTTTTGATGTTATCTTAGAAAAAATTCCATCACCAACTGGAAGTGAAAAAAATCCTTTGCAAATTCATATCACTTCTCTTGCGCAAGACTCTTTCAAGGGGAAAATAGGCATCGGAAAGGTTTACAACGGAACTGCAAAAAAGGGGAAAGAAGTTTCCTATATCAACCGAAATAATGAAATCAGTGTTCTCAAAATTACTTCCTTGATGACTTTTGTTGGACTTGAAAAACAGGAAACAGAACAAGTTTCTACGGGAGATATTATTGCCGTTGCGGGTATTCCAGATATCACTATTGGTGAAACCATCGCCGATAAAAACGATCCTGAAGCACTCCCAACTTTAGAAGTTGACCGACCAACAATGAAGATGCAGTTCCTCCCAAACAATTCACCATTCTCAGGAAAGGAAGGAATCTTTAGTACTTCTCGGCAGCTAAGAGAAAGGCTCTATAAAGAACTACAGACCGACGTTGCTTTACGTATTGAAGACGGAGAAGGAGAGTCATGGATCGTTTCAGGGAGAGGAGAATTACACCTCGCAATATTAATTGAACGTATACGCCGTGAAGGATACGAGTTACAAGTTGGTAGACCCCGAGTGATTACAAAAGAAGAAGATGAAAAGACTCTTGTCCCCTACGAAAAAGTTTCTATTGAGGTTCCAGAAGAGTATTCGGGAGTAGTTATTGAAAAACTAGGAAGAAAAAATGGTGTTGTAAAAAACATGTACTCTGAAGCAAACATCACCTTCATGGAAATTCTAATTCCTACGCGTGGTCTTTTCGGATACCGAGGAGAGTTTTTAACTGATACTAAAGGGTTAGGAATAATGAACAGTGTTTTTCTCGAGTATGCACTTGATGCAAAAAATTGGAAAGAAAGAGAACAAGGATCACTGGTCTCTTTAACCACAGGACAAACCAATCTCTATGGCCTGGTAAACATACAAAAAAGAGGAGTTCTTTTTCTAGGGCCCGCCGTCTCTGTCTATCGGGGACAAGTAATCGGACAACACTCACGCGGTGGAGATTTAAAAGTTAACCCGTGTAAAACCAAAAAACTTAGCAATATGAGATCAAAAGGAGAGGGGGTTTCTGACCACTTTAACACTCCAAAAACTATTGATCTAGAGGCCGCACTTCTCTATATCGGAGACGATGAGTTAGTTGAAGTTACTCCTAAATCAATTCGCATTCGTAAAATTGAAATATAAAACAACCAGAAGGTGAGATAAAAAATATCATTAAAGGACAAAAAGACAACCTTCAAATAAAAACACTAACATTTTCATGTTAATGCTTTTCTTCTTCTTAATAGTATTCTTGATAACTTTCTTTTCCTGTTCATTGCCTTTTGATTTCCTTTGTTTTAATACAAAAAAAACTGCCAATAGTTAGCAGTTCTTTTTGGAGATAATGACCCTTTTAGATCACAATACTTTCCGTTATGGCTGGCTGACCCGGTCTAGAACCGAGTTTTGTGGGGCAAAATAAGGGCTTCCCATAATGCGCAATTTACCCGTCTCGGTCGGGGTGTTTTTAACTTAAAATGAAACACTATATAGAAGTATTTCTTGTGTTTTATTCTTTGGCAGTAAGTTTTAAAAAAAAATCCCTCATGAACAAAAGCAGCTCTGAGGGAGGCTTGAATGTGCTTCCACATGTTAGGTTTTAAATATTTGCTGCTGAATCGTAATCTCGAGCATTGGGGGCACGTACTGCGATACTTGGCGAATAGAATCTCTTATTCCTTGACTCAATGATCCGAAAGCCTTATGACCTTTTTCGAGACACTGTAGTCGGACATTCCCAATTGGATGGGTAGTATCCGGGCACTGCAGCAGCCCATCAACGCCCCAGTGAAGAACAAAGTTACTCATCCGCCATGATTCTAGTAGCGTGCGGTGTTCACGCGGCAAGAAGCTTCTCAGCACTGCTTCCCTAAAAGCACTATCTAGTCCCGGATTATCTTGAAATGTTTTCCAAAGTACTTCCCAGGTGAAGTGTTGTAGGTTTTCTATCCAATCCAAACGTTCTGGATCCGGAGGAACAATATATTTCTTAGTCAAGGCTGCAATAATGCCACCGGCAACGGCAAAAGATACCCATATTCCAGCTGTTGGACACCTGTGCTCACCAATCCCTTTGGCGATGAGAGCTTGTTCGCAATTAAGGTCAGAGTACGCATCGTATTCCTTATCAAACCATAACTCGCTATCCCAACACGTTGGAGCCTCACGCTCCAGTTTATCCGGCAATACTAACCTGTTCTTTTCCGTTAACTTAATCATGTGATTCTCCTTTCATTTTTTTAGAGAGCAAAGAAACAGAGATATTATCCCTGTCCTCCTTTAATCATATGATACTATAATTTCAAAAAAAGTAAACTTAAGAAATGTTTCAGATTATTAATAGAAAAAAATTAGAAATTTGCTCTGGGGAATGAACTATTTTGAAAACTATTTAATAGAATAACAATATTTATTTACTATCCTTATTGTATTCTATGTCATCTTCATTTTTTCCTTTGAGTATTTTATCTACCATTTCAATTTCCTCCAAAAGTCCCTCTACTAAATCATATCCCTTTGCCTCTTCATAACTTACCCAAGCATATTTTGTATTCTCCTCTTCTTGTAATTTTATTTCTCCTGACTTATAGGGACAATAAAAGCTTAAAATAATAGTTGGGATGCCATCTGGTCTAATAAAAGCTATATCAATAAGATATTTCATCTTTCCTGCCTCTAGATTACACTCTTCTTTTATTTCTCTACGAAGAGACTTTTCAATAGCAAAATACCAGTGATCTTTTGTTGTTTTCGGAGTGTTAACATAGTCGTCAACTTCAACACCTCCTCCCGGCACCGTCCATTGCCCCGGAAATGCTTTTTTCTTTAGATTCCTTTTTAGCAAAAGATACTTGCTGTTTTTATAGATAATCGCAGTTGATGTAATTCTATGTAATTCTTTGTTTTTTATCTCCATAATTATATTTCTATTTTATATTGTTCAAATATACCACAAAACAAAAAACCGAGCAAATACTCGGTTTTAATGATCTCGGTCACTATCTCAAGACTGTTGCC
>PWKK01000011.1 GCA_003560665.1 Candidatus Nealsoniibacteriota bacterium
AAATGGGCTTCGTGCTTCATAGCAACTTGCTTACTGCTCCGAAGAGTTAGAAGTCTTACTGTCGCTCCACACGTGTACTCGCAAGTCCCTTACGATGTTTTAATGTCTTATACTGACAATGTAAATATACAACTTTTAATTTGAAATACCAAATGTTTTTGTCGCTTACATCCCACAAACTAAAGATTTGTGGGTTTTACGCTCCGTTGTATAAAAACTTTTTTATAAAATAAACTAAATGTTAAAGTAAAAATTAAATATATCATTATAAAATCTACCCAAGCATTTATCATTGTTTCATAAAAAACAATACTTAGAAAAAGGGAAGTAAACATTAAGCCTTGAAAAAAGTGCCAAGCATCAGTAAATCTAACGAACCATCTACTACTACCCCAGAACCTTTCTCCTTGTTCAGGATCACCATTTTTCCATTTATTTCTCCAACTTTTATTGGGATTCCACCAATTTTCATTAAATTTATTAAAAACGCTTCTGCTATATCTAAATTTCAAAACATCCATTATAGCGTTTGAAATTCCTGCTAATATTATTAATAATAAAAAAATTGTAACATTCATGTTTATACTAACTGTGTATTTTATTATATATCTTTGATTTTCGTTTATACTAAATATACAATTATTAGTATTTGTATAAGTATATGATTTCTATCTTAATATATATTACACTTTTTTGCAAAAAAATTAGTAGTAATTATTACCACCAAATTGTGACCCCGGTGCGACTCGAACGCACGACTCCATCCTTAAAAGGGATGTACTCTACCAACTGAGTTACGGAGTCTAATTATTAATAGTAACCCTGGAGGGATTCGAACCCCCGACCCACAGCTTAGAAGGCTGTTGCTCTATCCAGCTGAGCTACAGGGCTATTAATTTTTATGTAAAAATTTCAATATATCATAATATATTTCTGAAAATAAAATAATCATAAAAGATATTATACCTAATATTATAACACCTGGTAACAAAATGAGAACTTTTAATGGTGTAAAACCAAATATGCTGTTGTCTATTGTTGCCTTTATAACAAATATTAAACTAATAACTGTCCAAATTATAAAATAATAATGTATTTCCATTTTAATAATTTAAAAAAAAACTGAGAAAATTGGGAGGGTTTCAGGCGGATTTGAACCGCGAGGTTTGTTTAGCATACAAATTGAGAACCATTCTCACGAAGTAACCCTATCCGTCACTACAGTTTAGAGGGGATGGAGGGGGTCGAACCCACGACCTATTGGTTACATTGTTGGACTATCTCATTACCCGCGTAATACGTTAGGGTATCGGGCGCTATACCTGGTAATTAAGAAGGCTAAACTTCTCCAGTAGTCTCTGCACCTTCTTTCGGTGTACCGAAAGCTTGGCTCAGGGTTATCCTTAGACGTTCCCTGAATTCACCCGATTTTTCAACTAGTATTTCTACTAGAAGCTGCTAACACAGCCAATTGCTCTACCACTGAGCTACATCCCCATTAATTAAAATTCGAGAAAACCAGAAAGGGAATTTTTTTCTGTGCTACCACTACACTACCCCGGATATTTTATTATTAGTACCGGGGTCAGGAATCGAACCTGAGCTAGTCGTTTATCATACGAAGTACCCCTATTCTATCACTACGAACTTAGTAGCGGGAGAGGGACTTGAACCCCCGACCTTATGGTTATGAGCCATACGAGCTACCTCTGCTCCATCCCGCAATATAATTTTATTTTTTAATTTATATATTCGTGGGCCCGGAGGGACTTGAACCCCCATGTGACCATTTACGGTTTCAACTGGTTATGAGCCAGAGCCGATACGAGCCCAAATCTATTTTCTTTTATAAGTTTTATTTCTTCTTTTTGAATTATTACAAGTAAGGTGCTCTTACCAAAAAGTAAACTGAGAAAATTGGGAGGGTTTCACGCGGATTTGAACCGCGAGGTTTGTTTAGCATACAAATTGAGAACCATTCTCACGAAGTAACCCTATCCGTCACTACAGCTTGTGGACCGTAAGGGAGTCGAACCCTTGACCTCCTGCGTGCAAGGCAGGCGCTCTAGCCATCTGAGCTAACAGCCCTCTAATATAATAAATCTGAGAAAACTAAAAGAGTATAATAATCAAAACCAAATGGCGGTTTCGACAGGATTCGAACCTGCAATATATCCAACGATGAAACTCTTTTATAACTACAGATTTTTTATTTTTAATTGTTTTAAAGTTATAGTTCTAAAAAACAATGTCATTTAATGACAAGTTGTTTTTTTAAACGCTTCATCGACTTCGTAACCTCCGTCTCTGCGTTTGTTAAATCGCCTGAACTCCTACGACTGTTTATTTTTAATCACTTAAACTTGGTTATCGTTTAAGAAAAATATTAAATTAACTTTTATGATTTTACGTTCTCAAAGATATTTTCTGAGAACAACCACAATATCATTTCAAAGAACTAATAGTGAACTACCCACCCACGCCAGAGGCGATGGGTTGGGCTTCAAGTTTCATAGACTTAACCAATGTTAACGCCTCCACTTGTTTTTGTTTATACTCCGATTGCGTCCCAAAACCAGAGTT
>PWKK01000016.1 GCA_003560665.1 Candidatus Nealsoniibacteriota bacterium
ATCTTCTTCTAAAGACTCCAAAATTGGAAAAAGTGCAGAGCATTATTTCGATCGCCAATCTTCTTCTAAAGACTCCGGAATTGGAAAGGGTGCAGAGCATTATTTCGATCGCCAATCTTCTTCTAAAGACTCCGGAATTGGAAAAAGTGCAGAGCAGCCACCTGATCGCCAATCTTCTCCCAAGAGTCCCGAGTTTGGAAAAAGCTCAGAACAGCATCCCGATCGTCCCTCTTTCAATCGAAACACCACCTCCGAAGCGAAAGAAAAACATTCTCCTAGTCGTCCGTCTTACACTCCCCCTTCCGAGTCACACCAGAGAACAGAAGAAAGTTCTGGCGAAAAGTCTTCCGCAAAATTCTCTTCATCTGGTACTGCTTCAAGGTCTAAAAAATCCTTTCAGAAAAAATGCTCTACCTGTGGTGCTTCTGTTGACGAAAATACTATTATTTGTCCTTACTGCAAAAAAAATACTTCTTCTGAAGAATAAACATCAACATGGATAACAAAAAAAACATTGAAGAATTAAGAGAAAAATACCCAGGATTTTTCGAGTCTTTTCCCATCGAGCTTATTGAGTTCGCTTTAAGCGAAAAAACAGCACAAAAAATCGCCAATATTTGTGTTGAAAACAGAATAACAGACCAAGAAAAAGTCGTCGGTATTGCTTTCCGCATCACCCATGCTCTTTTCGGGAAGATTCCGAAAGAAAACTTAGCAACAGCTTTTAAAGAAGAGCTGGAGATTGGAGAAGAAAAAGCCGAAGATATTGCCGCATCTGCAGAAGAAATTATTCTTTCTGTTGCTCCCGAACCGAAAAGTGAAGAAGATTCCGAAGAAAAGATTGAAACAAAAGAAGCCCCACCGACAACTCCCCCGAAAAAAGAACAAGATGATGCTTACCGCGAACCTATAGAATAAACAGAAAACGCTTTACGAACTAAGAATTATAAGTGAGTGAGACTCCTTGTACTTGCATGAAGTGTTCTTGTCTCTCTTTTTTAATTCTTTATTAAGTTGTTATTCTTATGCGCTACAAAGTTCCGCGACATGTCGATTACAAAGCAAAAATTGTAGGCCCTGCAACTTTTTCTCAACTCCTATACATCGGTGCGGCCGGTCTTTTTGTGCTCTTTCTTTATTTTTTAATAGGAGAGTCCGCTTTCTTTCTTCCTTTGGCAATTATTATCGGGGGAGGGGGAGCATCCCTCGCCTTTTTGCAGGTTGCCGGACAGTCCTTACCCGAATACATTAAAAAAATGATTCTCTTTAATCTTTCTTCAAGAGAATACATCTGGGAAAAAAAGATAATTCCCATGGAGTCTGCAATTCCAAAAAGAAGAAAAGTGTCGGAAGATGATCAAAAAGATGATAGTGAAGATAAAGCCCGCACAAAAAAGAAAGGGAGTCTTGGCAACATCGCCAGTAAGATAGAGACGTTTTAGTTTGTCGGTAATATTTGTTATAAGATAAATTTATGGCCCCAAAAAGCGCTCAAGATTTTATTCCCATCAAGCAAGTCAGGGACGGGATAATAATTCTAAAAAACAGAGGATTAAGATCCGTGCTGATGGTTTCTTCTATTAACATTGCTCTAAAGTCAAGAGATGAGCAGGAAGCGGTTATGCATCAGTTTCAGTCTTTTTTGAATTCTCTTGATTTCCCCTGTCAGATAGTCGTGCAATCAAGAAAGACGAATATAACAGGATACATTGAAAAAATAAAAAAACTGGAAGAAGAACAAACAAACGAACTTTTAAAGCAACAAACTACCGGATACCGAGAGTTTTTAGAAGATTTTGTTAGCAAAGAGTCGATTTATACAAAAAACTTCTTCGTCGTTGTCCCCTACGCACCCCCAACTGTCGGAAAATCTAAAAAAAAGACGAAGGGAGTAGAAACGGTAGACGAGGACAGTTTTCAGAGGGGAAAAGGTCAGTTGTACCAACGGATGGAATTTGTCGCTCTCGGATTGAGACGTTGCGGGCTCCACTGTGCTCCTCTGACTACAATCGAAATTATTGAACTTTTCTGGTCTCTTTTCCATCCGAAAAGCGCAGAAAGTGGTTACTATCCGGAGTTTCCGGAAGAGTTAACCGCGTAAAATAAAAAGTATTAAAAAATGGGACTTTTGGATGATTTTAAAAAATTAATTGGAATGAACGACGGTTCTTCCGGAGAGGAAAAAACAAACGCATTAAAAATTGTGGATGTTATCGCTCCCTCCTCCATTCAAGAACTTCAAGGTCAGCTCCGAGTTGAAGAAAAGTTTTCTCGCTCCTTTTTTGTCTTTTCATATCCTCACTATATTACTGCCGGATGGGTTTCTCCCGTTATCAATCTTAACATCCAACTGGATATTTCTTTTTTTGTCCACCCCGCAAGCACACAAGATGTTCTTAAAAAACTTCGTAAACGCCTTACCGAAGTTCAGGCCGAGATAATGGATACTCAAGAAAAAGGGTTGGTTAGAAACCCCGTACTGGAAACTGCTTATAGAGACATGGAAGAATTAAGAGATCGCCTACAGTCAGCTCAGGAAAGAATGTTTTATTTCGGCCTTTATATCACCGTTTATGGAGACTCAGAAAAAGAACTGGAAGAAACAGAGAGTGTTTTAAGATCTATCTTTGAGGCAAAAGTAATTTATATCAGACCAGCTCTCTTTCAACAGTCGGCAGCATTTACCAGTACCTCTCCTTACGGAATGGATCTTCTACAAACCCACACTCCGATGAACACAGAACCTCTTTCAAGTATTTTTCCTTTTATCTCTTTCGATTTAACTTCTTCTGACGGTATTTTGTACGGAGTAAACAAGCACAACCGTTCACTGGTTATTTTCGATCGCTTTTCTTTGGAAAATGCGAACGCCGTCATCTTTGGAACATCCGGTGCAGGAAAATCTTATCTTGTCAAATTGGATGTCCTTCGTTCGTTGATGAGTGGAATAGAAGTTATCATTGTTGACCCGGAAAACGAATACAAAACACTTGCAGAATCGGTAGGTGGTTCTTTCTTTAGCATTTCATTGGGTTCAACTCACCAGATAAACCCTTTTGACATTCCTCTCCCAAGAGAAGATGAAAGTGCTTCCGAAGTTTTAAGAACAAACACGATTAACCTTGTCGGTCTTCTTCGTATTATGCTTGGCGGACTTTCTCCCGAAGAAGACGCATTAATAGATCAAGCCGTCACCGAAACCTATGCGGCAAGAGACATTACCGCCGACAGTGACCCTAACACATGGCCGGAAAAAGTTCCTCTTCTCTCGGACTTGGAGCAGGTTTTAGAGTCAATGGAAGGAACAAGACCTCTTATTTTACGCCTTAGAAGGTTCACTCGGGGAACTTATTCAAACTTTTTTAACCAACAAACTAACATTTCCGTTGAAAACAATCTTACTGTTTTCGGGATAAGAGACTTGGAAGATGAGATGAGGCCGATTGCGATGTTTATCATTATGCGCTACATCTGGAAAGTTGTTGCATCCTCAATGAAGAAACGTCTCTTTGTTATCGACGAGGCGTGGCTAATGATGCAAAACGAAGACGGAGCATCTTTCCTTTTCGGACTTGTAAAAAGAGCAAGAAAGTACTGGCTCGGAGTTACCACTATCACGCAAGACGTTTCCGACTTTATGCAGTCAAGTTACGGAAAACCGATTGTCACCAACTCCGCGCTAAAAATCCTTTTAAAGCAGTCTTCAGCGGTCATTGATATGATTCAACAGGTTTTTAACTTAACAGAAGAAGAAAAATTTATTCTTCTTGAGGGAGAGGTCGGAGAAGGAATTTTCTTTGCCGGCCAAAAACACGTTGCAATAAAGATTACCGCTTCCTATACTGAGGATCAAATTATCACCTCTTCGCCAGAAGAAGTTGAGAAAATGAAAAGAGAGAAGGCACGCTTTTAGCCCCCATTTTATTTTTAAAGATTTTATTATTGCATTTTCTTTCTTCTGTTATATAATCTAAAAACGCTGTTTTTATTCAATAAATCTCCTTTTTTATGAAAAAATCTATTCTCTTGTTTGTGTTGATCCTCCTTCTCGCGGTCGTGCCCTTAATTGTTTTTTCCCAAACAGAGATAACATACCCCTCTCTTCCAGGAGTGGTTTCTCCTCAGGAGTTTCTCCGAGAAGCAGAAACACAGGAAGAGATCCTTCCTCTTTTTATAAACTACATCTTTCATCTTTTTCTGGTGGCCTCCGTCGCTGTAGCCCTTGGTGTTATTCTTTACGGAGGATTTCTCCACATTACATCCGCAGGAGATCCGGAAAAAAGAAAATCTGCCAAGAGTTGGATACTGAGCGCAATGCACGGAGCTCTTATTATCTTTGCTTCTTATGCACTTCTTTTTACTCTAGATTCTCAACTGGTCCTCTTTCAACAAAGAGATTTAGACGATCCCGATAGAATGGACCGCCTTGATTTGGATTGGGAGATAAAAAACATTTACTTTCAGATTCCTTTCGGCCTTCTGGTAGAAGATGCAATTCTTAATGAAACGGCACAAAACAAGCTCTACGATGTCTTAGATGCAACCTACGAAGCGGAAGACTCCGCAGATGCAATCGAAGAAGGAAGCAAGCAACTGTTGGCGCTGGTAGAGTCCTGTCCGGAAGGAGATCCATGTTACGATGAAGGACCAATTGACTCACCTCCCATTGATGTAGATGAGAGAGAAAAGCCTGATCGTTTTGATGGCTTTAGAATAGACACACCGTGGTGGGATTTAGACGATGATGATGACGATGATTTTATAGACTCTCCGTGGTGGGACCTAGATGATGACGACGATGACTTTATAGACTCTCCGTGGTGGGACCGAGATGACGATGACGACGATTTTATAGATACACCGTGGTGGGACCGAGATGACGATGATGACGACGACTTTATAGACTCTCCGTGGTGGGACCGAGATGATGACGACGATGACTTTACAGACCCTCCGTGGTGGGATCTAGACGATTATGACGATGATTTTACAGACCCCCCTTGGCGAGAAAATGAAACCGAAGCTCCCAGCTCTCCTAGTTCTGATTTTGTCGGAGAAGAGGGTTATCTGCTTGAGCCAGGAGTGGAGTACACAATTACATCGGAGCTTGGTGAGTGGAGAGGAAGTGGCGGTATATGGGACCACCACCAAGGTGTTGACATAACAGCCGCAGGAAATGTATCAATACTTTCATCTCATGGAGGGGAAGTGGTTAGCGTATTATCCTTAGATAGCAGCAGAGGAAACACGGTAGTCGTTTTGCACACGGATGAAGATGGAAACAACTACCTTATACTGTATCAACACCTTGACTCTTATACTGTTGAAACAGGAGATTTTATCGACGCGGGACTATCAATAGGAAAAATGGGTTCTACCGGAGCAGGAGGTCACCACCTTCATTACGAAGTAAGAAAGATTAGTGAAGAAGAAGCAGATCAGGCCAGAGAAGGAAATATAAGTTTGGGTGCGGGGGAGGCAGTAGACCCCTTTAAAGAAGGGTTCTTAGATAGAGATCTCCTGAATGCTCCCACCTTACTGGGCAAATCATTGTCATCTCTTTTTGCTTCTTTCTCTGAATTATTTAAGGTAGGCTACATAAGTGCAGCAGACTATATAATTGACATGCCTGACATTGATGATTGGCTGGACGGAGATGATGACACTGAAGACATACAAGAAGATTCAGCAAATTGCAGCTGGCACGTCCCTCATAATAAACCTGAAGGATCAACGCTTTCTCATGTTGGAAAATGTCCAGGAGACAGACCTGGAACAAAGGAATGTTATTGTGGAGGAGCTGCCGGGACTGATCCCTCGGAAGAAGATTTAACGAAAGACCCCGAAGATTTAACAAAAGATCCCGGCTGCAAGCTTTCTAGCACCAATCTTCGAGACGAGGGATATGAAGTAACATCAGATTTTAGTAGATGTGGGGTAAGTGCAGAAGATAGAGATAGCTACATAACACAAGGAATACACTGTTGGTGTCCTACAGAAATAGATGATGAAATTTTTGAAGAGTGGTGTACCGACCAAGGTGGAACAGTAAAAGAAGAGTGCGGAGAGGGTGAAATACCTATAGAAACAGGCCCTGATGGAAGAGTGTGTTGTCTGCCCGAAGAATTAACTCTCGAGTGTCCCGATGGCATGGTAAGAATGTCTGATGAAGAGTGCCCCCAAGAGGCCATTGAGCACTATGAATGTCAAACTATAGAAGAAGGGGGTATGGCAATCTGTTGCTGTAGTGAAGACATGATAGAAGAAACAACCTGTGAAATGGTTTTTGGTGGAGGTTGGGAAGAAGTTGCTGCTGGAAGAGGAGAATGCGTTGATGGTCTTCACGATTATGCGCAGTGTGAATTTTGGGAAAAAGAAGCAGGAGAAGTGCACGTACAACTTTGTTGTTGTACTAGAGAAGAAGAGGAAGCCGAGTCTGAAGATGAAGCATGCGAAGAATCTTTCGGCCCCGGATGGCATTATCAACAGGACGGAGAATGCTCTGAAGATCTCTGGCTAAAGTGCTGTAGTTCAACCACTTTCCAGGGACGAACTATATGCTGTTGTCCTCCTGAAGAAGAAGAGTTTTGTTCAAACGACCACTGTACGGCAACCACCGCTTCGGAGTGTGCGGAAGGCTATGAAGAAACAGACAGAATTACAAAAAATGGAGAAACAATTCTTTGTTGTTGTCCGGTCTGTCCTCCGTGCCCCATCATCAATCCTCCCATTCAAGCAAAAATAACTGAAATAGATGGCTACATGAGTCAACTCTCACAAAATTTGGCCGCTCTTCTTGAAACCAAAGAGCCAATAAAAGAAGATCTTTACCAACTTTATAAGGCAGTTATGATAAAGAGCTTGGGCTACAGGCAAGTATTCGGTTACAACTCTCTTCTTTTAGAAAGAAGGTATTATGACAGAGAGGAGGTGGTAATTGAAACAGATAATGAAAAAACAGAAATTGGTCCCTACAGCTGGGACTGGAGTCAGTGGATCGGAAATACCTTGTACAGAGTAGAGGTTGACGGCCAAGTAATAGAAGAAAACGACCCAACAACATTTTATTTAAGAAGACCGGAAGCAAATAAATTAATAGAAGATGCCCTTCGTCTTGCAAAAGAGGCGAAAGAAGAGGGCATTCAAGATGTAGAGATAGACAGGGAAATCAAAAAAACATCTTCTTCAACCACAATGGAAAGAATACTTTTCAGCATGAAAAGGTTTATAGAAAGATTAGAGATAAAAGAGGCTTCTGCTGAGAGCAGTATGGAAAAGTTAGAAAGATGCTTAAAAGACCATGGGATTGACGATCCGGGTAATCTTTCTCCCGAAGAATTTGCCGAGTATCTTGATATTTGTAAAATAGAAACCGATGACCCCACTCTTCCCGATTGGACCGAAGTTGATGTTAAGACTCCTGCAGATTATCTGGAGGGAGGAATGGAAATACCTGTTGGAGAAGTTTTTGATCTAACCTGGGATCATTTAATAGAGCTGTTAGATACAATAGATGATTACATAGAAGAAGGAAGAAAATTGATTGAACAACAAGCATATATGAACAGCTTAGCATCTCCATGTGAGTGTCCTTGTCAAGGAGATGGAGAGGGAAGCGAAGGAATAATATGTGGCGAGTGTGTTTTGACCTGTGATTTGGATGCGATAAGACAAGCTCACGAGGATGTCTTAGAAACAAGAGAAGAGATGAGAGAAATCGCCGCTCACATTGAACTTCTCACTTACGGTCACTTTAATACTCCCACAGAAGATATTTGTGATTCTTTGAACGCAGACATCAGGGACGAAGAAGAAAAGACTCTCTGTCAAGGAGGAGGAAGTAAGCTTATTACCAAACAAGAACTGATTACCAGAAAGCTAAACTACTCTAGATTTGAGTTTGATGAGTGCGCTACCATTCCGGATCACTTAGAAGATGTTTTGGAGGGAAGAAAGGCTGGGAAAATGCCCCTCTTCGGTCCTTTGGCAGAGGAAAGAGACCTCCCGCGATATACCAAAACAAAAGTAGACGGAGTTAGCGTTAATACGAGTAAATTTAACTGGTTCTGTTTCGTTGATTCACGATTCAAAGATTAACTATTTCTCATCACCTAATTTACATTGTTTATGAAAAAATATCTCTTTGTGCTCTTAATGGCCCTTTTCTTCTTTTCGCTTGTTTTCTTTGTGGATGTTTCTCCAGTTTTTTCTCAGGGGTTAGAGGTTGAATACCCAACTATAGACGAATATCGTCCAGTAAGTTTGGATCCGGGAGGTTTTCCGGAGTACCTAAGGTATATCATCCGCTTTCTAACTATCGGGGCTGGAGTTGTCGCTTTTGGGGCGCTGGCATATGGTGGTTTCCTGTGGATGACGTCCGAAGGAGAACCATTAAAGTTACAAAAAAGTAAAAGCCGTATTATTTCTTCTTTTGTCGGGCTCTTAATTATCCTTGGTTCCTATATCGTCCTCGGTTCCATCAGCCCGACATTAGTCGAGCTGGAAAGGGTGGAGGTTGAAAAAACCGACGATGTCCGTTCTCCCGGAGTTTATCTTTCTCTTAGTGGCTCGTTTCACGAGGGAGATGCTGAAAAAATTCAAGAAAATGTGAGAAAAATTACTTCTTCGGAGAGAGGTTTAGGCGAATTGCAGGGGAATATAAAGGCCGTTCGTATCGTCAACCCAACAGACGAAGAGGGAGAGATAATTTATCGCTACGTTGTTGTTTTACACGGAGATGAAACCTTTCGAGGTGAGTGTGAGTTTCTTTTAACTAATATGGATTCTCATAATTTTACAAATATTCAGTCAGAAATACTCAGCAATACCTCTTCAATTACCGTTATCCGTGCAGAAAGATACGGAACATCCCCCTACGGAAGAGTTATTGCCTACGATAAGCCCGAGTTTCAAAGCGGCTCCGCATCGCAAAACCTGCTTGTAACTTCAACCGATAACTTCTCCCCCTTAAATATTGAGCCTTGGTCTTTAGAGGTAGAAGGAAGTTATGCCATAATTTTGGCTTCCGGCTCAGGATGGAATCAAATGAACAACGAGTGTGCTGTTTTTTCTACTTCAAGACCAATAACAAGTCTTGTTGGTCATTATATGAATCGGTGCAGTCCCTACTTTTTTTCTGCCTTTTTTGCAGCCTACAGGTCGTGTGCAACCCATTACGCTTCTTTTCCTCTTTATAGAAGATAATTCTTTTTTAGTAGAATTAGCATAAGCGTTGATAGCTGTAATTGGCAACAATTATTTGGCTTGATTTTTGAATTTGTCCATTCTCCATCCTTCTCTTATCTGATCTATCCACCTTTGTTGAAAGGTGCTTTTCGTTTGACAAATTCTTAAATTTATTTTACAATAGCAAGAAGGAGGGTTTGTTCTTTACACACTACTCCACACTTTTTTTGAGTGTGCTTATATAGATTAAAATAAAAGGAGGTTAGGAGATGAAAACTTTGCTGATTTTTTTGCTTTTGTTTTCCTTTCTTTTTACATTGGGTTGTGGTGGAGTAACTCCCGAGGAGTCGCTCGATGAACCCTCTGAAGAACAATCTAAAGAAGAGAAGGCAGAAGAGATTGCAGGCGGAAAGCAAGACGAAGCAGAAGAAGTTTTAATAGCGGTTATTGTAAACAGCACACCCGTGACCGAAAAAGAAATAGAAATGTATATGAGGACGGTTGCTCTCAGGAGAGCCGAAGAAAATCTTTCTTCTGATAGGATTAGAGAGATGGCAACCGAAAGGGCAATAAGAGAAGTAATAATAAGTGATTATTTTGACGAAAAAGAATTAACTGTGTCAGAAGAAGAAATTGAAAAAGAGCTTCTCTCGCGTATAAACAGCCATCCGGAAGCAGAAACCGAAGAAGAGTACTTCGAGATTATGGCAATGCAAGGAATTGACCGTGAACAAATATTAAAAGAAGCCGCAACAACTGCTAAAATATTAAAACTTGTTCGGATAAAAATGGAAGAGACGACCGAAGAAGAATTACTTGATTACTATGCAGAGCTTGCAGAAGAGGCAAAAAAACAAGGAATAGACCTTCTTCCCTTTGAAGAATTAGAAGATATCGCAGAAATTTATGCCACAAGAATGGTACTTGGCGAACTTGATGAATATAGGGAAAAGGCTAACATTCAACTAGAGTAGTGTAGATAACCTAAAGAGGGGTGCTTCGTCGCCCTTCTTTTTTTATTGCATTTTTTCTCTTATATTATATAATGCCATTATGAAGAAATTTATCATTATATTCGTTTCTATATTGTTTTTAATCGCCTTTCTGCTCCTTTTTGTTTTAGGGGAAGGCAGGTTCGCGGAACTACTAAGAAAAGGAACAGAAGAAAGCAACGTTGCGC
>PWKK01000009.1 GCA_003560665.1 Candidatus Nealsoniibacteriota bacterium
CTTTAAGGGCTTCAAGAATATTTGACACTGCCTGATGTTGCTCATAATCGGCATTATTATCCTCAGTTTCCTGAAGTGTTGCTATTGCCGCCATGCACTGTGAGGCGTACATTATGCTTTCGTCTATCACTCCCATCACCCACTCCCTCTGCTCTTTAAGGGCTGCTTGTTTGGATTGTTCTGTTAATTCTAGGATTTGGTCGTCATAATCGTTTATTTGCACCTCAGTAGGTTCTTGCCTTAAAAACCTACAATCTGCATAATATTTTCCAGCAGCTATTACTATCTCTTTAATCTGTTCTTTTGAGTCAGGAGCAACATGATTATTCATCTGTTATTCTTCCCCCTGTATATTCTAATTGTTTTATCAGTTTGTCAAGCTCTTTTCTAGTAAGTCCCATTATATGCACTTCATTGTGCCTAGCCCAAGCGGTTAGAGATACTGTTCCCTTATGTTTTATTATTATTGAGTAGACAGTTCCTAAATTTCTAACTTCCGCTTCCATTCTGTCCTCCTTTCAAGTGTTTTAGTTATATCACGATAGATACCATGTAACCACTGAGGCATGACACCTTGTTTTTTAATGTCCTCCAGTGTTAATAATATCCTGAACAGACAACTTTCTAGAGGATTTTCATTGTTGGTAGAACATACTGCTTTGCATACACGGCATAGGTAATCCTCCTTCTGGTTTCCTTCGCACTGTTCACTTAAACAGTCATGTTCTCCAAAGCAACTGTACTTCATGCTGTCCTGATGGTTGAATATATACTGGTTAATCCAACTTAAATTATGTATTATATCCTCCATCATCTGCTCTTCACTCATTACCTTACTACCCCCTGCAAACATATCCTTATACCGATACTCCATATTTGTCCTCCTTTTTTATTTCTCTCCTAGTATTTTATCTATTACTTTTCTTGCTCTCTTTTCCCAATATTCCATAGGTTCAGAAACCATAGTAGGAATAGAAAAGTTCTTCCGTAAATATTCTGCTAGTTCTTGTTCCTTGTTCTTAGCTCTTATTTTGAATATATCTCTTTCTTCTTCTTTACCACAGTAAAAACAATTAGGCGGAGAGGGAACGCAGTCTGCATCCATACATACATCAGGCTTCTCTTTCATTCTTACCATCCTTTCTTCCACAGTTATAGGCTTCAACACACAGGTCTAGAATATCATTTGAAGCAGCTATTATTTCTTTACACCTACTACATACTGGTTTAGGAATAACTTTCTCTTCTGTCTTGTCATGACAGATAACACACTCTTCTTCCATACTACCTCCTTATTTTATATTACCAAATATAGAATTAAAAATCTGTTTGGCATCTTTAAGGTTTCTTTCTGTTTCATCTAATTTCTTTTGCATTTCTCTTGCTTTGTCTGCATATGTAACAGTATCATTAACTGTTACTTCTATAGTAGAGTATAGTCCACACCTGATACAGGTATTATATGTTTCTATTCTATCCATTTAATCTCCTCCATATATTTCTTCTAAATGTCTAGCTAACTCTTGTTTAGTAATTACATTTCCATCTTTACCTAATAATCCCTCATTATCTATCGAATCTCCCCAATCCATAAAGTTATTATATCCTGAAAGATAGGCTGCTTTAGCGTTCTGTCTAAGTTCCTTGCCTAACTGTGTGCCTATATGAGTATCTTGTGGAAACAGTGGAAAATATTTCTTCTTACCTTTTTCTATATTCTCTTTAGCTTTTTCCAACCAAGTCTCTATATCAAAATCAGGCTTAATAGTATTAAGAGATACTTTACACTCCTTGACTATTATCTTATCACAAGGAGTCTTACTACAAGAGACTCCCCCATATTCTACTCCATTACCTCTCTTGCTTACTATCAAGGAGAAAGGATGATTCATATCTGCATAGTTAGCGTCTGTTCCAGACCTGAATGTTCCCATACTATGATGAGAGTGTATAATACCTATACATTTATCTGGTACAGTAAGAGGCTCAGCTTCTGCACAAGCCCCATTAGCTTCTTTATGAGGAGGTACTATTATGTCCCCACATACAGCTTTAGTAGTATTACAGTGTCCTACTAAATAAGCTAACCATTCTGAGCTAGGATAGGCTTCTAGTAATATTTCTATTTTCTGTTGTGCTTTAATAGTCATGTTAATTGTTTTCTTTTCTACTAAAGAGCACTCTACTGGGTTGTTTTTATTTTTCCAAGTCATTACAAGCCTCCTCAAATTTACTTCTGTTAAATAACTTGTTATCTCTTTCAAAGAAACTGGCAAGATTATCTACTAATAGTTTCTTATTTATATAGTTATTAGTCTCGGTAGTCTTACTAATAATATATGCTATCTCTTTATAGTGCTGTTTACTAACCATTATTCACCTCTACACCTTTTAGTTAATCTCTTTTTTCTTTGTGCTATAGGTACTCCAATTTCACTTAAGTCTAAATTCACCTCCTGATTATAGAACTTCATTAGTTTGGCTACAGCTAGTCCTGCTACTACAGCACTAGGAACTACCCAACTGGGAGCTATAGTATAATCTTCTCCTTCTTCTTCATCA
>PWKK01000025.1 GCA_003560665.1 Candidatus Nealsoniibacteriota bacterium
AGGAGCGGCTGGCGGCGTGTCCAGAGGACAAGCGGGACGAGGTGCGGGTGAGGGTGGAGAGGTTGTTTGAGGAATGCCAGAAGGCGAGAAGGAAGTGAGTAGCTGCGCTATGCAGCAACGCGGGCACCCGGCGACCAGGGTGCATCGTTGCAGGACGTGCTGATAAGCATGGACACGGGTAGAAGATATTTTACACCGCAACAAAAGCGTCAGCTCCTAATGCGGGCGCGTTTCAAGTGTGAGATGTGCTTTGAGATGATCGGCTTTGACACCTGTCACGCCGATCACCGTTTCCCTTGGTCGCTTGGAGGTAGAACAACCTTCACCAACGGTCAAGCATTGTGCGCGTCATGCAACATGTCCAAGAAGGATAAAATCATGGGTATGTTGCGTTGGCAGAAAGATGCGTTTGAGTCCTACAAAAACCTGTACGACAGGAAGTCGATTTTTGTGCAGATTGCTGGAACAGCGAGCGGAAAGACTGCGCTCGGATCAAGCATGGCGGCGTATGCGTTTATGCGAGAAGCGGAGCGTGACCCCCTTATCATAGTGGCAGTGCCATTTCGCGGCATAAAGAAAGGCTGGCAGCGTTGGCTTAAGAGCGTCGGAATATCCCGAACCACCACAGACAACAACAGCGCAGCAGATAGCTCACTGCAAGGAATTATCTGCACATACGCGAGCCTGGGTGAAATGGTTAAGATGGTTAAGATATGGGACAGGCCGGTGATTCTTGTGCTGGATGAGTTCCATCACCTCGAGGAAAATGGAAAATGGGCCAGCGCAATTGCAGACGAGGTTGTTTCTGATTCCAGCCTCATCACTCGAGCAATTTTGCTATCAGGGACACCCTGGCACGAAACGGGGTCTTTGCCTGGGAGCATAGTTGAATACGACGATAATGACTTTGTCATTTACGACCACATGTACAGCTACGGCGATGCGGTCAATGAGGATGACCCGGAGCGAAACGTGGTGCCTGTCGAGTTTCACCTAATCGACGGTGTGGCCTACCAAAAAGGAATTGACGCGGAAACCGGCGATGAAATCGCGCCGCGGACATTTGATACAAAGTCGATGAGCAAGGATGACCCACTGACTCCATTCGTCGATTTCGGGGCTTCTTCCATATATCAATACGACGCAGCGACTGCGCTTATTGATCGCGCGGTACAGAGGCTGGATATGATTCGCTCCGCAGATGGCACAGAGTATGTGGCTGGAATGTTTATCGCGATGGCGACAGGACAGGCGGAAGCGATCAAGAGATATCTGGAAAACGTGCATGGCAAGGAGGCGGTTCTGGTTACATCGGACGATCCGAAGGCCCATGAAGCCATTGAATCGTTTTCGAACAACCATGATCAGGAGTGGATTGTTTCGATCAACATGATCGCTGAGGGCGTCGATGTTCCTCGCATTAAGGTGCAAGGCGATCTCACCAATAAGAAGACGCTTCTGCACATCATCCAGCGGTGGGGCCGAACGCTTCGGCGTGTCCGAAAGCCAGACAACTCGTTTGCGATTAATTCCAGCGCCTACATCTACGCGATCAACCATCCGTTCATTCGCGAACAGGCTCAGCGCATCGAGGAAGAGGTGCGGCAAGCCAAGAAAAAGAAGACGAACGAGCCTGGCGAGCCTCCTCCGGCTACCGTTTCCTATGTCACCGAGAGACAGGAGTTTTCTGGCGAGGACACAATTGCTCACGGGGAAGAGATAGAGGCCAGGGTTGCTGATTTGGCCCAGTGGCTATGGAATGTAAATTACCGTGGCATCAGGAAAAGCAGGCGCGGACACACCGACTGCGTGTTTTTGGCGAGAAACTACATTGCCGACAACAACATCCCCAAAGGCTACACTGAGCCGAAGCGTGAAGAGGCTTCCCGAAACGAGCGGTCGTACGACGACGAAAAGAGCGATGCCATTGAGGAGTTGAGCAGGGTCACTGCAAGCCTTGCCTTCAATGTGTTTGACGGCGACTTCAAGAGGGCCAACTTTGAGTTGAGCAACCGGATGGGCTTCGGTAAGAGGAAAAAGTGGGTGGCCCGCAAGCAGCCCATCGAGGTGATCCACCAAAGGATTGAGCTTGCCAAGTGGCTGATGAGCCAGTGGGCCGCGTGATGGAAAAGGTGGACATCTTCAAGCAAAGCCGCGCGCTTAAGAATATCTCAACGAACACCAAGACCTACGTCCGCGAGGTGGCTGAGATTCTGCGGTTAGTGATAGACCCAGCGGGAAAGGAACACCCGTGGCGTTGCTTTGAGTACGAGAAGGCTGGAGTGATTACGCGGTGCGAATACGAGACGTTCAACGAGTATCTGGGCCAGTTGTCTAGGTTGACGCTGAAACAACTGAAAGACCTGTTTCATGCGGACCCAGCGATATTGGACTTGTTGGATGTTGCTACGCAGCGTAAGGCGGGCAAACCAACAAGACCAGAGGGTGACGATATCTTTGATAATATCCAAGATTACAAAGCACCAGACGGGACTTCGGCGGCTACTGGCTTGCGGCGTTTGCGC
>PWKK01000017.1 GCA_003560665.1 Candidatus Nealsoniibacteriota bacterium
ATCATGCGGCGGATGTACTGGTGCAGGTCGGTGGCGACGTTGCTGTTGCGCACGTCGACGTCGAGCGGGGCGAGGCTGCCGGTGCGCACCCCGATACCCGCCTCGCGGTGCTGCAGCGCGAGCGAGATGGCGCGGGCAGGGGAGAGATTGGTCCAGTCGGAGACCGCGGGTCGCTTCTCGTTGGGCCGGATGGGGATGGGCAGGTAGCCCAGGTTCACGTAGCGCTCTACGGCATCGCCGTATCGTGTGAACGGCGCCGCCATCACCTGCGAGCCTCCTCTACCCGGCGGTATCCCTGGTAGAGGTCGGGCCGCAACTCGTCCCGGGTGATTGCCCCCTTGAGCACCTGCTCGATCTGCATTGCGCGCTCGATCGGCACCCCCCGCTGCTGCCACACATGGACCCCCTGCTTGGTGACGCGGGGCCCCTCCCGGGATAGCTGGTGCGCCAGTGCGGTCCACCCGCCGGCGAGCTCCGCGGCGCGCCGCAGGGCGCGGGTCATCTGCGTGACGTGGGTCACTCTCATCATCTGTCTAGCCATGCCTTGTCCTCGGTTGACGCGGTTGTCAACGGCGAGACTAGCACGGGGATGTCAAATGACAAAAGCGGAACATACGCCAGGTTGTCAAATCCAAGTAGACATGAGTGTAAAATTCGCTACATCGAAGCAGGGAGCCACGTCCATGTCGCAGAGCACAACCCAGGAATGGATCAAGCAAGCGATGCGGGCATCGCGCATGTCGGCGGCCGAGCTTGCCCGGCAGACGGGCGTGACCCGCCAGGCTGTCTCGCGCTGGCTGCACCCCGACCCGGGCAAGCGCACCCTCCCCGAGGAGCACCACCTGCGCAGGATCGCCGAGGCGACTGGCGTTGCCCAGGGGGAGCGGCACAACGGGCGCGAACTGAGCCCGCCGAGCGCTCACGAGCACAGCCGCAAGAGCGTGCTACTGCGCGATGCGATGCGGATCGTGCGCAAGGAGAGACCCGCGCTGATGGGCAATTTCGACTGCGCGATCGAGATCCCCGGGGCCCGCCTGGCGAGGGTCGACTACGTCAGCCTGCACCTGGTGGCGAACCTGGTCGTCGGCGCCCCCCGCGGTGCGCTGTGGCACCTGGCGCTACTGTCTCGCGCGAATGAAGTGATGCGGGTCCGGCGCGAGGTGGTTCTGTTCCACCTGGGTGAACTGGTCGTGCCCGCCGGTGAACTGCGCCTGCTGGGCATCGAGCCGGTGCCCGTCAGCACCGCGGAAGACATCGCGCGTTTGATCCTGGAATCCGAGAGCCGCTAAAAAATTTCGACTCAGGGTTGACACGGTTGTCTTCTCCTGTTCTATACTCTGGGCAACCGAGTCACCCGGCTCGGCCCCCGAGAGAACAGGAGACCAGACGATGCCCCCCGAACTGCTCGTAATCGCGACGGCGTACGCCCTGTACATCCTCCCCGTGGTGCTGGTCTTCGCCGCCATGGCGGCACTCTCTGACTTCCTGGAACGGAGATTCAAATGATCGAGACTACATTCTCGCGCATCGCCGATGCGCTGGAGCGCCTTGTTGTGCTCATGGAAAAGGACGGGGCGCCTGCCCCCGTGGCGAAGACTACCAAGAAGGAGGTAGAGCCGAAGGGCGTAGAAGTACCCACCCCGAAAGAGGTGGAGCCCGAGCCGAAGGCACAGCCGACCGAGATCACCCTCGACGCCCTGCGCAAGTCGCTCGCCCCGCTGGACCCGACCGCCGGCCGGGCGCTGCTCGAGAAGTTCGGCGTGAGGAAGGTCTCCGAGCTCCAGCCCGAGCAGTACATGGAAGTGCTCAAGGCTGCGAAGGCGGCGAAGTGATGGCGACCTGGAAGAAGGTGTGGGTCAAAGTGCCCAAAGATTGCAAGGACTGCGGCGGCGGTATCTGCGATACGTGCGCGCCTGACGGCCTGCCTGACGACAGGGACATCATCCTCTGGGGTCCTCCGCAGGGGGACGCGATGCTGGCTCTTTTTCTGGCGCGGAAGTCACTTGACCAAGCCAACGCACGGGTGCGCGAAGCTCTACGCGCCATCCTCGAGGGCGCCGACCCGGACGTCATTCGCACTCGGATCGAGACGCTCATCGAAGCGGGGTTGGTGGACGGAGAGGGGGGCGAGCGATGAGCGGGCACGCGAAGCTCAGTCCATCCGGCGCCAGCCGCTGGACCCGGTGCCCGGGCTCGGTGGCGCTCGAGGCGGGGTATCCCGACCACACCAGCTCCTATGCCCAATACGGTAGCGATGCGCACTTCCTGGCGTCGGTGTGCCTGGAGCATAACGTCCAGCCGGTCGACTTCATTGGCGAGGAGATCACCTACCTTGACCACGGGGAGACGCGCACCTTCACCGTCGACCAGGAGATGGCGACCGGCGTCGGTCAGTACGTCGAGTTCTGCCGGGACCTGGGCATGGGCGCGGACATCACCTTCGCCGAGGCGCCGGTGCCGCTGGAGCACGTCACCGGGGAGGAGGACGCCCAGGGCACCGCGGACTTTGTTG
>PWKK01000018.1 GCA_003560665.1 Candidatus Nealsoniibacteriota bacterium
AAAAGCGATTAAACAAATCACAAAAAAAATCTGTAAAAAAATCCAAAAGAACAGATGCAAAAGTAACCATCCCAGGAAGAGATTCATAATAATCAAAAAAACGAAAAAGTTAATTAACTTTCCCGCAACTTTAATGTTGCCCAAATAATCATCATACTTATCCTCTTTTTTTGCTCTCTCTGTTCTCTCATCTAAAAACTCATCTCCACTGATGATTTTTTTTATCTCTAGGGCAGAAACCGTAACACGTAACTTTTCGTTACGAAAAACTTTACGAGGTTCCGACCAGAAAAAACCTCTTTCTTCCAAAAGATAAACTGCTTTGTTAATCTCATCATCAGAGCTCCATACAAGTAGCGAGTTGGCACTTCTTAGTTGATTCGGGGTAGGAGTCATAATTATCTCCAGTATTTTTTCCAAAAAATTTGTGCTTTGTCTGTTGGTGCAGTATCTTTAGCGGCACTAAACCAGACTTCTACATCCCCCATTCCGTCTTCCTCTTCGCCAAAATAATACAACATTGTGTAGTCTTTTTTATAGGGGTCATACCCTCTGGCACGCGGAGTTCCCAAAACGCTCGTTATTTCATCAAAATCCATTCCCACTTTCACGCCTAAAAATTCTTTTCCGGGGTAAAGTTCAAGATTATTGACCACTTCCCTTCTATCACCGGCAAATATAAAAGAAATTTTTATATCTTCATAAAAGAGGGCTTCTCCTCCGGGACCCCCTATCTCTCCTCTCAAATCCGGTTCGCCGTATCGACCAATAATCTCCTCTCTGCTTAGACCAAAGTGTTGTAGCACCGGATCATCATAGATATCCGCTCCTTTTTCCTGTATTTCAAAGACAAGGAGCAGTGCTCCAAGAAACAGGATAATATTTAGCCAAATTAGAAATTTATTTTTCATAATCCTATTGTACAAAAAAAAGAAAAAAAAGAAAGGGCTACCAATGAGACAGCCCCCTTGCTCGATAATCCTTTTCCACGTGTACATTTTTATCGCAAATCTGTGCGTAATCTAGATTTTCTCTTTGAACGACATACTCTCCTGGAGTCATACAGTCTAGGATTCTTGTATCTACCCAAACACTGCACAATTCATAACCATATCTCCCACTCAAGGATTCTCCTCTTTTTCCTGGGTTTTCCTCTTTCTCCTGTCTCCCAGGAAAAAAGAGTAAAAATATCAGAAAGAACAAGCTCAAAAGTCTCATTTTGATTCCCTCCTTTTTTCTTATAAAAATTTTATCCTTTAATGACCGTTCTTTTTCCTTTAGACTCTACGCTATTTTTTAATTAACGTCAACTTTAAAGAAAATCACATCTCCGTCTTTAACAATATAGTCTTTCCCCTTATCCTTTACCTTTCCCTTTTCCTTTCCCCCCGACCATCCACCACAATCAACAAAATCCTCCCAATTAACAACTTCCGCTCTGATAAAACTTTTTTGGAAATCTCCATGAATCTTTCCTGCAGCAACAGGCGCAAAAGACCCTCTTTCCACTGTCCATGCCTTTGTTTCCTTTTCTCCCGAGGTAAAAAAGGATATAAGACCCAAAACATCGTAGCCCTTTTTTATAACCTTGCTCAATCCGCTTTCTTTAAGGCCAAGAGATTGTAGATAATCTCTTGCATCTCCTTCTGTTAGTGCAGCGAGCTCCACCTCAAGTGTCGCATTTATTGTCAGGTATTCTCCGTCTTCTTCTCTTTTTTCATCGACATTTTTTAAATATATAATCGGCTTTGCCGTCAGAAAATTAAATTCTTTAATTTCTGCCCTTTCTTCCTTATTTAAATCTAAATCTTTAATCATCCTTTCTTCTTCCAAAAACTCTTTTGTCTTCTTCAGTGTTTTTATTTTATGAATCACTTTCTTGTCACCGAAGCGCACATCTTTTTCATTTTTTTTAATTACATTTTCTATTACTTGGATATCCGCTATAATTAGCTCTGTATCAATAATCTTCTGGTCTCTTTTTGCATCAACCCCCCCCTCAACATGAAAAACATCTTCTGCTTTAAAGTCTCTCAATACTTCTATGAGTGCATCCATCTCTCTTATATGAGATAAAAACTTGTTTCCCAGTCCTTTTCCTTGGTGCGCCCCTTTTACAAGTCCCGCTATATCAACAAACTCCACCGTCGTAAAGACAGTCTTTTTTGATTTTGATACTTCTGCAAGCTTTAAGAGTCTTCTATCGGGAACCGCAACAGTACCTACATTCGGATCAATGGTACAGAAAGGATAATTCTGCTTATCAACCTGTTTTCTTGTTATCGCTTCAAAAAAAGTGGATTTCCCAACATTGGGCAAACCTATTATCCCGATTTTAAACGACATTTTTTTCCCACAATCCGTGAATATTACAGTATGCCCTGATACTTTTAATATCAACTCTGGTATAAAAATCTACTTCTGTCTTATCACTTGATTTTAAAAACTTTTTTCCCGACTTCTCGTCCTCTGTGTTAATCTCCACCCATTCAATGTAATGTTCTTCTGTCATCGGATGTTCAACTTCCCCTACTTTTACTCGAAATCCGTCTTTTCCTCGACAAGCGTTTGGAGGGAGTTCTTCTATCACAGGTAAGTGTTTTTCTACCCCCTCGTCCATGTTTTTGGATTGTTGAAGTTCCATTGGTTGATTGCAACAGACAAGCTCCCCAACCCCGATATGCAAAATCTCAACTATATTGCCACAAACAAGACACTTGTAGATTTGTTTTTTTTCAGTCATTTTTTAATTTTCATTATTTTTTAATTCTCCTGAATACATCTCACGAAAAACGCATTTTTCAGTGTTCCCGTATCGCGATGTACTCCCGGATTATCAAGAGAAAAAAGCCTTCTCCATGCAGCGTCATTGGTAATTGTTGACGTCCACAAAAAAGCGTGCGTTCCCATGTACCGGAAAGCTCCTGCACTACTACGACTTCCACCAAGAAGAATATCAACATTTGATGATCCGCAAAAATCTTCGTCTACTTCCGAACACTTGCTTGTATCTTTCAATTTATCCCCTATTTTTAACTCTTCCCCTCTCCAACCGGAATCATTAGACTCCACTCGTTCCATCCCCACTTCTCTTTCTAGAATCTTGAAATCTTCATCAGTGGGAATATACCACCCTTCAGGACAAATCCCTCGAGCACTTTCTGTGATGCTTCCACTCATTGCTGTTTCCCATTCATAGAGTCTTCCGAAGCGATCACAATTAACCTCTTGATCTCCATAACACCAGCTCCCCGTTTGGGTTTCATAGTTTAAGTTCTCTGCAAACCAACACCGTCCACCTAACTCTACCGTTCTGTAAAAATTCCCGTCGTACTCTACTGCTGTTCCGCAAGCCCAGTCACGAGTTGCCACTTCAAGTTGAGTGCTGTATTCGGTTTCTTCTCCGTCTATAATCTGAGTTACCACATAATAATAAGGTTTTCTTCTTTCTAAATCCGAGTCAAAATAATAGTTTTGGGTCGTCGATCTGACTCTCGTATAGGGTCTGTCTCTCCCATCCGAACGATACACAACATACCCCTCGCTTCCCTCAAAGTGATCCCACTCTAATTTTATGTAATCGTGCCCCACTTCTCCTGCTTTCAGGCCGGTAACCACTCCTACCCCTTCGGTGGTCGCATGAGCAGAGTTGCTGTACTCACTTTCCTTTTCCCCAATAACCTTCGTGATCATATAATAGTAAGTTGTTTCCGGATCAAGTCCGGTGTCTAGGTAGTGCCTGTTGGCAGTTGTAGCAACCTTTTCATAACCTGTTGCTGCCTCTTCTGCGCGGTAGATGTTGTAATTATCGCTTCTTTGCGAATCAACCCAAGTCAAATTAATCGCCTCATACGATCTAGTTGTTGCTCGTAGATCTTCCGGAGGGGCAGGTGTTCTAAAAGAAAACAAAAGGATAACACCTGCTGTAATCAACAAAACAACACCCCCTATCGCTCCGAGAGCAATTTTCCTTTTTGTGTTGTAAAAATTTAAAAAGGCTTGTTTGGTTTTTTGAATCATATTTTTTATTTTATTGACGTTTTTTTACCAACAAACTTTATAATACCACGACCCCTACTTTTCTTAAAGATTCTTTTAGTTTGTTTACATCTTCGTATAAGATACTCTTAATTCCTAATTTTTCAGCGCCCCTCACGTTTTCCAACGAGTCATCAATAAAAACCGCTTCTTCCGGAGAAACTCTGAGATTAGAAAGAACTTTTTCGTATGCTTCCTTTTTCGGCTTACTTGTTTTTATCTCTTCTGACAGAACGACTGTGTCAAAAACATCATATAACTCCCCCAGCTCTCGAGCTTGATTAAAAGAAGCGTTAGAAAGAACTCCCAACTTATACTTTTCCCTAAGTTTTCTTACCAACTTTGCATTCTCTACGGAAACACCACTCTCGGGGGTAAGCTCAGATGAAAGAAGAACTCCTATTAAATCAAAAATAATGGCTTTAATCATTTTTTTAGATACTCGTAAGCGGAAAGAGCTGCTTTCGCCCCCTCTCCGGTAGCAACCACAATCTGTTTGTCTCTGACATCTGTTACATCTCCGGCCGCAAAAAGGCCCTCTGTTTTTGTTTTGTTTTTTTTCGGGTCTATTATAACTTCCCCCTCTTCATTTAAATCAACCAGATTTTTAACGCTGTCGGTTATCGCAACAGACCCTATCTGAATGAATAATCCATCCACTTGAAAATCCTTTTCTTTTCCGGTAGTTATGTCACGGCAAATAACTTTTTCGACAAAATTTTCCCCCTTTATATTTTCTATTTTTATATCACGTACCAGCTCCACTCCCTTCTCTTTCGCCTTTTCCTGCAAAAGCTCATCGGCAGAAAAAAAAGAGTTAAACTCAAAAAGAGAAACATCTTTTGTATAGCTTTTCATTTCAATAGCCGTTTCAAATCCGGCATTTCCCCCTCCCACAACAATAACTCTCTTATTTTGAAAGAGAGGTGCATCACACGTCGCGCAGTAAACAACCCCTTTTCCCACAAAATCCTTTTCCTCGGGCAATCCCAGTGTCTTCGGCTTTCTTCCTGTTGCAAAGATAACCGCTCGGGAAAGAAAAGAATTATCCTCTGTTTTCACGTTAAAGCTCTCCTTTTTTTCTACCAAAACAACTGTTTCTTCTCGTGTCTCCACCGCGTATGAGTCAAGATGTTCTTTAAATTTTGCAATGAGCTCTGCTCCGAGAATACTCTTCTCTCCAGGCCAGTTTTCAATCACTCCCGCCTCCCCCGCTTGTCCAATAAAATTCTTGGAAATAATAAGTGTCTTTAGTTTCTTTCGTGCCGCATATATTCCTGCGGTAACTCCTGCGGGTCCCCCTCCTATTATAATTAAATCATACATTGTATGTTCTCTTTACTTTAAAATTATGCTACTATTTTGCATTATACTATACTGTTAAAATAAATAAAGAAATGAAACAAAGAATCTTTTTTTTAATAATCGTTCTTACGCTTACCTTCTTCCCTGCTCTCGAAACAAATTCTTCCTCTCAGTTATCTGAAGAGGAAAGAGAAGTCCTTCTTCAACAGTACAATGAAATCAAAGAGAGGCTATACTACCTTCGATGGTACGTACAAAAGTTTGATCTAAAAGAAAAAATTGATGCTCAGTCATACCTGGTAGTAAATCTCTGTGACGACTCAACACTTCTCCGAAAAGACAATGAAAGCATTTATTCTATCGCCTCAATAACCAAACTAATGAGTGCCGTTGTGGCTGCTGAAAACATTAACGCGGATGAAAAAATAACTCTTACCACTTACATGCTCGGACACAATCGGGAAAGTCCTGCTCTTTACCTCGGGTCAACCGTTACCGCTGAAGATCTAATAAAGGCAAGTCTTATCCAATCAACCAACGATGCTTCGGAAGCGTTAACGTACTTTCTAGAAAAGGGAGAGTTTGTTGAATTAATGAACGAAAAAGCAAAAGAGATTGGAATGAAAAATACCCGATTCTATGATGCACACGGGCTTGGTAGAAGTTATAATACTCGAGTCCCCAATAATGTCGCCACCGCTGGAGATATTGCAAAACTACTTTTCTACATTTCAAAAAATCATCCCGAGATACTGAAAATTACACTCGATGAAAAATTTCAACTTCCCGGAAGATGTCCCGAGCACAACTGGATATGTACCTTTCTGAATCGAAATATCTTTCACGGGATAACTGATTTTATTGGAGGGAAAACAGGTTTTTTAAACGCTGCCGGGCAGACTTTCGCCGGCATCTTTGAATCTAGGGACAGGCAATACGCAATTATCCTTCTAAAATCTACCGATCGTCGTTCGGACACGCAAAAAATTTGGGAGTGGATTAAGAAAAAACCCTAGCTATTTCTTCTTTAATTTGTAAACTTCCGTATTTTTGGTCACCTTAAAGGGAATTCTTACCCCTACTTCTTCCCCTTTGTTTGCCTTCTTTATTCTTTTATTGTTAATCTCCATCTCTTTTACCTCCACCACTTCTGCTCCTGTATTTTTACCGATGAAAACTATTTTGTCTCCAATTTTTAAACTTTTTACCGTTCTAAAAAGAAACACACCAACTTTCGGATAAAAGTGATTAACTTTTCCGATAAACTCTTTTTGCACCGAAGAGGAAGAATTTTCCGTATCGGCAAAATCAGTAGGAAGCGGCTTACCGAGATAAAATCCCGAGGAAAAATTTCTATGAAAAACTTCTTCAAGTTTTTTCATTAAAGTAATCACTCTCTCGTTAGTTAACTTTTCATCAATTGCTTCCCGATAAACAGAAACCGTACAATCGACATAACGTGCATCCCTGTTTCTCCCTTCTATTTTGAATGCATCAACGCCCGTTTTTTTCAGCCTTTCAGTGAAAGGGAGTGTGCACAAATCTTTTGCCGACATCACCGTGTTATTGTACAGATCCAACTCGTATCCTCTTTCTTTATCCTTTATCGTGTAACTTCTTCTGCAAGGATGAAGACACTCTCCCCTGTTTGCTGATTTATCAAAAAGAAACTGGCTTGTAAAGCATCTCCCCGAAATGGAAACACACATCGCTCCGTGAACAAAAACCTCCACCTCCAAGTTTTTTACTTTTTTGATTTCTTTTATCTGTTTAATGTTTAACTCACGTGCCAGAACGATTCTTTTCGCTCCCATTTTTTTATAAAACTCTGCCGCCTTTTTGTTGGAAACGGAAACTTGTGTTGAGACAAAAAAGGGTATTTTGTGTTTTCTGCAAAAATCAGCAACCGCAATATCAGAACAGATAACGGCGTCAACTTTCCCCTTTACTTTTTTTAAAATATTTTCTAGTTTTTCTATTTCACCGTCGTAGATTATTGTGTTTAGCGTCAGATACATTCTTGGTTTCCGAGGATAAGAGTCACAAACCTTTCTAATCTTACCAAGTTCGGATATTTTAAAGTTCCTTTTTCCCGACCTCATTGAAAAGTCTTTAATTCCGAAGTAAACGGCATCTGCACCGGCCTTGCAGGCGGCGGTAAGTGTAGAAAAATCACCCGCAGGAGCCATTAGTTCAATTTCATTTTTCTTTCTCATTGTAATTTTAGAAAAGTTCCAGCATCTTACCGACAAAGATCACATAAAGTGCAATATAGAAAAGCCCTTCCCAGTTGTGGATACAACGAGATATTCCTGAAATAACAAAAAGTAAAGTTGCAAAAATCATTATTGGAAATCCGATAGAAAAAGTGGCTGCATCAACCTCAATTTCCGTAAGAATTCCCGGCAATCCGATGACAATAAAAGAGTTAAACACATTCGAGCCGAAAACATTTCCCAAAGCAACCTCGGGTTTCCCACGAAAAGCAGCCTTCGCAGAAACCACTAGTTCGGGCAGAGATGTTCCGATTGCAACCGCTAAGATTGAAATAACCCCCACTCCTATATCTAGTTGATCTGAAATACCGACAATTGAATCAACGAGATAATTTGCCGAAAAAGCAAGGATTAATCCTCCACCGATAAGAAAAAACCAATCCTTGATGGTAATTTTTATTTTCGGCCTTTCTTCTAAATCTTTCTTCTTTGTAATCATGTGCCCTCTTCTTTCTGTTCTTGTGGGGGTCTTTTCTAGTTGATCTTCCTCTTCTTTATGAAAAAAAGTATATAAGAGATAGGCCCCATAGGTTAAAAGAAGAATAATCGACTCTGGCCTTGTTATCAGTATAGGACCTTCTTCTCCCCAAGGAAAAATTACTCCTATCAAAATTACTGTCCCAATTGAAAGAAGAGGGAGATCGATATCAATCAGGCTTTTTGTTACTACCAATTTTTTCCCGACAACCGCGGAAACTCCGACAACAAGAAGAATATTTGCGATATTCGATCCGATTGCGTTTGCCGGAATAATTTCGGTAACTCCTCTAAAGGCAGCGGTCATTGCTGTAAAAAGTTCGGGGAAAGATGTCCCGAAAGCAACAATAGTCACTCCCACGATAAATGGCGATAATCCCAGGTAAAGTCCTACTTTTTCCGCACTTTTTAAAAAAACGTCTGCGCCTGCTATCAGAAAGAATAAGGATAGAACAAAAATCAAAACTAAAAAAGCCATTTTTCTTTGCTTTTTAAAAATTTTTAAAAACTACTCCCATTTTAGCAAAAAAAAGAGAATTGGAAAATAAAAGTCCCGTATTACTTACTACGGGACAAATTGAGATAGCAACGGAAGATCATCGAATTTTTATAAGAAAGAAGTAATATTAAATTATTCTTCCATATAGCGTAAGACACACGAGTAACTATGTATTTTTCTCTTGTCCTTTGAAATACCTCTCTGTTTTTTTCGCGGATATAATTCCAGCAGCCCGGGCAGTTGTCTTTAATTGCGTGACGGTAAGCATTCTTAAAATTTTCTTCCTCCCTCTGTTTGTCGCCCAGTTTTTCAAAATACAGGTTGTTAAACGCCCTTTCCGTTGCTTTACAAGGAACTGAAGACATCTTTATCCCTCCTTCTTTAGCAGATTACCGCATTATATGACAAATTTAATTTCTGTCAAAAACACTGTTTTCCACAACTCTTCTTCTTTATAACTTACAAAATACTTTCCCTTAAGACTAGTACTCTTTGATGATATTCTTCACCTCTTTTAATGTATCTTTATCAATATGGGGCAAGTAGTACATTCTTGGCCTTCTCGACAAACGAACCCTTGTCTCGTTGTTTTTTATAATGTGTACTGGCTCCCCCTTCATTCTATCTTCCAGAAGAGTAACTACCACCCCTTGGTCTAGATAATTAAAAACATTATCAACTTTTTCTATGTTTTCTGTTGAGATATACTCAAAATCTTCTACAATTTCTTCTAAATCAAGATCTGTGTAAAAAGGAACAAACATCATCTCACTCTCGTTAAGGACAATTTCGTTTGCGTAAATAAAATCATATCCTGGTCCGACCACCATAAAAGGAAGATCGGGCTCTTTAATCTTTAGTGCTCTTCCTGAGACAAGGACATCTATTTTTCTCTCTGACATTAATTTCAATCCCTCTCCGGTATTTTCAACTCTTAAAATATTTGCAATCCTGTCCTCTTTTATTTTGTCTAGCATATAGTAAAAGGTCGGACAAGCAGCTACCACTATCTGCTTTTGCTCGATAGATTCGTTTTCTTCGTTTTCTAAAATAAAATCCTCCGACCTCTCATATGCAAGAACCAGCAACAAAAAGGAAAAAATTCCGATTGAAAAAAGAATTATTTTTTTCATATTAAGATCTATTTTTATAAAAAACACTAAAGAAGCAAGAAGTGTTTATCTAAAAGATTATGCCTTAAAAAAATTTAAGAAAA
>PWKK01000008.1 GCA_003560665.1 Candidatus Nealsoniibacteriota bacterium
AGGCGTTGATGGTAATCTCTTTCTTTTCTCTGTTTACTATAGTGAATTCATTGTTTTCTCCATCAACTGTAACATCGCCTAAACCACTAACATTTTCCCAACCATCTTGAAGTGTTTCACTTAATTCATATTCTCCGTAAGGAACATCTTCAAAGATTACACAGCCATAATTATCTCCCTTCTCATCATCGGTAGTATCTTTAAAACTTAAATCTGTTTTCTTGTAGTCCAAAGAGATTTCCCATCCGCCAAGTTTTTCCTCTTCATCATAATCTTCTTTACAAACTTCTACATCCGTTGTTTTGGGTGCGTTGAAAGCTACGCAGTAATATTCTCCTCCCGCTTCCAAGCCATCAACGCTGTTATAATTGTCGTACTTCCATCCGTCAGTGTGACAAATAAGTTCCGCGCTCTCCATCGGATCAGTGTATTCCCACCCGTCTTGCGGATGAGCAAAACGAATATATCCTTCTTGTAGCACCTCCCTAATCCATATTTTTGATCTGTCTTCAAGATCAATTTCAATTGTCGCTACTCCATCTTCCGTGGGGCCGAATTTATTCCAGTCGTCTCTACTGTTGTCTTTAGCTGTTCCAATAACATCCCCATCCAATTTACTGGTGCCATCTTCTGCCCATTCAAAATACCAATCATCCGCAAGCCAACACCCATCGCCTAAATATTTATATGTAAGGATATCTGTTTCGGTTAGCGGGTTTCCTGAATAATATGGGTCATCTCTATCCGTTACCCAGTTAGGAAGCTTACCCTCATCATCACAAACTACTTTATAGCCTTTAATGGTAACTGTATCGTTAGTTTCACCATTTCCATTGTTTCCATTTTCCTCATCAATACAAAAAACTATATTACTGATTGCTTTTTTCGAATAATGACCGCTTTGCCCTGTTTCTGTTTCTGGAACCGATATTGATATTGTTCCGCCTTGTCCACTATTATATTTTCCAGAAGTATCTCCATGTTTTACCCATACATCTGCAGTGACATTGCTTGGATTTAAAATGTTCCAATCAAATCCAACAAAATTGCTATCATCATACGCATAATTATCCAATTTTATTTCTATCTCTCCCTCTCCTTTAGTAAGAACAAGGCTATCGTTTTCCTCATAATTCCAATAATTTTCACCTTCAATTTCATCTACTTCATCGCCGTCAAATTCAATCTTAACGCAATGACCCGGAAGGGGTCCAGTTGTTGGATCGCCATTATTTGCCACTACTCCCTCCACCAATGCCACCATTATTCCACTAGAAAAAATGAAAGCAAAGAGCAGAAAAAAGGGAAGCATTTTCTTTGTTGCTATTTTTATTTGTTTCATATTTTTTTATTTTTACGACTTTAATAATATTTAGTACTTTAACATCCCAACAAAAGAAGTTTTGTTTGTTCTTATCTCTTATAGGTGATTGATAAACGGAAACGTTGCAAAATTTTTCTATTTTGCTTTCGACCTACGTTTGTTTTGTTTTCAATTCACCCTCCGAAAGAACAAAGCTTCTCTTGCTAAGACCGTGAAAAAATCTTTTTCGTTATTGGATTTTTACTTCGGCCTTTTGCTATGTCTCCTTTTTTTTACTTATACACTATCCCAAAAATTTGTCAAGCGAAAAGTATGGAAAATAAGTATTTTGAAAAAATATGAAACCTTGTTACACGAAAGAAGTCGTATGCCGGTTGCAACGTGACTACTTTCCTCCAATTATTTTTAAAGACAAAAAACAAACTCGGGAGCCTTGAAGACTCCCGAGAAAGAAATGCTAAAACGTTTTTCTTTATTTACTCTTTAATCTATTTTTCAGACCTGAGAACGTAGAAAACAACTCCTCCGATAACAAGGATGGCGATCACGACCATCGCAATACTTCCCGCATCCATTTCTTCTTCTTCAAACTCTTCTTCTTCAAACTCATCATCGATCATAATCTCCGGCTCTCCCTCCACTTCAATGGTTTCATCATCGGGTACGATGGTAGGATCATCCTCTATTTCTATTGTTTCATCCATGAAGTCATCTTCTGTTTCTACATCCATATCCCCGGGTACGGGAGCGGTATCTTCATCTGTCGGAAAAAATTCTTCATCAACCTCCATTGTAGGAACTTGCGCACCGGCACTTCCCACCATGGTAATGGCAAGAGCGAAGATTGCGAAAAAGGTGAATAGTTTAAACATAATTTACATTTTTATTATTTTTAATTTCACTGTTTCGGGCCATCGACCTTTCTAAAAGTGGTGGCCTTTAATAATCCTCTGGTGACACAATCTAGCAAAACCACCTTTTCCCTGTCAAGAGGAAAACCCCACCTTTTCGGGGCAGGGATTTCAATATTACAAGAATCTCTAATAAATTAACGGTTACTTTTTCCCCTGTACAACTATTTTTCTTTGGTTGTAGATGTAGTAAAGAGTTATTCCGAGACCGATTAGTCCTAAAATAATAACTATCCAAGCACGATCTCTGTCGTCTCTTCTCTCTTCTTCTGTTTCTTCTTCGTCAACAACCGCCTCTTCTTCTTCCACTTCTTCTTCTATCTCCTCTTCTTCGGCAACTTCTCTATCCTCTTCTCCCATTACTTCTCCTTCCGTGGCAACTACGGTCGTATCGGGGACAAGTTCGGGCATCGCCAGTTCCACTCCGGGAGATTTTATATCATTAATCTTTCTTTGCGTTGTTTTGTAGACGTATCCGGTCGGTTCGTCGATTCCCCAAGGTGCCAGTATCTCATCGGCGTACTTTGTCTGAAAACGATTAACCGCCTCCAGAGTGATATCACCGTAAAATCCGGTAACGGGAATCTCTTCTCCTTCATACTCGTTTAAAAATGTTTGTAGTTTTTTCACTTCTTGAGGGTCGTTACTTGCTCCGTAGCGAATGTATTCCTCAAGGTAAGGTTTGTGCTCCGGCTCTTCTTGGATCAAGGGAAGTTTTCCCTGTTCATCCAACTCTTTCACTATCTCCGAGATCTCTTGTGCTTTCTCGATAAGCAGATCTAACTGCTCACGAATATCCACCTCTTCTCCGTGCTCTTCGGCAAAAATGCCCACTCCCGAAAAAAGAAGGGCAAAAACCGCCATAGAAAATATAATCTTCTTTGTTAGTTCTTTCATTTTTCCTTTGTTATTTATAATAATCTTGCAAACGAAACTGCACCCCTTCAACCAGCCTTAAAAGATTTTTGTCCACTAGCGCTAGATTACCCCCTTTTGCTCTTCTTATACCAAACACATTTTCTTTGTCAAGACCCCTCTTTGTGTTCGGTCGAAAATAAAAAGGCCACTCGCTCGAGCGGCCTTTCTTCTTTCTTGACAAGATTTAGTGAAGTTGAGGAGAATTGGGGAGATTGAAGTAGATTACAATCGCAGTTTTTTCGTTTTTTTTCATGACATTCTCCGCCGCTTTCCAAAAATATTCTTCTCCTACCTCCGCCCTGTACTCTCTCATCTCAATATTAAATCTTTCTACGACATCGCCTATTGTAATTTTTGTCGCTTCCATTCTTTCTAAAATGTCGGATTCTATTTCTTCAATCCTTCTTGTGCTGTTCTCACGCGAGCCTCCCATTACAACCCCTCCTTCTCTTTTTGATACACTTTATTATTTCTTTCGTTCCTTGCTGGACAAAGGGCATTTTCCGAGCTTTTTTGACGATTTTCTGCAAACTTTTAACCACATCATTGATTCGTCCCTGTTCTATCGCCCTCCATATTTCCGCAGTGTTTTCCTCTGCCCTAATAACCAGATTCAACTCATAGAGGTAAACACATAACTCACACTCTTTTGCTTCTTTCTCTTTGCCGGAATTTAGAATAGCAAGACAAGGCTCTATTGTGTGAACGAGCGTGCTACAAAGCTTATCGGCACATTCTTGAACATGATATTCTCTGTCTTCCATTTAGAATACCTCCTTTTGTAAGTTATAAAAGAGCGTGTAATCCCTTCCTTGTTCGATTACTATACCACATTTTTTGGATAAATAAACCCCTGAAATAAAAAGCCATCTTTTAACGGAAAAAGACGGCTTTGTTTTGTTTTTCTTGATAATAAAAACAAGTTAATAAAACGATGATGTCAGTGGGTTAGCGACATCGTCTAAATAATGAAGCAAATCACTTGCTACTTTTTTACTTTCTCCGTCAAGTTCTTCGATGACTTTGTCTAGTCCTGTTAGTGCCCAGTCAACTCCGTTGTAATTAACCATTACTGCCTTAAATCTTGGAAAACCCCATTTGTTTTCTATCTCCGCCAACTGGTCCACCAGTTCTTTTAATACTCTAAGCTGCTCTTTCGGTGAGCTCAGGCAAGTATTTACTGCTTCAAATATTTCAATTCCCAGCAGTAGAGAGTCCACCTTCATTTTCTCGGGATCATCTTTCCCCCCAGAGAGAAAAGTTAACTCTTCTTGCCACTCTTCACCACACTCTTTACAAAGAAAGAAGTACCACTTAACACCGTTAATTTTCTCAGAGTTAAAAGCTTCTCCCTTCTCTCTCCGGCAGCTCGGGCAAATTATCTCATTGAACATCTAAACATCTCCTTTTAACTTATTTTTATGAAAAAAGAACAAAACCTCACCCTCCTGAGAGACACTATAACACATTTTCAAAAAAAGAAAACCCCTCAAACCAAAAAAACCTACAGGGGGAGAACCCTGCAATTGCTATTGTAATAAATAACAAGATATTGTATAATATAGTTACTAAAGAGGAGGTGTGTTCTTTTGGAAAATTATCCTGATGGACCGTATGTTTTTAAGACAGGGAAGAGAAAGGGAATTTCCGTAGAATTATTGATGTTTAACGATTACGGCCTTATCCTGTTTCTCCTTTCGAAAATAAGAAGAGAGAAGAAAGAGGGAGGACAAAAGAATGAGCTTGAAAAGCATCTCGAGTGGATTGTCGCTCGAGGCGAAGACAGAGAGACGGAAGCACTTTGCCCGCATTGCAGGGAAAACAAGGTAAAGTACTTTTCTGTTGCCTACTCCTTTAATGACTTTTCGGCAGCTCCCTATTACACTTGCTGTGACAATCGAAAGTGTATCGAAAAGTTAGAAGGAATGACAATGGGAAAAGCTTCTTTTTTTCCTTTCCAATTCTCTGTTCTGAAGAGATTCCGCTCTAAAGCGGATAAAAAAAGGATTTCCAACATTTTCAAATGGGCTTTCGGTCTTGAAGCCCCTTTGCGGAAGGAAAAACTTTTTAAATTCTTCTCTTCTTGAAAGCAAAGCACCCGTAAAAAGGTGCTTTTTTTATAAAACAAACCACTTTTTAATGAAAAACCCGCTATCTCCTAATAGAAGAGCGGGTTTCTTCTTTTTTCTTTACTTGAAATGTAATCTTTGACCCTTTCAAAAAGAGTCTTTCGATTCTTGCCGTGTGTGACTACTGCTCGCACATCGTCTTCCAGAAGTTCTAGTTCTTTCTGTAGATGGCCCATCTCCTTCTGCTGAGCTTTTTTTCGAAGAGAACGCAAGGCTTTTAAAAACGAGTTTGTTTTCCAAACCTTTAGAGAATCATAGACTCTCTTTGCCTCGCTTACTCCCCAATCCTCTTTTCTGAGAACAAAGAAATTCTTTTTCTCTTCGATAATCTGAAAGCAGTTGCTTTCAGCTCTTTGTTTCGTTATCTTTCCTTTCTCGAAATCTGCAAAAACCTCCTCCATCTGGAGGATCATCTCTTTAAGTTCAGCAATGACGACTCCTTCTTTTTCTTCCCTTTCTTGTCCTTTTCTAACAGAGACGTGCTCACTTCTTTCTGTCACCTCTTTCTCCTCCTCTCGTATTTTATAACGAACAGTTCCTCCTTTTCCCCTCCATTATACAACATTTTTCTAAAAATACCACCCTCACGCGAGGAGCAGTCAAAGCAAAACAATCCCACCCACAAATGATTAAAGAGAATCTTCTTATCCGCCCTAAATTTCCGTTTCAAGCAACTTTTCTTTTTTTATCAAAAAAGATACCTTTTGCTATTAAAAACGGGAACAAAGGGAAATTAAGGGGCGTTGAGAGCATCTCAAACCAATATCTTTTCCCCACACAAGCTTCTTCCGGAGTGTCAAGCTCTCGACAAAAAAATGTTTGTTGATATCGGATGTAAAAAAGTCGCCCAAATTGGTGCAAGGGCGACCTTTGTCTTTCTTATCAGTCTTTGTTGAGTGTTTCTTTGACGCGGATTATTGACTTTATTAAATTGTCACAGTGCTCTTTCATCAGTTTTCTTTCATTATCACTGAGTTCTTCAACGATTTCTTTAAAACTTTGTTCTCCGACTTTATCTTTCAACAATTTGATCCTTCCTTCTAAAACTTCCAGATCAATACCGACGCTGAAAAGAATGCTTGTTACCTCCGCAAATAGGCGCTTCGTCTCTAATTCTAAATTGAAAGAACTATTATCCATTTTTTACTCCTCCTTTTTGGGTTGTATGAGCAAAATGAATTGCTCATCTTTTTTTATTATAACATAGTATTAAAAAAAGTCCATCATAAAACCTTTTCTACCGCCCTCTTCTTTTCATTTAAGGTTATAAAATTCTTTGAACTTTTTTCTCATCACCCACTCTCAAACCGCTTGGCAGAGCGTATTCAAACAAAAACCGTCCTCTTTTTGGGATGGACGGTTTTTCTTTATGGTAAAACGCCTTTTTTCTTTAAAAACATAAAAACGGAAAACTATTATTCTTTAAAGCATTATCCATTTACTTTCATTCATTAGTTTGTTTACGGCAAGTCTTTTTCTTCTTTCAGACTTTGTATCTCTTTTTTGGGCTTTTTTTACCCTGTTTCCTAGTTTATTTTTTACCTTCATATTTTTATCCTTATATTTTTAACCGACCTTTGTTTCGACCTTTAAAAACAAAAACCCAGCGTTAACTGGGCTTAGTTTGATAAGTTAAAAGATACCGAAAAGAAAACATTTTCCTTTATTTTTCTCATATCTTTGTTGAAGTTCTGGTAATAGAGTAGACGAGAAAAAAACACTTTTATTACATAATAAAAGCTCACCGGTTACCGGCAAGACTCATCCCACTATCGGCAAATTTATTTTATTAGAGTTGCTTTTGTCGCCGATATTATCTTTCTTCCTCTTTTTCTTCCGGGAAAATGCTTTTAATCTTTTTCCCAATCTCAAAAAGATGGGGTTCTTTCATTCCTATCTTGAAGATGTTTTCGATAAAGTCTCCTCCGGCGTATCCGGCAATTAAGGCAAAAGAAAGAGGAATAGTGTCAAGCTCTAAAAAGATGTGAGCAACGTCTTGAGCGATCCACGATGCCACATATCCGACAACTCCCGTCAAGAGCACAGACCCTGCAAAGTAATAAGGTCTTATCTTCACATCCTTGTAAGAAGTCATATACTTTACAACCCCCACCCCTCCCCTGAGGATTCCTCCGAAGAATCCGGCAATTAAAAAAGGCATATTAAAATCTTTTAACTTACAATCTTCTAAAAATGATTGTACCTTTCTACCTTAAATTAATACGAAAATCAAGAGGAGAAAGGGTTTTATAAACAAAAACCCCCGCTGGCTTGCGGGGGTTTTTTGTAGCTCTAGGCTATTCCTCTCAATAAACCATGAGATTTATGTTCCATTCACAACCCTAAGTGAAAGGTTTTTCTGTTCGAGATCTTCAAGAGTAGAAGGACCAGCAGCTCTGCTAAAGTCTCCAAAATCCTCCTCATCAACATCCCAGAGCAGCTGAGTAACTTTCACTGTAAGGAAAGCACTATTCCATCCTTCATTACCCTCAACAGTAACAGTAAGAGTAATTGTTTCTGTTTCATCCTCTTCAACAAGGAATCCATCTCCGGCAGAATCTCCAGTACTTACCATTGCTGCAGATACAGCACCATCATTAAGATTTACAACCTGTACAATAGCACCATCACCATCTGTTGCGCCAGTTCCTCCAATAAACTCTCCTCCCTCCGCAGTGTCAATATCGGCAAGATACACATCTCCGCCAAGAGCAGTTACATCCATTGTGAAGGTTACATCTGTCCAATCACGATCTGTTCCTCTTTCATAAGAAACATCAATGTTAGTTATGTGAGGACCTACAGAATAAAGCTGCTGAGCTTCACCTACTGCATCTCCAGTAATTTCAGTCTCAAGTCTGTCATACTCATAAAGCTCTTCGATGTAGTGAGGTTCATAATCCTCAAATCCCCCACTTCCTTGTTCAGGAATACTCGCAATAAGAACCACTCCTTCATCATCTGCCTCAAGAGGCTCTACGTCTATTTCAATATGAAAGACGTGAACTCCTTCATCAAGAACCCACTCAATTCCTTCGAACTTAATGTCATAAGTTCCGTCCTCAAGTTCTTCACTATTGGTAGCAGACTCTACAAAGTCTCCTTCATGATACAAGCTAACATCGGAAATAAGGTCATCAAAATCTCTACCTCCTCCAGCTACATATGAAAGATCTATCTGAGCAAGAAGCTCAA
>PWKK01000006.1 GCA_003560665.1 Candidatus Nealsoniibacteriota bacterium
AAAGTTAATTAACTTTTTCGTTTTTTTGATTATTATGAATCTCTTCCTGGGATGGTTACTTTTGCATCTGTTCTTTTGGATTTTTTTACAGATTTTTTTTGTGATTTGTTTAATCGCTTTTGTGAAAACAAGAAAAAAGATGAGAGCAAAATTAAGCAAGGAGACCTATATTTCTCCTGAAATCAGGAATTGTCCTTATGATAACAGCGAGGACAAAAAAGAGAAACATTGAAAACGTTTTCTCCCAAGGAAAGGTTTCTTAGGAGTTGCAGAGAGAGAGGGGCTCCACAGGAGTGACACGTTGTTCCTTCCTTGTATCCCAAGTCTTGTGCAATCATAATACTACTTTCTCCCTCAGGTTGAATATCGAAATTATAGGCACGTTGCACTCCAAGGTGTCTTTTTATCTTTAGGCTTACCTCTTTTGGTGATTCCGACAATCCGACAACAAAATCTCTTGCCTCATTTTCCATTGCCATTTCACGGTGGGTGTCCGAGCCTGTTCGTGAAAAGACAATAAAGGGAATTCTTTTTGTGTGCTCATCTTTCTTTAAGGCTTCAAGAAGCTCAAAACCACTCATTTCCGACAGATTAGCATCAGCCAAAATCAAGTCCGGAGGAGCTTCTCTTATTACGTCCAGCGCCTCTCTGCCATTGTTTGTTATTGCAACATGAAAGCCTTCTTTGAGAAGATTATTCTGAATACCTTGAGCGGTGAAACTACTTTCAAGGGCGATAAGTATTTTTTTCATATTGTTATTATTTTTCTTTTTTTTAATTTTAGGATACAATAAAAAATAATACAAGTTTTATGGTGGATATAATTTTAAAATTGAAAGAAAAACAGCTACTCGGAAGGAGTGGTTCAATGTTTCCGGTAGGAGAAAAGTGGGAGGTGGTGAGAAGCATTCCCTCAGAAAAAAAATATGTTGTTTGTAACGCTTCCGAGGGCGAGATAGACACTTTTAAAGACTACTATCTCTTAAAAAATTATCCGGAAGTTGTTATTGATGGAATACTAATTGCAATGGATACTCTGGGGGCTCAAAAAGGATATATTTATCTTAATAAAGATTATTATCAAGAATTTTTTCCCGCCCTCAAGAGTGTTGCTGGAGAAAGAATTGAAATAGTCGAAAAAAAAGGGGGTTATATCGGAGGGGAAGAAACAGCGGTTATCGAGGCGATTGAAGGGAATCCACCTGAACCAAGGATAAAGCCTCCCTTTCCCTCAGAGAAAGGACTGTGGGGGTGCTCGACGCTTGTAAATAATGTTGAAACTTTTTACTTTGTTTCCAAAATTAAAAAAGATGACTATCGTGAGAGTAGATTTTATTCAATCGGGGGAGACGCACCAAATAGAGGTGTTTTTGAATTCCCGGAAAGTATCACTATAAAAGATCTTTTGGAAAAAACCGATAACAGCCCATCTTTTGATTACTTTCTGCAAGTTGGCGGGGGAGCTTGCGGGGAAGTGATGCTTGAAAATGAAATCAATAGAAAAATAGACGGATTGGGTTCTGTTATAATCTACGACCGAGAAAAAACAGATATAAATCTGCTTATGAAAAAATGGGTTGATTTTTTGCTTGTAGGGAATTGTGATAAGTGCACTCCTTGCAGAGAAGGATTGTATAGGATTATGGAAATGATTGAGAAGGGGAATTACGATGAAATTGAGGATATGTTTTACGTAATGGAAGAAACCAGCCTTTGTCCTCTCGGCAAAGTTGCGGTAACACCTTTTAAAACCTTACTGAAAAAAATATGGAAGTAATAATTAATGGAAAAAGAGTAGAGACGAAGGAGGGAGAAAAGATTTTAACCGTAGCAGAAAGAAACGGTTTTTATATTCCCGTTCTTTGCTTTCACTCTGATTTATGCGCGATGGCGAGTTGCCGGATTTGTGTTGTAGCGGTAAATGGCAAGTTTGTACCTTCTTGTTCCACTGAAGTGAGAAACGGAATGGAGATAACAACCAATTCTCCGGCACTGGAAAAAGCAAGAAAGATTAATCTAGAGCTTCTTTTTTCACAACACCAAGAAGAGTGCGATGATTGTATTTGGAATCTCAATTGCAAAATGCTCGATCTTGCAAAAGAATACGGAGTGGAGATAAACCGTTTTTGGGACAGAAAATCGCATTATCCGGTGTACCATTTCGGAGCTTCATTGGAGTATGATTCCTCAAAGTGTATTGATTGTCGGAACTGCATTGAAATTTGCAAAAAACAAGGTGTTGAGTTTTTAGAGATCAAGGGAAGAGGGCATTTGTTTGAGGTAGTTCCGTCCGAGAAAGAAAACAGGGATTGTATCTACTGTGGCCAGTGTATTAATCACTGCCCGGCAGGGGCTTTTGAAGCCGTGGGAGAGTTTGAGGGGATAGAAAAGCCCTTTGCCGAAAAAGAAAAAAAGGTGATTTTCCAGGTTGCTCCTGCGGTGAGATCTACAATCGGAGAAGAGTTCGGGCTTCCTTACGGATCTGTTTCTACGGGAAAGCTGGTTTCTTCTCTTCGAGAACTGGGAGTGGACAAGGTTTTTGATGTTCCCGTTGGTGCTGACTTTACCACCATCGAAGAGTCAAAAGAACTTTTAGAAAGAATAGAAAAAAACAATTTACCGATGTTTACCTCTTGTTGTCCGGCATGGGTGAAGTTTGTTGAGTTTTACTATCCGGAGTTTATTCCCAACCTGACCAGTGTTCGTTCTCCTCATATTATTTTAGGAGGGTTGATAAAAGAGCATTTTGCGAAAAAAGAAGGTTTTATTAAAGAAGAGCTGATGGTTGTTTCGCTGATGCCTTGTGTTGCAAAAAAACATGAAATAGAAAGAGAAGAATTAATGATAGACGGGGTAAGGCCCGTAGATTATGTAATGACGACAAGAGAGGTCGGACGGCTGTTGAAAAAAAGTGGAGTTGATTTTGGAAACATTAAAGAGGGAGAGATGGACAACCCCTTCGGGGAATCTTCAGGATCAGGGGTAGCTTACGGAACAAGCGGCGGGGTTATGCAATCTGCTTTTTATAATATTTCCGAAAAAGAAGCAGAGTTTCGGGAAGTGGAAGAGGGGGTTAGTGTTGCCGAGGTGGAGGTGAAGAGGAAAAAAATAAGATTGGCCGTTGTCCACGGCTTAGGTAATGCAAAAAAAGTTCTAGAGCAACTAAAAAAAGATCCCGAAAAATATCACTACATTGAGGTAATGGCGTGCTCGGGGGGGTGCATTGGTGGTGGTGGACAGTCTGTTCCGACAGACGAAAAAATCAGAAAAGAAAGGAAAGGAGGCCTTTGCAAGGCGACCGGTGAAAAGAAGATTAGAAAAGCAAAAGACAACCAAGAAGTAATCGCGGTATACGACGATTTTTTAAGTTCAGAAGAAGCCATTTCCAAAATTTGCCATACAAGATATTATAAAGTGGGTAAATCATTTGTTCGTAAGAGCGAACAAAAAGAAAAAAATGGAGATTAAAACAATTACGGTGAAAAAAATATTAACATCTGAAATGGCCTGTTTTACGGCCTTGTTCTCCGGGGTTCTTTTTGCTCCTTTCATTGGATCACAGGCGATTACCGGTTCTTTGGTAAATGCAGCCCTTTTTCTTGCAGTAATTTTTACAGGAGTTCAGGGAGCGATTCTGATTGCCCTTTTTCCGAGCATTATTGCCCTTGCTTCGGGACTTCTTCCGGTGGTTATGGTACCGATGATTCCTTTTATTATAACCGGAAATATTATTCTTGTTTTAGTTTTTAATTATTTTCAGAAAAGATTCTGGCAAGGAGTTTTTCTTGCATCTTTTTCCAAGTTTTTGTTTCTTTCTCTTTCTTTTTTTACTGTTTCCAATCTAATCGCAAATGAAACATTTTTCCGGCAGACAGTTATAATGATGAGCTGGCCTCAGTTTGCAACAGCATTAGTGGGAGGGTTGGTAGCGTATATCGTTTCCGGACTTTTCCGCGAGAAAAAGCAGGTAGCTTAAAAGGAAAAAGATTTATTTTATATTTTTGAGTTTTCTTGTAATGTGTTATACTCATGTAGTTAAATAGTAGTAAAAAAGAAAGAAAATGAAAAAAACAAAAAAATCGGTGAAGAGAAGGAGAAAAAAAACGGAAGAAGAGTCTCTCCGTGAAATCAGGGTAGGGATTGTCGGAATTGGTGGTGGTGGGGGTTCTATTATTTCGGGAATTTCCCCTGGGTTGAAAAAGATATTCTTTACGGCGGTAAACACTGACAAGCATGCACTGGAAGAGGTCACTAAAAAGAAAAAAATAAAAGGAGTTGTTTTTGGAAAAAGACTTACCGGCGGTCTTGGAACGGGTATGAACCCTAAATTGGGCAAACAAGCTGCAGAAGAAGACATCGAAGAAGTAAAAAAGATTTTTACCAATCTTGATATTGTTATTTTCACCGCTTCTCTTGGGGGAGGAACCGGATGTGGAGCTCTTCCTGTTTTTGCAGCGGCTGCCAGAGAGATGGGTTGTTTGGTTTACGGAGTCTTTACTCTTCCTTTTTCTTTTGAAGGAGAAAAGAAAACAAGGGCGGCCAAAGAAGCCGTACGGGAAGCAAGCCCACACCTACATGCGGTTACAATCATGCCTAATGAAAAAATATTTGAGGTTGTTGATAAGAATACACCGTTAAAAGAAGCATTGATGGTGATAAACAAAAGTCTTGCAATTAGCCTTGAAGGTCTTGTGGAAACAATCTATGAAACAGGGCTGATTAATATTGATTTTGCCGATGTACGTACTGTTCTCGAAAATAGGAGAGGTTCACGGAAGCTTGCATATCTAAGCACGGTGGATGGTAACTTTGAAGAAGGAGCAGAAGAGATTGTCAGAAAGGCCGTTTCTAATCCGCTTTACCCGTATGCCATAAAAAAGGCTCGCGGGATTCTGGTTAATATAACCGGTGGCAAAGACATCGGTCTTACCGACATTGCTGCAATTTCAGAAAGTATTGGACAGTATACCGAAGATGACGCTAAAATCATCATTGGGATTATGCAGAAAAACAAGTATAAGGATAAAGTTCGGATCACTCTTCTTGCTACCGGATGTGAAACAGAATTTTTGAGAAAAGAATTGGAGAAAGAGAGCTCTGGTGATGTGCCGGATGTAAAAACGAAGGAGGTGAAAAAAGGGAAAGATTTCCAGAGAAAAGAAAAAAGAGAGAGTGATAAAAAAAAGAAAAAAAATAAAACGGATCAAGTTACGATAATGCCAGCGAAAAGAGAAGTGAACTATTCCGTCGAAGAAGAAAGAAAGCACCCCGAAAGTGAAGAAGAAAAGGATATACTAGAGCAAGAAAAAAAATGGGAGAAACCAGCGTTTTTAAAAAGAATAAATTAATTTAAGGATGGCCACTGATATAAAGAGATTAATTGTTCCTGCAACAAAGACGGACGAAGGGCTTTTTCCTCTTACTCGTTGTATTCCCAAAGAGCTTCTTCCCTTGGGACACACTCCTGTTATTCAGAAAGTAGTTGACGAGGCGGTTGAGTGCAACGTGGAGGAAGTTGTTTTCATTCTTTCTTCCGAGAAAAAAAAGATCGTTGATCAGTTTACAAGTCTTGGAAAAATACCTCCGGGAGAGGAAAGTTTTAGGGAAAAATATTCCGAAATTTCTTTTTCTTGCCTTACACAAAAGAAAAGCTCCGGCAGTGGTTATACCCTTTTCCGAGCGAAGGAAAAGTCGGCAGAAGATGCGTTTGCAATTTCGTTTCCGGAAAACGTTTTTTACGGGAAAAAGTCTTCGCTCCTGCAGCTCTTTACGGTTTACAGAACATCGCGAAAGCAGGTTGCTGGCTTGAAAGAAGTGAGTGACGAGGAAGTAGAGAAATCTTATATTGTGGAGACAGAAAAGATTGCCAACAGATTTTATAAAATAAAGAAGATTGTTAAAAACCCCCAAGCAAGTGAAACCTCATCGAGATTGGCTCTTGCCGGAAGATATATTTTTACTCCGGCGATTTTCGATTATCTTAAAAATTCGGGGACAAAAACATTACTTACTGATGCGTTAAACGAAATGATTGCTGCAGGAAAAACGGTTTACGGACATCAGTGTGAAGGAAGATGGTTTCCTCTTGAAAATAAAGAATCGTATATGGAGGCGCACAATTTTTTCTTAAATAATTAAAGATAAAGATGAACGAAGCAATAAAGAAAATTTATGGAGAAAGAAAGAAAAGCTCTCGTAAATATGATCAAGGGCTGGTAATTGTCATCGGGGGTTCAAAAATTTATACAGGTTCACCTGTTTTATCCGCACTGGGAGCGCTAAGATCGGGAGCGGATATCGCACAAATTATCGCTCCCGAAAGAGTAGCCGACATTGCAGCTTCCTTCACACCTGATTTAATCACGTTTCCATTGAAAGGAGACTATCTTACTCCGGAGCATCTTTTGGACCTTTTATCGTTAACACGTAGTGGAGAAGATGTTTCTCGCGGAAAGATAGCGGTTGTTATCGGAGGAGGTATTGGGAGGGATGAAAAGACAAAAGAGACCGTAAGGGAGTATGTAAAGAAAATATCTGTTCCGGTTGTAATTGATGCCGACGGGATATATGCCTTTGAAGAAAGAAAAGAGGGGGTCTCAGTTTCTTTTGCGGGGAAGGATAACATAATTTTTACACCCCACTCTTACGAATTTTATATCCTCACTGGAAAGGATGTTAGAAGTGTTCCTGACGATGAGAAGGGGCTGATTGTCAAAGAAGAAGCAAAAAAAATGGAAACAACAATACTGCTAAAAGGAGAAACGGACTTTATTTCCGATGGTAGTATTTTAAATGAAAACAAACTAAGCGTTCCGGAGATGAGCGTTGGAGGAACGGGAGACGTTTTAGCAGGTATTACTGGGTCTCTTCTTGCAAGAGGGGTAAGGCCGGTTGATGCCGGAACTGCAGCTGTTTCGATAAACTGTCTTGCAGGAAAAATAGCGGCCGAGAAAAAGGGAGACTCTCTTCTTGCCACCGATGTTGTTGAAAAAATATACAAAGTAATAAAATAAAAAAATGAAAAAAAACTTCAAGGATTTATTTAATTTAGAAGGAAAAGTGGCCGTTGTTACTGGAGCAAGAAGGGGGATGGGGAGAACTCACTGTTTTGCTCTTGCGGATGCCGGTGCAAGGGTCGTTGTTTCCGATATTGATAAAAAGGAGTGTGAAAAAGTTGTTGAAGAAGTAAGAGAGAGGGGAGGAGAGGCGATTGCAATTGAGTGTGATGTATCAAAAAAAGAGGAAGTGGATGCAATGATTGAGAAAACGAAAGAAGAATATGAAGGAGTTGATATCTTGGTGAACAATGCTGGGGTGGTTGATTTCAAGAATTTTTTTGAACTCGCTGAAGAAGATTGGGACAGAATTATTAACATCAACCTGAAAGGATATTTCCTGTGTGCTCAGGCGGCGGCGGAAGTAATGAAAGAAAAAGGAGGAGGTTCAATTATTAATATCGGGTCAGTTGCGATGGGGCAGTCGGGGATTGGCTTTCCAAACGCAGTCCCTTATGTAACCTCTAAAGGAGGAGTGGCGGGAATGACCGAAGCGTTGGCTGTTGACCTTGCGATATACAATATACGAGTTAATCTGATAGCTCCCGGAATTATTGAAACACCAATGATTGATCCGGTAAAAGAGGATGAAGAGGCTCTAAAATCGTTAACTGAAAAACTTCCTCTCAAGAGAATGGGGCTACCCGAAGAGATATCTGCCGGTGTTCTTTTTCTTGCATCAGATGCCTCTTCGTATATGACCGGATCACTAATGAATATTGATGGAGGGTGGCTAGCAATATAATTTTGAATTTTATGATTAAGGGCTTAAAAGCAAGAGAAGTTCTCGATTCTCGTGGGAATCCTACGGTAGAGGTTTCTCTTCTTACTGATAAAGGAGAGTTTACTGCCTCGGTACCTTCGGGAGCTTCTACCGGAAAGCACGAGGCCAAAGAGCTTCGTGATGGTAGCGAGCGATATATCGGTAAAGGAGTTTTGAGAGCGGTAGAAAATGTAAATAAGAAAATAGCCCCCCTGATAGTCGGGAAAGAAGTAGATCCGCACGAGATTGACAAAATAATGATAGATGCTGATGGCACTGAAGATAAATCAAATTTGGGCGCAAATGCGATTTTAGGGGTTTCGATGTGTGCTTTTCGAGCAGAAGCTATAAGAGAAAGAGTTCCTCTTTTCCGTTATCTTTCCCTACAGTTTGATATAAAAGAAAGCATTCCGATACCTTGTTTTAACGTTATCAATGGCGGAGCTCACGGAAGGGGAGGAGTAAGCTTTCAGGAGTTTATGATTGTTCCACAAGAGGAATCTTTTACGGAAAATCTACGTTACGCGACAGAGTTTTATCACCGGTTAAAAGATAAGATTTTGGACGTTGTCGAATATGGGGCAAACTCTGTAAATATTGGTGATGAAGGGGGATTTGTTCCCGAAGCACAATCGGCAGAGGATGTTCTTTCTTTAATCACAAGCGTTGACAATAAATGCTCTCTTATTATTGATGTGGCGGCAAGTGAATTTTTCCAAGAAGATAGTTATATAGTTGATCGAAAAAGTTTAAATAAAGAAGAATTAATAGCATTTTACAAAAAACTGATAAAATTAGCTCCGATCATGGGATTTGAAGATCCGCTAGAGGAAGATGATTTTGTCGGATGGAGTAAATTAAAAAGCGAGCTTGGCGATTTGCTGGTTATCGGTGACGACCTTTTAACCACGAACGTCAAAAGAATGGAAAAAGCAAAAGAAAATGATTCTTGCAGTGGAGTGATTTTAAAGATGAATCAAATAGGAAGTGTTTCGGAAGCGATAAGAGCTGCGAAAAAAGCAAAAGACTTTGGGTGGAAGATAGTGGCGTCTCATCGCTCAGGAGAAACAAACGATGACTTTCTTGCTGATTTTGCTGTTGGTATCGGGGCGGATTACATAAAGTCCGGGGCACCGGCGAGAGGAGAAAGAGTTGCCAAATATAATAGACTTCTTAAAATAGAGGAAGCGATGTACGAATATTAAAAATAATCAAAATATTTCTATGCCAAACAAAAAACTACTAATCTTTTTGGGCTTGTCGCTACTCATCCTTGTCTCTGCGATAGTTTATCGAGAAGTTCGAGAAGAAGAAATTCCTCCGGAAGTTGTGTTGGAAGAGGAAGTTCCAAATGGTGATGCAGAAGAGATAAGGCCTCTTTTTGACACTGTCGAGGAGAAGTTTTTTACTCTGACACGGAACATTTATCTCTTGGGAGATGAAAAAGTGGAAAGGCTGGAAGAAGATCTAGTCCAAATTGAGAAGAAAATAAATAGCGCGAAAGAAGAGCTGGATAAGGAAGAAACTGACACAAAAAAGGTACATGAATACCTTTCCGAAGTTCAAGAGATGATCGGACAGCTAAGCGAAAAATTAGCTGATATTGAAGAGCAATAAAACAATCACATGAAAAGAGAGACTGAAAAGAAAATTATACTCGTCGTGTTTGATGGATTGGGTGATGAGGAGATACCAATGCTAAACGGTAAAACACCTCTCGATTTTGCAAACACACCTAATTTAGACAAAAAAGCAAAAAATGGGAAGCTCGGACTTCTTTCCCCCGTTTTTTACGGAAAAGCTCCCACTTCCGAGGAAGGGCATTTTTCTCTTTTTGGATATGATCCCGGAAAATATGAATTGAAAAGAGGAATTGTTACTGCAGAAAGCGTTGGGATGGACATTGCAGAAGAAGACGTCGCACTTCGGGGAAACTTTGCCACCCTTAAAGGCGGCAGAATAGTGGACAGAAGAGCGGGGAGAATAAAGAATACAAGAAAACTAGTAGAAGCGATTAACGGAATGGAGGTTGAGGGAGTAAAAATTTTTGTTAAAGAGGCGTTAGGACACAGGGTCGCCGTCCTGATGAAGGGAGAAGGGTTAAGCTCCGCAGTGACCAACAGTGACTCGGCCTACAATGAAAGTGGTTTTTTAGAAAAGATAAAGCCGGCAAGAGAGGGAGAAAAAGAGTATTTTACGGCAGATGTCTTAAATAAATTTTCCGAGCAAGTTCACGAAATGCTAAAAAAACACCCGGAAAATAAAGGGAAAGATTTGCCGGCAAACTACCTTCTTTTGAGAGGACCATCGAAAAAAGTAACTCTCCCAACCTTCCAGAGTAGGTACGGCATAAGCGCGGGGTGTATTGCCGGAAAAGATCTTTATCGAGAGATCGGAAAGATGGTAGGAATGACTCCTTTGGAAGTGGAGGGGGCAACCGGCTGTATTGATACCAACATCAGGGGAAAATTTGAAAAAGCTATTTCTGCCGATTTTGATTTTGTTTTTGTTCACATTAAAGCAACGGACACTCTTGCAGAAGACGGAAATTATATCGGTAAAGCAGAGTTTTTAGAAAAAGTGGACAAGCAGATTGCTCTTTTTGACAAGTTTGAGGGGACTCTTGTAGTGACATCTGATCATTCAACCTGCTCTCTTCTAAAGGGACACTGTGACCGGAAAATACCACTTCTTGTTCACGGTAAAGGAAGTGATAAATCCGAGCGATTTACCGAGAAAGAGTGTGAAAAAGGAGAGTTAGGGGTTATCGAGCAAGTAAATTTTTTACCATCCCTTGTAGAAAAAAGAGTTCTGTAATAAGCTAGTGGGAGCAAAATATAAACCAAAGGGTATTAAAAATTAAGTAAAAAAACATGAAAAAAATACGAGTATACTCAACGCCGACATGTACGTACTGTGTTATTCTTAAAAAATATCTAGAAGAAAAAAACGTCGATTACGAAGAGATTGATGTCAGCCAAAAAGAAGAAGAACAAAAAAGAATGATTGAAAAAACAGGACAGATGGGTGTTCCTGTTATTGAGATTGATGAAGAAAATTTTATTATCGGCTTTGACAGGGAGAAACTGGAAGAAGCTCTAAACATTGAATAAAAATGCCAATAAAAATCGCCATTAATGGCTTTGGAAGAATAGGAAGAAGCGTTTTTAGAAACATTCTGCAAAAACAAGATAAAGATTTAGATGTTGTTGCGGTAAATGACCTTTCGGAAGGAGAAGTCTTGTCTCATTTATTAAAGTATGATTCGGTTTACGGAAATCTTAAAGAGAAAGTTTTTTATCATGATGGAGAGCTGGGGGTTGGTAACGACTCTTCTAAAACGAAACTGTACGCGGAAAAAGATCCGCTAAACCTTCCATGGAAAGAGTTGGGAGTTGATGTTGTTTTTGAGTGTACAGGGCTTTTTAGACACTATGATAGTGCGAAAAAACACCTGGAATCTGGGGCGAAGAAAGTAATTATTTCCGCCCCCTCTAAAAACCCGGAAAAGATACCATCATTTGTTTTAGGAGTAAATGAAGAAAAATACAGCCAGGAGAATCATCATATTATAGATATGGGATCTTGTACAACAAACTGTCTGGCTCCACTTGCAAAAATAATACACGAAGAGTATGGAATAAAATCAGGAATGATGACGACTGTCCACAGCTATACAATGGATCAAAATCTCCTTGACGGTTCCCATCGAGATTCAAGAAGATCAAGAGCGGCTGCAATAAATATTATTCCCACAACAACAGGTGCGGCAAAGGCGGTTGGGAGAGTTGTCCCTGAACTGGAAGGCAAGATTAATGGAATCGCAATGCGAGTTCCTACAGCCACAGTATCGGTTGTTGATTTTGTTTGCTTAATCGATAAGAAAACCACAAAAGAAGATGTAAAAAACTTTTTGAAAGCTAAATCCCAGGAAGAAAAAATGAAAGGAATTTTAAAATTGGAGACACTACCACTTGTTTCCAGTGATTATATTGGCAACTCCCACTCTTCCGTTGTTGATGCGGAGATGATAGATGTTAACGAGGATATGCTGAAAATTTTAGCCTGGTATGATAACGAGTGGGCTTATTCTAGAAGGTTAGTAGATTTTGCAAAGTATATAATAAAATAATTTTTATGATTAAAAAAAACAATCTGTATTATCCGTCAGAAGAGATAAAAAAAGATGCTCACATAAACAGTGAGGAAACTTACAAAGAGGGAGAAGAGAATCCGGTTGCTTTTTGGGAGAAAGCAGCCAATGATGTTATCTGGAGAGAAAAGTGGGATGAGTCTTTTTCCCACACACCCCCTTACTTTAAATGGTTTCTCGGAGGAAAGATTAACATCACAGAAAGTTTTTTGGACGTCCACAAAGAAAGCGACAAAACGGCGATTATTTTTTGTCCTAACTCTCCAGAGGAAGAAGAAAGAAAGATAAGCTACCGAGAGCTTTATCGGGAAGTGAACCGCTTTGCCAATGCTCTCAAAAAGATGGGAGTGGGAAAGGGAGACCCTGTAGGAATTTATCTTCCAATGATTCCCGAGATGGTTTTTGCTCTTTTGGCTTGTGCTCGAATAGGAGCGATGCACACAGTTGTTTTTTCTGCGTTTAGTCCCTCTGCATTAAAAGTGAGATTGCAGGACACTCAGGCGAAAGTGTTGATAACTACCGACGGATACAATCGTGCCGCCGAAGTTATTGATTTAAAAAAGAACGTTGATGAGGGTATCAAAGAGACGTCGATTGAAAAGGTGATTTTAGTTAAAAGAGGAGGGAACGAGATTAATTTTACAGAAAAGGATGTTTGGTGGCACGATATTGTTGAGGGGGAAAGCGATGATTGTCCAGCAGAGATGATGGACAGTGAAGATCCTCTCTTTATTCTTTATACCAGCGGTTCAACTGGAAAACCGAAAGGTGTCCTTCATACTTGTGGAGGATATACTGTACAGGCAAAGGCAACCGGAAAGTGGATTTTTGACCTGAAAGAAGATGATGTTTTTTGGTCTACTGCCGATGCAGGATGGATTACCGGACACACTTATACGATATACAGCCCACTTTTAAATGGAGCAACTACCGTTATTTTTGAAGGAGTTCCCAACTGGCCAGAGAAAGACCGTTTTGCAGAAATAATTGAGAAACACAAAGTAACAATATTTTATACCGCGCCTACCGCTATCAGATTATTTAAAATGCAGATAGGAGAAATTGAAAGAAGCCTTGAAAGTTTAAGAATTTTGGGCTCTGTTGGAGAGCCGATTGACGAAGATGCTTGGGAGTGGTACTACCGAGAAATAGGAAAGGGAAAGTGTCCTGTAGTGGATACTTGGTGGCAAACAGAAACAGGAGGAATACTGATTTCATCTCTTCCCGGAGTGGGTCCTTTTAAACCAACCTTTACCGGGAGAACTCTTCCGGGGCTAAAGTTTGATATTTATAATGCGGAAGGAAAATCTGTTTCCGCAAACGAGGAAGGAGATTTAGTGATTCTTCCTCCATTTTCGCCGGGAATGTTGAGGGGAGTGTACAAGAATGATGAGAAGTACAGAAAAACATACTTTTCGGAGTTTGGAGAAAACATTTATTACACTTCTGACACGGCGTACCGAGATGAAGAAGGATTGATCCGTATTGTCGGAAGAGCGGATGATGTTATTAAAGTTGCTGGCCATCGTCTTTCCACGGGAGAAATGGAAAATGTCGTTGCTAAAAACGAAAGCGTTGCTGAGTGTGCGGTAGTAGGAATAAAAGATGATATTAGGGGAGAGGTGCCGATTGTTTTTGCAGTTATCGTCGGAAATAAAAAAGCCGAAGAAGTAACGGAAGAAATCAAAAAGGTTTTAATGGATGATATCGGACCGATAGCAATGGTAAAAAGTATCTATATTGTTGAAGATCTCCCGAAAACAAGATCTGGAAAGATTATGCGAAGAATCATGAAAAAACTTTTCACAGGAGAAGAGCTGGGAGATCTTTCTACGTTGGCAAATCCGGAAAGCGTGGAACTATTAAAAAATGTAATAAAAAGAGATATATGATTATAGCAATCGGTCACGAAGTTCCCGATACTGATTCGGTCGTTTCGGCAAAAATGTTTGCTTTCCTTTTAAAGAGTGAAGGGAAAGAGTCTCGTCCTGCCGTTGCTGGCAGTCTAAATGGGGAAACTGAATTTGTCTTTTCTTCTCTAAAAGAAGAAGTTCCCTTGGAGGTAACCGAAAAAGAGATTGAGGAGTGTGAGTTCTTTCTCGTGGACCACAACGATCTTTCACAAAGTGTTGCCAAGAAAGAGAGCGTCTATGGGGTTTTAGATCACCATCTTCTTTCCGGTTTTAAAACCGACAAACCTTTGTTTTTTCGGGTTGAGCCGGTGGGGAGTACGGCAACATTGATTTACAAAATGATGAAAGAAAGGGGAGTGGAGGTTGAGAAAAAACATGCAGGACTTCTTCTTGCCGGGGTAATATCGGACACGTTAAATCTTAATTCACCAACAACAACCAGTGAAGATATAGACTCCTATTATCAACTTTCCGAGATTGCGGGAATAGATCCAAACAATTTTGCCGAGGAGATGTTTGAGGCAAAGTCTGATTTTTCTGGAAAAAACATTAAAGATGTGATTCGTGGGGACATGAAAGAGTTCGATTTCGGAGGAAAGAAGATTGGCGTAGGTGTTGCGGAAACAACATCTCTCAAATATTTTCAGGAGAAAGAAGAAGAATTGAAAAGTGCTGTAGAAAATATTAAAAAAGAAGAAGGCTTTGATGCTTTTTTCTTTGGAGTTGTGAACATTATCGAGCAGAATACTCTTCTTTATCCGGCAGGAGAAGAAGAAAGAAGAGTTGCAGTTGAGATATTGAAAGGGGAGGACAAGGGAAGTTTCCTCTTTCTAGAAGGAGTTTCTTCGCGGAAAAAGCAGATAGCTCCTCCTTTGTCAGAGTACTACAATAAATAATTTTAAAACTATATGGCGAAATATACTGTTGCGTACGAAAAAATATCACACAAAGATCTTCCTCTTGTCGGGGGAAAAAATGCCTCTCTTGGAGAAATGATTAAATCGTTAGGTAAAAAAGGAGTTAACGTGCCATCAGGGTTTGCTGTGACCACGGAAAGCTACTGGACTTTTTTTCGAGAGAACGGAATTGAAAAAGAGTTGAAAAAAATACTTAAAGATTATGACCGAGAAAGCACAAAAAGTTTAAGGGAAACAGGCAAAAAGGCAAGAAAGGCAATAATGAAAGCCGATTTTCCCAAGGAAGTAGAAGAATCAATTAGAAAATCTTACCGAAATTTATCTGAAAAAGAGCCGGTTACTGTTGCTGTCCGTTCTTCAGCGGTCTGCGAAGATGCTCCTGACGCATCTTTTGCCGGGCAGTTTGAAACATTTCTGAACATCACAGGAGAAGAAAATGTTTTGAAATATATAAAAGAATGTATCGCATCTTCTTTTAACGACAGAGTGATTGCCTATCGCGAAGAGAAAAAGGTGCCGCATTTAAAGTTCGCTCTTTCTGTCGGCGTCCAAAGAATGGTTCGTTCCGATTTAGCATCTTCGGGAATAATGTTTACTTTGGATACGGAAAGTGGTTTTCGAGATATGGTTCTTATTAACTCTATCTTCGGAATAGGAGAGATGATTGTTCAGGGAAGCGTTACACCCGATGAATTCTATGTCTTTAAGCCAACACTGGAAAAAGGATACCCGGCAATTATTCGTAAAGACTTGGGAAGAAAAACAAAAGAGTTTGTTTACAAAAAAGGAGGGGGGTTGCTAGAGAAAAAGGTGCCAGAGAAAAAGGCACTGAAATTTTCCATTACCGACGAAGAGATACTTACTCTTGCCAAGTGGGCAGTGATTATTGAAAAACATTATAATTATCCTCAAGATATCGAGTGGGCAAAAGATGGGAAAACAGGAGAGCTTTTTATTGTACAAGCAAGGCCAGAGACGATTCATGCCGCGAAAAAAGAAAACACCTATCGGGAATACAAGATTGATACAAAAAAAGAACCGATTCTTACCGGAATTGCGGTTGGCGAAAAGATAGGGACAGGTAAAGTAAAAGTCATTGAAGACGTTGAGGAGATGGAAAAGTTTGAGAAAGGAGATGTCTTGGTAACAAAAATGACTGATCCGGACTGGGTAAGTATTATGAGACTTGCATCGGCGATCATTACCGATGAAGGAGGAAAAACGGCACATGCGTCTATCGTCGGAAGAGAGCTTGGTGTTCCGACAATTGTCGGAACCGAGAAAGGAACAAAAGTACTAAAAGACAAAATGACGGTAACGGTTGATTGTACACAAGGACTAGACGGAAGAGTTTATAAGGGAGATGTTCCTTACTCTGTAAAAGAGTATAATCTTGACAAAGTGCCGAAAACTAAAACCGGCGTAATGCTCAATGTTGGTACTCCGGAGATGGCCTTCCGTGCTTCTCATCTTCCAAGTAGGGGTGTTGGGCTTGCAAGAGTGGAGTTTGTTCTAGCGGAAAAGGTTCGTGTTCACCCTCTAGCCCTATATCACTATAAGAAATTAAAAGATAAAAAACTAAAAAAGAGAATCGAGAAAATAACTGTAGAGCATCGAGACAAAAAAGAACACTTTACAAAAGAGCTTGCCGAGGGGATTGCCCAAATCGCAGCTGCTTTTTATCCTCGCGAAGTTATTGTCAGGCTTTCTGATTTTAAAACCAACGAGTACAGAAATCTGATTGGCGGCAATCTTTACGAAGGAAAAGAATCAAATCCGATGATTGGCTTTCGAGGAGCTTCTCGTTATCTTAACGAAAATTTTTATCCGGCCTTTCAGATGGAGTGTCAAGCTATTAAGAGAGCAATTGAAGTTTTTGGGCTAAACAACATCTCTTTGATGGTTCCTTTTTGTAGAAGCCTTGAAGAAGGTAAAGAGATTAAGAAGAGAATAAAGGGTGAGGGGTTGAAAAACACCAAAATCTATGTGATGGCAGAAATTCCCTCTAACGTTATACTGGCAGAGGAGTTTAGTCGAGTTTTCGACGGTTTTTCTGTCGGAAGCAACGATCTAGCACAACTGATATTGGGAGTTGATCGAGACAACGCCATGCTTTCTAAAAAGTATGACGAAAACAATCTAGCGATAAGAAAAACAATTGGTGATTTTCTAAAGAAGGCGCGTAAATTAAAGGAAAAAGTTGGTATTTGTGGAGAAGCTCCAGCGATAATCCCCGGATTTGTCGAATTTCTAGTTGAGAGTAAAATCGATTACATTTCGGTTAATCCTGATTCTTTTGTACAAACGGTAAAGAAGATACACAAAAAAGAAAAACAGAAAGTAAATAAAAGATAAGGAAGTTGTAATTTTTGTTTTGATTTATATAGCAAGAGTATACTATGTTTGATGTAATTACATTTGGTGCGGCAACCAAGGATATTTTTCTTCATACAACGGAAAGCAAGGTTGTCGAAGATGAGATCTTTGTGACTGGCAAGGGGGTTTGTTTTCCCTTGGGATCAAAAATAAAAATGGATGAGATGTATTTTACTTCCGGAGGTGGGGGAACGAATACTGCGGCAACTTTTGCCAAACAAAACTTTAATGTTGCTTACTGTGGGAAGATTGGAAACGATAGTGCGGGAAAAAATGTTTTGGATGATCTGTGTCACTACGGTGTGGACACAAGGTTTGTCTCTACTACCGATAAAAAATTAACCAATCACTCGGTAATACTTGATGTTCCCGATATGGACCGGACTATCTTTGTCTATCGTGGTGCTTCCGGATTGTATTCTGAAAAAGATGTTTTTTGGCAAGACATTCGCGCAAACTGGTTTTATATTGCCTCATTCTCTGCTTCTTCTAATCCGCTTTTTTATCGTCTTGTTGATTACGGTATTTCTACGGGCACGAAAATTATGGCAAATCCAAGTAAAGCACAGTTAAAAGATAAGAGTATTAACGATTACTTAAAGAAAACAAATGTGCTTCTTTTGAATATGGAAGAAGCCGCTATTGCAACCGATACTCCCTATAACGAGCAAGAGGAGATAATAAGACGAGCTGCTAATCTTGCCAAAGACGTGGTTCTTGTTACCCAAGGGGTCAGAGGGGTCACCCTTTATGCGAATGGTGTTTTTTACCGGTCAAGACCGGTATTTTCTGACGCAATTGACCGAACAGGTGCCGGAGATTCTTTCGGTTCAGGATTTCTTTCTGAATTTATGCGTAGTGGAGACGTGGAAAAAAGCGTTCAACTTGGAGTTGCCAATTCAACGGCATGTCTTCAAAAAAGGGGAGCAAAACACGGCCTCTTGGGCGTTGATGATAAATACGAGGCTAGTCCGGTAATTTGCGGAGACGACCCCTCACAACTAAGGTGGCATTTTTAATATGTCTTTATTTTCCAAGAAAAATAGAATAAAGAAAGTTTTTCAAAGAGCTCGTCGAGAGAGTTGGGCGATAGGTCAGTTTAACTTTTCTTCATTAGAGCAACTTCAAGGGATTGCGCAGGCCGCCAAAGAGTTGCAAACTCCCGTGATTTGCGGAACATCTACGGGGGAGGCGGATTTTTTTGGAATAGAAGAGGCTGTTTCTCTAATAAAAATAATTAATAAGAAAGAAGGAATATCTCTTTTTCTCAATTTTGATCACGGAAAAGAGATAGAAAAACTCAAAGATGCAGTAGACAGGGGATATGATATGATTCATTTTGATGGATCACATCTTCCGCTTGATGAAAATATTGAAAAAACAAAAGAAATTGTTTCTTATGCCAAAAAAAGAGGAGTCGTGGTAGAGGGAGAAATCTCTAAAATTTACGGAAAATCGACTGTTTCAGAGGAAAAAATAGAGCAAACATCCTTGACTTCTATGGAGAAAATTGTTAGATTCATAGAAGAAACAGGGGTTGATTGTATTGCGCTCGATATCGGAAACGTCCACGGGGTTTATGCAATGTCGCCTCAACTTTGTCCGGCAAGAATTGATAGTTTGTTAGAAAAAATTGCCTGCTTTGTTGTTTTACATGGTGGTTCTGGGATAATGAAAGAGGAAATGAAAGACATAATCCAGCGAGGAGTAGTAAAAGTGAACATTAATACAGAGCTGCGATTTTCATGGAGAGAATCACTTTACGGGGCACTTTCTGCAAAACCGGAAGAGGTTGTTCCGTACAATATTCTTCCTGCTGTTCGCAACGAGGTTTGCAAAAAAGTAAAAGAAAAAATTAACATATTTAATTGAGAGGAAAAAATGAAAAAAATTATTTTTGAAAGAAGCAAGTGCATTGGGTGTGGTACCTGTTCTGTCACCTGCCCTTCTTTTTGGGAGATGGGAGATGATGGGCGCGCAAAACTAACAGAAGGAGTTGAGAACAAGGGGGTGGTGGAGAGAGAGATTGAAGAGGAGAGTTGCAACAGTGATGCTGCACAGAGCTGCCCGGTGCAGTGCATCCACGTTACTGACGTATAACTAACATTAAAAAATCATTTTTGGTATAGGCTAAGTCTATATTGAAGTGGTGTGTGATAATTAATCTGAATATGACAACAGTAAAGAAAAAAATTGTAGCGGAAATAAGAGAAAAAAAAGGAAAAAAGGGTGATGGTAAAATCCCGGCAGTACTTTATGGTGCGAAACGAAAAAGTACCTCTCTTTTTCTGCAAAAAAAAGAATTTGACAAGCTCTACGAAGAAGCAGGGGAGAGCACTCTTGTGACTCTTGATATCAAAGACCAAAAAGACAACCCTCCCGTTCTTATCTACGATGTTCAAAGGTCACCTGTAGACGGCGAGATAATGCATGTAGATTTTTTTGAACCCAACCTTAAGGAGGAAGTTGAGGCAGAAATTCCAATCGTTTTTGTTGGTGAATCGTTGGCGGTTAAAGAATTGGAAGGAACTTTGGTAAAAAACTTTTATTCGATTAATGTCAAAGCATTACCGGAAAACCTCCCTCACGAAGTAAAAGTTGACGTTGGAGAGCTAAAAGAGCTTGACAGTGTGATTTACATTAAAGACATCAACATTCCCGCTAATGTAGAGATTTTACACGATGAAGAGGGGGTTGTTGCTTCAATTTCTCGACCGGAGAATGTTGAAGAAGAGCTTGAGAAACCGATTGAAGAAGGAGAAGAGCCTGAAGTAATCGGAGAAAAGGCAGAAGAAGAAGAGACAGAAAAAGAGGGTGGAGAAAGTGACGAAACAAATAAAGAAGAAACAGAAAATAAAGAAGAATGAAAACAAAGAAGATAATCGCTATTATTGTTTTTGGAACATTGTTTCTTGTAGGAAGCGGCATTTTTGTTTCTGCGCAAACCGATAAGGAGGAAGAGAGGGCGGCACTTGAAGCGGAATTGGAAAAGTTAGAAAGAGAGATTGCTGAAGCTAGTAGAAGTCTTACGGCGACAGAAGCTGAAAAGCAAAGTCTTCAGTATCAGATAAACAGGTTGCAAGGAGAAATAAACCATCTATCGGCACAGATCAATCGTAACAGGTTGGTTATTCAAAACCTGGGACTAAAAATCGCCGATACTCAGGGATCAATCATTAAAACAACCGAGAAGATAGAAAAGTCGCGCGAAGAGCTTGCAGAGATGTTGCGAACTATAAATATGGAAGGAAGGGCGTCAGTAATAGAAATAATTCTCACGGAAAACAATCTCTCAGAGGTATTTAGTAGTTTGAATTCGTTAGAGCGTCTTTCCGGAGAAACAAAAAGTATCCTCGATGAAGTGAAAGAATTAAGGAGATCGCTAGAAGGGTACAAAGACGAATTAGAGGACGATAAAGAGGCAACAGAGAGAGTTGCAAGAATTCAAGAAGCACAAAAGGCGGAGGAAGAGGCAACAAGAAGAGAACGGGAGAGGATTTACGGAATGACGGAGGCCGAATATCAGAAACAATTAGAAGAAAAAGAAAGACTTGAAAAGCAAGCAGAAGAGATAAGGGAAAGGATATTCCAGCTTGCAGGTCTTCCACCGGATGTCCAGGCGCCCACTTTCGGAGAAGCATATGAAATCACCAAGTGGGTTGAAGGAGTAACCGGTGTTCGTCCGGCGTTTATTTTATCCATATTACAGCAAGAGTCTGCCCTCGGTAGAAATGTAGGACAGTGTTATCTTGCAGATACAACATCCGGAGCATCAGTGCATATACACAATGGACAAAGGTATTCTAACGGAATTCATCCGACAAGAGATATCCCCCCGTTTTTGTCAATTACTCGAGAACTGGGAATAGATCCACTTAAAACTCCTGTTTCCTGTCCTTTGAGTTACGGCTATGGGGGAGCGATGGGACCGGCACAGTTTATACCATCCACATGGCAAAGCGTTAGACCAAACGTTACCAATATCCTCGGAAGAGAGCCTGATCCTTGGAGTATAAGAGATTCTTTTATGGCTTCAGGTGTTCTTTTGCGAATGAATGGAGCGGGATCACGTACAAGACAGGGAGAATGGGAGGCGGCGATGAGATACTTTTCGGGGAATATAACAAACTCAAGTTTTTTCTGGTACGCCGATCAGGTTATCGAACGTGCCGATCAGTTTGAAAAAGATATTGAGCTAATAACCAATTAAAAATTATTCAATTACAATATCCTTGTACCTTTCACGCTCTTCGGTATTACGAAGAGCGTTTATTATATCATCCAGATCACCGTTTAAGATTTCTTCTAACTTGTACCAACTTTGATCTATTCGGTGGTCGGTAACACGGTTCTGTAAAAAATTGTACGTTCTTATTTTTTCGGCACGCATTGCGCTGCCTATCTGCATCTTTCTCTCTTTTTCTTGCTTTTCAATACGCTTTCGACGCTCTTCTTCAAGAAGCTTTGCCTCCAAAACAGAGAAGGCCGTTTCTTTGTTCTGTTGAAGACTTCTTTCGTTTTGAGAGGTAACAACAATTCCGGAAGGTTCGTGAACTATTCGAATGGCGGTTTCTCTTTTGTTGACGTACTGTCCACCGGGTCCGGAAGATTTACATGTTTCCATCCGAACATCTTGTGGATTAATTTTTACTTTCCCCTTTTTTGGTTCAGGGAGAACGGCAACGGAAACAGTCGAGGTGTGAACCCTTCCTCCTTTTTCTGTTTCAGGGACTCGCTGTACCCTGTGAACCCCCGCTTCATAACGCATCAGAGAGTAGGGGTCGTTCTTTTTCATCTTAACGGTAACGATTTTATACCCTCCTTGTTCTGTTTTGTTTTCGTCTAAAACTTTAACCTCAACATTTTTTGATTGCACATACTTTGTATACATTTCTAAAAGATTTGCTACAAAAAGTGACGCTTCATCTCCTCCTGCTCCTGCTCTTATCTCTACGATAGCTGTTCCTTTTTGTACTCCCTCTTCTTCGTATCCTTCTTTTTCGGCAATCAATCGCTTTAGTTTTTTTACAACATCTTCTTTTTCTCGAGAAAGATTTTCTATTTCTTCTTTTGCAATAGATATAAGTTCTTCATCGCTCTCAGAAGAAATTATTTCCTGGTTTTCCTTAATCCTTTTTTTTGTTTCTTCCAACTTTTTCTTTTCATCGATTATCTCTTCAAGAATTTTCTTTTGTTCACCTAAACTCTCCCATTCGGTTATTTTTTCCGGGTGAGATAATTTTTTCATCATCTCGTCGTATTCTTTTTGTATTTTTTCGAGGATAGACATGTTAAAAATGAAAACTTAAAATCAGGCTGGGTGAATATAATAAAAAAGCCCTCCGACAAAACAAGAAGGACTTTTGAAATTTTTCAAAGCTACTTTTTCTTTGCTTTTTCCATTTTCTGCTTAAATCTTTCTACTCTTCCCATGCTATCGAGAATCTTCTTCTTTCCGGTATAAAAAGGATGACAGGCAGAACAAACCTCTACTTTTATCTTTTCTCGTGTTGAGCCGACAGTAAAAGAATTGCCGCAAGCGCAACTTACTTCTGCTTTTTTAAAATATTGTGGATGGGTATCTTTTTTCATAACGTTGGAATAATATCAAAAAACGACAAAAAAAGCAACAGTAAAGTGACGATTCTCTCTGGTTGTTGATTATTCCGAAAAATAGTGCTATACTCGCAAGCGTATAATTCAATAAAAATATGACTGAAAAAACCGAAGTAAAAGAAACTAAAAGAAAGACAAAAACAGAAGAAATGGCCCAAGCAGGTCTTCATTTTGGCCAAGCTGTTTCAAAAAGACATCCTAATATGGATCCTTACATCGAAGGGGTCAAGGGGTCGGTTCATATTATCAATCTACACACAACGGAAGAAAAGCTGAAGGAGTGTTTAGATTATATCGCAAAATTAAAAGAAGATGGGAAGACGATGATGTTTGTTTCTACGAAGCCGGAGTTTCGGAAAATAGTAAAAGAAACGGCGACCGAGTGCAACATGCCCTACATTGTCAACCGTTTCTTGGGGGGGATGATGACCAACTTTAAAACTATAAAAAAAAGAATTGATTATTATAACGATATTTTAAAACAACAAGAAAGCGGTGAGCTTGAAAGAAAATATACAAAGCAGGAAAGAGTAAAGATATCAAAGGAATTAGAGGGGTTAGAGAAGAAATTTGAAGGCGTAAAGGGTTTAGAGAGGCTACCCGATACAATCTTTGTGGTTGATATGGCTAAGGATAAGTTAGCGGTTAAGGAGGCGAGAATGTGTGGGGTTACGGTTGTTGGAATTGCCGACACAAACACAAATCCGCTAATGGCAGACTATTTCATTCCTGCAAATGATGATGCGATTAGTTCGGTATCATATATTTTGAAAAAAGTAGAAAAAGTTTTTACATCTTAGATTATATAATTTAATTCTAGAAAAATTATGGCAAACATTGAGCAAATCAAAAAACTTCGAGAAGAAACAGGAGTTTCCATGACAGAGTGTAAAAATGCTCTGGAAAAAGGAGGAGACGTTGAGAAGGCAAAAAAAATCTTACGAGAGAGAGGGGAGGAACTTGCCGGAAAAAGAGCTGGGAGAACGGCGGGAGAAGGAGTTATTGCAAGCTATATCCACTCTAATAGTAAGGTGGGGGTTCTTCTTGATATCCGCTGTGAATCTGATTTTGTGGCAAAGTCGGATGATTTTAAGACCCTTGCACATGAGATTTGTCTTCAAATTGCTGCAGCAAAGCCTCGCTATGTAAGAGAAGAAGATGTCCCCGAGGAAGTGATTAAAGAGGAGCGAGAAATTATCTTAAAACAAAATGAAGGATCCGATAAACCAAAAAAGATTGTGGAGCAGATAGTTGATGGGAGGCTCAAGAAGTTTAAAAAGGAAACAGTTTTGCTTATGCAACCGTGGGTAAAAGAAGAAAAGCAATCGATAGAAAATCTTATCAATGAAAAAATTGCCAAAATCGGCGAAAAAATTGTTGTAAATCGTTTTGAGCGGTACGAGATATAGTATATGTTAATTTCTCTTATTGTTTTTTTTATAAGTCTTTTGGGAATTTCTGTTTTCTTAATATGGAAAGCTCCGTTACTTGCAGAGACATTCGTTCACGAAGAACCGGAAAAAGACTATATTCTAAACGCTAAAGAAAAAATAGAAGAGGGGGTTAAAAAAGAAATAAAAGGAAGAGCTGAGGAGCTACTACAAGTAATTCTCTCCAAATTAAGAAGGTTTCTTGTGAGAGTAGAGCGCACTACAACCAAGTGGATCTATGTTCTCAAAAGAAATAAAAAAAAGAGAGAAGAAGAAAAATAAAAAACTGAGGCAAACTGGCGAAATTCTGCAACAGAGAGCTTGACTGGTTCAGTGTTATAGTGTAAGGGATAACTGTTTTATTTTTTGTATATGATTTGCCGGCTTAGCTCAGTGGCAGAGCAACAGTTTTGTAAACTGTAGGTCGTCGGTTCGAATCCGACAGCCGGCTCAGGGATAAGTATTTTTATACTTGACAAGTTTTACATATCGTGTAAAATTATCGCCAGCACATTCAAAATTTATCCTTTGAGGAGTGGTTTAATTTTTAACTACTCTTTTTTGAAACGAGTCAGTTTCTTAAAGTTGCTCTGAATATTATATTCGAGAAAATTTTATTCTCATTTCGAGGATTTAAATCTCTTTTTTTAGAGAGTTTGATCCTGGCTCAGGATGAACGCTGGCGGCGTGGATTAGGCATGCAAGTCAAACGGCTTAACTTCGGTTAAGCAGTGGCGAACGGGTTAGTAACACGTGGGAACGTACCTTCAAGACGGGAATAACCTGGAGAAATCCAGAATAATACCCGATAGTCTTTTTTGATGTAAAATCTTAAAAGTAAACGGAAACCTTTTGGGGACCGCTTGAAGATCGGCCTGCGGCCTATCAGCTAGAAGGTACGGTAATGGCGTACCTTGGCAATGACGGGTAGGCGAGGTTAGCGCCTGACCGCCAACAAGGGTACTGAGACACGGGCCCTACTCCTACGGGAGGCTGCAGTCGAGAATCATAGACAATGGGGGAAACCCTGATCTTGCGACGCCGCGTGTTCGATAAAGCCCTACGGGGTGTAAAGAACTTTTCTATCCGAAGAATTAAATGACGGTAGGATAGGAATAAGGGGGTGCCAATTCTGTGCCAGCAGCAGCGGTAATACAGAACCCCCAAGCGTTATCCGGTTTCATTGGGCGTAAAG
>PWKK01000021.1 GCA_003560665.1 Candidatus Nealsoniibacteriota bacterium
CGAGATAGAATCTGTTCTGGGAGAACCTCGGATTAAAGGAGAAGATTACGGGGGAGAAGTGTATATAATGACCTACTTTCTAGGAGACCAGAGAGAGGACCTAGCAGAACTGGAATTATGGATTTATATGCAAGATGAAGAAGGGCCATCGGAGAGGATAAAAGTTTTTTGGAAAAAGTACTGGCAAAAGTTTTAAGGGAGGAGTGCCTTCATTTCCTCTCTTTTTTTATTTTATTTTTCTGGTAGAATATAGGGGCACGGCAAGAAATAAAAAATTAATTTCTATAAATATGTCTTATTCAGGAAATCTTAAAAACAGAAAAAGAAAAAAAACCCACGGCTTTTTGGTAAGGAAGAAAACGGCAGGGGGAAAAAACGTTCTTAAAAGAAGAATAAAAAAGGGACGGAAAAAAATTTCCGCATAACTTTTTAATCTTCCCTCCTTTTGGTATGTTGCCCGAAAAAAACAGGCTGAGAAAAAAGAGAGATTTTGAATTAACGTTTCGTGATGGGAGGATTTCTGCGGGACGTTTTTTTATACTAAAAAAGAGAAAAAACAATCTTTTCTTCCCGAGATTTGCATTTGTTTCTCCCATCAAAAATGAAAAAAAGGCGGTAAAAAGGAATAAAGGCAAAAGGCTTTTCCGAGAGGCGGTGAGGAACATTCTTTCTTTAGTGAAAGAAAACGTGGATGTTATCTTTATTCTCAAGAAAGGAGCTGATGAAAAAAATATAGAAGAGATTAAAAAAGATATCGAAAGAGTGTTTAAAAAAATAAAATTAATCTAAAGAAATGGCTGAAATCATCTATATGGTTGTCTATCAACCCCTATTCAATTTACTTATATTCTTTTATAACTTAATTCCTTTTTTTGACCTTGGTGTTGCTGTTATTCTTTTAACTCTCTCTATAAAGCTGGTACTTTATCCGTTGGGAATGAAGGCGGCGAGATCTCAAAAAGAGATGGAAGGGATACAGCCTGAAGTAAAGAAGCTGCAGGAGAAGTACAAAGACGATAAAGAGAAACAGGCAAAAAAGATAATGGAGTTGTATAAAGAAAAAGGAGTGAGTCCCTTTGCAGGGATGCTTCCTCTTTTTGTCCAGTTACCGATTCTTATTTCTCTTTTCCAAATATTTAGAAGAGGATTAGAGAGCGAAGAAATGAAACATTTGTATGATTTTGTTAACCCCCCTGAAGTAATAAACTATAATTTTTTAGGACTGGTTGACCTGTCTTCTCCAAATGTTTTTTTGGCGGTTTTAGCTGCGGGAGGGCAGTACCTCCAGATGAAGATGACGATTTCCAAAAAGAAGGAAGATGAAAAACAGGACACCGCAAAAGCAATCCAGTCACAGATGATATATTTTCTCCCAGGATTTACCTTTATAATTCTTCTTAATTTGCCGTCGGTAGTAGGCCTTTACTGGGTGATAACGGTTGCTTTTTCCGTCTTTCAGCAGTATATTGTGAAAAAGGAAAATAAAGATGAAAATAAAGAAGATGGAGGAAATAAAAAAAACAATTAAAGAAATTTTTCACCTCATAGATGCGGACATAAGAGTGGATTTTTACCTAAGAGAAGAAGCCGCTCTTTGTGTTGATGTTAAAATGAGAGACCCTCAAGTTCTAATTGGGGAGAAAGGACAAACTTTAATGGAGCTTGAAAGACTCTTAAAGATAATATCACGGAAAAAGTCAAAAGAAACTCTTTTTATTAATCTCGACATTAATGATTATAAAAAAAGAAAAGCAGAATACTTAAAAGAACTTGCCGAAGAAGCGGCCAGCGAAGTTGTTTCAACCGGAGTAGAGAAAAGATTTCCTCCAATGCCCGCCTTTGAAAGGAGGGTTATTCACACAACACTTTTTAAAAGAGAAGACGTTGTCACGGAGAGTGTGGGAGAGGGTGATGAGAGAAGGGTGGTTGTTAAAACAGTGACCACTACCTAAAAAGAGGAAGGACCATGTAATGTGTCGCGCACGACTCGTAAGCGGCAAAAAAAGGCATCATTTTCCGAGGATTACACTTGTTCATATGGTGTTCTTTTAAGTCCGGTAAAGGCTTAGAGTCTAAGAAAACCCCGCAACCATCTCCTGTTGTTTCCCAACTGTCTCCTGATGCGAGAATAATACCGTAAAGACCGTCTACGTCTATGGACCAAACTTCAGGAATAGATAAAGCACGAAAATTTTTGGTGTGAAGATCAAGGGATTGAGAGGGGTAGTTCTCATTAAAATCGGGACGCATGTAAGCCCTTACATTTCCAGTATCCAAAGGATCTTTGCTAATTTGAATAACGCTAACAGAAGAAATATCTCCCGGAACCGAAAAATCTTTTGGAGAGCTAGTATCATTTACGAAAACAGCACACCTTCCCCGGAAAGCGGAGAGTTCGTGTACTACGATTACGTAATAATACCCTAAGATATTTCCCTCTCGGTCAAGCTGGTTGGCTATACGAATAGCTCTAACTTCTTTATCCTCTAAATTTCTTATAGATTGAGTTATTCTATAAGTATCCTCATCCATATCTTCTATGTTTTCGGGAATATTTGCAGAAGAAGAAAGATGAATTCCCGGAGGGAACGGATCTTCTTCTGTTTCAACAACCTCTAACTCTTTCATTTCAGTGAGGATGGGATTGATAGAAGAAAGAAAAAGAAATGATGAGAGAATAATAATTAAACCGAAAATAGAACCGCTAACACGATCTTTTCCCTCTTTTATTTTAACAGGATCTCCTCTTGCTGTTAGCCAAGAAATACCTCCCCTGATAAGAGAGAAGATAGTGACCAGGACGGCAAGGACAATTAAAAACCCAACCATATAAATTATGTATTCTGGGAGACCCTCCCCTTCAACGTAGATGGGTCTGATTTCACCGATTTGAGGGTAATCTACCTCTAGCCTTCTCTGGGCGCCTTCGATAGCAAAAAAAGGGCCTTTGAGAGGGAAAAAGGCAATGAAGAGAAGTAGGATTAAAAAGAAAATTTTTTTCATACTTTCATATAAGTGTTTTCTATTTATCCTCGAGACGCTCGTCTGAACAACAAAACCAGTTCAAATCGCTTGTATTGACGACAATTCCATTCTCTTTTGTTTTTGTGTATCGAGGAAGCATCTGTTTTTCCACAATAGGTCCGAAAAGCGGTATTTTGCCGGCCCTGGTTCCCTCCAGAACATCTTCTAGGTGTTCTGGCCTTGTGATGCACTCATCGAGAGAGTACCTGGAGTAGTTAAGTTTTCTGGTAATTAGTTCGTGGTTGGTAATAAGCTTACTGCCTCCTCCTTGACAGATAGTTTCTTCTTCTTCACTCCTTATATCCTCATTTAAATAGTGACAAACATCTTCTGTTGGAGTGTTAAAATGGCCATGGGTAAGAAGCCGAATATAATCTGCTATCTCTCTTAAGACCTCTCTCGTTGCGGCAACATTTGCGTGTGCTGCTGCTATTGCCCCCAAAGGACAGTTTAGCTGGCATCTTCCGGGACAATCAGGATCAGACCCTCCGCAGGGACACTCACAAGAAGCCGCTAGGCTGTTCATTGTTGCTTGTTGCTGCAACATTCTCTCTCCTTCTGCTATATAGTAATCTATCGTGTCGAGTATTTTTACCAAATGATTCCACGTGAGCTCAAGCGTTTCTCCAACAGGTATTTCCATTCCGCAAACAAGATAATCACGAGGCCTTTTAACATCAACATCTCCGGGACTAAAAACAGAAATATCATCAGGAAGTATGCCCAGCTCATCTAAGATTTCATTGAATTCATCCTCGGTAAGATCCCTCGGGTCAATATTATTTTCTATTAAATATTCGTTCAATATCTCTAGGTCGCTTTGAGCAGAAACACTGCCAATGCAAACCCTTTTTAACAAGCTCTGGAGAAGAGAAGATTTTTCGTCATCGTTTTTGGCAAAAGAAGAGCTATCTGCCAATGACCACTGTTCTATGTCGATATAGGGTGCAGGATTTACTTGATCCCCCGTAGGAAATATATAGGGATAAGAAACACCGGTTCTTACCTCATAGTGAAGGTGGTAACCGGTACTTCTTCCGGTGGTTCCCATTCCAGCGATATAATCTCCTCGACGAACAGAATCTCCTTCATCAACCTGCAAGGAGTTGTGATCCAAGTGAGCGTAATAAGTAACAATGTCTTGATTTAGATCGTTCTCTTCGGTAGCTTCATGGTATAAAACCAAGAGCTTTCCATAACCGGAAGTTTCTGTTCCCGACCATCCTGCAAAAACTACTTCGCCGTCTTCTGATGCATAGATTGGGGTACCCCGAGGACCTGCAAAATCTATCCCGTAGTGCATAGTGCCCTCTCCTGTGAAAGGATCGGTTCTCCACCCATAAGGGCTCGTTATTCTTGTGTTATCGGGATTTACCGGAGAGTAAAGAGTTGTTCCTATATCCGGTGGCGGAGGAGGAATTATGCGAGAAACGCCCATTTGCTCTCCTGCATCTTGAATTCCTTCCATTTGTGCTCCAAGAGAAAGAGTTGTTGCATCTGCTATCACTGTACTTGTTCTCGGGTCCTGGTCTCTTAGGTAAAAAGTTACAGGGTCGTTTTCTTCTATTATTTTTCCATTAGCTCTAACGCGGTAGAGAATGTTGTGAATCCACTGGCCCCAGTCCCAAAAGTAGTTGCCGATCTCTGTTCTTGAGGTATCCGATCTAATTACTATCTCATCTCTTTCATAATATCTCCTCTGAAGAATTAAGGAAGTATAATCAATAATACTTTCCTTTCCCAGCGTCTTTATCATGGTCGCTTTATGGAGTTGATAAAGGTCCTCTTCCAACGGTTCTTTTGTGTCGAAGAGATTCCCCAACCTTGCTCTGAATGTGGCCATATACCCTTCTATTTCTCCTATTTTTCCCGCAATTGGAGGTTGAATCTCGGGGCAACGAGTACAAACAACAACTTCCTCTTCCTCTTCCTCATCTACGGGAACAATATTTCCATCTTCATCCATAACGTATTCGTTTCCGTCTTCGTCTGTAATATTTCCGTCTTCGTCTACATTGTATTCGTTTCCGTCTTCGTCTGTAATGGTTCCTCCGCCTTCGTCTACATTGTATTCGTTTCCGTCTTCGTCTGTAATGGTTCCTCCGCCTTCTTCTGTATAATAGCCTTCTTGAGTCTCAGATGTTGCGTGTGCGCCTTCATCACCGTTTGCACCTGATACATCTTGAAACGCACCCTCTGGATCATCGGAGTCAACATCACCTCCGCTATCACCATTTGGTGGCAGCACAATGTGCTCTTCAATATCATTACCCGTTTCATCTCCATCCAGCCAATCATCCATGTCGGGCATGTCAATTATATAGTCTGCTGCACCTATGTAGCCTACCTTAAATAATTCAAAGAAAGAAGCAAAAAGAGATGACAATGATTTGCCCAGTAAGGTGGGAGTGTTCAGGGGGTCCCTATCTAAGAATCCTTCTTTAAAGAGGCCCACTGTTTCTCCTGCACCCAAATTTACATTTCTTTCTCTATCCGGATTTGCTTCTTCTTTGCCAGTCTTTCTTGCCTCGTTAAAGAGTGAAGAGAAATAAGACAAGAGGGGGTATAGGGGAGATGTTGTTTTGACTTGGTGATGTTTTTCGGTAGTGTTTTCTAATAGCGACTGGGTCGCGGGAGTTTTCTTTTCAAAGGGAAGGGACGCCTGATGTTCATCAAAAGGAGTGATATAGGTGTGGGCCGGGGGGTCGGAAGGAGGAGGAACGTAACCGGAAGACGTTCTTCCTACAGGAGAAGCGGGCACGAAAGGAACAGAAGGAACGTTGATTGGAGGAGGTGGTCTCATCCCATCACAGGGGGCCCCGGAAGGACAGGCTGCGGCCATCTGGTAAACAACGGATAAAAGCTGCGCACTCCCTTGATAAATCGCTTCA
>PWKK01000024.1 GCA_003560665.1 Candidatus Nealsoniibacteriota bacterium
ACGAGGGATTTTTATTTAATGGAGAAAAATTAGTTCACGCCTCAAGCAACAGGGGAAAGGTTTTTGAAGAAGATTTTTTAAATTTTCTTGAAAAAAGCAACTATACAGGTATTATTTTCTTTGAAATTGTGGATATTGACGATTCGCTTTGATGATTTATATAAAATTACTGTGAAATTTAATTTTTCGGTAAAAGGTCTTCCTAATAACTAAAAGCAAAGAAGAACAAGAAGAATAATTCCCGAGAAGTATTTCTCGGGCTTTCTTAGATTAGTCTTTATGTTACAATGAAAAGAGTCGAGTTATTAATTAAATCAATCAAATTAGAAACAATATGCTAATTATGAATAAAAAAGTTATCGCAATCTTTATGGTTCTGGCCTTTTTGTTTGGTGGCGTGGCATACGGACAAACAAATAACCTGCCGGATCCCGGTATGCTTCCTGATAGTCCTTTTTATTTCCTAAAAAGCTTGTCAGAGAACATTGGAACTATTTTTACTTTTGGAGATAACGCCAAGGCAGAGCGTTTCCTGAATTTATCAGAGAAGAGGCTGTCTGAAGCCAAGGCATTTTTTCATATCCCTGGAAAGCTTATTTTCTGATGACGAAAAAAGTGAAATTGCATACAAGATTCGTCTTCGAACAGCATATTTAAATTATCCAGAAAAAAATAAAAAAAAGGAAAGAGAAGAATTGTTTGATTTATTAAAAGAAGGATATAATATAAGAAGTTTATTTTTACACGGAGGAGATATTGGTTCCAATAAAAAGATTAAAGAAAAGAACTCCTATTCTTACTTTGAAGAATATATTCCAAAGATAAGAGCTATTGTCGGAAATACAATAAAAAAAATATTGCTGAATAATTATCATTACGACTTTTTCTCCAAAGACAGGGGAAGCAAAGCGGAAAGTATAGTCCGCCATCTTGATTTAAAAAGATAACTTTTTAAACATCTTGAATAAAAAATAGCGAACATTTACCTTTTAGTCGGGGAATTAGGCGTTTTTCAATAAAACAATAGTGTGCAGGGGTGTGGGGTAACTATATTTCCAGTAAATATCTTGATTCTTCTAGTGTATCATCTAAGTTATCTATCTCATATAACCACTTAAAAGTTCGAAAATCGTCCCATCCGGGGAGCCCTTTCTATTTTTTTCTATAACAATCCCGAGAGTTTCTCGGGTTTTTGTTTTTATGGTAAGATGATAACCATGAAAGGAAAAAAGGAAATTATTATATATCAAACCAAAGAAGGGAAGATTGAGTTTAAAGGTGATCTTGAGAAAGAAACTGTTTGGGGATCGTTAAACCAAATAGCAGATTTATTTGATCGTGACAAATCAGTGATCTCAAGACATATTAAAAATATCTATAGAACGAAAGAACTAAAGAAAAATTCAACTGTTGCAAAAATTGCAACAGTTCAAACAGAAGGAAGGCGAAAAACAAAACGTGGGATTGAATATTACAATCTTGATGTTATTTTGTCTGTCGGATACAGAGTAGACTCAAAGCAAGCCACCAAGTTTCGTATTTGGGCAACAAAAACTCTAAAACAACACCTGCTTAAGGGATACACGATCAACAAAAGGCAGGTTAATAAGAATTACCAGAAGTTTATGGAAGCAATATCAGGTGTAAGGGCTGCTCTTCCGGAAGAACAAAAAGTTGGGAATGAAGAAGTTTTGGAACTTGTTAATGCCTTTGCTAGCACCTGGTTTTCGTTAGATGCGTATGATAGAGAAAAATTTCCCAAAAAGAAGCGTTCTAAGAGAAAAGTGGAAATTACCGCGGAAGAACTGAAAGATGTCCTACAAAGCTTTAAGAAAGAATTGAAAAAGAAAAAACAGGCAACAGATTTTTTTGGACAAGAAAGAAATAAAGAAGCAATTAAAGGAACGGTGGGAAGTGTTTTTCAGTCGTTTGGAGGAAAAGATATTTATCCAAGCACAGAAGAGAAATCTGCTCATCTTCTCTATTTTATTGTCAAAAATCATCCTTTTGTCGACGGTAACAAAAGAAGTGCTGCTTTTTCGTTTGTTTGGTTTTTAAGAAAGGCGGGTATTTTGCGAGCAGCTCTCACCCCTGAAGCGTTAACAGCACTAACTATTTTAATAGCGGAAAGTAATCCAAGAGATAAAGACAAGATGATTAAATTGGTATTGTTGTTATTAGGAAAGGAAAACAATTAAATCTCAAAACAGGTTCGAACTTTGACCAACTCTTGGGGCCAACTTCTCTAATAAAATACATGGTACATGAATGTAGAGAAGAGGGGAACAAAAAAGTGTCACGTTTTTTACGATTAACTTTATTCTTACTACTCCTTAAAAAGAAACGGGTTTTGTTTCCATAAATCTGTGATAGAATCGGAAAAAAGGTCGGTTTTTTTAAAATAAAAACAATTTTAACCTATGAAAACATTTATTATTTTTTTAGCGGTAGCCGCTGTTGTCGGTGGAGGATTTTGGATTACTACAAGGGATGATGTGGATATAGACTTACCGGAAGAAGATTTTGTAGAGGAAGAGATGGAAGAGGAAGAGTTTATGGAAATATTAGGACAAGTAGAAGCGCTGGACTCTGTAAAGTATGATGTGCTGATGGAGTCTCCTGAACAAACGATGGAGGGGACGATGTGGCAAAGAGGAGGAAAAATAAGGATGGAAGGAGAAGTAGAAGGACAAGAAACGGTGGTAATCATGGACACCGAAGAGAGAGTTGTTCTTGTTTATCTTCCGGTCGAAAACATGGCGATGGAGGTAAGCCTTGGAGAAGTAGAAGAGATCCAAGAAAGTTCTATGAAAGATCAAGCCATGGAGCTTCCCGAGAGAAACCCAGTAGTAATAGGAAGAGAAACGGTAAACGGAATGGATTGCATTGTAGTTGAATACACCACCGAAGGTGAGACTACGGGGAAGATGTGGGTGTGGAGAGAACATGGATTACCCGTAAGATTTGAAGTGGGAGATACCGTAACAGAAGCAAGGAATATAGATTTTGGTGAAATTCCCAATGAAAGGTTTGAGCTTCCGGAAGGTGTGGAGGCAACGGAGGTTCCCACCGAAATTCCTACAGAGATTCCTAGCGACATCACTGATGAAATTCCCGAAGACCTTCTCGATCAGATTCCCGAGTTCTAGCTTTCTGGAGGTTTGTTTTTAGAAAGAACCCTCCTTTTAAAGGGAGGGTTTTAGTTATCATTTTCGGGCTTTGTAACAAAATATTTTTGTTTCACCTTATCTGCTGTTTTTCCCACTACGAGTGGACTAACAAAAACTGTTATAATACTCAAGATAATCAGAGTTGCTACCAGCTCCTCGGGGAGGATTTTATACTGTTGTCCGACGGCAACAACTGCAAGAGTCGTGGATAGCTGGGGGATGCACGTTCCGCCCATTAGAGTTGCCTGCGTGTTGGTAAAACCAATTATTTTTCCAGAAATCCATCCACTAAAGAACTTTGAGAGGATTGACCCTAAAATTATAACAAGAACGAGAAAGATTATGTTTTTTGTTTCTAGGAATACGCCGATGTTTGTATCTACGCCAACCATCACGAAAAATACAGGAATAAATAATCCGTAAGCCATCACGTGTATTTTTTCTTTTAGTGTTTTTTCTCGAATTATCTCGGCCAAGATTAATCCGGCAAGAAAAGCGCCGATGATGGCATGAAGCCCCAAAAGCTCGAAAACAATTACTGTTCCGACAAGAACGGCAAAAACTATTCGTAAATCACTTTCAAAAGGAGTGATTTTTTCCTTGTTACTTTCAAAAATCCAACGAAGCCGAGGAATACCCCATCTGACAAAGGCGACCAGGAAAAGAGCAAGAAAAAAAAGAGTAACAAAAATGGGAAAGGGCAACGTTCCGGGGAAAAGATACTGCAAGACAACAGCAAGCAATACAAGACTGGCAACGTCTTGAAGTATAATAGAAGAAATAATAATTTTTCCTATTCGAGAATGAAGAAGTCCTTTCGAGCTTAAGGTAGGGACGGCGATTGCGATAGAAGAAGAAACGAAAATAACTCCGAGAAGGATAATGGTCGGAAGTTCGTAGCCGAAAAAGAAACCGATAAAGAAACCAACCAACAGTGGAATCAATCCCGTTGTGGTACCGACAAATGAAGATTCTTTCCAGACCTCTCGAAATCCCGAGAAGCGTGTTTCAAGTCCCGCCATAAACATTAAAAAAACCAGACCGAGATATTTTAAAAATTCCAAAGTTGAATCGGGGGTTATTAACTGTAGACCAAAAGGACCAATCACTATTCCAGCAGCAATTAGTGTTATTGTCCACGGAACATGGAGCCTTTGAAATACCCGGGAAAAAACAAGACCGGCAAGAAGGATAATAAAAAATGGAAAAATTTCTGACATTCTGTTATTATACCAATATTAGCGGTGTGGGCAAATTTTCAAAAGGTGTACAAAAAGGCGATTTATGATATTATGAAGTAATATTATGCTAGATATTAAATTTATAGAAGAAAACAAAGAGTTGGTAAAAAAAGCGGCGAAGCTGAAGAAAGTTGATGTTGATATTGATCTTTTGATTAGCTTAAATAAAGAAAGAAAAAAGCTTCTTTCTGAAATAGAAAGAATTAGAAGGGAAAGAAATAGAAACGTCCAGGAGATCGAAAAGAAAGAACAAGGAAATTCCGATAGAGAAAGGCTTATTGAAAAAGGGAAGAGTATAAAAAACAAACTAAAAAAAGTAGAGGGAGATTTTCGCGAGACTGAAGCTCGTTTTCGGAAAATGATGCTCGTCGTACCGAACATTCCCTCTCCCGACACGCCGATAGGTGGAGAAGAAAAAGACAACGTAGAAGTAAAAAAATGGGGGGATATCCCGAAGTTTGACTTTCCTCTTAAAAGTCACATAGAGCTTGGCAAAGAACTTGATATTTTGGATTTAAAAACAGGCGTCAAAGTATCCGGATTTAGGGGATATTATCTGAAAAACGAGGCTGTTTTATTGCACTTTGGTGTTTTGTGGTATGCATTAAACAAAATGATAGAGAAAGGATTTACTCCTTTTCTGCCGCCCACTCTTCTCAATGAGTTTGCGTTGATCGGTAGCGGACATTTTCCTTCCGAAAAAGATGAAGTTTATCAGATCGCTAATCCGGGCAAACTGGAGAGCGGAAAAGAAATAAAAAACCCGAAGTATCTGGCGGGAACGGCCGAGCCTTCGCTTCTAGCCTACTATACGGACAAGGTTCTAAAGAGAGAGGATTTGCCGATAAAGGCTTGCGGTTTGTCGCAGTGTTACAGATCGGAAGTGGGAAGCTACGGAAAAGACACTAGAGGATTGTACAGGATACATGAGTTTATGAAGGTTGAACAAATAATGATATCCGAAGCTGATATTGAAAAATCAAATGAATACTTAGAGGAAATGAGGGCTTTTTCCGAGGAGATATTGCAGGATTTGAATCTTCCCTACAGGGTGCTTAGCATCTGCACTGCGGATATGGGTGCGGGAAAGTATAAAATGTATGATGTTGAGACATGGATGCCTTCGAGAAACTCTTATGGGGAAACACACTCTGACTCTAATCTAACAGACTGGCAAGCGAGGAGATTAAACATAAAATATACGGACAAAGATGGGAAGAAAAAGTATGCTTTTGCACTGAACAATACGGTAATCGCGTCACCTCGTATCTTGATTGCTATCATAGAAAACTATCAACAGAAAGACGGCTCGGTAAGAATTCCCGAGGTGTTAAAGCCCTACGTCGGAAATAAAGACTCCATTGAGAAGGATTAAAAATATGAAGAAAAAGAGTATCTTGGTGATTGTAACAGCAGTAACTCTCCTGCTCTCTGTTGTTATTGCCAGACTACTTAAATACTATTCTTTCAGCTAAAAAATGAAGTTCGGAACAAAACTGACATTTATTCTTATCTCAATAGGATTTTTGCCTCTTTTGTTAGGGGGTTTTTTGCTTTTTTATTTTTTTGAGGGTTATTTTAAAGAAGCGACTTATAGAGAGCTCGAAGAAGTTCGTGATTTCGCCTTTTTTCTAACAGAAAATTTCTTGGAAAATTCTTCAGAATGTATTGATTCTTTGTCTCGAAATCCTGTTTTAATATCAAAAGATGCACTTCCTGAAGAAGTTAAAGAAGAATTGGATGTTATTTATGAAAATTATAAGCAGGTTTTTCGAGAAATCGATATTTTAGATGAAAACGGATATATTATTGCTTCTACGAGGCGAGGTGATCGCAGAGACTGGAAAGACAACAAGTGGTTTATAGAGGCAAAAGAAAGAGAGGAAGCCGTTATTTCCGACATTTACGGAACGGCACTTAGTGTCTTTTGTCCTAATTTTGATAGAGAAGGAGAATTAACCTCTTTTGTTGTCGCATCAATCGACACAAAATTTTTGTTTCGAGAGCTTGATTTTAAGGCATGGGAAAAAGGAGAAGATATGGTTCTGGTAAATTCCGATGGGGAAATTATTTTCCACCCGGAGGAGAAATACCTTTTCACAAAATTGGGAGAAAGTTATCCGCTGGAGAAAAGTTTTTCAAAAAAAGAAGGAAGAGCAGAATTTGATTTTCAAGGAGAAGATTCTGTTGCCAGTTTTAGGGTAATAGAAAAAGAAAGCCTCGGCTTAAAGTGGCAAGTTGTAACAATCCTATCAAAAGAAGAAGCATTCCGCTTTCTGATAAATATGGCCATAAACTACATTGCGTTACTAGTCGTTCTTCTTTTTCCGATAATAATAATTTCTTTCTTTATTACCAAAAGAATAATGAAACCGTTGAAGAGCCTTTCTTTTGCTGCAAAAAAAGTTGGACGAGGTGATTTTAGCGCACAGGCGGAAGTTTTTTCTCGAGATGAATTTGGAGAACTCGCAGAAAATTTCAACAAAATGACAAGAGAGCTCCAAGAAACAAGAGAAATGATGGAAGAGGAAAAAAGTACCTTAGAGGTAAAGATAGATGCGAGAACAAGAGAGTTAAATGAGCTTAACACAGAGTTGGAGAATAAAGTTCAGGAAAGGAAAAGAGAGATAGAAGAGAAATTAAGGGAGGTTGAAAAAATGAGCAAACTAATGGTCGGGAGAGAAATGAAGATGGTGGAGATTAAAAAGCAGTTAAAAGAAGCGGAAGAAGAGATAGAAAGGCTTAAAAAAGAAAAGAGCAAAGCAAATAATAACGATAATTTTGAAAATGAATCCTGAGAAAAGAGTTTTGTTAATCGTTATCGGTGCTATCATCGTGATTGCTCTAATAGCGATGTTCGTTTATTTGAGAGTAGATAATGCCCCAACACACCTTTCCGCAGAAATTGTTTCTTCTAGCCAAATAAGACTGTCTTGGGCTGGCGATGTAGATGCTACGCAGTATAATATTTATCGCAAAAAAGAAGGTGCAGAGTCGTATGCCAGAGTCGGATTTACCAAAGAAAAAGAGTTCTTGGATGAAGAATTGGACCCGAATACAACATACTTTTACAAAGTAACGCAAGTTGTTAGCTTTAAAGAAAGTAGGCAGAGCAAAAGAGCAAGTGCGACAACGGCTCCGGGAGTACCCACCGGAATTCAAGCACAGGCGACAGATTTTCAAGAAGAACTTCAGTTAAAAATTGATCTCTTTTGGGACTACTCCATTGGTGCCGAAGAGTACGTTGTTTACAGATCTGAAGATGAAAAAGTAATCTATGAAAAAATAGGAACGACGACTAACGAGAACTACTCCGATACAGACCTTCTTCCCGAAAAGACATATTATTATGCCGTTACACAGATAACGGAAGGACAGGAAGGAGTTTATAGCGATGAAGTTAGTGCTACCACAGGAGCGGTGTGGGAGTGTGGAGAAACCCTAGAGTATGGAGGGAAGCATTACAAAACAATAAGAATAGGAGAGCAGTGTTGGTTTAAAGAAAATTTAAATATTGCTGAAAACGAAACAGACCTCCGCTGTGAAGTAGAAAGACACTGTTATAATGATGAAAGAATAATGTGTGGTGTTTACGGAGGTCTTTACGATTTTGCCAGCATTGCTTGTGGGCAAAGCGGTGAAGGCTTTCAGGGAATTTGTCCTCGCGGTTGGAGGATTCCCAGCGATAATGATTGGATAAGAATAGAAACAGAACTGGGAATGAGAGAGACAGAAATAAAAAAATACGGATTCCGAGGGGGTGATGAAGGAAGTAAGCTTGCGGGAAACTATAATTTGTGGAAAGACGGTAATTTGAGAAGAAGCAGTAGTTTTTCTCTTTCAAGGATGGATGCTCTTCCCGGAGGATATCAACCGGGATTCAATATAAGATTGTTTTATAATATGGGTGAAAGCGCTATCTTTTGGTCTTCTACCCGAGCGAATGAAGATGAAGATTGCACCTATTGGGAAGATGCTTATTCGATGCGGGAGATAAGGTATGATAATACAGGGATAAGGCGTGACTGTCACCCAGCCAGTGCGACGGGACAGGTTCGTTGCATGAGAGATTACTAAACAAGAAATAGATCTTGCTGTCCCGCTGATTTTTTGATAAACTGCAAACAGTTTTAATAATTAAAAATTAATAAGGGTACAATATGAAAACTATGAATAAAGTATTTTTTGTTGTTGCTTTAATCTTTGCTGTATCTCTTACCGTAGTTGCCATCGGATACGTTTTGTCTTCTCAGATAGAGTATGTGGATTTGATTGATAAAAAAATTGCTATTTCCGAAGATGATAACGTTATCTTAGTGCTGGATGGAGAAGAGAACACAGTCTTTAGATATTCAATAGAAAACTGGCGAGGACAGGTTCGAGGAAGGTGGAGTAGCATTTTCAGAGAACCGATAGAGATTAACGGAATAGAAGTTGGTCCGGACGGATTCACCAGATTTACGGCTGTTTCACCTTTTCCCGACGGAGTAAAGACGATGGTATTTTCGGTTTCTACGTATGCGATGCCGGTTGATTATTCTCTTTTCTGGACGATGAATATTGCAACAGGAGAAACGAGAATTTTAGGAGAAAGAAACAAAGGGGTGGTGGGAGATATCATCTGGTCTCCGAAAGAAACACACTTTGCTTACTTTCTCAATACCGAGAGAGCGGCGGGTGATTATCTTACAGTAGACAATATTGAAACAAGAGAAAAAGAGTTTACCATTTCAGGAGAAGAAATAATGGAGACGTTAGAGTTAGATTACGAGGAGAACTTTACTCCTGAATTCAGGAGTTTGCGTTGGCGAGAAGATGGAAACAGATTGTTCTTTGCAACTGACACAAATGAGGAAGGTGTTGTAGCAAACTGGAGTATCGATCCAAAGGGGTTGGATATAAGGAGCGAGAACTAACCCTATAAAAACCACTTTTCTCTTCTGACAAAAAATTTGTTACGGAAAAAACCGAAATTTTAATAGTTGATTCTGTGAAAACAGGACTCGGTTTTGCTTTTTTGCCCTCTTTGTGCCTTGATAGTTGCCGTTATTGTTGTGTTGGCGGCGATGAGGAGAGAGACTCTACCTAAAATTGTTTTCGGAGATCTTTTAGGTTTTGCCGATTATTCGGTCATATGTTTTTATCAAAATAATTGCTTAAGTTATGAATAAAACAGTTTTATCAATTTTAGTCGGAGCATTTTTAATTAGCGGAGCGCTTTACATCACAAATCCGAAGGAAGAAGCAGAAAACAATAACAAAGAAACGATAGAAGATGAGAATTTAGGAGAAAAGGAGGAACACGAAGAAGAGAGAGAGGAAGTAGGTGATGAAGAGGTAGATGAAAAAAAGAGTGAAGAGAAGGAAGAAGAAAAAGAAGAGGGAGAAGAAGTAAGAATTGAAGAAAATGATGCGATGGAAGATATTGTTGGTTGTTTGGAAGAAAAGGGGGTGGTTGTTTACGGTCTTAGGACTTGCCCGGCCTGCACTCAACTTGCTGAAGGATTTGGAGGATATGACGTGATTGAACCGATTTATGTGGAGTGTGCGGAAGAACGAGATCGATGTAACGAGGAAAAAATAACGGGATTTGTTCCTGAAATTCAAATAAAAGGAGAAATTCACGAAGGAGGACGCGACCCTTCTTCACTCGCTAGAGCGGTAGGTTGTGAATCTTAAAATTTAAAAAAGAAGGAGAGGACAAAGAAGGAACGCTAAAAGTCGTTCTTTTTTTCTTCAATAGGATACTCCGCACTTCCATCTTCCGGATTGGGAGAAAACCCCGGCAGAAAGAGCTCATACAATTTTCTTATTTTTGTCTTATAAAGAAAAAAGATGAAGGTGGAAGTAAAAAGAACAGAGAAAAAAATAACAGAGTAAGTAACATCTTGAATAAGTTGACCCTCTTCTAGTCCTCTTTGCAAAGGGATTATTGCCAAAACAGCTGCTGCAAGACCTCGGGGAATCGTTACAGAGATAACCGATGCGTCAAACTTTGCGGCTGACTTGGGAACGCTTAAGAGAACGGCCGGAATACGAACTATTAAGATAAAGACGGTTAGAAGCAGTCCTAAAAGAAGAATGGGCATACTTTCAAAGTTTAAAGACAGCCCAATGAAGATAAAGAAAAATATTTTTATTAAAAAAACAATTTCGCAGAAAAAGGAAAGTTCTCGAATTGAGAGTGGTTGCGGATGAAGAATTGTGCTAATAAAACGGTGCTTTTTTTGAAGAGAAAAAACAACCAGAGGAATGTTCCCCAAAACAATACCAAAAAAGATAATTGAGACAAGACCACTAAAACCGAGAAGTTCGGTAACCCCGTAGACGATAAAAACAAAGGCAGGAGTAGTAAAAGCGGAGTTTTTGATGTTGTGTATCTTGTTTAAAAAGAGAGACCAAACGAAAGCAGAAAAAGAACCGATAATAATGGCCATAATTAGTGTTTTGATGATATCAAAAAAAACAGTGTCTATATGAAAAACTCCTACCTCCAAAGAGGCCACCAGTGCAAAAGCGAAAACAATACTCAAGACGTCGCTCATTCCGGATTCCAAGAAAAGTGTAGTACGAGACTCTTCGTTTATTCTTATTTTCTCGATAAGTGGAACGACAACTGCTGCTGCGTTTCCACCAACAATTGCTCCGATCAAAAAAGCGGGAACTATGTCAAAACCGGCAAAGTGGTAAAGCAGAAGACCTATACCACCCATTGTTAAAAAAAAGCTTATGAGCATCAGACTGAATGTTCCGACAAACGCTCGGTGAAGATGTTGAAACTTTAACTTTATCGCTCCTTCGAAAAGAATCATTACTAGAATAAGTTTTATAACGAGATCACCTGCTTCTCCGAGAAAATCAGGGGGAACGATGTTTAAGAGAGGGCCGATTAAAATACCGATACACATCAAGAGCAAAACATCGGGTATTCTGACAAACTTAAAAAGCCACGCAAAAAAATGAGCGAAAAAAACGAGAATTCCGACAAAAATAATACTAAAACTGATTTCCATGCCTTTTATTTTAGCACAAAATGTTTATAAAGAAAAAGTTCTTTCTTTTTGTCTTATTTATTGCTAAAATGGAAAAAAGAAGATTAATAATTTATAAAAAATGATTACCTTTAGTGAAAAAGAAAAAGAGCTCATAGAGAACACGAAAGGAACCTACTCTACCCGTGGTGCTATCGATGACCTTTCTGCTCTTGAACGAAAATTTGGCAAAGAAGCAAGAGAAAGAACGGAAAAAGAAATGGAGGAGATGGGTTATAGTATGTCCAAAGTAAAAAAAACAACACTCCCCGTGGCACACTTTATTGTTCTCCTCTTAGTGCAACAGAAAGTACTTAATTTAAGCGATGAAGACATGCGAGAAGTGGGGAAAGAGTCGGCAAGAACTTCTTTTATTTTAAAATTTGCAAGCAAATTACTTGTTTCTTTGGAAACGCTTTGCAAGAACACGAATGTTGCATGGAGGAAGTACTATAGTAGTGGAGAATTAAAAGTGATAGAGATCAACAAGGAAGAAAAGCGAATAGTTGCAGAGCTTGTTGATTTCGTTGGCCATCCCGCTCACTGCTTTCACCTTGAAGGATATTTTGAACAGATGCTCTTTTTTGTAGTCGGAAAAGATGTAACTTGTCGTGAAGAGGCTTGTCCTCTGAAAAACGAAGGAGATGTTCACCGTTTCGTATTAACCTGGGAATAAAATGCCTTTTTTCTATCTTTTTTTCATCCTTTTTTTTGTCATAATCCTCCTTCCTCTTTTTACCACTCTTATCTTTTTTTACTTGGCAAAAGCCGGGTTTACTTTTTTAGAGTTTTCCTCGGAAGCAGCGCTCTTTATCCTTTTTCTGATATTTATCACCTCTTTTATAAACATTCCCCTTGGGAAAAAAAGAATGGTCCAAGTCGTTGAGCCTCGTTTTCTTGGGCTTTTTCAGCGCAAGGTTTGGAGGATTCAAGGAGTTTCTTTAAATGTTGGAGGAGCTCTTATACCTCTTTTGATTGTCGGTTACTTTTTATCGCGAATTCCTCTTGAGCCGTTGATAATTACTACGGGAGTTGTTTCTTTCTTCTCTTTTCTGGGAGCACGCTTTATCAAGGAAAAAGGAGTGATGATTTCAATGATTCTTCCTGTCTTGTTTGCAACCTTCTTTGCTGTTTTGCTTGCTCCGGAGCATGCGGCACAAGTCGCCTTTAGTGCCGGGGTTCTTGGAGTTTTAATTGGTGCGGATCTTTTCCACTTACCGTGGATTTTAAAAAAGAGCGGTGGAGCGGTTTCTATCGGAGGAGCCGGTATCTTTGATGGAATTTTTTTGGTTGGTATCGCCTCAGCCCTTCTTACTACGATATAAGAGACAGTGACACCCAAGGAGTGAAATTACCTTTGAATATCTTCTGTACTTACTGTGTTACCCACAACAAATCCAATACCGCTTGCTTCTCGCTTCTTGAATATCTTCACAATCGCTTTCGCTAAATTGGCTGGGACTTGAATACACTCTTTTAAATTGACAAAAACGAAAAAATGGTGTAGTCTTGCAAATGTAACGTGGAGAAATGGAGTCGGGTTTCTATCACTTTCCAAGGTTTTCCTTGGACTTATTAAATAAACAAAACGATCTAATGGAAGGCACAATCAAAACGCTTACCGAAAGAGGTTTTGGTTTTATCGAGAGAGAAGGAGAAGAAGATCTTTTCTTCCACTCTAACGATCTCGTTGATACCAATTTTGACGATCTTAAGGTAGGGGATAAAGTGAGCTTCGAAGTTGCTTCTTCTAACAAAGGACCAAAGGCAGCTAATGTTTCTCGCGTCTAAAAAAAGAGATTCCCTCTTAAAAGAGGGAGTCTCCCTTTTGGACAGAAAAAAGGGTAAAACCCTTTTTTTTATTTGTAATTGACCGGATTATCATATATCATTTAAAACATGGCGAAAAAAATAAAAGGAGTAGTAAATATTAATTCTTTGGGCTTTGGATACCTAAAAAGTGAAGAGGTTGATGAAGATGTAAAAATTGAAACAGCTTTTTTAAATACCGCTTTACACAACGATGAAGTGGAGGTTGTTTTATTACCAAGAAAGAAAGGAGAGAAACAGTGTGGGGAAGTGGTAAGCATTCTAAAAAGAGCAAAAATGAGATTTGTTGGTACTGTTGAGAAGAAAAAAGGGAAAAAGTTTGCCTTTTTTTCTGCTGATGACCCAAAAATGTATACCGACATTTTTATACCAAACAACACCGCTAAAGAAAAAACAAAAGTCCTTGTTGAAATCGTGAGCTGGGAAGATGCAAAAAAAAATCCTGAAGGAAAGGTTGTCCAAACAATCGGGAAAAAAGGAGACAGTGACGCCGAGCTACACTCAATCGTGCTCGAAAAAGGACTTGCAGTAGATTTTCCGAGAAAGGTGGAAAAAGATGCCCAAAGAGCGAAAAAAAAGATCTTTAACACAGAAAAGAGAAGAGATTTTCGGGGTGTTCCCACTTTTACTATTGACCCGGAAGACGCGAAAGATTTTGATGATGCTCTCTCCGTGAAAAAATTGGAAAGGGGTGTTTACGAGGTAGGGGTTCACATTGCCGATGTTGCTTATTATGTAACCGAAGGCTCGAAACTTGATGAAGAAGCAAGGAAAAGAGCATTCTCTATCTATCTAGTTGACCGCACTATTCCGATGCTCCCGGAGACGCTATCTAACGACATTTGCAGCTTAAGACCCGAAGAAGACAGACCAGCTTTTTCCGCGGTATTCAAGATAAGGAGCGACGGTAGTGTTGTGGAGAGCTGGTTTGGAGAAACGGTGATTCGTTCTAAGAGAAGATTTACCTACAAAGAGGCACAAAACATTTTAGACAACAAAAAAGGAGATTTTCATGAAGAGCTTTTCGTTCTCTCAAAAATGGCTGAGGGCCTAATAGAGGCGAGGTCTCAAAGAGGAGCGTTACGTATCGAAGATGATGAGTTGTTTTTTGAGCTTGATCATGACGGAAGACCGCTTTCTGTTTACTGTAAAGAGCATCTTTTCGCCCACAGCTTGATTGAAGAGTTTATGGTTCTTGCCAACAAGGAAGTTGCAAAAACCTTTAATACTCTTTACCGAATTCACGAGGCACCGGACAAGGAGATGATTGACAACCTTTTTTCTTTTCTTTCTGGACTTGGATATAATATTAATGTGCAAGGGAGAGAGATCTCATCTTCTGACTTGAACGGCCTTTTTGAAAAAGTAAAAGGAAAAGATGAAGAGTTTTTGGTGAAAAAAAGTGTTTTGCGGTCAATGGCAAAGGCGGCCTACTCTACAAAAAACAAAAAGCATTTCGGTCTTGCACTAGATCAGTACACGCATTTTACTTCTCCTATCAGAAGATATGCCGATCTTTTAATCCATCGAATTGTAAAGAAGAAGCTGGCGAGTGAGAAGGTTGATCGAAAAAATTACGAGAAGATTGCCCGGGAGATATCATTGAGAGAGTTAGATGTTTTAGACGCAGAAAGGAGCTCTGTTACCTATAAGCAAGTTGAGTATATGCTTGAAAAGACAGGAGAGACTTTTGAAGCGATTATCTCCGGGGTAACCAGTTTTGGTATTTTTGTTCAAGAGCTGGAAATAAAAGCCGAAGGGATGGTTTCTATCCGGGATATGGATGATGATTATTACTTTTTAGATGAAGAAACATATTCTCTCGTCGGAACAAGAAAAAGAAAGCGCTACGCTTTAGGGGACAGGATAAAGGTAAAGCTTGCCGGGGGAAGCCTGGAAACACGGCGTCTCGAATTTGTGCTCTCTAAATAAATTTGTGATAGGGATATACGTAAAAGTAGCTTTTTGACAAAGAAGTTGTTTTCTGATATAATATAGAAAGCTCTATTCTAGAAAAGATTTTACAGGGAGGAAGAAATTATGAAAAAAATCTGTTCTTTGTTTTTGTTGATTGTATTATTTTTTCTGGCTTTAGTCCCCGAGTGGTCTATTCTTCAAATAGGAGAAATGCTGGCAAAAAGTCAGCTTGCCGCTCTAATAATTCAGTTTTTCCTTGTACTCTCGGCAGTGGGAGCTGTAGTATTCATCTTCTATAATCTGCCGGAAAAAAAGATAAAGAAAGAATAGAGCCAAAAGGGGGTGTCTTCGGACACCTCCTTATTCATTGTAGAGTTCGTGCAGAGCGACTTTATTTATTTTTCTTTTGATGCATAATCAAACTATGTTCAATTTTAAGATAAAAAAAAGATCAGGCAAAGCACGGACGGGGCTTTTAACTACTCCACACGGAGAGATAAAGACCCCCGGTTTTGTTCCGGTAGCTACTCGTGGAGCATTGAAAGGAATGAGTTTTGAGAATGCAAAAAGCATCGGTGCAGATATTTTTATGGTTAATACTTTTCACTTTTACTGCAAAAGAGAGTATGAAACGGTGGCGAAGATGGGCGGCTTACATAAGTTTTTAAATATTGACTGCCCCCTGATGACCGATAGCGGAGGATTTCAAGTTTTTAGCCTGGGTGCCGGATTTCTAGAAAAAACAGGAAAAATTTCGAGTGCAGTAAAAGATGTACGAACCAAAAAGGGAGAAAGCATGGTAAAAATAGGAGAAAACGGTGTTTTCTTTAAATCTCCCTTTGATGGAGACAAAGTGGAAATTACGCCGGAAAGTTCTATCAAAGCACAAGAGAAGCTCGGCGCAGATATCGTTTTTGCTTTTGATGAGTGCACTTCTCCTCTGGCATCTTACGAGTATCAAAAAGAGTCACTTAAAAAAACACACCGTTGGGCAAAGCGGTCTTTAGATGCGTTGAGTGATGACAAGCAAGTGATGATGGGAGTTGTGCAAGGAGGAAGATTTGATGATTTAAGAAAAGGATCGGCACGCTTTATGGCTGCGTTACCTTTTTTCGGGTTTGGTATCGGCGGCTCCTTTGGGGAATCATTTGGAGATTCAAAAAACAACATGTACTCTATTTTAGAAGTTTTAGAAGAAGAGCTTCCCGACGAGAAGCCCCGTCATCTGTTGGGAATTGGAGAGCCGGAGGATTTAATAGAGGCGTCCTTGAGAGGGGTAGATCTTTTTGATTGTGTGATTCCCACTCGCTTTGCAAGACACGGAACGGCGTTAACTTCCGACGGGAGGATTAATATCGAGTCTTCGTGTTACAGGGAAGACAAGAGTCCTCTCGATAAAAACTGTTCGTGCAACACTTGTCTTAATTACAAGAGAAGTTACCTTCATCACCTTGCGAAAAGAGGGGAGATATACGGAATTATGCTTTTAACAAATCACAACTTATACTTCATTTTAAATCTGATGGAAAAGATAAGAGATGCGATTGATAAAGATGATTCTTCCGAGATCGAGAAGATAAAAAAGGGGCTGATTAAATAATATCAGCTCCTTTTATTTTTGTGGAATAATTTTTATTCTTCTTTTTTTGGTTTTTGGCTGGACGTAAACTCGCAATCGGGGTAACGGTTGCAGGCATAGAAAGTTTTGCCTTTCTTTGATCTCTTTTTCACCACATCTCCTTCTTTGCATTCGGGGCACTTGATATCCAAGTCTCCTTCAAGCGACTTTATATTCTTGCACTCCGGATAGTTGCTGCAGCCGTAAAACTTTCCAAACCTACTCTGCTTAATCTGCATTTTAGAGTTACACTTGTCACAGATCACTTCCTCCTCACTTTCGCTTCCATCATTGTCACCGTCTAACGGCTTTGTGTTCTTGCAATCGGGAAAGTTTTTACAAGCAATGAACTTTCCAAACTTTCCGAATTTTACTGCCATTTCTCCCCCACACTTGTCGCATTTTTCGTTTGTTTCTTCTTGCATAATATCTTCTTTTTTAATTTCTAATTCTTTTTTTTCTAAATTTTCGGCAAAGTCTCCGTAGAAATCTCCTATTAACCTTCGCCACTCCTTTTTTCCTTCAGCTACTTTATCTAAGCTTTCTTCCATTCTGGCGGTAAACTTAAAATCGACAACAAAAGGAAAGTGTTCTGAAAGTAGGTCGCAGACAACTCTCCCGATCTCTGTCGGTTTCAAGTATCTTTTGTCTACCTTTTCAGAGTAGTTTCTCTGAGAGAGAGTGTAAAGGGTTGGAGCGTAAGTAGACGGCCTTCCGATACCGTGTTTTTCCAACTCTTTGATAAGGCTTGCCTCGGTAAATCTTGCCGGAGGTTTGGTGAAGTGTTGGTTTGCCTCCACTTTTCCAAGAAGAAGATTTTCTCCTTCTTTTACTGCCGGCAGGTCGTTTTCTTCAAACTTCATCGGATAAACTCTCGTAAAACCGTCAAAACGTAAGATAGATCCGGATGATGAAAGAAGGTACGTGTTTTCATTTTTTGCTTCTATTTCTAACGTAGTGCTGTAAAAGACGGCCTCACTCATCAGGGAGGCGGTAAAGCGTCTCCATATCAAGTCATAAAGTTTTGTTTCTTCTTTTTTTAGCTTGTTTGTTTTTTCTACAGAGAGAAGTGGTGAAGTAGGTCTCACTGCTTCGTGCGCCTCTTGTGTTTTTCCCTTGGAAGAGAAAAATCTTTCTTTATAATAATTCTCTCCAAAGTTTTCTTTGATGTATTTTTCTGCCAACTTTCTTGAGTCTAGGGAAACGGAAACAGAATCGGTACGGTGGTAAGTGATGAGTCCTTTTTCGTATAAAGATTGTGCAATGCGCATTGTGAATCCGGAAGGGAAACGCAGCCTCTTAAATGCTTCCTGTTGCATTGTGCTTGTGGTGAAAGGAGGAAGAGGATTTCGCTTTTTTTCTTTTTGCTTTATTGATTTTACAAAAAAACTTGCTTCTTCTAAGTCTTCTTTTATCTCCTCTGCTTCTTTCTTTTCCTTTATCCCCATCTTAGAGACTTTTTTTTCGTTTTTCTCTTTAAGGATTGCTGTAAATTTGTTTTTTGCTTCTTCTCTTTGTGACTGAAGCTCTGTTTCAATGCTCCAGTACTCTTCTGCTGTAAACGTTTCTATTTCTTTTTCACGGTCGGTTATAATCTTTAAGGCGACCGATTGTACTCTTCCCGCGGAAAGACCACGGGTTATCTTCTTCCAAAGAAGAGGAGATAACTTGTATCCCACGATGCGATCAAGAACCCTTCTTGCCTGTTGAGCGTTTACCAGATCCATGTCAATACGGTGTGGGTTTTTCGTAGCTTCCTTTACAGCGCTTTCTGTAATCTCGTTGAATGTTATTCTTTTATAATCCTTTAATTCTAAAACATGCAAAAGATGATAAGAAATTGCTTCTCCCTCTCTGTCCGGATCTGTCGCAAGATATACTTCATCGGCTTTTTTTGCCGCATCTTTGAGAGGCTTAATGTTTTTTCTCATTTTTGTGGGAATGATATACTGAGGTTCAAAATTATTCTCAATATCAATTCCCAGCTTGCTTTTCGGAAGATCGCGAATATGCCCGCCGGAGGCGAGCACTTTGTAATCTTTTCCCAAAAACTTTTCTAAAGTTTTTGTTTTCGTCGGGCTTTCTACCAGTACAAGGCGCATAATAAGGAGAGGATAACACAAAAAAAAGAAAGAGAAAAGAAAGAGAATCTATGTTTTAGGGTTGACAAAGAAAAAAAGTATAATATAATATAGGTGTTGTTTAAAAAAGATTTTTTCGGATTATCTACGAGCGGCTCCTTTTCTCTACATGTACCTTGACGGTCTTGTAGATAAAAATCCCTCCTTTTTATTGCCGGTGTCCGCAATGGACATTTTCCGACTTCTGTACTGTTATCAGCTGCGGAGGGCGGATCTCGTAGATAACCCGAAGAAATTTTGAGAAAAAGGCGGTATATCCGCCTTTTTTTGTTTAAATAGTAACTGTTTTTGTCGTTATCTTTGAAGAGATTCCCTCCTCCAGTTCTTCTGTCGCTCTTTTTTCCGCTTTTTCCGCATTCGGTGATAAATTTTTTAAGACGACGTCTATTGCTTTTTTGTTTTCGCCTTCTTTTTCTAACTTTTTACAAACACCAATGCGAAGCCTTGTAAAATCTTTTGTTCTCAAAGACCTTATAACAGAAGAGACTCCTTTGTGACCCGCACTTCCCCTGGAAAAAGAGAAGCGCAATGTTCCGATTGGCAGATCGGTGTCATCGTGAACTAAAACCAAGTTCTCTAAATCAGGATTAAATCTTTTTAGTGCCCTTTTTACTGCCTCGCCGGAAAGATTCATATAGGTTAAGGGAAGAAGGAGGACAACATCTTTCTCCTCTATCTTTCCTCTTGCCTTAAGTGAGTTAAGAGTGTTATCTTTTTCAAAAGAAGGAAGGCCAGTTTTCTCTCTTAAGCGGGAGACAACACGAAAACCGGCGTTGTGCGCTGTTTTTTTGTATTTTTCTCCCGGATTTCCCAAGCCGACAATAAGGTAATCAATTTTACTCTCGTTTTTTTCTCGGAATAGTTTTCTTCTTATATCCTTCCACATTTTCTTATTATACATTTTCTTGTTTGTTTTGAAAACAAGAAAAAGAAAATACTTATTTCACTATGTAAACCTGTGTTGTTGTCTACTTTGGAAATAAAAAAACAGGCACTTTTGTGGATGTGAAGGAAAAGAGGTTGGCGAGGAATCTCTACATGATGATTTTATCTCGGGAGAGCCTTTCTTTTCGGCGATTTATACATTGTATTATGTTGGTTTTTAGTATAGAATTGATAGAATAATAAAGAGAAAAACAGCAAAACACCTATGGTCATTTACGACGTTATTCCTCCCGAAAAATTTAA
>PWKK01000014.1 GCA_003560665.1 Candidatus Nealsoniibacteriota bacterium
GAAGATGACGATCCTTACGGAAACTTGAGCTGTTACAGCTCCACAGAGGACTCTATCAGATTAAGCTATAGTTTTACCGATGGATCCAATGTGTCTCTTTTCAGGGGAAACACTAGAATTGAAACATGGTCTCAGTCCAGTCGCTCCGGAAGAATCACCGACCTTGGTCTTTCTCCTGACAGATCTTATACCTATTATTTGCGAGACGGAAGGTTTACTTCTTCAACTTTGCTCGATCGTGTAACATGTTATACTTCCTATGAAGATGAGGAAGAAGAAGACTTATCGGTAACAAAGAGAGTAAAAAGCATGGAAAGAGATACAGCTTATCTAAGTTCTCTGAATGCATCTCCTGGAGAGCTTCTCAATTACTCTATTCGAGTTAGCGCAAAAGATGCGAGAGCGAGAGATGTTGTTGTAAAAGATTCACTCCCATCCAATCTTAGTTATGCCGGTAATTTAAGGGTTGACGGAACAAGAGTTTCCGGAAACATCGGAGATGGAATAGATATCGGTGATATTCTCGCTGGAGAACATAAAACAGTTACTTTTGACGCTAGAGTTGCCTCAAGAGATAACTTTGTCATCGGAACAACTTCTATGACTAATGTAGCGAGAGCGACATCCGAAAACGACTCAGCAACGGGAAGAGCAACCGTACATGTCAAAAGGGAGCATCCCAAAACTCCTCCGACAGAAGTGCCGACCGGTATTACCGGGAACACGATTCTTGATTATGTTGTTTTGCCGTTTATTCTGGCTGTATTGATTTTCATTCTCTTTAGGAAACACTTTGTTGCTTTAACAAAAAAACTTGAGGAGGCAAGAAAAGAAGTAAGAGCAGAGTGGTAATCTTAACAGTGCAGGGTCTATCCCTGCACTGTTTTACAATACATTGCGGGGTTAAGTCTCGCAATGTTTTTGTTTTATGATATGATTTGAAAAACAGAAAAATGATTAACAAGTCGCTCAAAGCACTGTTCTCATTTAGCTCTTACACAATCCAGAAAAACATTATTACCATTTGAAATGTTAATATTTAATTTATCTTTTTTACCGAAAGTTGAGAAAGTTACTTGGGATGTAACGATTGTTCACTTCTTTTTGATGTTCGGGTATAAGCTTTTTTCTTTATACTTCCCTTTGTTTTTGGTAGCAAATAATTTATCGCTACACCAGGTAGGATACTCTTATCTTTTAATTTATCTGCCGATAGCTCTATTTTCTCCGATAGCGGGATATCTCAATCACAAGATTAATCCGGCGTTTTTGGCTTTTTCGGGTATCCTGGGTTACGGTATTTATGCTCTCGGAATGTTATTGATTTCCCCCGAAGAAGGAGTTTGGGGGATTTATCTTTTTTATCTTTGGCAGGTTCTTTTAGGGGTATCTGCAGCATCGTTTTTCACATCTTTTCGAGGTATTCTGATGGGTTTTCCTCTTGAAAAGCCAGACAGAGCTTTTGGCTGGTTTTACTCGGCTCCGTTCTACGCTGCTGCGATAGCTCCGGTTGTTGGTGCTCTTCTTATTTGGCAGTTTGGGTTTATTGGTGTATTTGTCGTTAGCTTGATTATTCATTTTTTTAATGCCTTCTTTTGTCTCTTTCGTCTTGGTAAACCGGCAAAGACGTTGGTGGATTTTGGGTTTAATCTTTCCAGTTTAAAAAATAGCGTTTTAATGTCTTTAAAAAGAGTTGGGGGAAAGAAGGTTATCGCCTTGTTGGTGTCATCTTCTGCGGTTCTTTTGGTGAGTGGCTTTTACGGAGCGTTCTTTGTTCTGTTTTTAGAACAAGAACTTGGTTGGACAGAAAACTTAATTCTTGCCTTTGTGGCCGTGTCTTCTCTTCTTTTTACTCCCATTTCACTTTGGGTTATAAAAAGATTGGGGAGAAAAACAACATCGGAAAATATTCTTCAAGGGGGAGTCATTGCCGGAATTTTTATGGCCTTGTTTGGCGTGTTGGCTCCTATTTTAAACTTTTTCATAGCTTTAATGGTGTTTTTTGGTAAATCAATCGGATTTATGACGGCGAACTCTGCTCGAAGTGGACTAATTTCACGTAGACTAAAAGATTATCCGGAAGAAGGGGGAGTGATAGATACAATCTTGCCGGCTCTTGGGGTTGCCTTTGGGTCGCTTATCGCAGGATTTTTAATCGGTATTTTCGGGTTTAATCTTTTGTTTATTATCGCCGGTTTTTTTCTTCTTTTAACTGTCTTGATTAGCAAAATATTTATTTGACGAGATGAATGATTTTTATACAAAGCACAGTTTTCCAGAGGAGAGGGGTTGACAAAAAAACAGAATAAGGTATAATGAAGATGTAGAGTAGAAGAGAAAGAAAAGCTAAGAGAGAGGAAGCACTTGACAGAAAATAAAAAGCAGTATATAATATAGTTGAAGAGTAAGAGGAGTTTTTTAAAAATAAATAATACAATAACTTTTGTGAGAAGAGAGTTATTTGAAAAGTGCAATTGTAATAAATTGTCTTTGCAAATATTTTGGCAATATGAATACAGCCAAGGAATCTCTTTTTTGCAAAAGATAAATGGATTTCTTGGCTGTTTTTGTTAGATGAGAGGGGAGTGAAGAAAACAGTTTTTCTTTACTCCTTTCTCAATTAACTTTTGTGAGAAGAGAGAAAAAATTGAGAAAACAGTTCTTTAAATTTTTATAAGAGAATTAATGATAAGCGTTTGATCCTGAGAAGAGAAATAAACTCTTGTTATTATTCTCAAATTGTCAGATCGATTGGTTCTAAAAAGAAGCATAAAATTTTTTAGACGACAATCTAAAATTTTTATGTAGTGTTGAGTAGAAGAGTAACGAAATTGCTTTTTTAAAAAGCGATGTAGTTCCTTTGAAAAACACTCCAATCAACCGTTGTTACAAGAACATCGGCTGAGGGAGAAAGCCTAACCCTCTTTCGCCCTCAGGAATGTTTTGTAAGAAGAATTGTTCTTTGAAATAAAAAAAAGAGAGAAAGAAAGGAGCAGGGAGATGGAAATTTTGGTGGCAATTATAGAAGAGGTGATAAGGGTTCTTGCTATATTAGAGGATTTTTATCATGCGTGGAAGGTGTCGCCACACTCATACGTAATAGTAGTTGGCAGGTTAATTTTTGTCGCTGTTGTTATGATGATAGTTGTGGTGATCTGGGCTATGATTTTCAAAATCTTCAAAAAAAGGAGGAAAAGATAATGAAAAAGGACGAAAGAGTACATTCTGGAGACAAGTGTTCCTGTGGCTGTCTATTGCACAAGGGGCAAGCATATTGCCCTAGGTGTAGCAAGTAACTCTGGAAGCGTTTAACCACAACGCTATAAAAAAGTGGGACCTGATATGTAAATATTGGGGGAAGAGAAAAGGGTTAGGGTTTTCTTCTCTTTCTTAGATGATAATTTGATTAAAGTTTAAGAAAGGTAAGAAAGCCAAAAAAGTTCTTTGAAAATAAGGAAAAACACGGATCTTTTGCTTTTTATTAATTAAAATAAAAATGAGAAGAGAGTGCAGGGGATCCGTATGTTTTTCAATGTTCAGTCCCGGGAGTCGGTCTCTAATCTGATGAAAGAAAGATTTTTACCCGCAAGGGAACAAATCTCTCTTCTCACACTTTTCTTTCATCGGTATAATCTAGAGACCGGCTCCCGGGATTGAAATAAAAAAAGGAGGTAAGAAAGATGACGGACTTAATGATTGAAATTTCCAGGAAGTATTGTGAAGATTGCCCAAGTGGAAAAATATTTCCCGGAGAAGAAATTGCCCGGTGTATAAAAAGAGACTGGGTAGTTTGCCCTCACCAAAAGGAGATTGATGAAATTAATCAACAGGAGATTGAAATAAAATTTCATTAATCTTCGGAGGAATGTGCAGAAGGGTTTTATTGCACTTTCCTCCTTATTTTTCAGTTTGTCTTTTAAAAAAGAAGATAAGTTGAAAAGTAAGAAAAAAGGAAGCTAAAACCTTTTAACTTGTAAAATTTTAAAAACCATCTTACAGTATTGACAAAGAAGAGTAAAGGTTATATAATATAATTAGAAGACGGAAGAAGAGTTGTTCTTTAAAAATGAAGTGAATGATAACTGTTTCTTTGAGAAATCATTGATTTGTCTTTTCAAAGAAGCAGTTATTATATAGATGCTTCACAAAATAAAAAAGCCCTTTCATCCGGGGTACCTATAAGGAGGTGGAAAGGATGAAAAGAATAATGAATTTTATCTGCCGTCACTGGTGGTGGATAATTGGAGGATTGATTTTATTGTTGGTGGTTGTTCTTGTTACGGGGGCTATGGTTGTTTATACAACTCCTGTAGCGGAACCGGGAATGCATGAAGAAGAGCCGGTGGCAACACTGACGGAAGAAGAAGCGTCTGAAGAAGAACCGGCAGAAGAGCCGGTTGAGGAAACGAAAGAGGAAGTCGCCCCGGGGTTTACGCTCAGGACGGCTTCAGTGGATGAAGCTGACCCGGAGGGATTTTATCTCCGTGGTCAAGCAATGGGTAACTCCGGACCGGGAGAGGTCTGGTTCGAGGTTACCAAGGGTAGTCAGACGACGGTATCGTCGTCAATGGACTATCCAGAAAATCTCCCGGGAGAGTGGGATATCTGGTATCCCGCCCAGCCGGGGGAATACAAAATGCAGGTCTTCTTCCAACCGGAAGATGGGCCTGTAGTTGAAGGAGAGAAGGTGAATTATCACTTCTCTCCGTAGGGTGCTCTTTTTAAGGAGGTTCAGTTGGGTTCTCACTGAACTTCCTCTTTTTAGAGTTTTTGATAGTTTATCGAAAACTGTAAAAAGAGAGATTAAAAATAAAAAACAAAAAAATGAACGTAAAAACACTATTTATATTTTTCACGGTGATAACGGTAACTTTACTAGCGTCTTTTGTCGTGGAAGCAAACAGGAATGAGGCCCATGGGGCGTCTGGCTCAATATCTTGTGCTTCTACAAGCAACAACTCTATTACCGTCAGATATTCTTTTTCCGGTGCAAGTAACGTTCACCTTTTCCACGGAACACGAAGAATCGGAGGACCTTTGTCTTCCGGTGGGACTTACACTTACAGAAACTTTAGCTGTTACAGCAATACCTTCGTCAGAACAATTAGAGATATTAGGTCAATTTGACAGATATATATATCCTATTGATAGAATAAGGTATATAAATCAATTAAAAGAAAAATATGATATAGAAGTTCCTGAAAATAAATTTTTAATAAATGATAAGTCTCTTGTAGAATCAATATTTCCATCATTATTTAATTCAACAGAAAGAAGTGCTTATCCAATTATAGAACAATTTTATAA
>PWKK01000001.1 GCA_003560665.1 Candidatus Nealsoniibacteriota bacterium
GCGCCTGCCTTGACGGCGGCTTTGAGCTCGGCGCTGAGCCTCATGTTACTGCGTGGCATGGTTGCCTCCTAAATTGTGCACGCACCAATGGAGCACTCGGAATGCTTCGGCATCGTCGCATAGGATAGCGGCGATTCGGTGGAGTGCGGGGCCATCTTCAGGGATCAAAGAACAGGTCCCGTTGTACGTACCCGCGCTTGGTGAATATCGAGCACACCACGGTTCGCCCTCGCGATACCGCAACCGCTCTGCGGCAGCGTGCCAAGGTACCATTCGCCGGCTCGTAGCATAGGACTCGACCAAGGCGGACATACCGGTATACCGATCGCCGCGCTGGAACAAAATCCCGTCCGGCGTAGCCGTCGCCCCCTCACTCAACTGCACCGGCAGCACCGGCGCTCCGTTCGTCCATTCAAACACCGTTATCCTCCTCCTCTCACTATACACGACATCGTCACGACAGTCAATTTTACGCCCCACCACGCAAACGATAGCACCCCGACGCCTCGTACTCGCCACCACACCGGAGCGCACATCATGTGCACGTAGCGGTGGCCGATTCGCCCGGCGGTTAGGTGGACTATATTACTCATGTGCCCTTCGCCTCCGCTTCGGCCTCGTCGAGCTGCCGCATCATCTGCGAGAATGAGCGTTCGAGTTGCTCTTCGAGTTGCTCGATGTAGGCGGCCTGTTGCTTGTAGTCTGCATATAACCGCGTGTATTGCTCGTCGCACGCATGCTCGCTCTGTCTCCACATTCGCGCCTCATCAATCCAGCTCCAGCAGCGACGGCGCAGACGGTTGTTCTCCACCTGTTGTTCGTCAACCTTTTCCTGTAGCTCGTCGAGCGCGGCTTTAACAGTGCGTCCGTCAGACACCACGCTTCCTAATGACTGTTCATAGTGACACAGACGACCGATCGCCCGCTCTACCGCCTCGCTATTACTCACGCTGTAGCGCATTCTCTCCTCTCCAAGCACGCGCTCCTCTTCCCGGTGTTGTTCTTCGATGCGATCCTGATAACGCCGCATGATCGATTTCAGTAACTGCTCAGCCGCTGACAGATTGTTCTCGATCGCCTCGATTGCCGAAACAACATCCTTCACACGTCGATGCGCGGCCACTTTCTTCGTCTCCTGCTTTTTCATGCCGATCCTCGCGGGTTATAATCGCCACCCCATACGGGGCAAGGCGTCTACGTGGTGGCCGGAACTGCCCCGGCGCCGTCTGATTGAAGCACAGTGACGACACCGCGCCTCGGCACATCGCCGTCAGACTCGATCACGCGATTGCAGATTGCGCATGTCACCTCGCACCTCCCTCAAATAATACTCCCACCATCCGCTCGGGCCGAATGATGCCCACAGGCACTTGAGCGCAGTGGCGAATGGGCGGTATCCTCCCGGCTCCTATCTTGCCTTGGCCCGTTCTGTTTCATCGTCCAGACTCCTGCTTTATCAGATACATCGAAGTGATCGCCTTAACTCCGTACAACGAGAACATTATGTGCATCGCTTTCGAGTAGCTGGTCGCGGTGATATGCGCGACGGTCACTCCGGATCGGTTTCGTACAATGTAGTATTCAGTCGACATCGATGACCTCCGCATGTTCTCGCAGCCACTGATCCGCATCGTCGGGAGTGTCGAACCAGAGCCTGATCGTCACGACAGCTTTGGTGGTGCTGACTGCCTCGGCCTCGGTGACCTCGCGTCCGTATCCGTCAAGAGATCCGACCTCGCGCTCTTCGATCTGCACGTCCTCGTAGGTGTAAGCGGTGATCTCCGTCTCCCCCATCGATTCCCACGACGACAGCCTGTGCTCCAGATACTCGGCTCGATGCTCGGCCACCTTGGCGCGCGATTGCGCGTCTCGAACCGCTCTGGACCTTCCGCCCAGATACCCGGCCCATGACACAGCGGCTATCATGGCAGCTGCCAGAATCACCACGCCGATTACGTCTGCGTTTTCCTTGCACCACTCTCGCATCATCAATTTACGTTCACCTTCATCGGCACCGTTGCGATCTGAATCACAGTGGTGCCAATCGGTAGATCGATCTTGGCGGTTGCCTGCAACGGCAAGGCGCACCAGCCATATGGCAGCCGAGCTACTACTTGCGGATGTATCTTCAATTCAACCATCGTCAGACCTCCATCATAGAACCCGATGCCGCGCCATCGGGTGAGCGGCAAACAAGACATTCGCGAGCCGCACAGCCGGTGTATTTGCCAGCGGTTGCGCGGAACCACTGGACTCGACTGCTGTCGTTACGGAGCAACGCTCCGTGTCTCTGAGTCTGTATGGTAGCACCGATCTACCATGTTGTCAAACATTGATTCACGTGTCACCGCCTATCCGACGCAGGCGCTCTGCATCCATCTGCTTCGAGATCGCCCGGTATGCCTCGGCGATCCTCGCCATGCCCTTGGTGCCCGGTGACTCCAGACAGACCCGGCCACCGCAGGCGATAAGGTAAGCGTCGCGCAGGTCGGCTTGCTCTGGCAGCTTCCCGAACCTCGATTCGAGATAGGCGTGTTGCTCATCGGTGAGCGCCTTCGAGTCGAACTTGCCGTTACCCTCGCCCATTACGGCGCGCTTCCACGTTGCGTTCGCAATCGGCAACCACGGGACCAGACGGGTCGACAGTGCGGCGCGTATGCTTCCAGATATGTGCGCCAGCTCGACGACGGAGCTAGAGCTTCCACCGAAACCATATGCCGCATTCTCCACGAATGCGATGTCGGCTCCGGTGCAGACCTCGATCACGGCAGCGATCTGCTTCAGGTAGACTTTCCACTCCGGCCCGCTTTCGCGGACCAGAGCGGATGTGGTGATCTGCCAGTCATTGTCGATCAAAACGATGCCGGTGCTTCGCTTTGACGGATCAATACCTACGACCTTCATACACCGTCCTCAGGGCTGGCGAGCACGTCTTCCTGCGTGACCGCCTCGTCCTCGTCAATGTCTGGCGCGACATCGCCGAACATATCGTACTGCGGATCGTCAATCGTGATTTTGACGTTGACTTCTTCGCCATAGAATGCCAGTAGCCGCTTCAGCTCTGGATTGCCAAGGTCGACCTCGAAGCCGACATCCATCATTTCGCTGCCTTTCTTAGTCTTCGCTGACAGCTTCGACAGCGTTGCGTTGAACTGCGTCTCGATGCGTGGCATGGAGACCTCCATTCGTTTTGTTCTCTACCGCGCCAACGGCGCGCTTTCGCTCTTGAACTCTCTTCATGACCTTCGCCCAGAGATCGCGCACTTCATCGGTGTAATCTTCCAGCCCAGCGTCTTCCTCGATTTGGAGCCGGTCGGTTGCGAGCGCGGTGTACTCCGGGTGCGTCTCGTACATCTCGGTGAGCGCCTTGTCGACTGCTGCGACATCTGGCACGCACTTGAACTGCGCGGGAACGTTGCGCTTCACGATCTGCGACAGCGTGGTGAGCCTCTCTGTGCTGGCAGGCAGCATCGCTCGCACGTCCCGGTACATCGGGGCCGGGTAGGTGTCTCGGTAATACTGCTGCATCGCCTGAAGCCAGCGATCGCGCTGATCGGTTTTCTGGGTAGTCATATCGAGCCCCCTCAGTACGGATTGTACACCGCCTGTGCACGTTCGTCTACTGTGTCACGTACCCGATCCACCACTGCGTCCCACCTTGCGCTGAGTGCTGACGGCACGAACGGGCACCCCGCCCAATACTGGGTGCGACCTTGCTCGATCATCTGGTGAAACGTCTTCATGAGATCGTTCGCCAGCTCGCCCTCGCTCTCGTATGCGGTGACGGTCTGGAGCCTTCGGGTGCGCTTCGCGAGATCGTTCAGGTGCTTTCGCTCCTTCGGGATACTCGCCCACGACTCCATCGGCGTGATGTGAGTAAAGGCGGCCTCGTACTGAGCCGCCAGCTCGTCCTTCATCGGTGCTGGTCTCTTCGGCTCACTGTTGCCTGTATTTTCCTCAGCGGTGCGCGAAGCGCCCGCAATATTATTGGTGGTAGTATCTCTTTTGATGGTAGTATCTGGTGCACCGGATTTTGCACGTCTATAGCCGTTTAGAGACACCGGATTTTGCACGTCTATGGCATCTCCGGTTTTTACGTGCGCGGATTCTGGGGAGTCCATAAGTGTCGGGTTTGCATTGTACTTCAGCTGGTAGACCTTTGGTGTCGGTCGGTAGTGAGACCGCGAGCCCTTGCCTTTGCCCATTGCCAGCGTCTTGCGCTCCATCATGCCCAGCTTCACCAGTCTGGACAGATGTCGAGATACGTCATCGGGTCTTCGGTAGCCGATGATCGGCAATTGCTTCATTACGTATTCACGATCCAACCATGCGAACGCAACGCCCTTGCACATACGATACGACATGGTGTTCGATGACCACCAGTAGGTGAACCAGTCGAGGAATATCGCGTCATTCGCGTTGAGACCAGCTTCGATCAATTTATCCTGCGGGAAACCTTCGACCGTTGCCTTCATTGCGTTACCTCCATCATGTCAGCATTTCGAGCGCTATGCTTGTTGCTGTTTCGAGCAATCCATCTCGTTCCAGAATATCGATGCGTCTCACGCCATCGTTGTTCGCGCGAACCTTCAGATTGATAGAGCATCGGTAGTACATCTGCCTCGACAACTCGGCCCACGCACTGGCGTGATCTCCGTTGTACTTGCGATGTGCCACCTTGCGCATAGCCAGCACAAGCTCTTGCCGTGTGCTCATTCCGGGCGGCGGTGCCAGAGCCTTACGATGCTCGTGATCTCGTTCGATACTCTGTATTCGGTTCTCGTGGGATTGAAGCATTTTGTACAGACCTGCTATTGCGGCCTTGAACTCTCGGTCGATGTCGTCGTTGGTGCTCGATGAACGTGCTACCTCTGGGCGAACCGACTGCTCGGCATTCTGCCTGTAGACTGCTGCTGCGTTTGCACCCATACCCTGCTTTATGATCTCGGTTACTTCGTCCAGATTGTAGTCGGCTGGGCGCATCGGCGAGCTTGCGGTCATTTTTTCCGCAACCGAGGAAAAATTTTCCGCAGCCTTTCGTGTCCAGTTGCGAACAGCTCGCTCGGTCTTCCCGACCGCTTCTGCGATTTGCCTTGTCGTCATATTGTTACCTCCATAACGAACAGAGCCCGGCTGACTCTCTGGTCGACACGGGTACTGACGCCAAAAGGCAAAGCGCCTGCACCCACCAGAGAGCCC
>PWKK01000028.1 GCA_003560665.1 Candidatus Nealsoniibacteriota bacterium
GCTCCGCGGGTAGGATTCGAACCTACGACCAAACGCTTAACAGGCGTCCGCTCTACCACTGAGCTACCGCGGAATGTTTAAGTTTTCAATAAGAAACAATATCTCATCAAAACATCATTATTTTAGCACAATTTAAAACTTTCTCAACTTTTCTCAATAACCTTCAAGGCGCTCTAATCTTTGGTGTTTTCTGATTTTTTCTAGGGCTTTTGCCTGGATTTGTCTTATTCTTTCACGCGTTACGCCAAATCTTTGCCCCACCTCCTCTAGTGTGTGTGTTACCCCATCTTCCAACCCAAACCGCATGGCTAAAATGTCTCTTTCTCGTGAATCAAGGTCTATCAAAATATCATCCAATCTTTCTTTTAAAAGTTTTCTTGCTGCCGAAACTGAAGGAGAAATTGCCTTTTCGTCTTCAATAAAGTCCGCCAATGTGCTACTGTCGTCTTCATCTCCGACAGGAGCTTCAAGAGAAGTGGCTGTTTGATATATTTTGATAATATGTCTTACCTTTTCTATTTCGAGTCCCATCTCGGCAGCTATTTCTTCTGCAGAAGGTTCTCTTCCCAGGCTCTGAAAAAGTTCTTTTCTCGCCTTAACATATTTAGAGATCTTTTCAACCATATGGACCGGGATACGGACTGTTCTTGATTGATCAGCTAAAGCACGGTTAATAGACTGCCTTATCCACCAAGTAGCATAGGTGGAAAACTTGTAACCTCTTCGCCAGTCAAACTTTTCTACTGCACGAAAAAGGCCCAGGTTACCTTCTTGAATAAGATCCAGAAATGAAAGTTTCGGAGACCTCCCAATATATTTTTTCGCAATAGAAACTACCAAGCGTAGATTTGCTCTAATCATTTTCTTTCTTGCTCTTTGATCTCCTTTCTCTATTTTTTTTGCCAGCTCAATCTCCTTCTCTGAATCAAGAAGGGGTTCAACAGCAATTTCTTTTAAATAACTTTGAATAGAATCAATGCTTATTCCTATCATTTCTTCTACCTCTTTTTGTGCTTCGTCACTCAGAAAACTTCTCTCTTCCATTGTTTTAATCCCTCTTTTCCTCAGCCGGACAAGCAACTTTCCAAGTGCTTCCTTGTCTCTTTTTAACTTCGGAAAAAATTCATATATATCAGTGAAGTAAAGAACGCCTTTTCTCCTCTCTGCTCTTTGAAAAAGCTTTTCTAATTTTTTTTCGGAAAACAATTCCTTTTTCTTTGTAGAGGTCTTTTTCTTAGGTTTTGCCCCTTTCCCTCGAGAAGCAACTTTCTTTTTTGTCTTTACAGAAGCTTTTGCTTTCTTCGGAGAATTTTTTTTCTTGACGTTTTTTTTAGTTGTTTTTTTCGGAAGAGTTGTTTTCTTAGCACTTTTTTTCACCTTTTTTTTGGCATCGTCCTTTTTGTCAGTCTTTTTTTTGGTTTTTTTTGAGGCCATATTTACTGTTTTTTATAGTTTATGCCTAAAGAGCTTGAAGTTCTTTAGATTGATCTCTAAATCTTTTGACAAGTTCTTCTTCTTTTTTTTCATCTCCCTCTTCTTCGGCTTTTTTTATCATTTCTTCCGTTTCTTTCAGCTTTTTTTTAATAGTCTCTTTTTTTATTTCTATAAGGCACTGCTCCACTTCTTTTTCCACATCAACTTCTTCCTCAATAAAAGGAAGCATGGAAAGATAGTTTAAAAGATCTTCTTCTTTTGTGGTAAGTGAATCTCTTTCTTTTTTCAAGAAAGAGAGAATACCACCGATCTCTTCTTCCAAAAGAGATATTTCTTCTTTTTTTAATCTTTTGAGGGCTTTTTTATCTTTAATGCAAAAACAAGCAATTCTCTCTTCGAGAAGCTTTTTTCTTGTTTTTTTCTCCTTCGAAGGTTTCTCTGCGGAAGCAGTTTCGTTTTTTTCTTCACCCCTATCTTCTTTTAGCTTTTCCAGCTCTTCATAGACGGCATTTTCACTTACTCCTAGTTTTTGTGAAAGTTCAGAAACAAAATGCGACCGCTCAATACTGTTTTTTATTTTTCTTATTTCCATCAAAAGCTCTTTTGCCGCTTTTCCTTTTTCGTGAGGATCAGACAAGTCGTGTTTTGAAAGAATGTTCTTAAAGTAAAAATTAATCACCGGCTTTGCCTCCTTAACATACTTTTCCCACTCTTTCGGTTCTCGTAAGATTATATCGGCCGGGTCTTCTTTTTCCGGCATCATAATTACTTTTACATCAAATTCTTTTTCTAGTGCAATATCGATTCCCTTTTTTGTCGCTTTTCCTCCCGCATCATCCATGTCAAAAGCGGTTAAAATTTTCTTTGTATAGCGGCCCAGTATATCAAGTTGCTTTGAGGCAAGTGCTGTCCCCGAAGAAGATATTACGTTATCTTGTCCCACTTGATGGCACATGATAACATCCGTATATCCCTCGGTAATAACTGCGAATCCTTTTTTTCTTATACCAACTTTTGCTCTATGCATCCCGTACATTATTGCGCTCTTGTCGTAAAGAGTGGTCGCCGGAGTGTTTATATACTTTGCTCTTTCGTCTTTTCGATCAAAAACTCTTCCGCCAAAACCGACGGGATATCCGCTTAAATTAAATATTGGGAAAATTATCCGAGCCCTAAAGCGGTCAAAAGAGTAGTTTCCTTTTCCCGTAGAAACTCCTGCCTCTTTTATTTCTTCTTTTCTGTAGCCTTCACCAATTAAAAATTTGGAAAGCGAATCTTTTGCAGTTGGTGCGTAACCGACTCTCCACTCTTTGATGCTTTCCTCGGTTACCCCTCTTTCTGACAAATATTTTTTTATCTCCTTCCCGTTTTTTGATTGCTGCAGTTGTCTCTCATAGAAAAGAGTGGTTATTTCACAAATATCAAAAAGGCGTTTCCTTTTTGTCTCCACTTCCGGGTTTTGCTTCTTCAATTCCACTCCTGCCTTTTTTGCAAGTATCCGCAAAGCATCTCCAAACTCCACTCCCTCGATTTTCATTACAAAACTAAACATATCTCCCCCCTCACTACAGCTACCAAAACACCTCCAAATCTGTCGTGCCTGATTAACAAAAAAAGAGGGTGTTTTTTCGGGATGAAAGGGGCAAGGCGCCCTGTAATTAGACCCTGCTTTCTCTAGATTGACATACTCTCGCACCACATCCGTGATGTCTAGTTTATTTTTTATTTCTTCAATAGGAGAGTCGGTCATATTATTTTATGAGTATGTATCAACGAAAAAGATACCTCTTTTTAAAGGTAAGTGTATTATAATGAAAATCACTCTCCTTTGCAAGTGCAACTACTTTTTTTAATTTGACGAAAATGAAAAAAAATGATACAAATGAGCATTAAAATAAAAATTATGCCTATCACAAAGTCAGCAAAAAAAAGATTGAAGCAAAGCGAAAAGCGTCGTGTTTTGAATTTAGGTTACAAAAGAAGGATGAAGAAGATTGTAAAAGAGATAAGAGATCTTGTCGCCAGCAAGAAGAAAAAAGATGCACAAAAACTTCTTCCCCAAGCTTACAAAATAATCGACAAGGCAGCAAAAAGAGGAGTGATAAAAGAAAATACAGCTTCTCGCAAAAAATCACGCTTAACAAAAGCGACCAGCTAATCTTTGAAAAGAATCAAGTGAAGTGCCAATACGGGATCAATCTGTCCCGTTTTTGCTTTCAAATCCATTTCAAAAAGGCTATTGTATTTTCTCTTCAACTCTTCAGAAGAAAAGAGCTTTACCTGTTTGTAGGTTTTTCCGAAAACAAAATGATGGAGACCGCTTTTTGATTTTGCAGCATCATATGAATACTTTCTCTCAACGAGGTCGCTAACGGAAATCAAATTACGGAACTGATAGGTAATCATCGAAAGGATATAAAGAGGGTTGTCTCCTTTTTGTAAATGGTCATAGAGGAGAAGCAGTGCATCTTTTTTTCTTTTTTCTGCTATCGCATCAATTGTCTGGAAGATGTTTATCTCAACGCCGATATTTACCATGTAATCAACATCTTCTTTCTTTATCCTTTTTTTATAAAGCGCTAGCTTTTCCATTTCATTTTTTATTCTCCAGAGATCTTCGCCGGTTGCTTCCTGCAACCGATAGATTGCGTCCGTGTCTGCCTTAGCGCCACTACTCTCAAATTCTTTTTTTATCCAAGAGAAAAGCTTTTTCCCGGAAAGAGGTTGGAACTCTTGAATCATAATTTTCCCCTTTTCCTCTAAAAACGCCTTTAGAAGCCTGTCGTTCTCTTTTATCTCCCCTTCTTCGTAAAGAACAAAAATATTTTCCGAAATAATTATTTTTTCGTAGTTTTCAAAAAAATCATTTTTAGTGCTCTCTGAAGAAAAAACCTTGCGGACAACAACAAGCTTCTTTTCACCGAACATGGATGCCTGCTTGTCGTAATCACAAAGATCTTTAAAGGTTTCTTTCTCTTCCAAGAAAATTATATTGAGCCCGCTCTTGTATTTCTTTTTGTACTCCTCGATAATCTCCTCCAGTTTTCTTTTGGAGCGGTATGTGTCTTTTCCGTGGAGAAGTATAATCATATTATTTAAGCTTTATTCTTTGTCTTTTTGGCACCTCGGACAGTGATATGTCCCTCTTCCTCCAAGAACAGTTTTTTTTATAATTTCTCCACAATCAAAACAGTCTTTTCCCTTTCGTTGATAGACAAGATGATGGTTTTGATATTTTCCCTTTTTCCCGTCTAAGTGGCGATAATCACTAGTGCTGTCTCCCTGAAGTTTAATTGCTTTTTTAAGAATACTTTGCGTAAAGTCATATATTTTTTCAATCTCTTTCTCTGTTAAAAGGGATGCATTCTTCGCGGGGTTTATCTTCGCTTTAAAAAGAATTTCCGCAGCATAAATATTTCCTATTCCGGAAACAAACTGTTGGTCCATTAAAAGTGTTTTTATTTTTTTCTTTCTTCCCTTGAAAAGATCGATAAACTCATTTTTTCCCAACAAAAGAGGATCGGGGCCGAGTTTCTCGATATAAACTTTTGCTTCTTTTTTAGAAAAGAGAGCAACCTTGGCAAACTTTCTCGGATCAGAGAGCGCAAGCTGCTTTCCGTTATCTAAAAAGAAAACATATCGCAAGAATCCGTTTTTCCTTTCCTGCATAATTTTTTCTTTACTTTTCCACTCTTCCTTCCCGGTAATAGTATTTTTCTTCATTTCCCAATTTCCAAAAAGAAGATGCCCCGTCATTCGTAAGTGTATAAAAAGAACTTTTTCGTTATCTAAAAAAAGAAAAATACCCTTCCCAAATCTTTCAACACTTTCAACCCTTCTTCTGATTATATTTTTTAGCTCTTTTTCTCCTTTCTCATCCCATACACGAACAAAGGCCCTCTTTAAGGCCTTTTTTCTTAACGATGAAACGGTAGTTTCTACTTCCGGTAACTCCGGCATAAAGCAGAGCTGCTTAGAGCTACATTATCTCTCTTATTTTCTTGACAATTTCTGCAGGAGTAAAGTGAGCTTTGATAAGGAAATCAACCGCACCAAGATTTAATCCTCTTTCTACCTCGCTCTTTTGACCTAAGTTAGAAAGAATAATCACCGGTATCTCGGAAACATCAGGGTCATTTTTTATTCTCTCTAAAACCTCGAATCCGTCGATTCCCGGCAAAATCAAGTCAAGAAGAATCAAATCTGGCTTTTCGGCCTTTGTTTTTTCTTCTCCTTTCTCACCATCAACAGCCTGAATCACCTCATATCCTTCTTTGTCCAGTTTGCGAGAAATCATTTCCCGGAGAAACTTGTCGTCTTCAATAACTAATATTTTAGACATATTCGACGCTTTTTTAAATATTTTAATACTATTCTTCTTTTTTCTCCCCTTCTCCGATTTGTACAATGACCTTATCTATCACTTCCTGAGGATCAAACTCTGTTTTTACAAGCCAGTCCTTTGCTCCCAGTTTTTGAGCTCGATCAATTTCAACAGGTTGCCCGGAGTTAGAAACAACAACAACAGGTATTCCACGAAGATTATCATCTTTCTGCATTTCTTCTAACAACTCGAAACCCCCCATTTTCGGCATAATAATGTCCAAAAGAATAAGATCCGGCCTGTTTGCTCTTATCTTTGAAAGTCCCTCTTCTCCATCCTTTGCTGTTTCAACTTGATACCCTTCTTCTGTAAGTTTTTTCTCTAAAAGACTGCAGAGTACTTCCTCGTCTTCAATGATAATAATCTTCTTCATATTTGTAGGATTTGTAAAATTTAAATTTTGACCTTTTTTGTATTCTATCTGTATTAAAAGATAATGTCAACTAGAACGCTTCGAAAAAGCTGTCTATCTCTTCTTTGTTTGCGGGAAGAGTAAAATAAAACGTACTTCCTTCTCCTATTTTAGAGGTAAATCCGACTTTTCCACCATGAGCTTCAACAACGTTTTTAGCGATAAAAAGACCCAGCCCCGACCCTTCCGTATCCATTCGTTGTACATTTGCGGCTCGAAAAAACTTGTTGAACATTCTTTTTTGTTGATCATCCGGTATTCCTACACCTGTATCCGTTGTTGAAACTTTAACCTTTCCGTTAATGCTCTCAACTTTAAAAATTATCTTTCCTTCTTTGGTGTACTTCATGGCATTGTCTAAGAAGTTTTGCACTACCATGGTTATCTTTTCTCTATCTACCTTAACTTTAGGCAGTTTTTCAGCCGGCTTTTGGACTTCAAACTCGATTTGTTTTTTTCTGATATGGTCTTTGTAAGCTTCTATAACAGGGTCTACTATTTCCATAAGATCCGTCTCTTCCGGTTCATAAATGTATCTTCCCTCTTCAATACGTGTTACATTTAAAAGATCATTTACCAGATTTACCATGCGATCGTTTGCTTCGTACGCCTTCCGAATAAAGCTCATAATTTCTTCGGGAATCTCAGCACTGTCTTCTTCTTCTAAAATAGTTTGCAATGTCCATTTTATACCGGAAAGAGGTGTTCGAAGCTGGTGAGCTGCAACAGAAACAAACTCACTCTTTATCTTCTCAATACCCTTTTCTCTGGTAATGTCATGGATGTTAACAAGTGTTCCCACATCTTTAACGGGAATAGTGGTAACTTCCAAAAAAGCACCTTTTTCCGTAGCAATCTCTTCACGGAAAATCTCTTTTAATTCTTCACCGACAAGATCAACAAACGGGTCAAGGGCGGGAAAGGATTTGAGTTCTTTCACCGATTTTCCAATTACATCTTTTAACTTTATTCCGAACATCTTTTCCGTTTCGGGGTTTATTAAGGAAACTTTTTTGTTTAAATCAAAGAGAATCAATCCATCCACAAAGTTTTTGATAACCGCCAGTGTTTTTTCTTTTTCTTTTTCTGCGTCCTTAGAGGCCTTGTCCGTATCTTCTGCTAGATTTAACAGAGCTGTTTGTGTCTGCCTCATTTCTTCTGCTTTTTTTTCGAGCTCTTCTGCTTTTTTCTCAATCTCCCGTGTTCTTTCTTTTACCTTCTCTTCTAACTTTTCATTTATTTCTTCCAGTTCTTGAGTGCGAGCCATAATCCTTACCTCTAAAACTTTTTCTGACTCCTCTAGTTTTTCTTTTGCTTTTTGTAGTTCTTTCGTTCTTTCTTTTATCTTTCTTTCCAGTTCTTCTTCAAATCTTTTTGTTTCGGTAATATCACTGATAGTAAGAAAATATCCAGAAAAATTTCCTTCATCATCTTTTCTAGAAAGAGCAGAAATTCTAACCGGTATCTCTTTTTTCCCCTTTGTGACAAGAGTTACCTCTTCCTCTACTACGGAATCTTTATTAGCAACCCGTGTACTGAACATTTCTATCTTTCCTTTGTCCTTGTCCTTAAACAAAAAGTCAATGTTCCTTCCGATAGTCTCCATTTTTTCGTACCCAGAAACATCCCGAAACGCATGATTGCAGTCAAGGATATAATCCAGCGGATTTACCATGCAAAAAGCCAAAGGAAGAAATGATGTAAAGTCTTCTATATAGCGCCGGAGATCTTCAAGCTCTCCGCTCTCGTTTTCGATTACTTCTTCTTTTGTTTCTTCTTCCATCATTTTAACCCTCCTTATTCCTCTTTAGCTTCTTTTTTAGTTTGTTTATTTCTTCTTTGAGTTCTATCATTTTAAGCTCTCTTCCTATGGTTAGCTTGTTTATTTTCTCCAACTCTTCCACTTTTTCTCTTAATTTTTCATTACTTTCTTTAACCTTTTTTTCCTTTTCTTCTACCTCTGTAAGATCAAAAAATGAAAGAAAAGCTCCGTTTACTCCCTCTCCTTTAATTTTTCGGCTTTTGGCAAAAACTGTAACCGGCAAAACTCTTTCATCCTTTTTTTTTATCTTCGTTTTTTCTCTTTCAACCAGTCCCTCTTTTATTGTTTTTTCTAATATCTCTTTGGCATTTTTTTCTTCCATAAAAAGGGTCAGATTCTCTCCCACAACATCATACTCGTCATATCCCGTTGCTTTGACAAATGCAGGGTTAACCTCTAAAACCATTCCCTTAGGATTAACAAAACAAAGAGGAAGGGGAGTAAAAGAAAAGAGATCTTGAATATATGTTTCAAGTAAAGATATGTCCTCTGTAAGTGTTTTTATTTTCCCGTCATCATTTACCATTTGATTGTGAATTCGTGATAATCGTCTCCCCGATGATTACACTTCACCTCTTCGCACTTTGTTTCTTTTCCAACTCCCATCTTGATAACAGAAGAGAAGTATCCCTTCAAATAATCACACAATATCGGATGGAGATTAATATCGTAAAGACGGGCTGTCATAAATCTTTCTTCAGTGCTCATTTCTACAGGTTCCAGTTTTCCGACAGTGTAGTGCTTTTCCCACATCTCTCCCGCTTTCTCCATGATTTTTTCCGGTGAAAGGAAGTATCTCATAAAAAACTTTATCATTAGAGAGAACTTAGGAGCGTTGGATCCCATTTGCATCAAACTTTCTTTTTCAAGATTTAGTGCACGAGATATTGCAACAAGAGAAAGAACCCTCATTCCAATCGGATAAAAACTCATATTGTCCGCTTCTTGGTTATAATCAAAGGGGCACCTCATTTCCTTGAGCTCTTCTTCTACTTTTTTCAATCCTTCTTCTCCTTTGCTATCGACTATAAAGCGCCGATCGGTTTTAAAAACCACACCCCTTACTTCTCCCTCAGCGTTTAATATTTTATTGATTTCTTCGTCTGTTATTTGATAGGCCATATTTTTCCCCCTTAGGGGGTTTAATTATTACTCTCCGTATTCCAAGTTAAATAAAACTCGTGATAGTCGTCGTTATTAAAAAGACACTTTGTTTCTTTCGCTTCAACTTTTTCTGCTACTACCATAGAAACAATGGAAGAAAAATAGCCAAGCAAATAACGGCAAAACACTGGATGAAGATTCACTTCATGAAGACGGAAAACAGCCCTCCCTTCATCTTCGCTTACTTCTACCGCTTCTATTCTTCCTTTTGTATAGTGCTTTGCCCACATCTCTGTTACCTTTGCAAGTGTTTGCTGTGAAGACATAAAATACTTTGTAAAAAACTTAATCAGAAAAGATGCTCTTGGAGCATTTCTTCCCATTTCTTTTATCTCTTCTTCTCCGTAATTAAAGGCCTTACTTATTGCAAGAAGGGAAAATACTCTTAAATTCAGAGGATAAAAATCCATTCTATCAATGCTTTTATAGTCTATAAAAACACCCATCTTTTCAAGTTCTTCTTCCACCTTTTTTAACCCTTCTTCTCCCTTTTCTCTTAAAATATAATTTTCGTCTGTCTTGAAAACAACTCCTCTAACCTCTCCTTCGACTTTTTTTAACCTCTCTATTTCTTCTTGATTTATGCTATAGGTCATATTTTTAGTTTTCCCAATTTGCCTTAAACTCATGAAACTCTCCCCCGTAAAAAGGACATTTTGTTTCTTTTACAGTTACTTTTTTTGAAATGGTCATTGAAATAATGCCCTCAAGGTATCCTTCCATATAGGCGCAGTAAACGGGGTGAAAATCAACTTCTTTAATAATAAAAATCGCACACCCCTCTTCTTCGTTTATCTTCTTCGCTTCCGCTGTTCCTGTTGTCGAGTGCTTTTCCCAAACTTCTCCCACCTTGTTTAAAGTTTGCTTTGTGCTTAAAAAATGTTTTGTAAAAAACTTAACTAAAAAAGAAGACTTCGGTGCAGCCCTTCCCATCTTTTTTACCCCCTCTCTGTTTAAATCAAATACCTTTGAAATCGCAATAACCGAAAGAAGTCTTGTTCCAAAAGGATAAAACTCAGTTGCATGAACGTCTTTATATTTTAAGGGATAGCCCATTTCCTCCAATTCTTGTTCAACTTCTTTTAGCTTTTCTTCTCCCCCGTTTTGAAGAACAAAAAGACCATCTGTCTTAAAGACCGTTCCCCGGATATCTCCCTTCATATTAATTATTTTTTCCGCTTCTTGTTTGGATATATTGTAATTCACAATTTATTTTACCACTTTAATAAAAATTCATGAAAAAAACTTTCACCTTTAAAATAGCACTTTACTTCTTCACAAGATACTTTTTCCAAACCTCCGTTTTCCGCAATCGCCGCAAAATAACCGCAAAGATAGTCGCAAAAAACAGGATGGAAGTTAAGATTGTACAGGCGTAAAACAGCCCTTTTTGCATCACTGTCCGTCTCTACCACCTCCAACCTTCCGACTGTGTGATCCTTTCTCCACGCTTTAGAAGCTTTTTTAAATATTTTTTCTACTGTAAGAAAACGTTTTGTAAAAAGATTTACTAAGAAAGAATTTTTCGGTGCAGCTCTTCCCATCTCTTCGACCTCTTTCTTGCTCATACTAAAAACTCTGCTTATCGCAATAAGAGACAGTGCTCTTCTTGCCCACGGATAATATTTTTCACTCTTTATCTCTTCATAGAGAAAAGGGCACGCCAACATATCAAGCTCTCTTTCTATCTGGTCTATCTTTTCTCTTCCTCCTTTTTCCAAAACAAAGAGCTCATCATCCTTAAGAACCCTTCCCTTTACTTCCCCAGGAGAACTCATCATTGCATTTATGGTCTCTTTGTTGACTTCGTAATGCATTTAGTTAAGGTTGAGTTTTAAATTATTTTCTTCTTTTTCTAAAAAACGCTTTGCAAGGCTAACAAATCCCAGATCGTTTAATGCATCTATTATTTTTTCGTTTTCAAGGGAAAAATAAAAGTTAGAAAAATCAAATTCACTGAAGTCGTTTTTGTTTATCAAAGCCAAATCTCTGCTCAAAAAGGCTTTTTCTTTGCTTTCTTTAATTTTTGTTAGGATTCGTTGACTAATTCCCGAAACCGATTCTTTCTGTAGCTCCTCTTGATCTAAAAAAGAGTATAAATTCTCTAAACTCCCGAATTTTTTAATAATCTTGATAGCGGTTTTTTCTCCAACCCCTTCCACTCCCGGAATATTGTCAGACTGATCTCCCTGTAATGCTTTTACATCCGCTATCTTTTGTGGGGGAATTCCATCATACTTCTCCTCAACCTTTTTTATATCATAAAGAACGGTTTCTTTAATGCCCCTCTTGAGAGTATATACTTTTGTTTTTTCATTGACAAGTTGTAAAATGTCCATATCTCCGGTAACGATTATCGTTTCAACCTCTCGCGGGGCAAAAGAAGATATTGTCCCCACAATATCGTCCGCCTCAAGTCCTTTTTTCATTAAAATTGTAACACCTATCTTGGAAAAAACTTCGCTTGTTTTTTTTATCTGAGAAATCAATTCATCGGGAGCTTTGGGGCGGTTCGCCTTATATTCTTTATACTTTTTGTGCCGAAAAGTCTTTCCCGGGGAGTCAAAAGCAGCCGCTACATACTGCGGTTTAATCTCGGATATTATCCTAAAGAAAGCAAGAAGGGATCCGTAGATCGCCCCACCAGGCTCTCCTTCTCTGGTTTTCAGGGGTGGAAGAGCGTGGAAGGCACGATGAATAATAGAGTTGGTGTCAAAAAGTAGAAGTTTTTTTCTTTCCATGCTAAAACTATATCACACCGGTAACATAATACAAAGAAGAGAGCCTCCTTTCATGTCTTTAAATCCGATGAAAAATTTGCTATAATGTGTAGCGTCGCTCGGGGTATATGATAATTCGGGGTATGGTGTAATGGCAGCACGCTTGCTTTGGGAGCATGTAGTCTCGGTTCAAATCCGGGTACCCCGACCATTTATTAGAACTTTATTAAATTAATTTTTAATTAATGCGGGAGTAGCTCAACTGGCTAGAGCATTTGCCTTCCAAGCAAAAGGTTGCGGGTTCGACCCCCGTCTCCCGCTCAAACAAAAACCCCTCAGCAGATATCTGCGAGGGGTTTTTCGTAAGTAGATTTGGATTCCGCTTACTTGGCGTACTCTACCGTTCTCTTTTCTCTGATCAAAGTTACCTTTATTTCTCCGGGATACCTTAATTCATCTTGAATCCTGTTTGCCACATCGCGAGCCATTTTTTTTGCTTCCAGATCACTTACTTCTTCCGGTTTAACAAAAATTCTTATTTCCCTTCCTGCCTGAATAGCGTAGGCTTTTTCCACTCCCGGGAAAGAGTCAGCAACACCTTCCAGTTCTCCTAGTCTTTTTAGATAGTTTTCCAGTGTATCCTTTCTGGCTCCAGGTCTCCCTCCGGAAATCGCATCTGCAGTCTGAACAATAACCGATTCAACGCTCTCATAAGGATACTCTTCATGATGTGCCTTCATCGCGGTTATTACCTCTTCTTCGACATCAAACTTTTGCAGAATTCTTGTTCCGATGTCTACATGAGAACCTTCAACTTGATGATCAAGTGATTTTCCAATATCGTGCAGAAGACCAGCCTTTTTACAAATTGATGTGTTTGCTCCTATCTCAGCGGCAATCCCCTCTGCTAAAAAGCTGACTTCAAGAGAGTGGTTTAATACATTTTGCCCGTAACTGGAGCGAAAGTGTAGTCTTCCTAGGAGACTTACTATTTTAGGATCAAGGTCTATAATCCCCGTTTCGTATACTGCCCCCTCTCCCGCTTTTTTAATCTGATCCGATATATCTTCTTCTGCTTTCTCTACCATTTCTTCAATTCTTGCCGGCTGGATTCTTCCGTCAAAAATCAACTTATCGAGTGCTGTTTTTGCAATCTGCCTTCTGATAGGATCAAAACTGGAAATGATAACCGTTCCGGGAGTATCATCTACAACAACTTCCACACCGGTCAGTCTTTCTAGTGTCTTTATGTTCCTTCCTTCTTTTCCAATAATTCTTCCCTTTATATCATCGTCGGGAATATTTACGTTGGTTGTTGTAAGGTCCTGGACCTGCGAGGAAGAGTACTTCTGGATGACCGACGAGAGTATCTCTTTTGCTCTACCCAGGTATCTTTCTTCCCCTTCTCGCTCCAGCTTATTAATTCTCTCTAAAACATCTGCTTCATAATCTCTTTCTAATGCTTTGTACAGCTCCTCTTTGGCTTCTTCTCGAGAAAGACCAGAAATCTTCACCAACTCTTCTTCGGCCCTTTCTTTCATCTCGTCTACTTCCTCCTTAATCTCTCTTAGCCTTTTTACTTTTTGGTTAAAGATTTTTTCCTTTTTTTCGTGATCAGACAATTTCTGATCTAATGTGTTTTCCCTCTTTAGGAGAAATTTTTCTCTTTTGAACAGCTCTTCGTTTTTTTCTTCTGTCTCTTTTCTTGCCGTTTCTATCATCTGCGCGTGCTTTTCTTTTGCTTCGATAATAATATCCTTACTCCTTTTTTTGGCGTAATCAATTCTCTTTTGTACCTTTGTTTCTAGTGCTTTGTGGTCTCTTTTTGCAATCGATTGTCTGGCAAAATATCCCAGCCCCGCACCAACAATCAAAGAAACCGTACCGATTAGTAATAAAATTATCTGTTCCATATTTAAGGTTTTGGAACTTGAGCCACTACAAAAACCTTTGTCCGATTTTAGAGCCTACTAACACCCTCAAAGAGAAGTGCTCTGTTGTGAGGATAAGAATCATTCACTTTTATATCAGTAGTAAAATGCTTTTTTTGCATAAAATTGCAATATTTTGCGCTAAAATCAGAAAATCTTTTCGGACAAGTGGGATGTTTGTGTATTTCAAGTCCAACATTAACTGTTTATATTATAATTATCTTATAATACCAAAACCCGGCAAAATTGTCAAAAAAACAAATTCCCGTTTTCACGGGAATATTTTCCTAACGTCATAGCTTTAACAAATTTTCCCTATATTTTTCTCTTTTCTGTAATCACTTCGTCGATGACTCCATATTTTTTCGCCTCATCGGCGGAAAGATAAAAATCCCTGTCAGTGTCTTTTTGGATCTTAGAGAGAGACTGTTTTGTGTGATCAGAAATAATTTTGTTTAACTTTTCTTTTATTTTTAAAATCTGTTTTGCTGTTATCTCTATTTCCGAAGCGGCTCCCTGAGCACCTCCCATAACTTGATGTAAAAGTATTTCCGAGTTAGGAAGGGCAAAGCGTTTTTTGGGGGCTCCTGATGCGAGGAGAACTGCCGCCATTGAACCGGCCATTCCCACACAAACCGTGGAAACATCACACTTCACGTACTGCATCGTATCGTAAATCGCCATTCCGGCAGTAACAACCCCACCGGGACTATTAATGTAGAGACGAATATCCTTTTCTGAGTTTTGACTGGCTAGAAAAAGCATTTGTGCGATAATTGCGTTTGCAACACTATCACTGAGAGGAGTTCCTAAAAAAATAATTCTCTCCTTTAAGAGCCTTGAATAAATATCGTAAGCCCTCTCTCCATATTGTGTTTTTTCTACTACTGTTGGAATTAAATTCATGGTTTTTTGTTTATTAGGTTATTTTTCTTCTTTATTTTCTCCTTCCGCCTCGTTTGCTTCCGCGGTCTGTTCGATCTCCTCTTTTCCGATTGCTTTGATATCAATTCTCCATCCGGTAAGCTTTGCGGCAAGACGAACATTCTGTCCCTCTTTGCCGATAGCAAGAGACAGTTGGTCTTCGGGAACAGTGACAATCGCTCTTGTTTCTTCTATCTCTACTTCTGATATCTTTGCCGGAGACAAAGCGTTTTTAATAAAATCTTCCGCTTTTTCCAAATATTCTATGATATCTATTTTTTCTCCTCCAAGCTCGGAAATAATCGCTCCTACGCGAGATCCTCTCTGTCCAACAGCGGTTCCTACCGGATCAACTCCTTCTTCTTCCGAGTAAACGGCAACTTTTGTTCTTGACCCAGCTTCTCTGGCAATAGATTTTATCTCCACCGTTTCGGCGGCAATCTCGGGAACTTCCAGTTCGAAAAGTTTGGAAACAAACTTCGGAAAAGCACGAGAAAGAATAATATTTGGACCCTTTGGGCTGTCTTCTACGCTTAAAACATATGCTTTGTACCTTTGCCCCGGGCGGTAAAGCTCTCCGGGAATCTGCTCTTCTTTGTGTATCACACCTAAAACTTTTCCGACATCAAAAAGAACGTTCTTTCCTTCAACTCTTTGTACAATTCCGGAAATCACTTCGTTTTCCCTTTCTTTGTACTCGTTGAAAATAAGCTCTCTTTCCGTTTCTTTTATTTTTTGCAAAATAACCTGTTTTGCCGTCTGTGCGGCTATTCTTCCAAACTCCTGTTTTGAATCAAGCTCGTTTTCTACTTCTTCACCAACTTTAATTTTCTTTTCTATTTTCTTTGCCTCCTCCAGCGTGATGTGTCTTTTAGGGTTAAACCTTACTTTTCCTTCTTCTGTTTCTTCTTCCTCTGCTCCGGAGTGCTCTTCTTCCCCCTCATCGGGAAAAATCGCCGTATTTTCATCAACTACCGTTTTCACCAACCAAAACTTTGCCTCACCCGTTTTCGGGTCAAGTTTTGCTTTTATTACTTCTCCTTTCTCCCGATACTCTTTTTTGTAGGCAGTAGCAATTGCTTGTTCGATGATATCAACCACCTTCTCCTGTGGTATCTCTTTCTCGGTCGCAATTTGAGAAACTGCAGAACTAAATCCTTTTATATCCATAATTAAAAATTAATGTCCGTTTCTAGACGGACAGTTGTATTATTCTACCTTTACCACTAACCACAGGATAGCAGACTATCTCGATTTGTCAAATTTATCGCTTTATCTCTCGCCCGATGCTTTGTAGTATTCCGAGACATAAGAACACAAAAAGAAGGTTGCTTCCGCCATAACTCACCAAGGGAAGAGGAGTGCCGATAATCGGTAGTAACCCCAAGTTCATCCCGATATTTATAAAAATCTGTGTTAGAAGTAAAATAGCGAATCCGGATGCAAAAAGACGAGGAAAGTTGGTTTTTGAATGCAGAACAATCAAGATTATTCTCCATAAAAAAACCGCAAAGCCAGCAAGAAGTATAAAGACTCCCACAAACCCAAGCTCTTCGGCAATAGCGGCGAAAATAAAGTCCGTTTCTGGCTCGGGAAGAAATCCATACTGGGTTTGTGTTCCACTCCCAAGCCCCTTTCCAAATACTCCACCACTACCAACAGCTATCTTTGCCTGAGACTGCCCCCATCCTATTCCCTGCGGATCAAGCTGCGGATTGATAAAAGATATCGCTCTGTCTTTCTGGTAATCCTGCAAAAAAAACATCCACCCGGAAGTTAACACAACAACTCCCAGCATCATCAAAACAACAAAGTGGCGCATCTTGATTCCCGAAATAAGTAAGATGCCCATCCACATAATAATCAAGATAAGAGATGAACCGAGATCCGGTTGACGAAGAATGAGAATAGCGGGAAGAAGAACATAAATTCCTGAAAGAACAATATGGGAAATGTTGTACATCTCTACATGTCTCGTAGAGAAATATTTTGCAAGAAGAATAATAATCACTATCTTAAAAACCTCTGCCGGGTCAAAAAGAAAATCACCTATTCTGTACCACCTTTGCACTCCCCTTATCGTCGGACCGAAAAGAAGAAGTCCGTAAAGAGAAAAAAGAGAAAGAAAGTAAAAAGCAAGGATAAGATAAGAGTTTTCACGAAATGTTCTCCAGTCAATAAAAGAAACAAGAAACATTAAAACAAAGCCTCCGACAATGAATCCTATTTGTCTTGGAAAAAGAGAGGGGTTGGAACTGTAAATTGAAAGAACTCCTATCGTAGAAACAACAAGAGCAGAAAAGAGGAGAATGAAATCCATCTCCTTAATTCTTTTTAGAACGAGATTCATTTTAAAAGATTTTTAAACTCTGTTTCGTTAATAACCTTTACTCCCAACTCTTTCGCTTTCTGTAGTTTTGTTCCCGGGTTTTTCCCTGTAACCAGATAATCGGTGTTTTTTGAAACTGCGGAAGAAGCTCTTCCCCCGGAAAGAGAAATCATCTTCTCTGCATCTTCTCTTTTTAATGTTTCCAGCGATCCAGTAATAACAAATGTTTTTCCTTCAAGCTTTCTGCTCCTCTCCTCTTTTTCAATAACCACACCCGCTCTTTTCAAATCTTCCAGTAATTTTTTATTCTTTTTTGCCCGGAAAAAGTTATACACGCTTTGTGCTGTTACGGGCCCGATATCGTGAATACCGGAAATATCTTCCAGCGATGCTTTTTCAATTTTTTCCAGCTTATTAAAGTGATAAGAGAGCTCCTGTGCGGCGCCTTCTCCAACAAAAGGAATCGATATCGCCTGCAGGAACTTGGAAAGAGGTATCCTTTTCTTTTCTTTTATTGCTTTAATGAGGTTCTTTGTTGATTTTTCGGCAAATCTTTCGAGAGGAAGAAGGTCGCCCTCTTCGAGAAAAAAGATATCTGCGGGAGTCGAAATCAGCCCCTCTTCTAAAAGCTTGTCAATCGCTTTTTCTCCGAAATTTTCAATATCGAATCCTTTTTTGGAAACAAAGTGGTAAAGACGTTCCCTTCTTGTTCCTTTACAGTCTTTGCTTTTGCAGTACCATCGTGCTTCTCCTTTAGGACGAACGAGGTTGCCCTCACAAAGGGGACACTTCTCCGGAAACTTTATCTTTTTTTCTCTCCCCGTGCGAAGCTCTGATAATACTTTAACCACTCGCGGAATAACGTCTCCCGCCCTTCCAACCACCACCGTATCTTTTACTTTTATTCCCAACCTTTCAATCTCATCTTCGTTATGCAGTGTCGCCCTTGAAACGGTTACTCCTCCCAAGGCAACAGGCCTTAGAATCGCCACCGGAGTGATTGTCCCCGTTCTTCCTACTTGAAAATGCACACCTTCAATAACCGTCGTTTGCTGCTCCAAAGGAAACTTGTAGGCGATTCCCCCTCGTGGAGCTTTTCCGGCAACTCCTAGTTTTTCAAAAACACGGTTGCTATTTACAAAAACAGCGATACCATCTATCTGATAGGTGTATCCCTCCCTTGCCATCTCCACTTCCTTGTAAAATTCAAAAACCTCTTCTAAGTCTTTACAGTATCTTTCTCTATCAACCGTTTTAAACCCAAGAGTTCTTAGCAGTCGGTGTTTTTCCTCATGTGTTTCTGCTCCAAAAGGAGAAACCACTTCTCCCTCTTTTGTGTCGGCAACTAGATCATAAGCGAAAAAGTCCAGATTACGACTTGCCGCAATTTTAGGGTCAAGTTGTCTTATCGATCCGGCAGCGATATTTCTCGGATTAGCATATGTCGGAAGCCCTTCTTTTTTCCTTGTCTTGTTTAGTTTTATAAACTCTTTTTTAGAAATAAAAACCTCTCCTCGCACAACAACGCTTTTTTCGTCTTTTTCCCAGTAAGGGTGATTAGAAAGAGACCCTTCTTTTTTTGAAAACTTTTTTGGCAGGCGTAGCTTTAGAGGAATCGCCTCAATTGTTTTTAAATTTTGTGTAACATCTTCTCCGACAACTCCATCGCCGCGAGTAGATCCACTCATCAAAACATCATTTTCGTAAACCAGCTCTACAGCCAGCCCGTCGATTTTAAGTTCGCAAAAGTAATCTATTTTTTCTTCGACAATCCTCTTCATTCTTTTCTCAAAATCCTTCATATCTTCTCTTGTAAAAGCATCCTGGAAGGAAAGCATCGGTCTGTAGTGTTTTACTTTTCCAAACTCTTCTAGTGGCTTTCCCTCTACTCTTTGTGTGGGGGAGTCGGGGGTTATAAGATGCGGAAAATCACGCTCTAGGTCGTAGAGTTCTTTTTTAAGAGAGTCCAGCACAGAAGAAGAAATCTCTTCCCTGTTTAAAACATGGTAGAGATATCGGTGGTGATTAATGGTTTCTCTTAACTTTTCTATTCTTTTTTGTGCTTCTTTTTCTTTCATGTATTAAATTATCTGCTTCACTAATTTCCTGAATTGTCTCTCTGTCGATTCCATCACAGAAGAAAAACCTCGCCTCTGCTATATCTGTTAGATTAATACTATTTTTCAAACACCCCCTGTTTTTTCTGAAAATTAATCCATTTCTCTTAGTTGTTTTCCATGACAGTACCTGATTTTCCGGTTAGAGTAAACTCCGTCAAATTTCCATTTTTTTCAAGCAATCTTGATCTGTGTCTCACGGAAAGAGTAAATTGCTTTTTCCTTAATACAATGTACAGTTCAAGTAAAGCTCCACTATTTGTTCCCCATAAAAATATGCTATCAGTGTACCTATTATGAGGAAAGGCCCAAAGGGAAGCTGGCTTTTCATTCCTTTCTTCCCTAAAACAATCAGTGCCACTCCTATTGTAGCACCTAAAAGAAAAGAAATAAAAAGCCCTGGTAATATTTCGGGAAAGCCCAAAAAAAGCCCCATAAAAATTACAAATTTTACATCCCCAAATCCCATCCCCTTTCCTTTTGTGAAATAGTGAAGAGCAAAGAAGAAAAGAAAAGTTGCCATGGCAGAAAAGAAACCATGCAATAAAACACTGAAGTCATTTTCCAAAAGAGAAAAAAAAGCGAGATATAGTGCGGATATTACGATAAGAGAAAAGTTGGCAAAGTCAGGGATAATGTAATGCCTCAAATCATAAACGAAAATAAAGATCAAAAAGAAAAGAACAATAAAAAGGTAAGCTAACTCAACGGACAACCCCGTCACAGAAAATGCAAACAAAAAAAGAATTCCAGTTAAAAGCTCTACCAATAGATACTCAACGGATATCTTCTCCTTGCAGTATCTACACTTTCCCGAGAGAAAAATATAGCTAAAAACCGGCACTAGGTCTTTACAGGAAAGTTGGTGTTTACACTTCGGACAGTATGATTTTCCTTTCGGTTTTTCCTTAATAGCGAAACGATAAAGGACACAGTTTAGAAAAGATCCGATAGAAATCCCGAAAAGAAAAATTATTGTTGCCAAGAATAAGTCCATTATTTGTATCCACAGTGAAGAAAATTATCCTCTGCCGAGATTTAATTTTTCTAACTAACCGCAACTTATTGGCTGTGTCATTACAACCACTTTTTTCTTTCTCTTTGCAATAAAACTGCACCCTTCTAGACGCTCTTTCCTTTTAAGCGATAATTTTATAACTTCTTTCTACTCTAAAATTAGACTATCCCACCATCCTTTTAAGCTCGGTGGGGTTTCTTGAGTAACTCAGTGCACTTTTTAGTGTAATCTCTTTTTCTTTAACAAGGTTAAAGAGTGATTTGTTTAGGCTAATCATTCCTTTTTCACTGGAAGTTTCGATTACCAGATCAATTTCATGAACCTTGTTTTCTCTAATCAGGTTGGAAATAGCAGGGCTTGCAGTCATAATCTCACAGGCAGGAACGAGTCCTCCCTTGATTCCGGGAATAAGTCTTTGTGAGATAACACCGATGAAAGTTGATGACAGCTGTGATCTTATTTGGCCTTGCTGTTCGAACGGAAGAGTATCGATAATACGATGGATCGTCTGACTTGCCGAGTTGGTGTGTAATGTCGAGAACACGAGATGTCCCGTTTCCGCAGCGGTAATTGCCGTAGAAATGGTAACCGGGTCTCTCATTTCTCCAACCATAATTACGTCAGGGTCCTGACGAAAAACAGACTCCAAAGCTCGGGGAAAAGAAAGTGCATCCTGGTGAATTTCTCTTTGATCGACAAGAGAACAACCCTCTTTAAAAAGATACTCTATCGGATCTTCAATGGTAATAATGTGCTTAAAATTTTCTTTGTTTATTTTGTTGACAAGAGCAGCAACAGTGGTTGACTTTCCATGTCCTGTTGGTCCGGTAACAAGAACAAAGCCCTGAGCGTATTCACAAAGCTCATAAAGAGAGGTCGGCATCCCAAGCTCTTCGAGAGTTGGAATTACACTGGGGATGAGACGCATTGCACAAGAAACTTCCCCTTTTTGAAAATAAACATTTACTCGGAAACGAGCTACCCCTCCGTAATTGTACGAAAAGTCGATCTCGTAGTTTTTCAAGAATTTTTCTTTTTGCTGGCTATTCATCATCTCCATCACAATCTCCTTTGCATCATGAGATGTGATAGGAGCTTTTTTGGTGAGCGTAACTAGTTTTCCGTTTATTCTGATTATCGGTGGACGAGAAACCGAGATGTGCAAGTCAGACGCACCTTCGTCAAGAGTTATTTGCAAAAGCTCTTCTAAAAAATTTTTATATTGATTTCCTTTTTCCATATGCACATACTATTTATTGAGCATAACGCCCCTTTTTTTTGCATTCATTTTATTGTGGATATTTTTCTCTTTCTCTTCCGTTAAGAGCTACCCCGAGAGCAGTAGAGTGCGAGCTGCTTATTCTCTCCAATTCTTCTCGTAGTGTTTCTGGGTAATTTAATCCTTCAAAACAACTCTTTTTGCTTACTTTTTTACCCACATCTTTTTCTGCATAATCAATCATGCCAGGAAGAAAAGAAAACTCTCCGGTAACAAGAACTTCATCAATCTTTTTTCCTTCCTTTTCTTCAAAAGAACTTATAACATGCGAAATTTCCGAGAAAAGAGATGTAAGGGAAGGGAAAATAATTTTTTTAATCGTTTCTTCCTCTGCTCCATATTCCAACAACACATCTCTTGCTTCATTGTATTCTATTTCAGCGTACTTTGCAACTTGTTTTGTCATCATACTTCCGGTAACTTCCAACCTCTGTGTCTTTTTCAAAGACCCGTTTTCGGCAATAGTAAGCATTGTGCCCTGCTCTCCGATATTAATAATGGCCGTTGTTTCTTTGATGTTCCCTGCAAGTGCTCTTATAAGAGAAAACATCTCTCCCTCAAGAGAAATAATCTTCACCCCGGAAAGCCGAGATATCTCCTGATACTGACTAATGACTTTGTTTGGTATGGCGATAAGGTTAACCTTCCTTGGCTTTCCCTCCTCTTCTTCTTCCAAAAAACAGTCCAGTGCTGCATCTGAAACAGGAAAGGGGATGTACTGGCGGGAGTGAAGTTCAATCGCAGAAACAACCTCTTCTCGTTTCATCGGTGGTATCGTAAAAAAAGCAAAAAAACTAACAAAATCAGGAATGGAAAAATATGCGTTTCTTGCTTTAATCTCCGCTTCTTTGAGGAGGTATTTCATTGCCTCTGCAATTTCATTGCTTGAATAAAAAAGAGACCATTCTGATTCTTTAACAGGGCTCTTTCCGGTAAAATCACGCATAAAAAGCTCTCCGTAGTTTTCTAAAGTTATTTCTTTCTCTCCTGATATTTCCACTATCTTTAGAGATGATTTTCCGATGTCTACTCCCAAAAATGTATTGGTCGAAGACTTTGAAAAAAATGGAGTATTAAACATACAGGTAGTTGTCTTTTTAAGAATAGATGATTCCCACAATATTGCAATAGAATTACTCTATAATCCTACGTCTTTTTTCTTTAAAAGAACCCTGCTTCTCGCAATTTTTCCGAAAAAATAAGCACCTTTAGAGTGCTTATTGTTTTTGTCTGTGATCTTCTTTTATTTGAGAAAATTAATCCCCAATTCTTTTAGGTGTTCTTTGTCCAGCTTAGAGGGAGACCCCATCATCAAGTCCTTTCCTTCTCCCGTTTTCGGAAAAGCAATTACTTCTCTGATATTTGGTTCGTTTTGGAGAATCATAACAATACGATCAATTCCGGGAGCAAATCCACCGTGTGGGGGGGTTCCGAATTTAAAAGCCTCCAACATGTGCCCAAATCTTCGCTTTTGTTCTTCTTTGCTCATTCCAAGAAGTTGAAAAACACGCTCTTGCATGTCGGACTTGTGGATTCGAATACTTCCCGAGCTTAGCTCATAGCCATTCAAAACAAGATCATACGAGTTTGCACGTATTGAAAATATATCTTCTCCTTTCATGAACTTCTCTTCATCTTCTTCTTTTACGGAACAGAAAGGGTGGTGTGTCGTTGTAATCTTCCCTTCCTTGTCCTTCTCAAACATCGGAAAATCGGTAATCCAGGCAAATGCAAGTTCATCAGGATTGCTCTTATCTTCACGAAGGTCGGGCTTATCGTTTCCGTGTTTTTTTATTACTTCACTATAGGTAATTTTTGGGAAAGGCTTGGCGGTTATCTTTTTTTTAGGATACAAGGTCTCTACAAGCTTAGTAAACATTTCTTCGGTAAATTGCAACACATCTTCTTGCTTTACAAAAGCCATTTCATAATCAAGCTGTGTAAATTCGGGTTGGCGGTCTCCTCGTGTGTCTTCGTCCCGAAAACACCGGGCTACCTGGAAATACTTTTCAAAACCCGCAACCATGCACAGTTGCTTAAACTGCTGCGGAGACTGAGGAAGAACATAGGCTTTCCCTTTTTCCAGTCGTGACGGCACCGCATACTCTCTCGAGCCCTCGGGAGTTCCTTTCATTAAAATCGGTGTTTCTATTTCCACAAATCCAGCAGCGTGCATATATTCACGAAAAAAACTTATTATTTTGTCACGCATCCTGATGTTTTCCTGCAATCGCGATGTTCGCAGATCAAGATAACGGTATTTTAAGCGCACGACCTCATCAACACTTGAGGTGTCTTCGGCTAAATCAAACGGTGGTGTTTCCGCCTCGTTTAATATTTCTATTTCTTTTATCTCTAATTCAATTTCTCCGTTTTGTTTGTCTTTTTGAACGTTTTTCTCGGGTCTTTTGTTGACGCTACCTTTGATCTTCACCACAAATTCAGGTCTGATTTTTTTTCCAGTTGCCATCGCTTCACTTCCGGGAAGAACAACGCCTTGTACCCATCCACTTCCATCACGAATGTCAAAAAAAACAAGTTTCCCTTGATCTCGACGAACACTGATCCACCCTGAAACAGAAACTTGTTCGCCTACACATTTATTTAGATTTTTAGTTAATGTTCTTTTCATAAGTATGTTTGGCAAAAAGATTTTTTTGCGGAGGGGGTGAGATTCGAACTCACAAGTCCTTGCGGACGGCGGTTTTCAAGACCGCTGGAATAGCCGTTATCCGACCCCTCCTCTTTTTTAGATGAAGAAGGTAGAATTCGCTCAGAATTCCGCTGGTTGCACCCGATAAAAATATCGAACACACATCTTGTAGAAGAAAATCCTGTATGCGGAGAGGGAGGGATTCGAACCCTCGGTGCGTATTAGGCACAACACCTTAGCAGGGTGCCCCGTTCGTCCGCTCCGGCACCTCTCCTAAATCGTTGTTATTATATCACATTTATCTAAAATATCCATGAAGATTCCTTTGAAAGTCTAACTCCTTCCCTGTGAAGAATTGTAAAAACAGCCCTTTTCCGTTATAATTACAAAGATTAAAAGAGCTTGTCCCTGTAGTTTAATGGATAAAACGTGGCCTTGCGGAGGCCATAATCGAGGTTCGAGTCCTCGCGGGGACACTACAAAAATATGAATTTCTCTACTCCTGTTTCGAAAATTCCGAATATCGGTCCGGCCTATCAAAAAAAGCTGGAACGATTAAAAATTAGAACTGTTGCCGATCTTCTCTTTCACTTCCCTTCTCGTTACGAAGACTTTTCGAAAAGAGATTCTATTTCATCTATCTATCACAAAGGAAGATATACTGTCTTGGGAAAAATAACACAAGTTTCGTCGGGAAAAACCGCACACCGTAAATTCTCCTTTGCGAAAATTACGATAAAAGATTCTACCGGCAGGATAGGAGCCATCTGGTTTAATCAACCCTACCTAACAAAAACACTCGAAAAAGGCGATCAACTTCTGCTTTCGGGGAATGTGGATTACTCTAAAGACGGATTGCAGTTTATAAACCCTTTCTACGAAAAGATAATTAAAGGAAAGACGCTGGAAAACAAAATTGTTCCTGTTTACCCGGAAACCGAAGGGGTTTCTTCAAAGTGGCTCCGTTTTATCATTAAACCGGTTCTCAACGAAATAGAAGATAAAATTCAAGAAACCCTTCCCGAAGAAACAGTTAGAGAGAAAACCCTTTACTCTCTTCCCAGAGCATTAAGGGAAATCCACTTTCCTTCTTCCTCTTCTTCTCTAAAGGAAGCACAAAGAAGAATTTCTTTTGAACGCTTATTCCTTCTGCACCTCTCTCTTTTAAGGCAAAAAATAAATCTTTCTCGGCAAAAGAGCGTCCCTATCCCGACCGATATCGAGAAAGTGCAAGACCTTGTTTCCAATCTTCCTTTTTCTTTAACCGATGGCCAAAAAAAAGCTTCTTGGCAGATATTGAAAGACATGGAAAGAAAATTTCCAATGAATCGACTTTTGGAGGGTGATGTCGGTTCAGGAAAGACGATTGTAGCCGTTATCGCCGCCCTTGTCGCTATTAAGGCGGGTCACCAAGTCGCTTTCATGGCTCCCACCGAAGTTTTAGCTCGCCAACACTTTGACGAAGTTGCCAAACTTCTTTGGCGCTTTAAAATTGATGTCGGCCTTCTCACCGGAAAAAAAGACAAGCTTCGTTCAAAAAAACTAAAAGGAGATACCGTGGAAATATCAAGAAAAAAACTTGTTGAAAAAGCAAAAAGGGGAGACCTTGACCTCTTGATTGGTACTCATACTCTTATCCAAGATTCGGTAAAATTTAAAAGTTTGGCCCTGGTTGTACTAGATGAACAGCACCGTTTCGGAGTAAAGCAACGAGCAAAACTTTGCCTTAAAGAGGATTCGGGAATTCCTCATCTTTTGTCAATGACGGCAACCCCAATTCCGAGAACCCTAGCTCTTACCGTTTACGGAGACCTTTCTCTCTCTGTAATAAGCGAGATGCCGAAGGAGAGAAAAAAGATAATCACAAAGCTTATTCCTCCAAAAAAAAGGAAGGAGGCGTATCTTTTTATAGAAGAGGAGATAAAAAAAGGAAGACAGGCTTTTTTTATCTGTCCGAGAATTGAAGAGGGAGAAGACAAGGCGAATTCTCCTTGGTCTGACTTAAAGTCAGTAGAAGAGGAGAAGGAGAGACTGGCAAAAGAAGTTTTTCCCGATTTCAAAGTGGAAATGCTTCACGGAAAAATGAAAGCAACGGAAAAAGAAAAAGTAATGAACGAATTTAAGAGAAAAAAAACAAACATTCTTGTTTCCACTTCCGTTGTAGAGGTGGGGATTGATATAAGGAATGCGAGCGTGATGGTTATTGAGGGAGCAGAAATGTTCGGCCTAGCACAACTCCACCAGTTTCGAGGAAGAGTAGGAAGAGGAGAGTTCCAATCATACTGCTTTTTATTTACCACCTCTACCAGTGAAAAGACACGGAAAAGGTTACGAGCCCTTCTTACATCGGAAAACGGTTTTCAACTTGCGGAAAAAGATTTAGAAATTCGCGGACCGGGAGACTTCTTGGGAAAAAGGCAGTGGGGATCCGCAGACTTCACAATGGATGCACTTAAAAATCGTCCTTTAGTTGAAGAGGCAAGAGAAGCGGCAAAAAAAACTTTAGAAGAAGACCAACAATTAAAAAACCACCCTTCTTTGAAAAAAAGAGTGGATTCTTTGAAAGAAAAACTTCACCTAGAGTAGGTAAGATCTATAAAACTCAACCGTTATCTGCCTAAATGGTGACCCCAAGGGGATTTGAACCCCTGTTACCAGGATGAAAACCTGGCGTCCTGGGCCAAGCTAGACGATGGGGCCCGATAAAAAGTCAAAACTACATTTTGTAATTATGCAAGCGGTATTGTAGTATAAGTCAAGAAAAAATGCAACTTTATTCTAAAAGAAAATGATTATTTTAAGCATTGAGACATCTTGTGACGATACGGGAATTTCTCTTGTTGAAAAAAGGAAAGGAGTTTTAAAAGCTCTTGCGAGCACTGTTTCCTCCCAGGACGAAATCCATAAAAAATGGGGAGGTGTTTATCCGTCTGATGCAAAAAGGGAGCACCAGAAAAACATCATCCCCTCTCTTAGAAAAACACTACAAAGCGCCGGTTTTTTATCAAAAGGATCCGTTCCCATGCCAAAACAAATTCCAGAAATTCTTTCCCGAGAAACAATTCTTTTAAGAGAAGTTAAAAAATTCTTTGCCAAATACCACGTTAGTAAAAAAATAGACGCTGTCGCCGTTACCATCGGCCCGGGACTTGAACCGTGTTTATGGGTAGGAGTCAACTTTGCACGCGCACTTTCCCTTTATCTAAACACTCCGATTATTCCTGTAAACCACATCAAGGCACATATTCTGTTTTTCTTGTTTGAGAAGAAGAAAATTGACCTTCCCGCAATAGCTCTTATCGCCAGCGGAGGCCACACAGAGCTTGTTTTGATGAAATCTTTCTCTTCTTACAAGCTCATTGGAAAAACAAGAGATGATGCAGCCGGCGAATGTTTTGATAAAACAGCTCGTGTGCTGGGCTTGGGCTATCCCGGAGGACCTGCTATCTCATCGAGAGCCGGCAGATTCAACCCACAAAAATCAAAGTTTGAAATAAAACTACCGAGGCCGATGAAGCACGCAAAAAACTATGATTTTAGTTTTTCAGGGTTAAAAACAGCTGTTCTTTATGATTTTCTCTCACGTAACAAAAAAACAAAAAACAGTGCAGAATACATCTCTCAAATGGCTTACGAAGTGGAAGAGGCGGTAACCGATATCCTTGTTTTTAAGCTAAAAAAAGCAACAGAAGAAAAGGGCGCAAAAACATTGATTTTAGGCGGAGGAGTAACCGCAAACAAAACTCTTCAAGAAAAAATAAGAAGAATGAAGAAAGATTTTCCGGAAATCGACTTTTTCGTTCCTTCTGCTGGCCACGCGACAGACAATGCAGAAATTATCGGAGCGGCAGCCTCGGTCGACAAAACCAGAAAAAAACACCATGAAGTGAGGGCGAATGCGAATTTAAAAATTTATGGTAGTATAAACACGGATGATTAATTTTTTATGATTTATTTTTCCCTTTTTGTTTTTGCCGTTCTTCCCAGCTTCTTGTGGCTTCTTTACTGTCTTAAAAAAGATGTTCACCCTGAACCGAAACACCTCATTCTTTATGTTTTCATCACCGGAGCAGTATTTGCCGTTATCGGTTATTTCTTCCAAAAAACAGTTGCTTCACTCCTCTTTTCTTTTTTTGAAAATATTCCTCTCTTAATATTATTTGCTCCTTTTTTTTATAAGTTTGTGGTAGTTGCTTTTTCTGAAGAACTTTTAAAATACCTGGCCTTCTTTTTTACCATTAGCAATCACCCCGAATTAGACGAACCAGTGGATCTTATAATCTACATGATTACCGCTGCTCTCGGCTTTGCGGCGCTAGAAAACTTCATCATCCTTTCATCCGTGGATATTTCCATGCAGGAGATGGCGAAAATTTCCGTCATCCGTTTTTTTAGTGGTACTTTTTTGCACGCCCTCACTTCCGGAATACTGGGAGGGTTCTTGGCTTTTTATTACCATTACAGTAAAAAATCAATACTGGTTTGGGGGATTGTTCTTGTTTCTTTTTTGCACGGTATCTATAATCTGCTTGCTGAGAGAATCGATCAACTTCCTTTCTTTTTCCTTCTCCTTTTCTTCTTTTTTCTCCTTGCAACAGCCCTCACTCTGCTTATCGAGAAAACAAAGAAAATGAAAAGTGTTTGCCAATAAGCTTAGACCGAAAAACTTGTCTTTTCTAAGAAAAAATGTTAGTTTTTAAGTGTTAACTAAATTTAATTATGAAGAAAAAAGAAGAAGAAAAATGGGAAACGGAAGCGGTTGAGGTTAAAAAGGAGGAAAAATCTTGGTCTAAAAAAGGTGGTCAACTTGCAGTAGATGTTTATGAAACAGAGGAAAGCATTATTATTCAAGCACCGGTCGCAGGGGTAAAGAAAAACGATTTAGAGATTGTCACCGAAAAGGACATGATAATTATTAAGGGGAAAAGAGAGAGGCCCGGAAAAAAAGACATAAAGTGCTTTTACAATGAAGAGTGTTTTTATGGAGAGTTTCAAAGAGAGGTTATTTTGCCCGAAGAAACCGACCCTTCTCGTATTGAGGCTACGATGGAAGAAGGGGTGCTGATGATAGAGGTTCCCAAAATCGAAAGAGAGAAAAGAAGAAAGGTGGATATATAGAATAAGTTGATAAATTATAAAAACTGCGGAAAGAGAAACCGCAGTTTTTTTGTGTGCCGGAGGGGAGACTTGAACTCCCACGGGGTTTCCCCCACTGGCTCCTAAAGCCAGCGTGTCTGCCAATTCCACCACCCCGGCAAACCTACGTTATTATACAACAAAACATCTCGGCCTAAAACCCGAGATGTTTTAACTAGCAAATTTCTCTTTTTTATGCTCCCCGAAGAAAGTTTTCCAGTAAAAGCATTACACCTCCGGCCATCAACATCACTACAATTCCTACAATTGACCACATCACCATTTTCCTCGCTTGACTTATCTTATCATCATTACCCGCTGCAGTTATAAACATAAATCCCGCATAAAGGAACATTAAAACAACGAGAATTCCCAAAATGGTCCACACATATCCCAAAATACTGCTTAAAAGGCCTACCAACTGGTCTGGGTGCGTTATAATCGGGGGTGGTCCTTGTGATAAAGCCTCACCTGCAGAAAGAAGCAGTAATCCAAGAGCTATAATAAAAAAGGTTTTTTTCATATTTTCTTTATTTTTTTCAAGCGACCTTTCTTGTTTTTAACCTTTAACTTGTGCTTAATGGTAGTAAAAATATCTCTCCGCGTCAAGTCTACACTTCAAGAATGCTTTGAACAAGGAGAACCATTCCTCCCGAGAGCAATGCTACAACAACACCGATAACTCCGTATAAAACCATCTTGTTGGCCCTGGCAACTCTCTCAGGATTTCCCGCCGCTGTAATATAGAAGAATCCGGCAAAAAGAAACGCAATTATCGTTGCAACCATGAACACCCTCCAAAGCCAAGAAGTAATGTTCTCTAATACTTTAATGACGTCCTCTCCCGACTCAATTGCAAATGCAAAAAGAGGAAAGAAAAGAAACAGTAAAAGAACTAACTTGCCCTTTTTTATCAATATGTTTTTCATAAAAAATTAACCTTTTCTATTAATTTAACAATAACAATGAATACGGGTCCGTATCCACTCCCATAATATCGGTGATGACCGCCGTAATTCCGTTGGCAACAAGAATAATGGCGAGCCCGATGAGTGTCCATTTTATCATATTGGTTGCGGTTTTTGCCTTCTCCGGATTACCACCGGCAAAGTAATACATAAGTCCGGCGATTATAAAAATAATGGGAGCAATCATTAAGGCAACATTTCTAATAAAGCTGATTATCGCGTGGATTAGTTCTCCGAACGTGTCGTATCCAAGCGGATTTGGTATGGTTACCTGACCGATAACAATTATCGGAACGAGCAACAATAAAAGAACTGTTGTTACTTGTAAGCTTTTCTTATATCTTTTCATAAAAATTTGCGAAGTGATTTTTCCCCGCATTAAATTTTTTAATTTTTAGGAAACCGTTTTCTTTTATCTCTTTTTCTATCAACTCTTCCGCGCTATCTCCCGTGACCATATCAACAACCAGCAAACGTCCTCTTTTCTTAAGAACACGGTGCCCCTCCGTGATAACACTTCTTTTATCTTCTACTTGAAAAAGAAGATTAGACATAATGACCAGTTCAAAATATTCATTCTGTAAGTCGGTTCCTCTTTCTACGTCACGGTGTAATGTGCGGATGTTATAAACTTTTTCCATCTCTGCGCTGCTCTTGAGTGCCGAAAGTGCTTCCTTTAAAACATCTATTGCGTATATTTTCCCACATTTTATTTTTTTTGCAAGGGGAATAACCCATCCACCCGAACCACAACCGAAATCCGCAACATTCATCTCTTCTTCTAGTGGAAGTTCGTTGATTATTTTTCGAGGATTTAAAAAATCACTCATTTTATTACATACAAATTATTGATGCCAACCCGTCACCCTTGTCCATTTTCATCAACCTCACTCCTTGCGTTACGCGTGATTGTTCAGATATATTTTTTAGTTCCATTCTAATCGCTTTTCCTTTGCGAGAGATTGCGATGAGGTCTTTTTCTTTTACAATCGTCCTTAGTGAAATAACCTCCCCCACCTTTTCGCTGTTTTTTATCGTTTTCACTCCCACCCCTCCTCTTTTTTGTGCACGGTAGTTTTTTACTTTTATCCTTTTTCCGTATCCGTTTTCCGTCATCAAGAGAAGGAATGCTTTTGTCAAATCTTCCTTTTTAATAATAGTCACATCTGCGACCTCATCTCCTTTTCTAATATTTACGCCCTTCACTCCTCCTGCCTGCCTCCCCATTGTGCGTACATCCTTCTCTCCAAAACGAATGATTTGTCCTTTTTTTGTTACAATCGCTACCTCGTCTTTTCCGGATGTTTTTCTTACTCGGCAAACCTCGTCGTTTTTTCTTAACGTGATAGCGATAAGTCCGGACCGCCGGATATTACTAAACTCTTTCAACGGTGTTTTTTTGATAACTCCTTTTTTTGTTACTACCACCAAGTTTTTGTCCTCTTTTTCTTTTTCGGCTTGGGCAACTTCTTGGCTTTCAAGGGGGATAACCGTAAGCACTTTTTCGTTTGAAGATATCTCTAAAAAGTTCATCAATCCTCTCCCTCTTGCTGCCCGTGCACCCTCGGGGACTTGATAAACGGGCACTCTGAAAACTCTCCCACTATCGGTAAAAAACAACAAAAAATCGTGGGTCATTGCTTCAATAAAATGGTCGACAACATCATCTTGTCCTGTCTTCATTCCCAACATTCCTTTCCCTCCTCTTTGTTTAGATTTATAAGTGGAAGGGTTAACTCTTTTGATGTAACCTCCTTGCGTAATAGTGACAATCGTTGGTTCTTGAGGAATAAGATCGAGGTCGTCTGTCTTTTTCAGTCCTTCTTCGTAAACTTTTGTTTTTCTCTTATCGGCAAACAACTCCTTCATTTCCAAGAGTTCTTTTTTAACAACATTTTCAATCTTTTTCTTGCTCTTTAAAATAGCCGTAAGCTCTTTGATGATTTTTCTTTTTTCTTCCAATTCGTTTTCTATTTCTTCTCTTTCAAGTTTTGCCAATTTCTGTAACTTCATCTCCAAGATAGCATTCGCTTGAACTTCGGTAAAATCAAACTTCTTCATCAAATTCTTCTGGGCATCATCTCTGCTTTCGGATTTTTTTATCGTTTTGATTACTTCATCGATGTGTGAAAGCGCTTTATGCAAACCTTCTAGGATATGCGCTCTTTCTTTTGCTTTTTCCAAATCAAACTTTGTTCTTCTCGTTACCACCTCTTTGCGGTGATCAATATAGTGTTGCAAAAGCTCATCAAGACCCATCACTCGTGGCTGTATTCCATCAACAAGAGCAATCATATTGATATGAAATGTTTCTTGAAGAGAAGAAAAGTTGTAAAGACGATTGAGAATTTTTGCCGGATAAGAGCCCGATTTCAAGTCCAAAACAATACGCATTCCCTCTCTGTCGGATTCGTCTCTTATATCTCGCACCCCTTCCAGTTTCTTTTTTTGCACCATTTTTGCAAAGTCTTCCACCAGTTTTGCTTTTCGTACTCGATAAGGTATCTCGGTGATAATAATCTGGCTTTTTCCTTTTTCTTCAACAATCTCCGCTTTTCCACGAACCGTTATTGATCCTTTTCCCTGAGAGTAAGCGGCAATAATGTCTTCTTTGTTGTATATCTCTCCTCCGGTCGGAAAATCAGGGCCCTTTACAAAACGAAAAAGGTCTTCCGTGTCCGCCTTAGGGTTGTCAATAAGGTAGATTGAAGCGTCAATAACCTCTCCTATATTATGTGGAGGGATGTTGGTGGCCATTCCAACGGCAATTCCCAAAGAACCGTTTAAGAGAAGCTGCGGCACCGGAGAAGGCAGAACAGTAGGCTCTTTTCTTGTCCCGTCGTAGTTAGCGATAAAGTTCACCGTTTCTTTTTGTATGTCTCGAAGCATTGCTTCTCCAATTTTTGACAATCTCGCTTCACTGTATCTTTGAGCAGATGGAGGATCTCCATCAACCGAGCCAAAGTTTCCTTGTCCCTGTACGAGAGGATAGCGCATCGAAAAATCTTGCGCCATAATCACCAAAGAGTTGTATACCGCCATATCTCCGTGAGGGTGGTAGCGGGCCAAACAAGTTCCTACAACGCTTGCCGACTTTCTATACTTCGCGCTATGCGTTATTCCGTCCTCTCTCATTGTGTATAAAATTCTACGGTGCACCGGTTTCAGCCCGTCACGAACATCGGGAAGAGCCCTTCCAACGATAACAGACATCGCATAATCAATATAGGAGTCTTGCATCTCTTGAGTAATGTTTCTTTCTTTTACATAACCAATATCTGCTCCGATTTCTTTTTTCTTTTCGTCTCCTTCTTTTTTATTTTTGTTGTTCTTCTTCGCCATTTTTCTCTTTTATTAATTTTTCTTTTTCCTCTTCTTCCAACTGCTCAATCATTTCTTCGTCTATTTCCCAGGAGCTTGTTATCTCCTCTTTCGCGCTCTGATACATTTCTCTTATTACATCACCTCCCTCTTTTATTCCTTCTGTTGTTTTCTCTGTTTGCGATGAGGGGAAAAAGCTGAAATCAGCTCTTTCCATCTTTCTTTTTGTCGCAAAAAACTGTATGGAAATTAATGTCACTCCTGCAAAAACCACCAAAAAATAAAAAAGTGTTTTTCGTTTGTCAAGAAAAGTTTTTTTCATTTTTTACTTTAAGGGCTTTGATTGAGAAATAAGAGGCACAACTCTCATTTCCCCGTCGGGAAGGTTTTTCTTCTGCACGGTAAGTTTTTCCTCTGTTGTGGCCTTCTTTTCCCCTATTGCTTTTAAGAATGGGCTTAAATCGTCCAGCTTTATCTTTAATCCCGGTATTTTGTAGTGCATCGGAATGACTATTCGTGGCTCGATTTGAGATATTACTTTCGTCGCTTCTTTCGCGTCTACCGTATAGACTCCACCAACCGGAATCATAAGCACATCGACTTCCCCGATCTGCCTTAACTGTTCATCCGTTAATTCTTCTTGCCCAAAATCCCCCATGTGACACATCCTCATCTCTTCTGCTTCAATGGTGTATATCGTATTCACCCCACGCTCTTCGCCTTTTTTTTTGTCGTGAAAAGAAAAGATACCTTGAATAAAAATATCGTGCATCTCGTACTCTCCGGGAGATTCGATTACAAAACTGTTTTTTTGGGCTATTTTTTTATTATTATGATCCGCGTGATTGTGCGTAATCAAAATAATGTCCGCCTCGTTTTTGGGCGGTTTTAATCCCGTGTTTTCGTCGTATGGGTCAATCACCAAAACCGTTGATTGTTTTGATTTTTTTTGCCCCTGAAAAACAACACGGAAACATGATTGTCCGTACCAGATTATGTTCATAAATTAAACTAAAAAGCGTTTTTCTGTTTGCATTTTACCACTCCTCTTGAAAAAATCAAGAAATTGTGTAAAATGGGGAGGCTATGAAACAACAACTAAAAGAAAAAAACTTACTGGAGATCCCCAAAGAGGGAGATATTGTCGAGGGAAAGATAGTGGGAAAGGGGCGCGCGTCAGCATTTATTGATCTTGGTCCTTTTGGAACCGGAATTATATACGGGCGTGAGTTTCAACTTACCAAAGACGAACTTAAGGATTCAAAGGACGGAGATATCGTCCAGATAAAAATCATTTCTTTGGATTCTGAAGATGGATATGTCGAGTGCTCAAGAATACAGGCAAAAAAAGACATGGCGTGGGATGTTCTTGAAAAAACCAAAGAAGAAGGAGAAACGATTACCGTTAAGATAGAAGGGGCAAACAAAGGAGGTCTTCTTACAAAAATTTCTGGCATTCCTTCGTTTATTCCGTCTTCTCAGCTTTCTTCAGAAAATTATCCTCGCGTAGAGGGAGGGGACTCTTCAAGAATATTGAAAGAACTACAAAAATTTATCGGAAAAGAAATAAGTGTTCGTATTCTTGATATATCAAAAGAAGGGGAAAAGATAATCCTCTCGGAAAAGGCAAAAGAAAAAGAAGAAAAACAGATATCTCTCGACACCTACAAAGAGGGAGATGTTGTTGAGGGAGAGGTAACGGGAATTGTTGATTTTGGTGCTTTCATTCGCTTTGGAGATGGCGTAGAGGGACTTATTCACATCTCGGAAATGGATTGGAGTTTGGTGGAAAATCCTCACAACGTGCTAAAAGAAGGGGAAAAGATAAAGGCAGAGATAATAAAAATCACAGATGGAAAGGTCTTTCTTTCTTTAAAATCCCTGAAGAAAGATCCCTGGAAAGAGGTTCAGAAAAAGTATAAAGAAGGAGATGTTATCCGGGGTGTTGTGTCAAAATTTATTTCTTTTGGAGCTTTTGTCGAGATTGAAGAGGGCATTCAAGGTCTTTGCCATATTTCTGAATTTCAAACTCGTGAAAAGATGGAAGAATCCTTGGAAATCGGAAAAAACTACGATTTTAAAATTCTTTCTATTAGCGCTCCCGACCACCGCCTTAGCTTAAGACTGGCAAAAGAGTAACACCTTTACCTGTTAAAAAAGAAGGTTGGAGAGGTCCGTCCTCTTCAATTTTTTTTGGAAACAAATCCCCCTAGACCTATTTGACCGCTTTTTGCTTTACTATTATAATATGAGGAGCAAAAAGAGCCCTCTCCGTAGCTCAACTGGATAGAGCGACTGCCTTCTAAGCAGTAGGTTGCAGGTTCGAGTCCTGCCGGAGAGACAAAATGGTGCCCGTAGCTTAGTGGTAAAGCTTTCGGTTGTGGTCCGAATGTCGCGAGTTCGATTCTCGTCGGGCACCCACTTTACAACCTCCTCGTAGCTCAACAGGATAGAGCAATTCCCTCCTAAGGAAAAGATGGGGGTTCAAGTCCTCCCGAGGAGACAATGCCTGTAAGGGACTTATCCGCATCAGCAATTTTCAGAATTTTTTTAAAAAAAGATATTGTTTGCTTTCTAAATCGCCTCACTTTTACCCACATTTCCCAAAAATATTTGCTTTTTTGAATCGAGGCAAGTAAAGTGTTGCTCAGACTAACTCACAACAAAATAAAGGGTCGATTATACAGGGAATATTGTGCTCTCTGTAAGTAATAGATACACGGGATAATTCATTTCCTTGCCGAGTAATAATTCCTTTTAGCTCCCGAATAAAGGATATCCACTGAAAACGAAATATAGTTATTCCAAGTCTGTTTCCTGCTTGGTCCTTTAAAATTATCAACTTTTATGATACTATCTGTTTGATGAAAAAAATAACAAAAAACTTTAGTGCCAACGTCCTCTCCTTTATTCTACTACTCTTTGCAGTGGTTGTTTTGTTTGGAATTATTGCTTCCGATTCTTTTCAAGAAGTGGAAAAAATCAGCCTCAATAATTTGGCAAGCTCCATCAATGAAGAAGAAGTGGAAGAGATTGTCGTTACCGGTTTAAATATCGATGTTTTGTTTAAAGACGAAAGTGTCGCTGTTGCAAAGAGAGAGCCAGACGTTGCAGTCTTTGAGTCCCTTAAAAACTGGGGAGCGGAAGAAGAAAAAATAAGAGAGATTGGTATCGACTTTCAAGAAGAACAAGACTGGTCTTTTGTTTTAACGTTGATGATTATCGCTCTTCCTCTTCTTTTTCTTCTTTTTATCTTCAGTTCTATATTTAAGCAGGCAAAAGGGGGGGCGATGCAAGCACTTGATTTTTCAAAGGCAAAGGCACGAGTCTTTGGAGAAGAGGGATCTCCTAAGTCCGGTGTTACCTTTGCCGATGTAGCGGGATTAGACGAGTCGAAAGAAGAGCTTAAAGAGATTGTTGAGTTTTTAAAAGAACCTGCACGCTTTTTAAAGCTAGGTGCTCGCATACCAAAAGGAATTCTTCTTACCGGAAGCCCCGGAACAGGGAAAACGCTCATGGCTAGAGCGATTGCCGGAGAGGCAAACGTTCCCTTTTTTGAAATTTCCGGCTCGGAATTTATAGAGCTTTTTGTCGGAGTTGGATCGGGAAGAGTAAGAGATCTTTTCTCCAATGCAAAGAAAAAACAGCCCTGTATTATTTACATCGACGAACTGGACGCAATTGGCAGATCCAGGGGCACAGGACTCGGAGGAGGACATGATGAGAGAGAACAAACTTTAAATCAAATACTTTCAGAAATGGACGGTTTTTCTCAAGATGCACAGATAGTAGTTCTTGCCAGCACCAACCGCCCCGATGTCTTAGACTCCGCACTTCTTCGTCCAGGACGCTTTGACCGTAAAATAATTCTTGATCTTCCCGACAAAAAATCACGAAAAAGTGTTTTAAAGATACACACTATAGGAAAGCCTCTCGAGCCAGGAGTAGATCTAAAAGAGGTGGCAGAAAGAACACCCGGTTTTTCAGGGGCGGATCTCTCCAATCTGGCCAACGAGGCGGCTATTCTTGCTGCAAGGAAACATAAAACAAAGATAGGCCAAAGTGAGTTTTTAGAAGCAATTGAAAAAGTTCTTTTGGGACCGGAAAGAAAAAGTTATGCAATGAGTCCTAAAGAAAAAGAACTCGGAGCATACCACGAAGCAGGTCATGCCGTGGTTTCTTCCTTTCTTCCCGACGCAGAACCAGTCCGAAAAATATCTATTGTTGCTCGAGGACAAGCAGGAGGGTACACAATTAAGATTCCTTCTGAAGAAAGCAGGATAAAAAGAAAATCCGAGTTTCTTTCGGAAATAGCTGTTCTCTTGGGGGGTTACACAACAGAAAAAATAATCTTCGGAGAAGTTTCCACCGGAGCGGTTAACGATCTTGAAAGAGCTTCCAGTTATGCACGCAAACTGGTTAAAGAGTTTGGAATGTCCTCTTTGGGTCCAATTCATTTTAAGGGAGAGAAAGAGCACGTCTTTCTGGGAAGAGAGGCCTTTGAAGAAAAAAATTATTCTGAAGAAACCGCTTCAAAGATAGATCACGAAATAGCTTCTTTTATAGAAGAAGCTGTAAAGACCGCAGAATCAATTATTAAAAAAAGAAAGAAAATTTTAATCAAAGTGGCGGAAACATTGATAGAAAAAGAAACCCTTGAAAGGAAAGAGTACGAAAAGATTATCGGAAAAAGAGATACTAAAAAACCTCCAAAAAAGTAGTAAATCTCTCTTTTTTGTGTTATAATATCCCTCACTTATGCGCGTGTAGCTCAGCTGGTGAGAGCGCAGATCTTATAAGTCTGAGGTCGATGGTTCGAGTCCATCCACGCGCACAGAGCTGGTCTTTTTCATTATAGGGTAGTATTGAAAGAAACAAATAGTTGTCCGGGCGCGTAGCTCAGTTGGCCAGAGCGTCTGCTCGACACGCAGAAGGTCCCCCGTTCAAGTCGGGGCGCGCCCACCACACCTTAAACAAAACTCAAGAAACATGACTGAAATAATATACGAGAGTAAAGATGTTATCGCGGTAAACAAGCCTCCGGGAGTGATTGTTTTTCGCCAATCAGAAAACGATCAAAAAAACATATCTCTTTCTCTTCTTCTCGCTGTTAAATTTCCAGAAATTAATGGTGTTGGGGGAGAAAGAAACGGCGCTGTCCACAGAGTAGATAAAGACACCTCCGGGGTTGTACTTTTTGCCAAAAACGAAAAAGCACTTTCCTTTTTGCAGGGCCAGCTACTTGAACAAAAAGCAGAAAAAAGGTATATTACTCTCGTCTTTAAGGCATTAAGAGAAGATGAGGGTGAAGTTTGCACTTTCATGACTCGTTCACCGAAAGACAGAAGAAAACAAAAAGCATACGAGGGGGTCTCGGGAAAAAGAAAGGCTGTTACTTTTTTTAGGGTAATTAAGAGATTTCAGGAACACTCTCTTTTAGAAGTTATACCGAAGACCGGGAGAAAGCATCAGATAAGATGCCACCTCTCTTTCCTCGGACACCCGATTGCGGGAGACAAGCTTTATCGCTTCAAAGATCAAAAGGATCCTGAAGGATTAGAAAGGCAATTTCTTCACGCAAAATCAATTAAAATCACTGTTCCCGGAGGAGAGAAAAAAATATTTTCAGCACCGCTTCCGGATGACTTAGAAAAAATTTTAAATCAATTACCATAAGCTAAATAAATATGTCTGTTAAATTGGATGAATTCAAAAAAGCGCAAGAAAAAAAAGTTTTTCCAAGTTTAAAAACGGGAAACACTGTTAAAGTCACTCAAAAGATAAACGGAAAAACCCAATCTTTTGAAGGACTTGTTGTCGCCAAAAAACACGGAAAAGGCCTTTCGGGAACAGTTACCTTAAGAAAGGTTATTGATAAGGTGGGAGTAGAAAAGATTTTTCCTCTTCACTCTCCAACCATTGAAAAGGTAGAAGTGGTGAAAGAAGGAAAGACAAGAAAAAGAAAAATTTACTACATTCGAGAGAAAACAAAGAAGGTGGCCAGAAAGAAAATCAAGTAATTTCTTTCTTTTGCGCGGGTGGTGGAACTTGGTAGACACGCTACGTTGAGGTCGTAGTGCCCGTTTAGGGCTTGGAGGTTCGAGTCCTCTCCCGCGCACAAGACCGAGGACGGTTAGCTCAATTGGCAGAGCATCTCGCTTACATCGAGGGGGTTGCAGGTTCGAGTCCTGCACCGTCCACCCCGAAAATAAATAAACGGGCGCCGCGGTAGCTCAGTGGTAGAGCGTCTCTCTGAAAAAGAGAAAGTCGTCGGTTCAATTCCGACTCGCGGCACCATTTATGCGGGTGTGGTATAGTGGCTATTACACGTCCTTGCCAAGGACGAGATGGCGGTTCAACTCCGCTCACCCGCTCAAAATCACAAAAAATCCTTGACTAATTTTGCTTACTGTGATAAGATGGAGCAACCTCCCTCGGAAAAGGGAGTTTTTTATTTACTAAGTAAACGAAATTAATACAATCTCAACAGAATTTTATCTTCTGTTGAAAATATATAGCTGTTATGTCTAAACAAAGCAGTTCGCTGGATGATGGTAGTCTTAACATCGCCTTCTTTTCAGTCTTGATTGTTTCTCTCTCTCTTCTCTTTATTTTTTCTGAGGGAGAGGCACTGCCAAAAGAAGGCGAGAAAGAATTATCTATCTTAGCTCCAATAGAAAGCGAATTAAAAGAAGATGCAGAAAGCGAAGAGATAGCTCTTTACAACGAAAATACACTACTTACAAAATCGCCCCCGGTATATCACAAGCCGCAAGTTTTATCGGTGAAAGAAGAAGAGAAAGAAGAAACAAAGAAAATTTGGGTGCGGTTAACCGCCTACGCGCCTCTTGATCCCAACGCTACAGAAGGCATGTGTTTCTCTGGAGATCCGAGAATAACCGCCTCTGGTTCTAATGCAAGAGAAGGTATTGTTGCGGCAAACTTTCTGCCGTTCGGAACGGAAATAAGAATTCCTTCACTCTACGGTAAAAAAGTTTTTGTTGTTGAAGACAGGATGGGCGCCAGCTTTGTCAATACTGTTGACATTCTGGTTTCTTCCAGGCAAGAGGCGTTCAATTTTGGAAGCCAAAAGGCTTTCATCGAGATTATCAATTAAGAGAAGAATCATCGCTACAAAAAAAACAGGGATTAAATCCCTGTTTTTTTTATAGGCTATCTTTTCCTCTTCGCTTTCACAATCTAAATGTGCCGGGGGTGGGACTCGAACCCACACGCCCTTTCGGGCAGGAAGTTTTAAGCCTCCAATGTCTACCTGTTCCATCACCCCGGCTTTGATGCAAAATCATGGCCCTCTCTTGTGAGGCCACGGGGAGAATCGAACTCCCGAATAGAGGTTTTGCAGACCTCCGCCTTACCACTTGGCTACGTGGCCATAACTTCTTTTACAGTTTTCTTTTTACTTTCTCTTCTTTATAAGGAACGAGAACATCTCCTTCTTCCACCCTTTCCTTGCTCTCTAGAAGCATTCCAAACTCTTCGTTTTCCAAAATCCTTTCGACGTCTTTTTCTTCTTTTTTGATGTTTATTAATTTCCCTTCTGTAATTTTTTCTTTTCCTCTCCAAACCTCAACTTCTCCTCCTTTTTTTACCTCACCTTTTGTCACTCTTCCACCAATTATCTGTCTATTCTTTTGGGTGCGAAAAATAGCAAGAACCTTTACTTTTCCAATTTCCGTTCTTACTATCTCGTCTCCCAACATCTCTTGAGCACTTTTTCTTACTTCTTCGATAAGCTCATAGATAATATCAAATTCTTTTATATCGACGCCCTCTCTTAGCGCCGTTTTTTGTGTTCCTTTTTCGGTTTTAGTTCGAAAGGTAAATATTCTTGCATTCATCGTCTTGGAGCACTCTATGTCCGATTCTGTTACGTTTCCGATTTCCGCTTTCAACACCCTTATCTTCACATCATCTTGAGGAATCTTTTCCAGTGAACTTTCAATCGCCTCAAGAGAGCCTGCCACGTCAGCCTTAATAATAATGTTGAGTGTTTTCTCGCTCGGGGACGACTCTTTCTCTTCTTTTTTCTCTCCACCCTTTTCTGCAAACTTTTTTGCCTCCTCAAGTTTTTCGAAAACAAAAAACTCTTCTCCGGCGTCGGGGCATCCTTTCGGCCCTGTAATTCTTACGGGCGTAGATGGTCTCGCCTCATCTACATCTTCTCCGAGAAAGTTTTCCATCTTTCTCACTTTTCCATAAGACCCTCTTGTTGCAACAGAGTCTCCTTTTTTTAACATCCCACTTTTAACTAAAAAAGTTGCTATTACCCCCTTTTTTGCATCTCGTTGGGTTTCAACAACAACTCCGCTAGTACAATCTGCCTTCTTGTCCGTTACTTGTTCTATTTCCGCAAGAAGAAGAATCATCTCTAAAAGATCTTCAATTCCCTTTTTTTCTTTTGCCGAAACATTTACCGAAGGAACGTTTCCTCCATAAGACTCTACAAACACATCTTCCTTGGAAAGGTCTTCTTTTACTTTTTCAATATCGATGTTTTTTTTATCTATCTTATTGATCGCTACAAGAAAAGGCATTTCTGCTTCTTTTAAATGATTGATGGCCTCTTTTGTTTGTTCTTTAATGCTTTCGTCTGCGGCAACAACAAGGATCCCGATGTCAGCAAGTTTTGTCCCTCGCGACCTCATGGCAAAAAAAGCTTCGTGCCCGGGAGTATCGACAAAAGTAACTTCTTTCCCTTTGTGAGAAGCAACATAAGCTCCGATGTGTTGAGTAATCCCTCCTGCTTCTTTTTCTGTAATTTTTAAATCTTTGATCGCCTCAAGAAGAGAGCTTTTTCCGTGATCAACATGTCCTAGTATAACAACAACCGGTGGCCGTGAAACATTCCCCTGTTTTTTTTCTTTATTTTTCATATAACTTAATTTTGAAAAGTGAAACCTGTATTCTTTTGCTTTAGCGTTCAGATTTCAATGCTTCTTTTATCACTTTTTCTTCTTCCTGCGAAAGAGAATACTCTGACTTTCCATCTTTGATCGGTTTCCCATACACCCTGTTTCCATCTTTTGTATAAAGGCTTGTAACGGCAACTCCATCACCTTTTTTGTCTAAAAAAGCAACTGAGAAGCTTTGGTTTCCTCCCTCTGTTTGAAACGGATTGAATCTTATCATTCTTACCTTCTGCAGGCAAAGCTCTTGTTCTTTTTTAATTCTCACCAACTCTCTTTTTAGTTTTTCGTTCTCACTTTTAACAAGCTCTATCTCCCTGATTACCTCATCGATGTTTTTCGGTATTTTTTCGTTTTTTTTCTTTTTTAAATTAAACATATCTGTTTTTGAAATAAATCTTTTTCAATGACAGAAAAGCACCCTCATTAAACAGCGGAGAGGGTGGGACTCGAACCCACACGACCTCTCGGTCACCGATTTTCGAGATCGGCGGAATGGCCAATTATCCGACCTCTCCTCTTTCTTTAGTCTTTTCTTATGGCTCCTCTTCTCACAATTTTTTTGACGGTGGACCGTACCGGGATTGAACCGGTGACCTCCTCCATGCCATGGAGGCGCGCTCCCAGCTGCGCCAACGGCCCCTAATCAAAGAAAACTGCCGTTCATTATACCACCATCGTCTTCCACTATCAACCTTCTCTTTTTCAGGCTTAAAAAAGAAAAGAAGATTTTTACAGCTTTCTGAGGAATCTTTTCCTCAATATTTTCGCTCCACTCTGTGGCAATAATATTTTTCGGCTCCTCAACTATCTTTTCAAAGCCCAAGAGAGCCAGATCCTTTCCCTCTATTCTATATGCATCAAAGTGGTAAAAGTTTTTCTCGTCTTCCGCCTTGTATTTTTTGTATATTAAAAATGTTGGGCTGGTCACTTCTTCTTTCACTCCGATTCCCTCTGCAAATCCCTTAAGAAAGGTTGTCTTCCCACTTCCTAAATTACCATATAGAGCAAGAAAAAATGTTTCCTTTCTCGAAAGAGCTTTTCTTCCGAACTTTTTCCCTATTTTTTTTGTTTCTGCTGGAGAAGCTGTTATGATGTTTTTTTCTTTCTTCATTGGTGCTTTATTTGCGCTCTTTTTATCTCTAATCTTTAAATTGACTAAAAGCTTAAATTAAGGTAAAAATACAATACATTTCTTGCTCGGTTATTCACAATTTTTATATTACATATTACCCTTTATGCTGGAAAATTCCAATAATATAATGGGCGAGGTCAGAATTCCTCTTGAAATCATTAAAGATGGAGAAAGAGACCTAAACAACATCCCCGCAATAAATCAAAAAATAAAAGGTTCTTTTGAAAAAGATATTTCAAAAACTCTAGAGATTATTATGGCCGGTGGTTTGTTTGCCGGATCTTCGGATATTCATATTGAGCCGGAAGAGGAGGGCACAAAAATGAGAATGAGATTAGATGGCATTCTTCACGATGTAATCACTCTGGAAAAGAATACTGCTCGCCGTCTTACTTCAAGGATTAAATTAATTTCAAAAGTGAAGCTTAATGTAGAAGACCGGCCTCAAGACGGAAGATTTACCGTTTCTGTCCCTTTCCGAGACGACCCTCTCGAAATCGAGATAAGAATGTCCGCTCTCCCCTCAGAGCACGGAGAAACTATTGTGTTAAGACTTCTTGATCCGAGAAAATTAATTGTTCTTGAGGATTTAGGCTTAAGAAAAGACCTTTTCCGTATCTTTAAGCAGGAAATAGAGAAACCAAACGGAATGGTGATTGTTACCGGACCCACCGGTTCGGGTAAGACGACTACACTTTACGCTTTCCTGAAAACCATTAATAAGCCCGGAGTGAAAATAATTACTATTGAAGATCCGGTAGAGTACCATCTGGGAGGAATATCACAAACCGAGGTAAACCCTGAAAGAGGGTATGACTTTGCAAACGGATTAAGGGCTATTGTTCGTCAAGACCCGGATGTAATTCTTGTCGGTGAAATAAGAGACCTTGAAACAACCCAGATAGGCATGCAGGCTGCTCTTACGGGTCACCTTGTTTTCTCAACACTGCACACAAATGATGCTCCTGGAGCAATATCCCGGCTCACATCTCTAGGAGAGCAGATGGCTAGTATTTCCCCGGCAATAAATATGGTTATCGCTCAACGATTAGTACGAACCGTTTGTTCTGCTTGTACAAAGCTGGAACAACCCGATTCTTCTTTGGTTGAAGAAATAAAAAAAGAGATGGAAGCGGTTAAAGAAGAAGTCTTTTCCCTTCCCTCCTCTATCAACTTCCCCCAGGTCGTGGGTTGTAAGGAGTGTAGCTTTACGGGCTACAAAGGAAGGGTGGGAATATTTGAAGCCTTCCTTTTAGATGAAGAGATGGAAGATTTTCTTTCCTCTTCACCCTCTACCGCGGAAATAAGAAAAAAGGCGATCGAAAAGGGGATGGTCACCATGCGGCAAGATGGGATTATAAAGTTACTGGAAGGAAAAACAACATTAGAAGAAATCAACCGTGTGACATAGATTCCAATATGAAAAAAAAGAAAAAAGTTTCGCCTATTTTCACGGAAGAGGATAAAACCTTGGATCTTGCATTGAGACCTCAGTCATTTAAAGATTACATCGGCCAGACAAATATCAAAAAAAACATCCGTGTTATTGTGGAAGCGGCAAAGCGAAGAAAAGATCCTTGCATTGAACACCTTTTGTTTTACGGAAACTCGGGACTTGGAAAAACAACTCTTTCTTATTTAGTCGCAAAAGAAATGAAAGTGGGAATCCGCACAATAGCGGGTCCGTCGATTAAAAAAAGTGGTGACCTGGCGGCAATTCTTACTAATTTAAGAGAGGGAGATGTTCTTTTTATCGATGAAATCCACCGAATGAACAGAACTTGCGAAGAAATAATTTACCCCGCAATGGAAGAGTTCCGCCTAAATCTTATCATTGGGAAAGGTCCTATGGCACGAACAATGAACTTAAAAATACCTCGTTTCACCCTTATCGGCGCAACAACGCGTCTCGCCCTTCTTTCTTCTCCTTTAAGAAGTCGTTTTGGTGCCACTTTTCGACTCGATTCTTATACCACTAAAGAGATTGAGCAGATAATTAAAAGATCTGCCTCTCTCTTGGGGCTGAGAATGGAGCAAGACTCAATCACAACAATTGCATCCCGTTCTCGCTTCAATCCACGTGTAGCAAACCGTTTGTTAAAAAGAGTGCGCGATTTTTCGGAAGTAAAAGGAAGCAATGTCATTAAGAAAAAAGAAGCAGAAGAGGCTCTTTCTTTTTTAGACATTGACGAAGCAGGCCTTGAATCCGGCGATAGAAAAATTTTACAAGTTCTTCTTTCTCGCTTTAACGGAGGTCCGGCCGGACTTCAATCACTTGCTATCGCGTCCTCGGAAGAAGAAGAAACAATTATTGAAATATACGAACCGTACCTTCTACAATCTGGCTTTATTCAAAGAACCCCTCGGGGGAGGGTTGCTACGGAAAAAGCAAGAAAATATATCGACAAAAGAAGAAAAATTTGATTTTGCTAAAAATTGTCTTATGCGTTTTACTCTTTTTTTTATTTTATTTTTCGTTCCAGCTTTTGTCGATGGGTTGATTATAACTGAAGTTCAGGTTGAGGGAGAAAAGGCCGATGAGTGTTATATAAAAATCCACAACTCTCTCGATGACGATATCGACATTTCAGGATACAACTTGCGTAAAAAGACTTCCACCGGAACAGATTCTTCGGTAAGAGTTTTCCCCGAAGGAAGCATTATCGAGAGTAGAAACTATTTTATCTGGGCCAGCTCAAGAGATAAAAATTTTCCCGAAAAAGTAGAAGCTGATGTTTTTTCTACTCAGTATCTTTCTTATAACAACAGTGTTGCTCTTTTTAACAAGGAAAGAGATTTAATTGATGCTGTTGCCTGGGGGGATGGAGATAATCAGTACTTCTTGGGAAGGCCCTTAGAAAATCCAGAAAAAGGACAAGTTATAAAAAGGTTGAAAACTAACGGGAATTATAGTATAAAAAAAGACAACTCTGTTGATTTTTCTCTTTATCCTCCCCCATCATCTCCGTTGCAAATAGAAGATTTCTATACTGAAAAAGAAGAGAGTGATAGTAAAAATTACTTTTTTACCTCTTTTTTCCTATCTTTAGTAATGGCAACTATTATTTTATTGTTAAAAAAATGGCAGGACACAGCCACGCAAAAAATGTAAAAAGAAAAAAGGAGGCAGGAGATAAAAAAAGAGCTGCTGTCTTTTCGAGGATCTCTCGCCTTATTATTTCCGCCGTAAGGGAGGGGGGAAAGGATCCCTCTTCAAATCCTACTCTACGCACCGCCATGGAAAAAGCAAAAGAGGCGGATATGCCAAAAGAGAATGTTGAGCGAGCCATAAAAAGAGGTGCGGGAGAAGGAGAAGAGGGAGAATTAAAATCCTTTTTCTTTGAGGCGTATGGTCCGGAAGATGTTGCAATAATCATTGAAGGCTCTACCGACAATAAAAACCGCACTCTCGGAGAAATAAAAGATTCATTAAAAAAACACAGCGGAAAGCTTGCTGATCCCGGATCCGTAAAATGGCTTTTTTCACCAAAAGGAGTTATCGAAGTAGAAAAAAAAGAAATTACTGAAAAAACATCCCTTGAGTTGATTGAAGCGGGGGGAGAAGATATAGATGAAACGAGTGACACCTCTTTTCTTTATACTTCTCCTGATAATCTTGAAAAAATAAAAAGATTTCTTTTGGAAAAGAGAATCAAGATTTCTTCTTCTCGTCCGGGGTGGAGAGCAAAAATAACCATCAGCCCGAAAAAAAATCTTTACAAAGCTTTATTAGAAGAGCTTCGCGGATGTGAGTCCGTAGAAAATATTTATACAAATACATGATTGCAATCGGAATAGATCCAGGAACCGCAACTACCGGTTTCGGAGTTGTTAAAAAGGATGGCAATGATTTCTTTTGTTTAGAATACGGAGTGATAAAAACAGACAAAAAAGACTCTCCCTCTTCTCGTCTTCATACTTTACACAAAGCTGTTTCCTTGATAATAAAAAAATACTCCCCCGATTTCTTAGCTGTTGAAAATGTTTATTTTTTCAAAAATTTAAAAACCGCCCTTCCCGTAAGTCAGGCCAAGGGGGTCGTAATGCTCACTGCGGAAAAGGCTAAAATATCTGTTTACGAGTTCACCCCTTTGGAAGTTAAAATGACAATCACCGGTTATGGTCGAGCGGAAAAAAAACAAGTTCAAGAAATGATTAAGGTTACTCTTAAATTGAATGAGAAACCAAAATCCAAGGATGCAGCCGACGCCCTCGGAGTGGCAATCTGCGGCCTCATAAAAAACACTTCTGCTTTCTAATTTTAAAAGATTGAGTTAGAATAAGAAACATGAAAAAGAAAAAGAAAGAAAAAATAAAAAGAATAATTATCGGTATTTTTTACGTCTCTGTTATCCTTATCCTTGTAGGGCTCCTTTTTGTTTTTTCTCTCTTTATTTACTTTGCTCGTGATCTTCCTCGACCGGAAAGATATACCGATCGTCCGATTACCGAACCCACAAAAATATATGACCGGACCGGAGAAAACGTTCTTTATACGATTTATGGGGAGGAAAAAAGAAATATAATAAGTTCCGAAAATGTCCCACAACATTTTATCGACGCTCTTTTAGTTGCTGAGGATGCCAATTTTTACGAACATATCGGTATCGACATTCAAGGAATTATGAGATCATTTCTCGTTAATTTACAAGCAGGAAGAACTGTTGCTGGGGGATCAACGATATCACAACAGTTCGTCCGCTCCGCACTCCTTACTCCCGAAAGAGTCATCATGAGAAAGGTAAGAGAAATAATTCTTACTTTAGAGCTGGAAAGAAGATATTCAAAAGATGAAATTCTTGAATTTTACCTCAACCAAATTCCTTTTGGGTCAAACTCTTATGGAATAGAGTCAGCAGCTCAAACATATTTTAACAAATCTGCAGAAGAGCTATCTCTTGCCGAATCATCAACTCTTGTTTCTCTTATTCCCGCCCCCAGTTATTTTTCTCCTTACGGCGATAATTTAGAAGAATTAATGAATAGAAAAGATCGTCTTTTAAATAGAATGTTTTCTCTTGGATTAATAAACGAAGAAGAGTTAGAAGAGGCAAAAGAAGAAGAGCTATCCTTCCATATTTCTCGAACCTTTCTAAGAGCTCCTCATTTTGTAATGCAAATTAAGAGTCGTTTAGAAGACCAGTATGGTAGTTCATTTTTAGAAGAAGAAGGGCTTAGTGTTTACACTACTATCGATTTTGAAATGCAAAAAAGGGCTGAAGATTTAATAAAGGCAAGAGTGGCAAACAACTACCATCACAACGCTTATAACGCAGCAATGGTTGTTATTGATCCTCACACAGGAGAGATTTTAGCTCTTGTGGGCTCCGCTGATTACTTTAGAGAGCCCCTTCCTGAGGGATGTTCCCCGGGAGTTAACTGTAAATTTGATCCTTTTACAAATGTAACCACCAGAAATAGACAACCGGGATCGGCTTTCAAACCCTTTGTTTATGCTACCGCATTTGAAAAGGGTTACCGCCCAGAAGATATAGTTTTAGACGAAATGACAAACTTTGGAACCCCCCAAAATCCTTATATTCCAAGAAACTACGATGGTTTATTCAGGGGTGAAGTTACTTTAAGAGAAGCACTCGCACAATCATTAAACGTCCCTTCAGTTAAAGTTTTAAAGGATATGGCCGGACTAAGAGAGAGTGTAGAAAATGCAAGAAAATTCGGCATTAACCTTGCCCACTCCCATGATTTTTACGGACTACCTCTCGTCTTGGGAGGTGGCGATGTAAAGTTATTAGAAGTAACATCCGCTTACGGTGTTTTTGCAACCGATGGTTATAGAAATAATCCTGTTTCTATTTTGAAAATTATAAATAAAGATGGCCAGGTAATAGAAGAAAATAAAAGTACTTCTCGTCGAGTTTTACAACCACAAGTAGCGAAAGATATTACTGATATACTATCAGATAACAATGCTCGTGCCCCTGTTTTTGGTTGGAACTCTCCACTTTATTTCCCCAATCACAAAGTTGCGGTGAAAACCGGTAGCACGCAAAATTTTAGAGATGCGTGGACCGTAGGTTACAGCTCTGATATAGTAGTAGGAGTTTGGGTTGGAAATAATGATAATAGTTCAATGTTTAACGCCCCGGGAGTAACCGTCGCTGCCCCTCTTTGGAGATCCTTTATTGAAACAACTCTCTAATTTTTAATCGGCATCACTACATAAAGGAAGTCACTCTTTCCCACTGGTTTTATGACACCCGGGCTGTTTTCATCACTTGCTTCAAATATAATTTCAGAGCTCTTTATGTTATTTAATCCATCTAAAAGAAATCGGTAATTAAAAGAAATATTTAATTCATCGCCCTCCGCTCTTCCTTTTATTTTCGTTTCGTAATTTCCTAAATCTTTATTATTACTTTTGATTATTACTTCTTCTTCATTGGGAGAAAAAACTAAGTTGATCTCATTGACTTTACTTGTAAAAACACTTGCTGCTTTTACCCTATTAAGGAAATCATCTTTATCTAGTATTATTTTTGTTTTTGTTTTTTTAGGAATTATACTTTCATAGTCAGGATAATTTCCTTCAATAACTTTAGATGTGAGTTCAATATAAGGCTCATTAGTATCTTCTATTTTAACTCTAAAAAGAATCTGATTTTCTCCAAAAATAATTTCTACATCCTTGTTTATTTCTTTAAAAATATTAACAACCTCCCTCGCTGTTCTTTGTGGAATAATAAATGAAAAATCATCTTTATTATTTTTTTTAAAAGATATCTTTTTTTCTGCTAATCGATAACTATCTGTTGCCACTAATTTTAATTCCTTTTCCTTAAAGGAAAAAAGAATTCCTGATATTTCCGGCTTTACTTTAGATAAGGATGGAATATCGATAATTTGCAACAAGCTATCACTTAAAAAAGAACTATTAATGATTATTTTTTCTTTTTCCTTTATTTTAGGGATAATAGGGAACTCTTTGGCACTGATTCCGTTTATCTGTGTTTTGTAATCTTCACAATTTATAAGAAGATTATTGTTTTTAATATTTAAATTTATTTTTTTATTAGGGAGGAGATTTATAAAAGAGGAAAAAGAATTATAAGGAACAGTTAACTCACCTTCTTTATCAACTTTTACTGGTGTCCACCATTTTATTCCTATCTCTAAATCAGTTGCCGATAAATTTAAGAAATTATTATATGTTTTTAAAAGAACATTTTTTAATATCGGGAGGGATGTTGATTTTGAAGAACCTCTTCCAATAATATTTAAACCTTCCTTTAATTTGTTTTGTAATATATTAATATTCATATATTTATATTTATTATGATAATAATAGTTGTTGATAACTTTTATTTTAAGTTTAATTAAATGAAGAAAAAAGTCTTCAAAAGGGGTTTAAAAAAGAGGGGAAAATAGAGGTATTTTTTAGGTTATACTTTCTCCAACATTTTTACTTTAATTTTTCACACCCTTTTTCACAACTTTTACACAGACATTAAATTCTCTTTTATGTGTGAAATCTCTTCTTTTATTTCGTTGTTTTTTTGTATTTCCTTTTCTATTTTTGAATAAGAATAAATAACGGTTGTGTGATCTTTCCCACCTATTTTTTTTGCAATATAAGAATAAGAGTAGTTTAAATCTTTTCTTAAAAAATAAATAACCACTTGTCTTGATTTCACAACCTCCCTTTTTCGAGAAGAACCCATAACATCTCTTTCACCAACATCATAAAAATCAGTTACTGTTTTTAAAATTTTATTAAAAGTAAAAGAAACAGTTGATAATTGATTTATATCATCAAATATTTTTTTTGTAGTATTAATATCAATACTTTTTTGTGTTAATTGTTGTTGGATAATTAATTTATTAAGAATACCTTCTAGTTCACGAATACTTTTTTGTATATTTTCTGCGATATAATAACAGACTTCATCATCAAGGGAAAAGTCTTTTTCTTGGGCTTTCGTTTTTAAAATCGCAGCCCTTGTTTCTGTATCAGGATAACCGATATCGGCGATCATGCCACCTTCAAACCTTGATCGTAATCTGTCGGTTAATGCACTGATTGATTTTGGGTGTCTATCAGAAGAAAGAATTATTTGTTTGTTTTTTTCATACAATTCATTAAAGGTGTGAAAGAACTCCTCCTGTGTTTTCTCTTTTCCTGATAAAAACTGAATATCATCAATAATAAGAACATCTATATCTTTATAGCGATATTTAAACTCATCCATTTTATTATTTCTTATCGCAGAAATAATTTCCGATATGAATTTTTGAGCAGGGATATAAAAAACTCTCTTCTTCTTTATATTATTCTTAATCTTATTCCCAACAGCCTGTAATAAGTGTGTTTTTCCTAGTCCGGTTTTACTGTATAAAAAAAGGGGATTATAAATAGACCCCGGGCTATCGGAAACAGCTGATCCGGCAGCGTGAGCAAGTTCATTAAAAGGACCTATTATAAAATTATCAAAAGTGTATTTAGGATTTAACCCTGTTTGGTGGTCTGTTGCAATCTCCTGAAACTCCATCTGATTGATTATCTTTTTATCCTCTTTATTTTCTTGGGGGGTTGTTGTGGAATGACTAACAATATAATCTACACTTTTAATACTTTTATTTAGATCTTTTAAAGATTTTAAAATTATTTTATGATATTTACTCTGAATCCACTCTTTCACGAAAGCGTTAGGAACCGCAACAACAGCTTTATCTCTCTTAAGAGTGGAGATGTTTGTTTCCTTAAACCAGGTATTAAAATTTGCCTCGGAAATATCTAACTGAATTTGAGCAAGAGCCGTTCTCCAAAGATTTTCTTTTTTCATAAAATAAATAAATTATATCAAAGGCAGTATAGCATATAGAAGGAAATTGGGGAAAACCCCATAAAGATGAGGAAAAGAGAAAAACCTGTGGAAAACCTGTGGAAAATAAATTGTTTTTTTATTGAGATCTAGTATAATGAAAACGTCTTCTTATTGTAAATAATAATTTTAAAAAATATGGACAAGAAAAAATACATTACTCTTGGAGTTACCATAATTTTCTTATTCTCGCTTTTTATTTATTTCACAGTAAGAGAAGAAATAGATTTAGATAAGGAAGAAGTTGTTTCAGAGGAAAGAAGGGAAGAATTGGAGGAAATGAAGGACAAAGATTTTTACAAAGATCCTCTCTTGGACCATCTTGGATGGACAAAAAAAGAGTTGATTGAAAGACATGGAGAACCGGACATAGTCGAACCTCACTATTACGGCGAAGA
>PWKK01000027.1 GCA_003560665.1 Candidatus Nealsoniibacteriota bacterium
AAGGCGGGTGCGGCGCGCGTCGGCGCTGCAAATGGCGCGCACTACATCGTCGAGCACCGCACACCGTCCCGGCGGGGGGAGTGCACAGGCCCCTACACTCTGCAGCTCGACCAGGTGGGTGCCCTGATCATCTGGTGCCGGGGGGGCGATGGTCAGACGGTGGTATCCAGCCCTGGGACCAGTTATCACCGGCGTTTCGTCGACACCCCGCGCACTTGGATCCTCGAGAAGGGGGCGGGCGAGACACTGCTGATCCGCTTGGAGCGGCAGAGCGGCCGGGTCGTGATTGCCGAGGTCCTCTAGCCCCGCAGGTCCGCCGGTTGCTCACCCTAAGCCGGTCGATGCCGCTCACTCCACAAGACTGACCGCTGCACCTGCCATGAGGGTCTCGAGTCGACCCAGAGCGGCCAGTCAACTCGCGTCGGCGAGTGTCCGGAAGCGCTCAGCCAGGTGACGTTCACCGTTTCTTGCGATTCGATGTCGGTGGCGAGACGGGTGGCCTGGACTGCCGCAACGTGACCTGAATTCATCGTCGCTGCACCATGAACTCGGCACACCGCCTCCAGCAAAAGGATTCGGCGCCCGGAAATATTAATCTTTGTATATATTGCTAAGGTAACCCCGATCTGCTGTAGTGTCGACACCGTGCAGACAACCTTGCTCCCTACTCTCCATCGCTTTGGCGTCGTCATGGCAGTTTCGGGTATATCCGCATCGAGAGATCTATCGGTCCCATGAGCACGGTCGTTTGGGGTGCGCTGTTCCAAGTCAGTCATCCGGATGTCGAGTGTCAATCGCCGGATGCGTCGGCGGAGGGGCCGCGTATTGGTCAGTGACCGCGGACGTTGGAGTCTATCGCCGCCTAGGCAGGGGGGATCATGGACGCGCTTCCAAGTCTTCCTCGAGTGCTCGTTCGCGTCCTCGATGTGCTGCAGGACGAAAGCGCCGATCCGAGTGTGCTCGGAAGAATCGTTCTACAGGATATTGGCCTGACCACGCGCGTTATCGCGGCGGCGCGCGCGAGTCCTGGCGAATCCACCCGTTTCGAGTCCGTCGAACAGGCCATCCGGACGCTCGGGCTGTCTGCCATCAAGACTTTGGTGATCACGGCAGCCATGCAGCAGGTGTTCGAGCAGTTCAGCCCGCGCAGACAGAGGTTCCTGAACGAGATCTGGCGCAGGGCATTGACCACGGCCAGCCTTGGAAAAGCCCTGGCGGTCCTCACGGGTTACCGGCGTCCGGAAGACGCTTACCTTGCCGGGTTGTTCACTGATGTCGGACGCCTCGTCCGGCTCACCGCCGTGGAATCCGAATACGATCGACTGCTGGAAGGAGTGCTTGACGACACAGGTCTGGACGAGGTTTCGAAGCCGGGGCCGATCCACGTCGCAGCCGGTGTCGCCCTTCTGGAAGATTGGGATCTGGATCCGTTTCTCGTTGATGCCGTCCGTTTCCATCTCGAGCCAGCACGCAAGATCCGCGACGCTCATCATCTGGTGAAGCTGGCCCACCTGGCGCACGCGATGGCCAGCAGTGATCCGGTGTCGGGCCCGACCCTGGAGGCTTCGGATCTACTGTTCGGGCTGGACGAAGGATTGACGCGTGAGTTGCACCGCCACGCCAGGGAGGAGATCGCCCAACTCGCGACCGTTCTCCAGATCGATATTCGTTGCGAGGGCGTCGGAGGCCACACTGACAACGATCGGGTCACCCTGGGCCAAAGACTCCAGGATCTGGAACAACTCGAACACTTGCAAGGGGAATTGGCTCAGGCTGGGCCGCAGATCAACCCCTCCACCGTGCAGAAGGTGGTCTCTCTGACTCTGGGGGTTGAGAAATCGCTGCTGTTTCTGATCGATGAGGGGGCCACCTACCTTCGTGCCTGGACAGGGGACGAGACACAGCCAGCGTTCGTGCTGCGGCTGGAAGAGGGGCGCAGTCTCGTGACGGACGCGCTGATGAACCGCCGCACGATTCAAGCGCTCAAGCGAGACCGGAAAGGGCTCTCGGTCATCGACCAGCAGATCTTTGGCATCTGTTCGGCAGAGGTGCTCTGGATCCAGCCATTGGCGAAAGGCGAAGCCAGCTTCGGGGTGCTGGTTCTAGGGCTTGCCTACAGAGAGCTCCCACGAATCGAAAAAAGGGCGGCGTTTGTTCAGACTCTGGGGCTGCAGATCGCCAGAGCGACGATCGCACATGAGACGCCCGTTCGGCTCGCAGGGGCGACCGACCTGGACCAGTACGTCCGCGAAATGGTTCACGAGGCCAGCAACCCCCTCAGCATCGTTCAAAACTACCTGGCGATGCTGCGCATCAAACTGGGAGAACGACACGATGCGCAGCAGGAAATCGGCATCATCGGGGAAGAGATCGAACGGGTCGGCCGAATCCTGATGCGCATGAGCGAACCTCCGACCGAGTTGGGGCTACGCGGCGAATCGCTAAACGCCGTCGTGCGTCAGGGGAGTGACCTATTCTCGGCGTCGATGGGGGCCGCGCGAAAAATCGCCATCGAAGTGGAACTTTGCCCCGACGTTCCGCCCACAATCGAAGCCGCCGACCCCATTCGGCAGATTCTCACCAATCTGCTGAAGAATGCTGCCGAGGCTCTTAAGAGCGGGGGACGCATTCGTATTGCGACGAAACACCCGGTGAGCGTCGGTGGTCGTCGCTATACGGAGTTGGTCGTCGAGGATAACGGCCCCGGGCTCCCACAAGAGATCATGGCGAACCTGTTCTCCCCTGGGACGTCGACTAAAGGGTCGGAGCAGCGTGGCCTGGGGCTGAGCATCGTGAAGCGACTGGCGGATGACATGGGTGCCATCCTCCTGTGCAGAAGTAGCCAGAACGGGACGCAATTCCAGCTCCTCTTCCCCAGTTCCGCATGATCGCGTGTTGGATCCGGGCAACCCCGTTGCTGAAGCGACGAAGTCATCCAGAAAACGGTCGTTCATGCTCGTTCGGACGAGTCGATCCGTGGTGACAGCGGAGAGCAAGCCATCCGATGCGCACACGGCGAACCATCGGCCCTGGATGCAGGCCAATCCATCCGCCGGAACACACTACAACTTTGCCGCTCATGTGCCGACACATGGACAGATGGCCCCTTGAGCTCACCGATCACGGCCACGATTCACTGAAGGACTCTCAGAGAAAGAGGAACATCATGCAGACCAACATGGCCAACCGCCGACTGCCGAGCGCCCCTGACCCAATGTTAGACCGTGACGTCATCGAACACTTGATTGGCATCCTGCCATTTCTCAGTTGGCAGGACGCGCCACTCGCTAACGGAGTTCTCCTTGGGTATCACTGCACAGGCAGCTTGAACGAGGGGCAACGCGCGACTGTACGGGAACTCGCGGCCAAGGTGGGGCAGATTGGCCGGACATAATTGAATCTGCTGACGGGATGCGCAGTCAGAGGTAAGCCGACGTTCTGCGGCTGCCGGGTCCATCGGCCTTGTTCGCGGTGAGCCACGACGTGGCGGAACCGACCCTCAGCGGACTCACGGCCATCGGTGACCGAGGACCGTTTTCGGTTCGGAAGCGGTCTCCTCGGGAATATCGGCGCTCCAACTCATCATCCGATTCCTGCGGCGCGTAAGATTACGGGTGCGGCCAATCCGCACCGGCCCAGGTCGTTTCAATCACTGGATGGGGGCCGAAAATCGAGGTAGCGTACAAAAAGAGGGATACTCCGCAGCGTATGGATATGTGCGCCGGATAGCCGTCGATCAATTGGTTTTGCATAGGCATGGGACGTCAAAGTCGGAGGACGCATGACTGAGTCGAAAAAAGAATTCAATGCCACTGACGCGGCAATCAGACTCTTAAACGACTATCGCCGTAAACAACAACGGTTTGACGTATTTAGTGAGTATGACGCAGCGATGGAGCATATGCGGGAAACCGCATCCGCGAGCATAGGACATCTAAAAGAGCCATTAAAGTCGGTCGCCTCAAGACTGTTTCAAGTTACAGACAAGGGGTTCTTCCTGTTCCACGTTTGCTTTTGGAAGATTGATTTGATAGCGGAAGCGCTGATTCACTCAATCGACGCAAAGAACCCGATAGCTTTAGCTAACAACGCGCGTGCTCTCGTTGAACATCTGGCAGCGTTGGTGGCGATCGCCAAGGAGCTTGAAAAACTGGAGAATCGGCTGAGCGGCCAGGGGCAGGAGAAACAGATCCACGAAGCTCTGGAAAAAGCAGAGACGTTTATCTATAGAGCTTACCATGGAAAAAGCCCGAAAACGACGAGCGAGCCTCATGAGCAGGCGCTTCATGTGAATGATTGCATAAAAGTGTTGCAGAAAGAAGTTCCCGACATCGAAGAAGTATATGACTTCTTGTGTGACTTCGTGCATCCGAACTATGGCAGTAACGCGTTGGTTTCAATGGGTGTACTGGGAAGCGGGCGATTGAATCCACCCGAGGAATTTCATCAGGAGGTTCTGGACCGCATAAGGCGTTATTGCTCTCTGTGCATGATCTTCATCAATGAGCGGTCGGATCAGTATGGATCAGTATTGCTAAAACTCCAGGGCTTGGTTAATCGTTGCTTCACCAGAGGCGCCACTGTCAATACGGCGTTCGGAAGAAGACGGCCAAGCCCTGAGGGAGACGGAAAGTCTAAAGAGACAGCGTATTTCTTTCGCAAGGCTCTGACCGCACCTGAGGCAACTGAAATGGCCTATATGTTTCTCAAAGACAAGGGGTGCGATGTCCAGGGAACCCATCTCGTGGGATTTGGCGACGGAGTCTTCTTTGACCTGTACGACACAGATGAAGGGCAGATCTGGTTCAAGGTTCCAGCTAAACTGAACTGACGAATCCTTCACCTTTCTGCATCAGTCACGCATTTTCCGAGATTCAAGGCGTTGCTTTACGTAATAGGTTCACCAGAGTGTTGTACGGCAACCGCCCGGGGGTTGGAGTTGTGTGGCGAGATAGGTTCCGCGGCGCGCTGGACAACCGTCCTCTGTGCTAGGATCAGGCATCACTTTTGACACGTTCCCCAAGGGCTACTCCGGACCTTTGGGGATTGGGTGTCTCGAGGCGACCC
>PWKK01000012.1 GCA_003560665.1 Candidatus Nealsoniibacteriota bacterium
AGTAGCCAATGCTGGAATGATCTTCTTTATGACTCCAATTATTATTTTGTTTATTGGTATGCAAAGATACTTTATAGAAAGCATTTCAACTACAGGAATTGTAGGTTAAGAAGGTTAATAACTTAACTACTAATATATTTCAGGGAGGAAATGATGAATAATAAAGAAATAAAAAAATTTATAGAAAAAGAAGTTAAAAATCAAGAATTAAAGAAAACCCAGAAGGCTGTTGCAGAAAAAAATTATGTTAAAGGAAAAAAATTATTGTTAAATTATTATAGAAAAAAACAAAAGATCAATAAAAAAATTAAAAATGTAGAACCAGGTGCAAGAAATATTGAAAAAAAAATAAATTTTCCTGAGGATGTTTTTTATCATAATGGTGGAAGAATTATTGATATCACTAAAGCTCCTTTTAATGCTAAAGGGGATGGTAAAGTAGATAATACTGATGCAATTAAGTCGGCATATAATTTTATAGCAGAAAAATTAAGAAAACACGGTTGGAAAAATAATAAAGCATCTTATGTATTATATTTTCCAGAAGGTGAGTATCTGGTAAGTGACACAATTCAATATGATGGTGAAAGAATAAAATATAAAAATTATCGATGGGGAGGTATGATCAGGTTAAGAATTATAGGAGAGAACAAAGAGAATACAATAATAAAATTAAAAGATAATAGTGAAGGTTTCGATTCAAAAAAACCTCTTCTTGCTTTCCAGAAAGATTATAAAGGTGTTGGTAATAATATTCCAGGTACAAATGTGCTTGAAAATATAACTATTAATACTGGGCGCAATAATCCTGGAGCTATTGCTGTTGAATTTATAGGAGCAAATACGAGTACGATAGCTAATATTAATATTTTATCTGAAGATAGACAGGGGTATATAGGTTTGAATTTTCCAACCTGGTCTGTACAGGGTTACTATCGAGATATAACTATAGATGGTTTTGATTATGGAATACATGTTGAACACTATAATGAAACTCAACCCAGTTTTGAATATATTACCTTGAAAAATCAAAATATTACTGGGATAACTATTAGCCAGGGAGGACCTTCTATTAGAAAACTGTTAAGTAAAAATGAAGTTTCTGTATTACAAATTAACAATAAGGGTGCTAATGTAGTTTTAGTTGACAGTAATTTAGTTGGGGAAAATAGAGAAAATATAGCTATGCGCAAAAATGAAAAAAAATCTAATTTATTTGTTCGCAACACTAAAGTATCTGGTTATAAGTTTTCAATAATTGATGCTAATAAGAATAAAGTTTCTGGTAATATTGATCAATATGTATCAGATAATAATGTTTATTATTTTGAAGAAGAGGAATATAAAAAATCTTTAAATTTAGTAGTAGCAGAAAGCCCTATTCTTTATCCGGAAAGTGATCTAAATGAATGGGCAAATGTAGATGATTTTCCAGGTGAAAATGATGCTGAAAGAATACAAAATGCTATGAATTCAGGTAAGTCAACAATTTATTTTCCTGATGATGAGTATGGTATTAATTCACCGGTGTATGTTCCAGCTTCTGTTAAACATATTGAATTTATGTTTACGAATACAAAGGGAAAAGCAGAATTTATTATTGATGAGAATAACGAAAAGCCTTTATTTTTTACTAACGGCCATTCAAGAAAAAGTATTACCCAGAGATCATCACGAACTATAATAATGAGAAATACTGGTGGCAGATATAAAAACGAAAATAATGAAAAAGCAATTTTATTTGTTGAAAATGCTGCTAATTTAGGTACATCAAATAATTTTTGTCCATCAAATCAAAAAATATGGGCTAGATCAGTAGATAATGAAGATAAAAATGATACAAATTTTAAAATTTATGGAGGACTATTTTGGACCCTTGGTTTTAAAACAGAAGGATGGCGAGAAGCTTTTAAAATAAAAAATGGCGGTGTTTTGGAGGTGTTGGGTGGATATCGTAATCAAACTAAAAAAGATATGGGATTTCCATTATTGTCTCATTCTAATGATACAATGATATCTTTTACAGGATTTACAAATTTATACTCTACTTATCAAGAACAGATATATAAAGAACCAGATAATAAAATAAATAAAGATGTTCTACCTGTTCGTAGTGGTGGTGGTTTTAAAAGTAATAATTTTATCCCGTTATATGTGAGTTATGATCTGGAAACTTTATTATCTTTGATAAAAATTAAATAGGTTACTAATTACAATCTATTATAATAAGATTTAAATGATTGTGATATGCGTTTATGGAATCAATAATAATAGGGGGTTTTACAATGAAAAAATTATTACAAATTTTGACAATAACTGTATTAAGTACATTATGTATTTTTCACTTTTCTGGAGATATATATGCTGAAGATAATTATATATTAAATACATTTATAGATATGGAATTAGATGATTCTATATTGGAACAGGCTCAAAATGAACTGTTAAATAATAATATAGCTGAAGTGAAAAAATTTTTAATTGAATATTTTCATCAACAGCAAAAAGCAGAAGATATTGAGGCTGGTGATAGAAAAAATAAAATAGAGGTCAAATATCCTTATGCAGCTTTTTATCATAATGGGGGAAGAATAATTGATATAACCAGGCCACCATTTAATGCTAAAGGAGATGGTGTAACAGATGATACAGAAGCTATCAATAAAGCTTATAATTTTATTGCAGATGAATTAAGAGATCATGGTTGGAAAAATAATGAAGCTTCTTATATTCTATATTTTCCTGAAGGTGAATATTTAGTAAGTGATACTATTGTATATGAGGGTGACAGTATTGAATATGAAGGTTATCAATGGGGGGGGATGATTAGATTTCGGATTATTGGTCAAAATAGGGAAAATACAATAATTCGATTAAAAGATGATGCTGAAGGATTTAATTCAAACAAGCCTCTGTTAGCTTTTTATAGAGATGATGATGATGGGGGCAATATTCCATCTGGTAATATGCTGAAAAATATAACAATAAATACTGGCATTGATAACCCAGGAACTAGAGGAGTTGTATTTTACGGAGCGAACACCAGTGCGATAAACAATGTAAGTATAATTTCTGAAGATGGTCAGGGTGAAATAGGATTAGATTTTCCCTCATGGTCAGTTCAGGGATATTATAGAGATTTAACAATAGATGGTTTTGATATTGGAATACGGGTTAGACATTATAATGAAAGTCAACCAAATTTTGAATATATTTCATTGAAAAACCAAAATGATTATGGAATGGATATACGGCATGGTGGTCCCTCTATACGGAAATTGTATAGTAAAAATAATGTTCCTGTTATAAATATTTCGGGTGAGGGTAGTAGTACAGTTATAGTGGATAGCAAGTTTGATGGGAGATATGAAGACGAGGTTGCTATTCAACAATTATTTACAGAATCAAATTTATTTGCAAGAAATATTCAGGTTGATGGATATGGTAAATCTTTGCAATTTGGTAGTTGGCTTTTTGGTATAGAAAAAGAGATTGAAGGATATATAGATGAGTATGTAACAAAAGATGATGTTTACTCTTTTAATGAAATAAAATATAAATCTTTAAATTTACCAGTAACAGAGAGCCCTATTTTATATCCAGAAACTAATATGGGACGATGGGCTAATGTAGATAATTTTCCGGGCAGAAATGATGCGGAAAGAGTTCAGAATGCTATGGATTCAGGTAGATCTACAATATATTTTCCTGGTAATGAGTATAATATTGGAGTACCAATACGTGTTCCGGCTTCTGTTAAACATATAGAATTTATGTTTGCTAACACTGTTGGTTATGAAAATTTAATTATTGATGAAGATAGTGATAAACCACTATTTATTACAAATGGTTCAGGTAGAAGAGACATAACTCAACAATCAAATAGAACAATAATTATGCGAAATACAGGTGGTAGATATAAAAATCCTGATAATAAAAAAGCAACACTTTTCATAGAAAATGCTGCTAATTTGGGCACAAATGATGATTTTTGCCCTTCTAATCAAAAAATTTGGGCAAGATCAGTTAATAATGAATATAAACATGATACCAATTTTAAAATTTATGGAGGGCAATTTTGGACTCTTGGCTTTAAACACGAAGGATGGGAAAAAGTTTTTGAGGTAAAAGATGGGGGGGTTTTAGAAGTGTTAGGAGGTTATCGAAACCAGACTGGCCAAGATGAAGGTAATCCTATTGTTTATCATACTTCTGATTCTCTGGTTAGTTTTACTGGCTTTACAAACTTATTCAGAAGATATGAAGAAGTGATTTGGAAAAAATATAATGATCAATTAAAAAGACTAGGAACAGATGAGTTACCTTCCCGTGATGGAGGAGGTAGAAATCACAATAATCATATCCCACTTTATACAGGTTATGATTTAGAGACTTTCTTGTCATTAGTAATTGATCAATATATATATATTAATTAAACAGAGCAGAATTTTGCTTATCTGCTCTGTTTTATATACTTTTAATATAATTTATTTAATAAAAAAGGAGCATTTAAATGAGTGAAACACAAAATCAAAATTTTAAACTTGAAATTTTTTCTGACAATCCTCGTTACTTTGCAGTGAATAAAGAACCGGTATTTTTAATAGGAGCAACTCATCATCATAGCTGGACACCAATTAGTCGACCTG
>PWKK01000010.1 GCA_003560665.1 Candidatus Nealsoniibacteriota bacterium
ACAACCCCGGATCCAATCCGGGGTTGCTCGGTCATGGGGGCCTGTAGCTCAATGGTTAGAGCAGAAGACTCATAATCTTTTGGTTGCAGGTTCGAGTCCTGCCGGGCCCACCACTAAAACAGTGACTTATAAGATCATCGGCCCGAATTGGGCCTTTGGTGTCTTTCCATGTAACCCATATGTACCCCTTTGAGACATGTTGGGAGCCACGTAGAGCGTGGCTGCCGAGAGTGGCTTCATGTTCTAGATTCGGTGATGTCCGGGCGACGGTCTCAGGTCGATGCAGATCTAAGCCACTATGGCTGCTTGCTTTCTTCGGCGATCGGCTTGGTCAGTCCTGGGCAGCAGGCTTCTATTCGGATCGAAGAAATATGAAATGCGGCTTATTGCTCTCCATTCGGTCAAATACCCCGAAGTCACGCGACTGTTGGGCTACCATGGTTGCAGTGACAAGTTGGCCAAGAGTGAGACTACGCTCCGGGGATTCTCGCCAAGCAATCAACTGACCGGCAGGAAATTCATACAGCGCCAGTGACACCTTGAGGTCGATGGACCGGAAGTATGCCTCAGAGTTGCATACGTCCTCTGCGGTTAGAATCGTCTCGCCCGCTACGTTCTTCAAGTGCGTCGGCACCAAGAACCGCGTCTCCCGAAGCGCGTTCCGGAGGATGTCCATAATTCGCGGAGCTTGTTCCGCGACGATCTTCAGAAATCCATCCTCGTCATAAGGTTCGTGGTGCATTCTGTTCCTGGCGTTCACAACCTTCAACAGCGGGCCGTTATCCGCCAACACCGGCAAAAGCTCCCGGAAAACGGACAAACCCTGCTCTTCGCCGGAATCGAGCTTGTCCGCCACCTCCTTGTGCAATCTCGCCAGCGTGCCATCGGAGGGAGGGGAGGTCTTTAGTTTGCCCAGCACCTCCTGCCCCACCGGATGTCCGGTCGACAACAGCTCCTCGACAGCCAGGTAGAGAGGCACTTTGCATAGAATACCAAGCAGCCTCTGCCCCATGCGGATCTTGCGAATGTGATCGTCTTCCCTGCGATAAGCCCGATAGGGGTATTCCAGAAAGAACGGGAGCGGGTGCTGCATTGCTTCCAGATCATCGAGAAGCTCGGTATGGAGGCCCTTTGCCGCCCGGGTGCGTTTCTGATAAATCGTGGCCATCTGATTGAAGGGTTCCCGCATCCGCATGGCGGCTTTGAGGTAATTCAGGTAGGCCCCGCGTGCCGTCCGACGCTCGATTGAGTTGACGATTTGATCGCTTTTTTTTGATGGGCACATGACCTGAATCTTCGTCAGACCTTTCGGGAGATATTTCCAACCCTTGCAGATTCGTTCGACAAGCCCATCGGCTTCCGCAGCGTGCATCAAATAGTCGCTCAGCCACATGAGCGAAACATCGGCTCTCGGGCGCAGAACCAGCGCGGGGGTGAAGCCTAGATCGCTTTCGGCTCCCGCCATCATCATTCCAGCATAGCGAATCCCGCCATCGCCCGAGAGAATGAGATCGCCGAGGCGGAGGTTCTCGGTTGATCCAACCGCCTCTGTCATGCCTTTCTCCTCGAGCCAGGCACCAAGATCCCAGTGGCCACCCTGGTCTACTATTGTGTCCCAATCAGCGGTGAGCCAGGCATCGACCAATACAGCAAATTCAGGGTGTTCTTTAGTGAGTTGCTGCCCGTGAAGCGGTAAGACCTTGGGATGGCCCTGCCCCTGAGAAATGAGCAGATAGACTTCTTCGATGAGATTACCTAATGGCCTTGCTGAGATGGATGAACTGCCAATCTTTGCGGCACTCACGGATACGTAGAACTCCATCAATTCGAGGAGTTCATCGCCTGCATTAACGCTTGTAGCGAGCCAGGAGTCGAAATCGTCCCCTGGCCCGATGCTCGTCCATCCGTCGTCCGATATACGGAGCATGATGTTTTCGTCTGCACAAGGTTCACCTTCTTGGTGCCAACACCTGCTCGCTTCATCATACTGGACGATTCCTTGGGGAAGGGATGGAAACCAAGCGATGGACAATTGTCCGCGGATACCTCCCAGAATCGCTGGCCCAGCCAACCGGTCGATTGACTGGATCGCGTGCGCAACGGAAAGTAGAAACTGACTCTCTGGATTGAAGACTTTCATGACATAGATATGTGAGTTTTAAAATGTACGCGGACTGGCGCCGTTTCAACAAGTTGCCTGGGGATCGCCCGACGATCGAACGAACCGTCGCTTCGCCCCTTGGGTGGAAAAGTAAGGACGGGAATTTGCTTGATAGACATCTATTCCTCCTCGGTTTTGGCATGCAGCCATGCCAGCGTATTGACCAGGCGCAGGTGCTCGACCGTCGTCGCGTCGAGTTCCAGCAGTTTCGGGTTGCACATCACCACCGCGAGCGTCCGCGCGCGGCTGATGGCCACGTTCAGGCGGTTCTTCGAGTAGAAGAAATCCACGTGACGCGGCAGGTCGTCGGGGGTCGACGTGGTCATGCTGACGATCACCACCTCGGCCTCCTGCCCCTGGAACTTGTCGACCGTTCCAATTCGCGCACCCGCCGGGAGACGGTCGTTGAGCCGGTTCACCTGCAGGTTAAAGGGCGCCACGACCAGGATGTTGTCGAGACCGATCTTGCCGTCGCGGCCGTCGCGGTCGATGAATTGCTTGCCCAGAAGGTCATGGATCAGTTCCGCGGCCATCTCCGTCTCCTCGTCGCTGGCCTGGCGACAACCCTCGTGCGTCATCGGGATCAACCGGATCCCGTGCGGCCTCAGCGCGGGGTGACTTCCCGGAGAGAGCACGAGCTTCTGGCGCCTACAGTCCGGGTGCGCCTTGAGACGGCCGTCGTAGACGGCGGCGGAGATGAACTGCTGGATATCGGGATGCATTCGCCAGCTGACATCCAGAAGAATGCCGCGGTCCGGCGCGATCGTCGCCTGATCCTCCAGGAGATAATCGAGCACCGACAACCCGCTTTCCCCAGGATGCGCGCCCTGGATCGGTTGGCCAAGCTGCATCTGGTCACCGACCAAGACGATATCCTTCGCTGCCGCGCCCATCGCGACCAGGTGCCCAAGCGAGACCTGGCCCGCCTCATCGACAAAAAGATAGTCGAACTGCTGATCGAGCCCTTCCCGGGCGAAGAGCCAGGCTGTGCCCCCGACGAGGTCATGTCTTCCCCGTTCTATAGCATCACCGTCCGAGATGTCTTCGATGATGTCGCCCTTCAAGAAAGTCTCAGCGTCGCCGCTGGTCACCTTCTTCGCCCCGGAGAAGCGCAGCCCCTGCTCGGCGGCGATGTCCTCGACCTTCGCCAGCAGGTTGTTGATCGCCTTGTGGCTGTTCGACGAGACGCCGACGCGCTTCCCGGCCCGCATCAGCGCGACGATCATGTGTGCGCTGGCGTAGGTCTTGCCGGTCCCCGGCGGCCCTTGGATGAACAGCATCGAGCGGTCCAGCGCGAGCGCGCGGCGGGTCGCGGCCTCGATCAGCTTCTCGTCGGAGCGGACCAGCGAGCCGCCGGACCAGCCAACCAGCCGCGGCGGGCTGCGCTCGATCAAGTCCACGATCGCCTCGTAGCGCTCCCGCCCGCCTTCCGCGAGATGCCGCGCGACGCGTGCCACCGCGTTCTCCAGCACATCCGTCCGAATCGGCCAGCCCGGAATGAGAGCACCACTCTCCGGGAGCAGCCCTTCGGCCCGATTGCCGCGCTTGACCTCGACGCGGCGCCGTTCGCGATCGATCGAAAAAATGGTGCCCATCGGCGCCTTCGAGGGCGCGTGCACAACGCTGTTCCCCTCCCTCAGCTTGAAGTCCTGCTCGGGGTAGCGGTAGGTCGCGACCGTCGAACGCTTCTCGGCGCGCTGCCAGTCGCGCGCGGCGGGCGCGATCCCGCCGATGCACTCGGCGTCATCGATCCAGTCCGCCTCGTCGCCGGCGCAGCGGTCGAACACAGCCCACTGCGCGGGCTTCTTCTCGCGGGTGTGGAAGTCGATCAGGTACGCCATCAGTTCGCGCCCGCGCGGGGACAGCCGCTGCGCATCGCGAAGCACCGCAGCGCGCAGTGCCTCCCGAGCGGCGGCCCGCGCGGCCCGTTCCGGATCCGGCTCGGTCTCCGGAACCGCCGCGGTGCGGGTCCACCAGGGGAGATCGGGGCGCAGAAGGACCAGCCAGTCGCGCAGCCGCTCGGTGTTCTCGCAGTCCACCCGGTTATAGTCCAGGATCCCGTCGAGCAAGGACTCGGCGCCGGTCTCGCGCCAGCGGTGGTAGTGCACGATCGACTGGTCGGCCTTGGTCACCGCGTCGCTGCGCGCCTCCGCGAAGAACACCTCCAGCGTCTTCATGCTCAGG
>PWKK01000019.1 GCA_003560665.1 Candidatus Nealsoniibacteriota bacterium
ATACCTGCATGCGCAGGCTGGACAACTCCACCCTATGATTACCACTCTCAAGCAGCTTTGGGAAATTCTGACCCCGAAAGCCCGTCGACGCTTTTTCGTTGTGCTTCTGATGGTACTAATCATGACCGCCTTCGAAACTGCTGGAGTAGTCTCTATTATGCCGTTTCTTGGTGTGCTGGGAAACCCCGAACTGGTCAACCAGCAACCGTTGCTTGCGGCAATCTATCAGTGGCTCGGTTTTGAGAGCCCCATTCAATTCGTAATAGCACTTGGTGCCGCCTCTGCTGCCATTGTCGTGCTCGCTTCCATCTTCAAGTCTATCACCACCTATGCTCTGTTCCGGTTTGGTCACCTGCAGCGCCATGAAATCAGTGCCAGATTGCTGGAAATTTATCTCCAACAACCCTATGCCTATTTTTTAAGGAGAAATAGCTCAGATCTTTCGAAAACCATGCTTTCCGAGGTGGATCAACTCGGCAAAGACCTTCTGATACCCGTAATTCAAATGATCGCCAATGGAATGGTAATTATTGCCATGCTGTTGCTGCTGATCGTTTACGACCCATTTATGGCACTATTGGCCGCCGGCATTGTTGGCACTCTGTACCTGTGCATCTATCGAGTTGTGCGAGTGAGGCTTGGACGCATTGGCGAAGAACGCAGAGAAGCCAACGCCGAGCGGTTTCAGGCGGCATCCGAGGCACTTGGCGGTATCAAAGCGATCATTTTGAGCGGCAGAGCTGCAACCTATCTGGCCCGTTTTCGCAACCCCTCCCGCACATACTCCCGGCATTTGGCTGCAAATGAAACCTTGGGGCAGGTTCCGCTTTATCTGGTTGAAGCAACCGGGTACGCGGGACTTGTTGCATTGATCTTGCTGCTGGCATGGCGTGGCGACAATCTTGGCCAGATTCTGCCTGTGATAGGCCTTTATGGCTTTGCCGCCTACCGGATGCTTCCGGCCGCACAGATTATCTATCGGGGTTTTGCAAGATTACGCTTTGGTGCCGCGGCGCTTGACCATATCCACCGGGACCTGCACCTGCCTCGCCGCTACCGAGAAACGGTGTCGGAACCATGGATCCCCGAAGACCATATCAGTCTTGCATCCGTGACCTATTGCTACCCCGGAGCCGGTGATCAACCAGTACTCAGGAACATCGACCTGCACATACCTGTTAACCAGACCGTTGGAATTATCGGACCGACCGGTTCGGGCAAAACCACATTGCTTGATGTAATTCTCGGTCTTTTAGAGCCATCGCAAGGCCAGGTCCTAATCGACGGGATACCCTTGACTCCCGATCGCAGACCAGCCTGGCATAAAGCCATTGGCTATGTGCCCCAAGAAATATTTCTCGCCGATGACAGTGTGGCAGCCAATATTGCTTTGGGTTTGCAACCGGATGACATAGACTGGATGGCGTTGGAAAACGCAGCACAGGCAGCCCAGATTCATGATTTCATATGCAATAAGCTGCCACAGGGGTATGCCACGACAGTGGGTGAGAGAGGCATACGGCTCTCCGGCGGACAGCGACAGCGAATCGGAATTGCACGTGCACTGTATCATAATCCGCCGGTACTGATTCTCGACGAGGCAACCAGCGCGTTGGATCTTGCTACTGAGAAGGAGGTTCAAGCTGCCGTCGATGCACTCCAGGGACACAAAACTATTCTGATCGTTTCACATAGATTGAGTTCCGTTCAACGCTGCGACAGAATCATCACACTGGACGACGGCGGAATTTGGTCAACAAAGGACTTTAACAATGAAAAATCGCCTTTATCGTTTGGTTGATCGCTGGGCAGTACGCTTAGCAGACAGCCTTGGCATCACACTTGCGCGTGCCGAGCCACTTGACCTACGGGGGAGCGTGGTGCATCCCCTGGAAGGCTTCTATATTGCCAGGCGATATCAGCCTGTTTTGATAGATGTGCCGGTGTCAAGATTGCGAGGGCTCGGGAGCGCAGCTTTTCCTTGCACGCCTGAGAGCGGACATCCTTTCATCCAAACTCTTTTGGAATATGAGACTGGAAAGGTTCGAGATTATGCTGGATCGGCACTGGATAGTTTTTACCAGCACTGGCAACCGAAGAATGCGGCGGAATATCTTGGTGTCGAAAGTAATTCGGAGTGTACTAATCTGCAATCACTAAAACCAGTTGAAGCGGTTTTTCCCTGGGATAAACACGATCCTCAAAAACAATGGGAAAATATACAGTACGCAGTAAACCAGTCCAATGTATCCCAGCATGTGAAAATCTCGAAAGATGAGAACCGTTGGCATTTTTTTGGGCCATTTTCTTCAGCTGCAGGCAAACTCGAATACCAGCGTCTAATCAGTATCTTTAATTCTATAAAAGATAATGGCTATTTGCGAAAAAATACAACCGATGGCGACATAAAAGGCGTTTTAATGCTATGGGATGATGACTGGTGTATAAATATCAGTGGAGGACAGCATCGTTGCAGTGTGCTAAGTGCTTTAGGCCGTGCAACGGTTCCAGTGCTCATGTTTTACCAATTACCAATTATCATTCGCAGAGAAGATTGTAGTTACTGGCCGCATGTGGTGGACGGGCTTTTCGATAATGAATCGGCGATCAGAATCTTTGACCGGATTTTTGACGGGAGACAACCTTGGCAAGATAAGGATAAGCCTCAAAAGATTGAGAACACTCATGGATAGGAATCGACAGCAAATCTGGTTTGTCCTTGCCAAGTTGCAGATTGGCGGCATTGAACGAAATAGCCTGAAATTGATACAACAATGTCTGCGATGGGGTATTGACGTTCGCATAATACTTGTTGAACGAAAGGGCGAATTGCTTGAAGAAGTACCATCGCAAGTGCCGATAACTTGCCTTGGTCATCCTTTCAAGTTTGCATTCCCTTATCGCCTTGCAAAGCAGATACGTTCCCAAAAACCGGCTTGCATTGTCAGTGCTTTTGATGACGTTAATATCATGGTCATTGCTGCAAAGGCACTGGCAAAGTCAGATACACCCGTGCTTCTCAGCAATCACAATTCCTTTTCGGTTGCTAAATCCGAGAGCAAAGGATTGGAGAGAGCAAAATATTTTTTGTTGAAATATGCCTTGCCATGGGCATTCAAGCATGCAAAAAGTATTGTTGCCGTATCTAATGGAATGACATATGATTTAAGCCGATCGCTTAATATTCCGGCTCACTTGATTAATGTCATCTATAACCCGATTATTGATACGGCTTTTTCATATCGGGCTCAGTTACCATCCGTTCATTCGGTATCTAAACAAACCATATTATTTGTTGGCCGACTGGTGCCCCAGAAAAATGTTCCAAACTTGCTTAATGCATGCGCAATAATAAAAAAACGACAGACAGTGGACTTGATAATTGCTGGGGACGGGCCCCTGCGTTCACAAATCGAGGATCAGGTCACGAAAATGGGGCTTGCAGACAGTGTACGCACCGTGGGAACGGTAATAAATCCGTTGCCTTTAATGGCGGCGTCTGGCGTATTGGTGTTGCCATCCAAATTTGAGGGACTGGGAAATGCTCTGGTTGAAGCCTTGGCCTGCGGAACGCAAGTGGTTTCCACAGATTGCCCCCATGGTCCTGCAGAGATCTTGAAGAATGGAAAGTATGGACAATTGGTGCCGGTGGATGACCCAGAAGCCTTGGCAAATGCGATTGAGCGTGCCTTAAGCCGCAAATTCAGGGTCGAGCCAAATATTTTACGTCAGAGAGCTGCCGAGTTCAGTGTCGAAAAAGCAACACGTCGATATCTTGAGTTGGCTGGCTACGACATTTCTACTTTGCCGTCACCTGAGCAAGCAGATCCTCAAACTCATCCAGCTGGCGATTGAGGCAAAACCTTTCAACGGCCCGTCTTCTTGCCTCGGCCCTATACTCTTGCCAAGTGCTGTCTTGGGCGGTAATAGCGGTAATAGCTTCCACAAAAGACGGAATGTGATCTGCCGGGCACAAGCGCCCAACCCGACTATCCACGGCTTCGGGCATAGACGAAATATCGCTTGCAACTACTGGAATTCCGCAGGCCATGGCCTCCATTATCGCCAGAGATAATCCCTCGCCTCGACTGGGAAAAAGAAGTAGATGGGCCTGCTGATATTGACGGCGCATTTGCGTTTGATCAAGATGGCCTAACGCATGTATGTTTTGGGGCCGGTCATT
>PWKK01000029.1 GCA_003560665.1 Candidatus Nealsoniibacteriota bacterium
AAAAATAGGGGACGGTTCTCTTTAGTCCCCATGCAATTCTATACGGGGCACGGCAGGGAATTCCACTATCTTAAATTATAGAGTAAAAAACTCCGACCGAGACGGTTAAATGAGACATTTACAAAAACACTATTTTTCTCTCAGAACTCCGGTTCTAGACCGAGTCAACCAGCTTTATAAAATGAAAATTCCTGGAAATAAAAATGATAAAAGACAGTGTATAAGAGGAAGCAATTGTTTATCTTTTTTTGGCCAATTCTATCAATTGGTCAATAATTTCTTGGACGAGAGATATCTCTTTTTTAATTTCTTCTAGCTCTTCTCTAAAAAGAGGATTTTGATACCAAGGGACCACCCTGTGGCCAGATCTTTTTATTGATTTGGTGCTTTTTTCTTTAGTTTCTTCAACTTCTACTTGCCACTGGAAAACGGGATAGTCACTTTCATTGTAGATATTAGACCAAATTGATTTAAAATCCCATTCCTTGTATAGCACTTCTAGGGGTGGTTCACCGTAGTTATAAAAACTTTCAATCTTACCGGTATCGATAATTTGACAACCAGAGGAGTCTCCGGCACCAATACAATCAAGAGAACTAATTCCTCTGTAAGAGAAAGAGTTTTTTATTGTGCCCGTGTTTTTTCCGGTAAACAAACCCACATCTTCTTCTCCCTCTGGCTCTTCTTCTGGATTCCCGGTCGAATAAGAGTTTTTGATGGTTCCCGTTATGTTTTCACCTAAAAAACCACCAACAAAATCTTCACCAATTATATTTCCAGTTGCATAGGAGTTTTGTATCATTTCTTTTTCCTCCTCTCCCCAGTTTTCTCCAACAAGACCACCAACAACCAATTCCCCCTCAACATTTGCCTTTGAATAAGAGTTCATTACTGTGCCATTTCGGTTTTGACCGACGATTCCTCCTACAAGCTGTTTTCCGATTACACTTCCTTCTACATAAGAATTTTTTATAACCCCCTCCCGGTTTCGCCCGACAAAACCGCCGACATAAATATTTCCCGTGATATTAATATCACTTAAACCAACATCTGAAATTTGGGCTTCGTTGTATATTTTTCCAAAAAGACCTATAAAATCTTCGTTTTCTCTATTAATAAACAAGTTACTTATCACATGTCCATTGCCATCAAAAACCCCTGTGAAAGGAGTAGCTTCTGTTCCTAGCGGAGCGAATCCCAAATATTCTTCTTCGATTGCGTCATAGTTCCATTCGCTGCTATCTTTGCAATTGATATCACTGTTTAGAACATAATTACCGCTTAGGGGATAGTCATCTTCATTACTACCGATAAGTTGTAACTCAGAGCAGTTATCAATTGTTATTGCTTCTTGTGCCACAACCTGTCCTGTCCACCGGAAGAAAACAAGGGCAAAAAAAAGAAAGGTTACTATTCTAAAATAGAGTATACTGCTTTTCATCATATTTTTTGTTAATATACCACAAAAAAAGAAAACAAGAAAAAATATTTCCTTCATTAAAGCGGAAAAACGGTTACAAACGGTTTCTTGATATTGTTTTTAGAAATTTATTGTACAGCACTTGCCAGTGGATAATTGAAAAAACCAACAAAAGGGGCATTAAATTAGTTCGCGGAACAGGGGTTTATTTTCTCATGCTGGTAATTTTCTTTGTTGTTTTTTGCCTGAATAATTGAAGCGACTCGTTGAGTAAGAAAACAGCTTGCAAGGGCGGTGGAAAAGAATTCTCGCCGTTTTTTACTTAATGACAGTACCGATTTTTTGTCCGAGAAGAGCTTTTTTTAAATTACCTTTTTTGTAGATGTTAAAAACAACGATATTAACGCCGTTTTCTCTGCAAAGATCAATGGCGGAGTTGTCTATTACCCTGATATCATCGTTTCTAAAAGCCTCTTCAAGGGACAGTTTTTCATATTTTTTTGCATCAGAGTTTTTTCGTGGATCTTTTGAATAAACTCCGTCTACTCCTGTTGCTTTAAAAACAGCTTCGCAGCCGAGCTCTAACCCACGCATAGCCGCTGTGGTATCGGTGGTGATAAAGGGAAGGCCGGTTCCTCCTCCGATAATAACAACTCTTCCTTTTTCGAGGTGGCGTACGGCTCTTTTTCTGATAAATGGTTCGGCAACTTCCTTGATTTCGAATGCTGTTTGAAGACGTGTAGGTACATTTCTTCTTTCTAAAGAGTCTTGTAATGCCATTCCGTTAAAAATAGTAGCGAGCATCCCCATGTAGTCGGCTGTGGTTCTGTCTATTCCCTGTTTGCTTCCGGCAACTCCCCGAAAAATATTTCCGCCTCCAACAACGATAACAATCTCAAAACCCTTTTTGTAAGCACTTTTTATTTCATCGGCGAGATAAAAAATAAAATCGGGATCAATCCCGAATTTTTCTTTCCCCATCATTGCTTCACCGGAGAGCTTTAAAATAATTCTCTTATACTTTGACTGCACTTTCTTTTTTGGTTGTTTTTCCATAATTATGGTTGTTTTTTAAAAAAGTAAAATGTGCTATAGTTTTGTTGTCAATTTATTATAAAAAAAATTCTAAAATTATGCAAAAAACAATAGTGATAATAGTTTTTATTTTACTTCTTGGAGCAGGAACTCTTTACTTTTACGGAAATGATAAAGATCTTGTATCCGACACACCCAACGATCACTATATCAAAGGGGATATCATCAGTATCAACAAAGAAGCACAATCGTTCTTAGTGGCTGAGGGATTAAAAGTGGAAGAATACACCGGTGACATTGATGAGTTGGAAGGTAACGCCATTCATCTAACAGTTACCGAAGAAACAGAGATTAGAAAGGGGGACCGAGAAATCACTTTATTGGACTTGATTACGGGAGAAAAAGTGAAGGTTTGGGTGACGGGGCCGGTTATGGAATCTTATCCTGCACGTGGAACAGCTTCTTTAATTGCTGTAGAGGAAGAAGAAAAAGAGGAGATGGAAAAAGATGAAGAAAGAAGTGAAGAAGAGGTAGATGAAGAAAAGAAAAAAACTGAAACAGAGAAAACCGAAGAAAAGGAGAGAAAAGATGATGAAGGAAAAGTGGCAGAAAAAAAAGAGTGTTTTGTGGGAGGTTGTAGCGGGGAGCTTTGCACTGAAAACCTCGAAGTAATAAGCACTTGTGAGCATATCGCCGGGATGGAGTGCTTGGGAGAGGAGATGAGTTGTGAGCTTGTAGAAGGAGTGTGTACATGGGTTTTATCGGAAAAAGCAGCACGTTGTTTTTCTGAAATAGAAGAAGAATACGGCGAAATAGTGAGGAAAACAAGAATCGGATATTTTTTTGAAAAAGCGGAAAGTGTTTTAAAATAGGCTGGTGTTTTCTAAAAAAAGAGGCGGTTAGAACTGTCTAGCCACCTTTTTGTAATAGTTTTTTTTAAACTCTTCCGGGCGATTGGCCACATATTTCTTTTCTCTAAAGAACGAAAGAATTTTTTCGTCGTCATCAACGACAAGGTCAGGCTTTTCGCTGAGGATATATTCTTTTTTTTCTTTTTCGGTACCAAGGCACTTTACAGAATGAAAAGAAAAACCTTTTTTCTGTAGCCAGCATTTTGTGTATTTCTCTGTTTTTACTGGTCTCTCTGAAGCAACTTTAATTTGAGCGGTGTTGAACAAGCGGTTTAAAATTGTAAGCATTTCCGGGTCTATTTTCGGGTTTAACAACAAGAGACCGAAAAGAACAATTGGCCACGGAGCCTCTTTAACCTCTCTTCGCTTTATAGTCTCCCTTAAAAGAGGATCTACAAAGCACAACGTTTCGTCGATATCAAGAATGATCTTCATTCTAAAAACCCTCCTTTAAAGAATGATTGGGTCAGATTATAACATGAAAACTGAAAAAATGAAATAATGTGCAGTCGCAGGAATAAGCCCAAAAACCAGGGAAAAATTCAATAAAAAAACGGGTGACCGGAAAGAGTTATGAAGAATATTCTCCTGAACAATAAAAAAATAAATAGGGGCAGGGCAACCATCGGGCCTGAAAACCCGATTAAAGTTGGGATGTTGGAAGTGATTTCCAAAACACACTCAAAACTATAAATCATTGTTAGAATAAAGTTTAAAGAAGATGAAAAGAGAAGCAGTTAGCCAAAAAGCAATTCGACAGGTACTCAGTGATTACTGGCAACAGTATAAAACATATCCTCGTGACGCGGCGGTTTCTTTTGTAATGCCCACACTTGGGACGATTTTAACTACTTTTATTCCTCCTCTTATTATCGCTGAGATAGTTAATATGTATGCAGAGCATGATGTTGTTTCGTTAGCTATGGTTAGAAGCTATATCATTCTTTTTGGGGGGTTGTGGTTGCTTGGAGAGGTTTTTTGGCGTATAGGCTTGCATTACATTATCCGACTCGAAGCGAACGGAATGAAAAATTTAAGTATTAGCGCATTTCAGCGACTCGTTAACCGGGACCATAGATTCTACACAGATAGCTTTACAGGATCACTGGTTAAGCGGGCTACTGCCTTTGTTAGAAACTTTGAACGTTTCACAGATACGTTGGCTTTCAATGTAGTTACAAATGTGTTTCCTGTCCTGTTTGCAATGGTGGTACTTTGGCTTTACTCACCGTGGATTACAATTACACTCCTGCTGATGCTCGGGATAGCTGTTTTAATAGCTCTTCCCATTATTCGCCGTAGATCTCGGCTTGTATCTCTTCGGCATGAGGCGGGGACAAAGATGGTTGGACATCTTTCCGACTCCATTTCTAACATCTCAACCGTGAAATCGTTTGCAAAAGAAAGCAGAGAGCGTGAGTGGTACGAATACTATGTTCATGATTTTGCAATGAAGTTCAAGAGAGCAGGTGATTATCACAATTTACGCCTTGATGTCGCCATATCTCCTCTTTATGTTCTATCCAATATACTAGGGCTGATTCTTGCTATTTATTTTGTACAGGCATTAACTCTTCAGGCTGGTGTCATTGTTGTTGTTTTCTCTTATTACAGCCGTATCACGAGAATTTTTTGGGAAATTAATAGAATTTATCGTGACATTGAATCATCAATGAATGAAGCAGGAGAATTTACCGAGATGTTTCTTGAAGACCCGGCGGTGCGTGATGCTTCCGACGCGAAAAAGCTTGCTGTTACCAAAGGGAGGATACGATTTAATGACATTACCTTTCGTTATCCAGAGCAGGAAAATAGCGAAGAAACTTTTTTGCATGATTTTTCACTAGATATTCGTGGCGGACAAAGGGTTGGGCTGGTCGGCCCGAGTGGAGGAGGAAAAACAACAATTACGGCACTTGTTCTTCGTCTTTTTGATCCTCACGTTGGAAGCATTACAATTGACGGACAAGACATACGTCACGTAACACAAGCATCTTTACGTGAGAATATCGCTTATGTCCCTCAAGAGCCTTTTCTTTTTCATCGCACGCTTATGGAAAATATTGCTTATGGAAAAGAGGGAGCCAAAGAAGAAGAGATTAAAGAAGCGGCTAAACTTGCTTACATTCACAAATTTATTGTTTCTCTTCCCGATGGGTATAAAACGATGGTGGGGGAGCGGGGAGTTAAGATATCCGGAGGACAACGTCAACGAATTGCTATCGCACGAGCGTTACTGAAAGGAGCTCCTATTTTAGTACTTGATGAAGCTACCAGCTCACTTGATTCAGAGTCGGAAAAGTATATTCAAAGAGGATTGTTAGAATTAATGAAGGGTAAAACATCTTTGGTAATCGCACACCGTCTTTCAACCATTAAGCATCTTGATAGAATTATAGTTCTCAACCAAGGAAAGATAGTAGAAGATGGCACACACGAAGAATTAATTACACGAGACGGGCTTTACACCAAGCTTTGGAATCGACAATCCGGTGACGATACGGATAAAAATCTTTAAATTGGAAAATATTGTGATATGATGAGAAAAAGGTCGTTTTTTAAAATTTAAAAAAATATGTCCCTAAAAAAGATAAAGAAAACAAAGAAACCTGTTTCTCCAAAAAAGAAGGCTACTCCTACTAAAGAAACAACGAAAAAGAAAGCACCTCTAAAAACAAAAAAAGCGGGAACCAAAAAAATCACGAAGGAAAAACTTATCGGGAAAGTAGTTCACTATTTCAACAAGGCCAAGGTTGCGGTAGTAAAGCTGAAAGCCCCTCTTGCCGTTGATGAAAAGATTAGAATTAAAGGGGGAGAGACTGATTTTACACAAAAAGTAAAGTCGATGGAAGTGGACAAAAAGAAGATTAAAAAAGCAAAAGCGAAACAGGAAGTGGGGTTGAAAGTGAGTAATAAAGCTCGAGAAGGGTACAAGGTTTTTAAGGTGGTGCAATGAGAAAGCAGGGACAAAAAACGTCCCTGCTTGTTTTCCTTTTTACGGCGATGAATCTTTTGATTTTGACTCCTTCTTGTTATCGATAATGTAGCTTTTTACCCTTTCTCCCGATAGTCCTGCGTCTTCTGCCTCTCTTTTAAGCTTGAGATAATCTTCTTCACTGATTGAAAGATTTCCCACCACCACTATTATTTTTTCCACTTTAAACCCTCCTTTAAAAGTGTACTTTCTGGAACCTTATTAACACAACAAAGTGAAATTGTCAACTCTGATTGTAATAACAACGCTTACAATTTTATTTAAATAATTATGTATGAAGATAAAGAACAAGATAATTGAATTTCAAACAAAAGGAATTTTTCATTTCATAGATTTTACGGATAAAGTAAAAGAGTTCGGTAAAAGAACGGGAGTAAGAAACGGATTAGTTAATGTACAGATAATGCACACCTCGGCGGGATTAATTTTAAACGAAAATGAGCCCCTTTTGCTTGAAGATATCAAGGAAAAATTTGAAAAACATGCTCCGCAGAATAATTCATATAAGCACGATGATTTAACCAAAAGAACGGTTAATGTTTGTGATAATGAGTGCGTGAACGGGCACTCTCACTGTAATGCAATCTACTTGCAAGCAACAGTTACTTTAAATTTTTTTGGCGGTGAATTACAGCTCGGTCGTTGGCAAAACGTTATGCTTGTTGAACTTGACAGATCACGTCTAAGAAAAATACAACTTCAGATTATAGGAGAGTAGCCTTTACGCTATTTTTTTAGGAGAGACAGTTGTTTTTTTACCTCTTCTTCGTCTATTTTTTTATAAAGAGGATTTGTTTTTTTAACTGAAACCTTTTCCGGAGAAGGATAAATCCATTTTAAATTGTCCGGAGAAGTGTTCATTTGATTACATATTTTCTGTGAAGTTTCAGGGAGGAAGGGAGAAATAAGAACTGCAAGGCACTTGATAACATGTGCGGCCACTGCCAGGTCTCTTTCTGCTCTTTGAGGATCGCTTTTGACCGTTGACCACGGCTCCTTGTCGTTAATGTAACGATTTCCGTAATCCACTAATTTAAAAACAGCTTGCAGACCCTTTCTCAAGTGGCCCTTTTCAATACTTGACGCTACCAATGGGAAAGAATCTTCTGCCAACTTTAAAAAGGAAGACGAACTCTCGTCCGGGTTTTCCGGAAAAACAACGCCGTCTTTATAGTTTTTTTCAATAAAGGAAAGGGTGCGGTAGACGTAATTTCCAAAGTTTCCAATCAGTTCGCTGTTTATTTTAGAAGAAAACTCTTCCCACGAAAAATCCGCATCAGAGTTTTCCGAACCGTTAGCTATCAGGTAATATCTAAGGGTTTCAGAATCAAAATCTTCTAAAAAGTCAGAAAGCCAGATTGCCCAGTTCCTGCTTTTTGAGAACTGTTTTTTTTCCAGAGTAAGGTATTCAGAGGATATTATTTTGTCCGGGAGGTGGAGGTCTCCGTATCCCAGAAGAATTGCCGGCCAGATTACGGAGTGGAAAGGAATGTTGTCTTTTCCGTGGACATAGTAGTGAATCGCGTCTTTGTTTTTCCAAAAATCTTCCCAATTTCTTTTTTTTAACAAAGACCACTCTTTACTTGCCGAAAGATATGCGCAGACGGCTTCAAACCAGACATAGATTTTTTTTGACTCGTATCCTCTGAGAGGAACGGAAATTCCCCACTCGGTATCTCGCGTGATTGAGCGGTCGTGAAGACCCTGATGGAGCAGTTTCTCCGTGAAGTTTCTTGCGTTTATTCTCCATCCGCTACTCTCTTTAACCATTTTTTTGAGTTTTTTCTCAAAACCACTGAGCCGAAGAAAGAAGTGTTCCGCATCTTTCCAGAGGGGAGAACTTTCACATATTTTACACTTGGGGTCGATGATTTTTTTTGTTTCCATTAAGCTTCCGCAACCGTCACACTGGTCTCCTCTAGCGGAAGTGAAGTTGCAAAGATAGCACTTACCTTCGATATAGCGGTCGGGAAGAAATTTTTTACATTTTTTACAATAAGGAAGGCGTTCTGTTTTTTTATAGATATCATTTTTCTCGTAAAGCTTTAGAAAAATGTCTTGTACTGTTTCACGGTGAACGTCAGATGTGGTTTTTGTAAAAAAGTCATAGGAAAAATCCATCCCGTCGATAAGGGTTTCGACAAACTCTCGATGGTATTTTTCGGCGATGACCGAAGGATGGGTTTTTTGTTTTTCCGCCTCGAAAAGAATCGGTGTCCCATGACAATCGCTCCCGGAAACAAAGAGCACGGAATCTCCCTTTAAACGGAAATATCTTGCTAAAACATCAGCTCCGATAAGTCCGGCGACATGGCCAAGATGGAGAGAACCGTTAGCGTACGGTAAGGCGGCTCCAATCATTATTTTTCTGTTCATAGTTTTTTGTTTTACTTTTACCATATTTCTTGGTTTTTTCCAATGTATTTTTTCTATTTTATGTTATAGTTAAAAAATACAAAATTAATAAAATAAGAAAATATGAAAAAATTAGCGTCAATTTTTGTAATACTCTTTCTTCTTGTTTCTGTGGGGATTATCTTTTCTTCCCTACGGGAAATAACGGAGATGGAAAAAACGACTGAATACGTGCAAAAAGGAGAGGCGATAAGAGTTTTAGAAGGAGAAGATGTTTTCTTTGAGTATTCGATAGAGGAGTTTAGAGAGTGGGCAAAAGAAAATTGGGACGACATCTTCGAAACGCCCCCTTCATTTGGAGAAGTAAGAAAAGTAGATCCTGAAAACTTTTACCGGTTTGATGATAACGCTGCAATTTCTCCTCATTCTAACTTTTTGGCACTTTCTGTTAACGATTACGCCGTAGCAACCAGTATTTCCTTTATTATAGTAATTGATCTCAACAGTGAGGAAGTGAGTTTGGTTGGTAAAGAAAATATGGGGGGAGTGCAAAGCTTGCACTGGTCTCCCGATGAAAATTATATCGCTTACATTCTCGATACCGCCAGAGCACAAGGGGATTATCTTTCGGTTGACAATAGAGAGAACATGAAAAAAGAATTTACGCTTTCAGGAGAAGATATCTCTAACGCTCTCACCGAGAATGGTGATGGGGAAGACGGCGCATCACATCTTCATTTTATTCCGCTTTTCAGGGAGGTTGAGTGGAGAGAGGAACTTAACAGATTAAAATTTATAACCAACGGCTATACTGAAGGTTGTGATGGTGTAAGATGGAGCATTGATCCTCAGGGGAGGGACTTAAAGATGGAGGAAAAAATCAAAAAAAATACAGAAGAAAAACAATAAATATGGAAGGCAAAGAAATTAGAATTAAAAAGTTTTCCACGCAAGACAAAAAAAGGGTAAAAGCTTTCTTGGATTTTAACCATTACGTGACAGAAGAGGAGCTGATGCTTGCGGAAAACAGAAGAAGAACGCCAAAAGAAGAGGAAAGGCGCTTGGAAAGAATATTGAAAGCGACTAACAGAAAAGAAGAAGCTCTTTTGTTTGTTGAAGATGAAGAGAAAATTGTCGGAACAGTAAAAGTTAGTTTACGCACTGGCGCAAGAAGTCACGTGGCGGAAGTAAGTAGTCTTATAATCCGAAAAGATTATCGAAGAATGGGTTTGGGGAAAAGGTTGATGACCGAGGTAATCGCCACGGCGAAAAAAGAACTGAAAAGAAAACCAAAGATTCTTCGGTTAAGTGTTTTTGCAGTGAATGAACCGGCGATAAAACTTTACACCAAGTTCGGCTTTAATGCTGTAGCCAGCATCCCCAAACAACTCCAGTACAAGAAAAAAATGGTAGACGAAACGATAATGATAAAGATAATTTAAAATTTGCTTTAAAATTTCTTTAAGATATAATGGACGAAGAAATAAAAACGTATTGCTTTGATTTTGACGGTACAATCGCCGATACCATTCCACTGATTATCAAAACATTGGATTCTCTTTTAAAGAAAAGTGGGGAAGAAGAGATAAGCGATACTTTTTTAAGGAAAATAAGGGACGAGGGGGTAGAAGAAGTTTTTCGTGAAATAAAAGTTCCGCTTTACAAGTTGTTTTTTTTATACATAAAAATAAAAAAAGAAATGAATAGCGGGGTGGTTGATGTTGCTGTTAATCCGGAAATAAAAGAAGTATTGAGGGAGTTAAAGAGCAGGGGAATTGTGCTCGGTATTTTAACTTCAAATTCTGAAAAGAATGTGCTAGACTTTCTCAAGCGTAATGATTTAAATTTTTTTGACTTTGTAATAACTTCAGGGGTACTGGGGAAAGAGAGATCAATTAAAAAACTAAAAAGAAAAGGAGGGATTTTTGTCTATATCGGCGATGAAACGAGGGATATAAAAGCAGGCAAAAGGGCAAGAGTAAAGACGGTTGCCGTCCCGTGGGGACTTAGCTCAAAAAGAGCACTGCTTAAATCAAGACCGGATGTTTTAATTGAAAAACCAGGCGACATTTTGGAAATCTCCTTTTAGATTTTTTTCTTTTCGTAATATATATTATGAATAAAAAGGTGCTAATGTTCGGTTGGGAATTTCCGCCCCATAACAGCGGGGGACTTGGAGTCGCTTGCTACGGACTTTCAAAGGCAATATCCAAGACTGGAACGAAGATAATCTTTGTTCTCCCGAAAAAATTAAAAGGCATCAAGAGCAGTTTTTTGAAAATAGTTAGCCCGGGGACAACATACAAAACCTCTTATTATTTTAATTCGTCTATTTATCCTTACGCAACATCATCAACATCACAAAAAGCGACATCAGACTTTTTTAAATTTGCAGACATTAAGGGAAACAGCTTAGTTGAAGAAGTTTTACGTTACGCCTCTTTTGGAGGAGAAGTGGCAAAAAAAGAAAAGTTTGATGTTATTCATGCACATGACTGGCTTTCTTTTGGAGCCGGGTTACAGGCAAAAAAAGAAAGCGGAAAGCCACTTGTCGCCCACGTGCACGCAACTGAATTTGATCGGGGAGGGGGAACGGGTATCAACCCCTTTGTTTATCGACTAGAGAGAAAAGGAATGGAGGGTGCAGATAAGGTGATTGCGGTCAGTAATTTTACTAAAGAATTAATCGTGAAGCACTACGGAATCTCTCCGGAAAAAGTTGAGGTAGTGCATAACGGAATTGATTTTACAGAAAAAGAAGAACTTTCGGAAAATATTCACAAAGTAAAAGAGGCGGGAAAGAAAATTGTTTTGTTTGTTGGTCGTCTTACTCTTCAAAAAGGACCTGATTACTTTATTAAGGCGGCAAAAAGAATTTGTGATTTTTCAGAAGATATCTATTTCGTTATTTCTGGGTCGGGTGACATGGAGTACCAACTGATAGAAGAAGTTGCTAGAATGGGTATCTCCGATAAAGTTCTTTTCACAGGGTTTTTAAGAGAGAAGGGGTTAAGTGAAATTTACCGCACAGCAGACTTGTTTGTGATGCCGTCGGTTTCGGAACCTTTTGGAATAACTCCACTTGAGTCATTAATAAATGGCACGCCTGTTCTTATATCAAACCAGTCAGGGGTTTCGGAGGTTATAACCCATGCCTTAAAAGTTGACTTCTGGGATGTTGACGATATGGCCGGAAAAATTTTGGCGACACTAAATTACGGTTCACTTTCTGATTGTCTTGTTGAAAATGGAAGGAAGGAAGCGGAAAAACTGACGTGGGACAGTGCGGCGGAAAAATGCATTAGTATATATAATAACGTATAGAATTAAATTCTATCTAATCTATGCCATCAGTCTGTTTTTACTTCCAAGTTCATCAACCGTACAGAATAAAGAAATATACCTTTTTTGATATAGGAAAAGACTCTTCATACTTTGAAGGAGAAGGAGAGAACAACCTAAACAATCGCTTTGTAATGGAGAAGGTTGCGAGAAAGTGTTATCTTCCAACCAATAAAATGCTTTTTAATCTTCTTAAAAAGCATCCCGAACTACGTTTTACATTTTCTTTTTCGGGAACAGTTTTGGAGCAGATGGAGAGATATACTCCGAAGGTGCTAGATTCTTTTCGAGACCTTGTGAGTACCGGAAGAGTGGAAGTTCTTGCAGAAACATATTATCACTCGCTTTCTTTTTTGTATTCAAAAGAAGAGTTTAGAAAGCAAGTTTCAATGAGTAGGGAAAAAATAAAAGAGTTGTTTGCGGTAGAACCGAGAGTGTTTCGTTGTACAGAGCTTGCTTACAGCAACGAAATTGCCAAAGAGGCCGAAGAGATGGGTTTTGAAGGTATTCTGGGAGAAGGAGTGGATCACATTTTAGGGTGGAGAAATCCGAATTTTCTTTATAAGCCGAAAGGGTCAAGTATTGGTCTTTTTTTAAAAAACTACCGTCTTTCCGACGATATTGCGTTTCGTTTTTCCGAAAGAAGTTGGAAAGAACACCCTTTGACTGCCGAAAAGTTTGCTCGCTGGGTGTCCGATGTTAACGGAAACGGAGAGATAATAAATCTTTTTATGGATTACGAAACATTCGGAGAACACCAGTGGGAAGAAACAGGTATCTTTAACTTTTTAGAAGTGCTTCCCGAAAAAATATTGGAAAATCAAGATAATAATTTTTCTACTCTTTCAGAGAGCATTGATCGTTATCAGACAAGAGACGAGGTAGATGTTCCTTATATCACTTCTTGGGCAGACACCGAACGTGACCTTTCAGCGTGGGTGGGAAATGACATGCAGAAAGACGCATTAAAGAAACTCTACGATTTAGAGAGAGATGTTGTTTCCGTGGGTGATGAAGAGATGATTGATTGTTGGAGGAAATTTCAAACGTCGGATCAAGTTTATTATATGAGTACTAAGGGAATGGGAGACGGAACGGTTCACAATTATTTTAATCCTTATGGTTCTCATTACGATGCTTTTATCTATTTTACAAATGCACTCAGTGATTTTAAGCTAAAATTAGAAGAGAAAAAAACAAACAAGGATTTTAGTAAATCATAATTTAATTCTATATGGAAATTCCAAAGGAGAACAATCCACAGTGTGACAAGTTATTCGAGGTTTCTTTTGAGGCCTGTAACCGGGTGGGTGGGATTTACCGTGTTCTGGAGTCAAAAGCCGACAAAATGATACACCACTACGGTGACAAGTATTTTCTCATCGGTCCCTATTACCGAGACAAAGCACGTGGGGAGTTCAAGGAAGAAGCAGCTCCTCCAAAAATGAGAAAAGTTTTTTATAACTTGCAAAATGAAGGGATAAGGTGTCACTACGGGAAGTGGCTTATAAAAGGAAAGCCGACCGCGATTCTCATCGATTTTAGTGATTTTTTCTATAAGGCAGATGAAATCAAGAAAGAGATGTGGGATGAATTCGGTGTTGATTCACTAGATACTGGTTACGACTTTAACGAACCTGTTGTTTGGTCCTATGCAGCCGGGAGACTCATTAGAGAGCTTGATTCTGAATACAAGGAAGAAAAAACAGTGGCACATTTTCACGAGTGGCTTTCAGGGGCGGGTTTACTGTATTTGAAATCCAAAAAGGCGGGAGTAAGAACAGTATTTACAACCCATGCGACAACTTTAGGCAGAACCCTTGCTTTCCATAGTATTAATTTTTACAACCTGCTCGATAAATTAGATCCTGAAGAAGAAGTACGTAAGTACGGCGTTCTTGCAAAGCACTCAATAGAAAAAGCATCGGCGAAAGCGTGTGATGTTTTTACAACGGTAAGTGAAATTACGGGGATGGAAGCGGAAAAGTTTTTGGAAAGAAAACCGGATGTTTATCTCCCCAACGGATTAGATATAGAAAAATTTTTGAGCTTTGAAGATATTGTTGTAAAACACCGTCTGCAAAGAAAAAGATTAAGAGAGTTTGTTGCTTCATACTTTTTCCCTTATTACAAGTTTGATTTAGAAGAGACACTTTTTTACTTTATTATTGGAAGAAATGAGCTGCGGGCAAAGGGAATTGATGTTTTTATTAATTCTCTCGGTAAGCTAAACCGTAAGATGAAAGAGGAAGATAGCAACCGTACAATTGTTGCGTTTTTATTTATCCCGGCGGATGTAAGAGGAATCAATCCATCTCTTCTAGAAAATGTTGAATATTTTCGCGATTTTCAGGACTCTGTAGAAGGAACTCTTCCTGAAATAGAGGAAAGAATTTTTTACAATATTCTACGTGAGAAAAAACTAACAAAGGAAAGTCTTATTAGCGAAGACTACCTGTTGGATATCGAAAAAAAACTACACCGTATGAAGAGGGGCGGAGAAAACCCTTCTCTCTCCACACATCACCTAAACTCTCTTCATGACGAGATAATCAACCATCTAAAAGAAGCTGGTCTTTCAAACAGAGAAGATGACAGAGTAAAAGTAATTTACTACCCGGTCTATTTAACAGGACACGACGGTCTTTCCAATCTTAGTTATGAAGAAGCACTTGAGGCTTGTCATATGGGTGTTTTTCCAAGTTTTTACGAACCGTGGGGCTATACTCCCCTTGAGGCTGCTGCTTTGGGAGTTTCCTCGGTTACGACAGACTTGGCCGGTTTTGGCCGGTTTTGTACGGGCCTCAAGGCAAAGAAAGAAAGACCTGGAATTTATGTGCTGGAAAGAGAAAAACACAGTGATGAAGATGTCGCTGAGGATCTGTACTCCTTTTTGCACAAGTTTACGAAAACATCGAGAAGAGAACGAGTTGAGAATAAAATCGAGGCAAGAAAAATTGCGGCAAAAGCGGACTGGAGAATTTTTGTTCATAACTATATAGAAGCACACAATAAGGCACTGGACTCATAATTATGAAGATTACGCATCACCTAGGACAAAACAAAAGAATAAGTGAAGAAGCAGATGCGGATAGCTTTTTGGTTTCTAACAAAAAAGGGGATTATCTTTGGATGCACGAATATCCTAAAAGTCGGTACGAAGGATGGTTTTGTCGACTAAATGAAAAAGTTTATCGAACTATTGAAGGATTAGAGGTAGAGGATGGAGGAGAGGTTCTAGAGATTCAAAACGGTTTCAATTACGTTGAACGAAGAAGAGAAAACATTGAAGAATTATTTTATCTTTCTGACTTCTCTCACGGATTCGTCTATGAATTGAATGAAAAAAAGAGAGTTAATGTTTTTTTTGACGTAAAGGAGTCTTACTCCCCGGCAGACACAAAGGAGTACAGCTTTGAAAAGGAAGGAGAGTTTTTGATTATAGATTTTTCCGAACTAACTATGGCTATTAGATGTGAAGATGGGGAAAATGTAAAGGAGATTATAAAAAGACACTACTCTTATGACGAAAAAAGAGGCTCTCATCCTTTTTACAGAGACATTTACAAGGGGGTTTCTATCTATGGTCAAAAATTTGTTTTTGCGGTTGCCGAGAGTAAAAGTGAAGCGCTAGAAGAGGTAAAGAAGATTTTTCTAAAAAGTGTCTTTAAAGAAGAAAAAGAAATTGATGTTCTTTGTGCAAAAAGAGCGCTTGCCGGTCTTCTGGTTCCCGAAGAAAAAGGATGTTATGCGGGATTGCCGTGGTTTTTTCAGTTTTGGCCGAGAGACGCGGCAATTTCTTTGAAATCAATAATTTCTATTGACGCAGAAATTGGGAAAGATATTTTTTTTCGCCTTCTTGAAGAAGGGCTAAGAAAAGGTCCTCGAGGGCCGATTAACATTGATGCTGCCGGATGGACATTTAAAAGAGTCGAGGACGTCTTGCCTTTGATTGATGTTGGAGAGAGAGAAAAAATCAGGAGAAGCTTAAAAAAACACATGGAAGATTTTCTTTGGTCGTTTACAGAGGATGGCCTTACAATCAACAAGCCTAACGAAACGTGGATGGATAGCCTGGACCGTAGCGGAGCAAGAATTGAATTGCAAGCGATGAAGTTGAATATGTATAAGACGGCATTTCTCTTGGCAAAAAACAGAGGAGAAAAAGTTTTTTATAAAAAAATGGAAGAAGAAATGAGAAAAAGAGTGCGTGAAGTTTTCTTTGAAGGAGAAAACTTGTATGATGGTTACTACCCGAGAAAAGAAGTTCCCGATAAAACAGTTCGACCGAATATATTTATAGCGGCTTATATTTATCCGGAAATGTTATCAAAAAAAGAGTGGATTGACTGTTTTGATAAAAGTCTCGCTAAGCTTTGGCTTCCGTGGGGAGGAGTTGCAACGTTAGAAAGAGAAAGTGCGAACTTTTACGATGAGCATACTGGCGAAAATGCAAGAAGCTATCATCAGGGAGACAGTTGGTTTTATTTAAATAATCTTATAGCCCTCGTTCTTTATCGTTTTGACAAAAAAAGGTTTGCTCGTTACATAGGAGGGATAATGGAAGCAAGTAAAAGAGAGATACTCTGGAAAGGGGCTGCTGGGCATCACGGAGAAATCAGTTCGGCAAAAGAATTGAGAAGCGAGGGGTGTGTCACTCAAGCATGGAGCTCCGCAATGTACTTGGAAGCAAAAAATGAAATAGGGCTGTAGATACGTTTTTTATTCAATTCCCGAAATTAAATCTTTTCCAACAACTCCTTGATAGTTTTCATTTTTTTACTTTTCAGATCATTTTCAGTTATTTTTTGTGAGATGTGCAAAGCCGCCAAAGGCTTTGTTTCTTTTTTCTTATAACGAAGAGGATAGGTGTGCTCCAAATCTCTTTCTAAAACAAAAATTTCTTTTTCCTTAAGGGCCTCTTTTTTCTCCTTTAAGGATGTTTTTCGCTTAAATTTGGGAAATTTTCTTACTCTTTGCAAGGAAGTAGAGTTTAAGGCATCGTTGTCGAGCATTATCGCATAAGGGATATTGAATATTTCACAAAGTTCGGCATAAATATCAACGGAACCCTTTCCACTTGTGTAGACAACCTTGATGTCGGTTTCTTTTTTGTAAAAACGGTTGATCATTTCACGCATAAAAATAGCATCTGAAACTCCTTCAACCAAAAGCGCTTTGCTCGCAAAAAGTATTCCCGAGTTGTCGTCATTTATTTCTTGAACAAAGCGACTAAGATCTAAGTTTTTACCGTTAAATCCGTAGAGTGCAGTACTGTTGTTTTTATTTCGAGTGATTCTCCAAACGTAAGGAAGGTATCTTGCTTGAACAAAAGAAGGGTGGTGAGTGGTAAAGAGAACTTGATTACCGAATCGACCTTCTTTCAATATACGTAGAAATTTTTTGATAATTGAGGGATGAAGGTGAGTTTCCGGTTCATCGATAAGAATGATTTTATAGTTCGGATGAAAGATATAGAAGAGGATTACGAAGAGACGCTTAAAGCCTTCACCCATTCTCTTGACCGAACGGCTTTTTTGATCTGCTTGAACATTGTGAAGAAAAAGCTCTTCGTTTATCTCAATTCCCGTAAAATATTTTTCCAGGGCTTGGGAGAAATTAAGGTATTCTTCGGGAAAAGAAGTTTTAAAAAACTTAAGCTCTTTTACTACCGAAAAATAATCAACTTTGTCGTTAATACGGATAAAATTCTTTTGCGCATCTATCTGTGAGTGATTTGACAACTTTCCGCCCTTAAGGTTAATGACGTGTTTTTCCTCATTGTCGGTAAGAGTGATTTTTATATCAGCATTCTTGTCAAAAAATCTTTCCTCTTCCACGTTTTTGTCAAAAAAAATGTGGATGGCGTCAAGAATGTTTGTTTTTCCGGCGTTGTTTGGACCAACTAGAATATGAAACTCGGAAAAGTCTCGCAAGTGAATAGGGTCCTTGATGCTTTTGTAGTGATTAATGATGACTTCTTCAATTTTCATACTGCCATTATAATCAAACATTTATTAAATGACAAATAGAAGCAGTTGCTCGTGTCTTCCTTTTTTCTATTTTTGTTCATTTTTTTGTTATTTTCCGCCTTAGGGGTTGCATAATTTCAATAATTAACTATAATGCTTGTAGGTTTTAAAAGGTCGATTTACACATTAAATAAAACAGATATGGACACTAAAAAGATACTTATCGTCATTGCGATAGTTTTGGCTGTAGTAGTAGTGGTTGCTGCTTTCTCCTTGATGGATGAACCTACCGAGCTTCCTGAAGATATAGATCTCATCGATGATGAAGACCCGTTTGTAGATGATGATGACTTTTTCGATGATTTTGAGGAAGACGACGAAGATGAAGACGACGAAGATGAAGACGACGAAGATGAAGACGACGAAGAAGAAGAAGAGATAGAAGAATAAAACCAATTTATTTTGAAAGATTAGAGAGCCCTTTTGCATGCTCTTAGAGCGTAAAAGGGCTTTTGTTTTTTATCTAAATATGGTATTCTCGTTGGTAGAGATTGGCAGAGAAATGTCTAAAATTCGTAAAATAATAATTATCGGAAGTAGCATCTGTGGAACGATTGCTCTAACTGTTCTTTTTATTTCTCTAGGGGAAGAGTTTTTTCCGAGAGAGGATGTTCCAACAATGAGAGAGGGTGGTGTTATCGCTGAAAGTTGGATAAGAAACTTTTCTCCCACATACACTCTTTCCGGAAAAGATATCTGGATTACAAACAGCGAAGAGATTGAGAGGGGAGAGTATGAGTTTGTTTTTTCGTTTATAACCGAAAGCCCTGAATACGGCACGCACGAAAATGAGATGAAGGTTAGAACAAAAAACACGGAGGTGGTAAGTGCGATTACTAATGGTATTTTCGATGAAATCAGCGGCAATTATCTAGAAAAAGAAGAAACAGTTGATCTTTATTTTGTAATTGAAGAAGAAGAGGAAAGAAGCATTCGTGCGGTAGAAAGATCAATTTCTGTTTCGGCGGTGGAAAATATCGAAGAAGTACTTCTCGCAGAGCTTTTCAAAGGACCGAGCGTAGAAGAAAAAGAAGCGGGTTATCTTACCTTTATTGAGGATGCAACAAGGATTTTTTCGTTTAGAGTTGAGAACGGAACTGCCTTTATCGAGCTTAGTACCCCTTTTGACCAGCAACCGGAAATTGCTGCAGAACAGATAAAGCGAACTCTTCTTCAGATAGATGGTGTCAGTGAAGTGAGAGCTCCGGAAAGAAGAAGGAGGGTTACTCTTGAAATAGAAGGAGTGCCGGAAGATTTTCTCTTTACAGAAGATTTAGACGAAGGATCAGAGGGAGTAGATGTAAGGTATTTACAGATTGTTTTAAACGCTGATCCTGAGACAATGGTTGCTCAGCAAGGGCCGGGATCTCCCGGCGAAGAGGTTGAGTCGTTCGGATCATCAACAACTCACGCAGTGATGGCATTTCAAAGAAAGTATGACGATGAAATACTGAAGCCTGCAGGATTGATTTTAAGCACGGGGATTGTTGATGAGCACACAAGAGATAAACTTAATTCTATTTTAGAAGAAAGTAGGTGGTAGCAAGGGGAAACCCCTTATATAAAAGGTCGAACTATTAATCAGTTTTAATTATGTATTATGATTAACAAATTATTAATTGGAATCGTACTTGTAGTCGTTGTTGCCTTGATCGGGTTCTTCATTTCTACTTTAGATATGCCTGAGCCTCTCGACGACGACGAAGTTGAAGAGTATGTTAATATCGCTGAAGAGTGGATTCGTGAAAATGCAAAAACTTTTACCGAAAGAGGGGGATCTCAACTAGAACACATTAGAACAGTCGAGTTAGAGGAGGGGGTATACGAGATAGCTTTTGAATTTGAAGCTGCTTTCGCCGGATACGGACCGGTAGATGAAGATGAAATGGCTGCACAAGTGATTACTCCACACACCGTAGTGGTAATAGTGGAGGATGGAGAAGTGGTCAGCGTTATTACAGATGAGGAGTATGACGAAATGGAAGGGAGAGAGGTCGAAGCAGTGGAGGAAATAGATGAAGATATGGTTACAATAGATGTTTATTTCGTAACAGTAGAAGATGGTATGGAAGGAGTTAGTGCCGTAACAAGAGAGTTTCCGGTGCCTCAAGACATAAAAGTGTATGCTTTAAATGAGTTACTGGAAGGACCGACCAGTGAAGAAGAGGCGGAAGGGTACTCAACCGCAATAGACGAAGAAACGACACTTAATTCCCTTTCTATCGAGGAAGGAGTCGCTTATGCAGATTTTAGTGCAGAGCTGGATGCCTCCGGATCTGCAACCGTAATGATGATTCGTGATCAGATTGAGAGGACGCTTCTTCAGTTTGAAACAGTAGATGAGGTTGTGATATCTATTGAAGGAGAAACAGAAGAAATCTTACAGCCCTAATTCTTGAAGAGGACAGACTTTACGGGATATTTTCTGAAAAACGGCGAGAAATCGCCGTTTTTCTTTTTAACAAATTGATGTAAAATAAACGTATGGCTCAAGAAAAACCTAAAATAGGTGCTCACGTTTCAGTCTCCGGAGGATTGCTCAAGGGAATAGAAAGAGCAGAGGAGATGGGGGCAGAGTGCTTCCAAATTTTTGCAGGGAGTCCGCGAAGATACGAGGTACCTCTTTTTGCAAAAGAGGAAATAGATAATTACAAGAAAAAGATTTGTCAAAGTCAGATATCTCCTGCCTACATTCATGCAAGTTATCTGCTCAACCTTGCGTCAGAGGATGATAATATTCTCCAAAAATCTTTGAAAAGTATTCAAGATGCACTTTTTTTTGCAGATCGTATCGGTGCGGATGGCGTAGTATATCACCCCGGCTCTCCGAAAGGAGGATCAAAAGAAAAGGCGATCAAAAGAGAGATTAAAAGTATTTTAGAGGTCTTAAGCAAAACTCCTGAAAATACTTTTCTTGTTATCGAGAACACGGCTGGTCAAAAGAAGATCGGAACTAATCCCGAGGAAGTAGGATATATTTTTCGGAAAGTGAATTCCTCCCGCCTGCGAGTTTGTATTGATACCGCTCACTCACTTGAGGCCGGAAACATAAAAAGATTTACCGAGAAAAAGATTAAGGAATGGTTTGCATTGTGGGAAAAAGAAGTTGGCGTGCAAGGCGTGTGTCTTTTGCATATTAACGATTCTTTAACTTCTCCCGAATCTCAACACGACCGGCATGCTAACATCGGAGAAGGTTTTATCGGACTGGAGGGATTTAAAAAACTGATGAGTTTCAAGAAGATTGCTGATATTCCTTGGATACTGGAAGTTCCCGGGTTTGACGGAAAGGGCCCTGATAAAAAAAACATAGATATATTAAAGAAAATGCGGGCAAAGTAGAGAAAGAGTCATTTTAAAGAGTTTGCCTTTTTCTGATATTCAATATAAAATGAGAAGAAAATGGGATAAGTATTGCTTATCTCAGATTAGTTTAATAATTAATAAAAAAGATATGACTAATGAAAAAAGAGTGGTTGTCGGAGGAACATTTGACTCTTTTCACAAAGGGCACAGGGGTTTTTTGGAAAAAGCGTCATCGCTGGGAAGTGTAAAAATCGGGCTTACTTCCGATCAAATGGCCAAAGAAACAAAAGGAGTGGAAGTTGAACCGTTTGAAGACCGCCGTAAACATCTTCTCGAATTTCTTCCGAGTGCAGAGATAGAGGAGATAACTGATCCTGTTGGGTTTGCGACAATTGAAGATTTTTATTATATTGTCGTTTCTCCGGAGACGAGAAACCGTGCGGAAAGAATAAATGAGGAGAGGAGAAATTCCGGTAAAGAGGAGATAGAGATTGTAGAAATGGAATTTGTTCTTGCCGAAGACGGGGAGCCCATTTCTTCCACGAGAATAAGAGAAGGAGATATCGACAAAGAGGGTAAAGTAATAAACCGATAAAGAGATGAGAAAAGTAATGGACTTCCATGAAATTGCGGAGATTATCACTAAAGCTCTCATTGAAAAGAAGATAGTAGAGATTTATTATCCGCGTACAAATAAAAGCGAAGAAGGTTGGAGAGAAATAGAACCAGAGAGTATTACAACGGACATTCCCCCTGACGGGGAAAGACTTGTTGCAGGTGAAGACAGGTTGAGTCCCGGACATATTTTAAACGCCTATGACGCTGGGTCGAAAAGAAAAGAGTTGAAGTCTTTTATTTTTGGCAAAATTAAACAAGCACGTATTTCATCGTGTCACTGTTAAGCAAAAAAGTATGGATGTTGATTACCAGGCAATCATAGAAAAAGCGAGGGACGGAGTAGTGGTTGTTGATGAAGGAGTTATCAAATATGTAAATCCGTCCGTAACAAATTTTTTGGGCTATGACAAGGAAGATTTTCTCGGTGCAAAATTTTTAAGCTTTATCTATAAAAAAGACCGAGAAAAAATTCAAAAAAATTACGAAGAAAAGGTGAGAGGATCAGAGAATTTTCTCTACGAAACAAAAATGAAAAAGAAAGACGGAAGCTTGCTGACGGTGGAAGTTCGAGCACAAAAGATAAAAAATCGGGAGAAGGTGGTAGATTTAGCAATTATTAGAGATGTTAGTTCGCGGAAAAAAGCGGAAGAAGTTTTCTTTAGGCAAGAAGAAAGATTTCATGCTGTTACGGAAAACACGCCTGACATTATTGCTCGATTTGATCGAGATTACCGTTACGTGTATATCAATGCGGCCGGAGAGGATGCTCTTGGAATTTCAAGAAAGGATATTTTTTGGAAAACAGAGAGAGATATCGGAGTAGAAGAAGAGAAAGCGGGAGCATTCGAAGACGCAATCAGTTTTGTTTTTAAAAACCGCAAAAGGAAAACTTTCTACAGCGAAATGACGGTTAAAGGTGAAAAAAGACATCACTACACCATCATGGTTCCGGAATTTTTTGCAGACGGAGATGTTAATTCGGTGTTAAGCATTACGAGGGATATTACGAAAATAAAAGAAATTGATCAGATAAAATCAGAATTTATCTCGATCACTTCACATCAACTTCGTTCTCCACTTTCTGTAATAAGTTGGTGTTCACTGGCTCTTATTCGGGGAGACTTCGGAAAAATTTCCGAAGAGAAAAAAAAGTACATGGAAAAGATTCATGAATCTGCGCAGAAGCTAATTAAGATAACGGACGTCTTTCTTGATACGACGATGATTGACCTGGAGATGTTTATTTTTAATCCTAAAAAAGTAGATATCGCGGAAGAGGCGAAGGCAGTTACGCGAGAGTTTGCCAATCTTGTAGAAAAGAAAAAAATCAAATTCACCGAAGATTATAAGAATCTTTCTCCGGTAAGATTTGACCCCCGTGTTTTAAAAATTATTTTCCGAGGAATAATCTCTAATGCATTGGAGTATACTGCAAAAGGAGGAGAGGTTTACTTTGTCCTAGAAAAGAAAGGTGATGGAGAAATATATTTGGAAGTAGGCGATAGTGGCTGTGGAATATCAAAAAAGAATAAAGAAAAAATATTTACGAAGTTTTATCGTGCAAAGGAGGCGAGAGATATAAAGACGTACGGAACCGGTCTTAACCTTTATCTTATAAAATCTATTCTGGATAACATTGGAGGAAGTATCGAGGTGCAATCTCCGAACCCGAGATTTGGCAAAGGAACGGTTTTTTATATAAAATTTCCGGTTTCTGCCAAAGAAAAATCCCTATAATATTTTATTTGTGGAATTTGAAAAAAGATATAAAAATCTTAATACAAAGCAACGTCTCGCAGTAAACCATATTGAAGGACCCCTTATTGTTATTGCCGGCCCTGGGTCGGGAAAAACAGAGCTGTTGGCGGTAAGAACTGCTAATATTCTCAAAAAAACGGACACACCGCCACAAAGTGTTCTTTGTCTTACTTTTACCAGTGCAGCGGCAATTAATATGAAAGAAAGGCTTTTTAATCTTATTGGAGAAGAATCCTATAAGGTTCCCGTGCACACTTTTCACAGTTTTTGCCTTGGAATAATTGAAAATTACCCCGACCTTTTTTTTAAAGGAGTTGATTTTGTTTTGGCCGATCAACCTACAAAGATGAAAATACTGGAAAGTGTTTTAGAGAGATTAAGTTTTGACGATCCGTTAAAGAAGCACCATCCGGAAGGCGGGTATGCTTATCTAAGTGATATAGAAAGAGCAATTTTTTATCTACAGGACGGGGGAGTGAGCCCCATGGAACTCGAAAAAATATTGAGAGAAAACAAAAAAGAGATTAAAAAAATAAACAAACTGATCGGAAAGTTTTTGGAAAAAAGAATAAACAAAGAAACCCTTTCTTCCCTTGAAAAGTTTTTCAATGAAAGAGAAAGGTTAACAGAAGGGAGTAGTCGTTTAAAACCACTTTCAGAGGTAGTGTTTGGCTCTTTAAAAGAAGCGGTTTTTTCCGGGGAAACGACCAATCTTTCTGAATGGAAGCGAAAGATGACAAGAAGAGATGGAGGAGTGTTGGTTTTTAAAGAAACACTGCAGATGGAAAAATTAGAAAGCTTGGCAAAAGTCTACAACACATATCGTGAAGAGATGGACAAAAGAGGTTACTATACTTTTTCCGATATGATTTTAAATGTTACAGAGGTTTTGGAAAGAAACGAATCCTTAAGGTGTGAATTAAGGGAGAAATATCTTTATCTTCAGATTGATGAGTTTCAAGACACAAGTGGAGTACAGATGCGCCTCTTAAACCTTTTAACTCGTGATCAGGTGGATGAAAAGCCAAACATTTGTGTTGTTGGAGATGACGATCAAGCCATTTACCGTTTCCAGGGAGCAGACATTTCCAATATACTTACATTCCAAGAAAAATATGCGAATGCAAAGATGGTTGTTCTTTTGAAAAATTATCGCTCGGTGCGAAAGATAACGGATGTTTCTCGGAGGGTTGTTTTGAAGGCAGAGGACCGTTTGGAAAATCGTTTTCCCGGGATAAAGAAAGACCTTGTCTCGGAGACTAAAAATGAAGGAAATATCATCGGAAGAACATTTCAGACGAAAGAAGAAGAACTTTCTTATGTTGCAAAAGAAGTAAAGAAAAAGATAGAAAAAGAAAATCCGGAAGAGATTGCGGTGATAGCAAGAACACACAACGAGATAAAGGAAGCACTCTGCTATCTCAATTCTCTAAAGGTTCCCACTTTTTCCGAAAGAAAAGAAAATGTTTTGGAAAAATCACACATCAGAGAAATTGTAACTATTTTGAGGTTTTCCGCCTATCTTTTAGAAAAAGAAGACAAGGGCGCAGAAGCACTTCTACCCGAGATATTGTCCTTTCCTTTTTTAAAAATAAAGAGAGAAAAGATTTGGGAGATTGCAAAAGAGAGTCACCAAAAAAAAATATCCTGGATAGATTATATTCTCGATGACTCCAAGACAAGGGATACAGGAAAGTTTTTGCTGGAAGTTTCTTCACTTGCAAAGACGCATCCGGCGGAAGATGTTATCGATGTTATCATCGGGAACAAAGAGGTAGTGCTTGAGGGGAGGAAGAAGTTTTTTTCCGGATTTAAAGATTTTTATTTCAAAGAAAAATTAGAAGAAGGGAAGACAGAAGAATATCTCTCATTCCTTTCTTCATTAAGGTGCTTTATAACCGCTGTTAGAAAACACCGAAGGAAAAAATATATTGGAGTAAAAGAAGCAGTTGATCTTGTTGAATTCTACGAAAAAAACAAAATTCCGATTTTAGACAAGAACCCTCTTGTATCTGAGAAAGATGCTGTTTCTTTGATTACTGCTCACGGAGCAAAGGGAAGGGAATTTGAAACGGTTTTCGTTTTAAACTGCAATCAAAGTTCATGGGGAAAAGAAAAAGGAGCCGGAAAACTTTCTTTCCCGATGAACCTTCCTCTCGAAAAGGCGGGAAACAAAAGAGATGAAATGATAAGGCTTTTTTATGTAGCGATTACTCGAGCAAAAAAAGATCTTTATTTGACAACCTACAAAAAGAAAAGAGACGGTAGGGAGTTGATGAACCTTGAATTTATCAGTGACCTTGAGATGGAAGAAAAAAGAGAAAAAGTAGATGAGGGCGCAGTTGCTTATTCTATCAATCATGAAAATATTCTCTCTTTCTGTAAAAATGAAAAAAACCTTCTCCTCCCTTTGGCTGAAAACTATAAACTAAGTGCAACGGGATTTAACAAGTTTTTAAATGTTGATTCCGGCGGCCCGCAAAGATTTTTTGAAGACACTCTTCTTCGCTTTCCGCAAAAAAAGACAAAAATGCTTTCTTACGGGACAGCGGTGCATGGTGCAATTGCGGAAATACAATATATTTTAAAGAAAGAAGAAAAGTTGTTGTCTGAAAAAGAGTTTTTAGAACTCTTTGAAAAGTTTCTGGAAAGAGAAAGATTGTCTGAAGAAGATTTTTCCGAAACGTTGAAACGTGGGAAGAAAGAGCTGCCTCTTTTTTACAAGGAAAAGATAAAATATTTTTCTCCGGAAAATATTGCGGAGAAAAACTTTGCCGATGAGGGTTGTTTTATAGGAGGTGTTCCGATTACCGGAAAGATTGATAAAATGATTATTGATGGAAAAAGCATAAAGGTTTTTGACTATAAGACGGGCGCCCCGCTTATCAGCTGGAGAGAAAAAGAAGAGAACAAAAAGATAAAAGCTTGGCAGTATAGAAACCAACTTCTTTTTTACAAACTTTTAATTGAGAGCTCGAGAGATTTTGACGGGTATGTTGTCTCTGATGGTTTTTTAGAGTTTATTACTCCCGACAAAGAAAAAAAAATAATCACTCTTCCTCTGAAAATCGAGGAAGAGGATGTTAGAAGAGTTACAACGCTCATCGAAGTAATAGGGAAAAAGATACTTTCTTTAAACTTTCCTTCTGTTTATAAGTACAAAAAGAAGTCGCTGAAAAGCATTCAAAAATTTGAGGAAGACCTTCTTGAAGGAAATATTTAATTGATATTGGTGCATTTAATCACTTGATGAAAAATAAAAACACTGATTTAATCAGTGTTTTTATTGTCTAACCGTAGAGGTTGCTATTTAATCAAGTCTTTAAGCGCTTTTCCAGGCTTAAACTTGGGAACTTTAGAAGCGGCAATCTTAATCTTCTCTTGAGTTCTCGGATTGATTCCTTGTCGTGCCTTTCTCTTGGCGACAGAAAAGGTTCCGAATCCCGTGAGAGTTACATCTTTTCCTTTTTTCAGTGAAGCACTAATTTCATCCAAAATAGTGTTAAGGCTTTTTTTTGCCTCACTCTTGGATACTTTGGTTTTTTCAGCTAATTTTTCGACAAGTTCTTCTTTTTTCATAGATTAATTTTTTTAAATTAAATAATCGACCTTTTGTGCTAAGCCATTATAACAGTATTGGTAAATTTTTTTCAATAGTGGCTTGCCGTTTCAGGTGTTTGGCTATTGGTGAATATAACGGAGAAGGATTTTCTTGTCAACAGTATATGTTTTTACGGAAGCTGTAAAATCTGTTATGATAAACGGGAGTTTATTTATATAAAATTTTAAAAAGTATGCTGCAAAAGGATGCAATGGAGATATTAAAAGCCGGTTATAACGTTTTTTTAACGGGATGCGCGGGAACAGGAAAAACACACCTTTTAAATGAGTATATAAGCTTTTTAAGAAAAAAGGGAACTTGTGTCGGGATAACCGCATCGACGGGGATTGCGGCAACTCATCTTAACGGAGTGACTCTTCACTCTTTTACGGGAATGGGAGTTTTGAGTGAACTTACAAAAACTGATCTTAATCGTATCCTCAAAAAGAGTTATCTCGCAAAAAATTTAGAAAAAACGCAAGTACTCGTTATCGACGAGATATCAATGCTTTCTTTAGAACAACTGGATATTGCCGATCGGATTATAAGAGAGTTCCGTAAAAGTGATGAGCCTTTCGGGGGAATGCAGGTTGTTCTCTGTGGAGATTTCTTTCAGCTTCCACCGATAAGAAGAGAAGATGGTTTGTATACGGAGGGAACGGGTTTTGTCTACAAAAGTCGTGCGTGGAGAGATTTAGATCTAAGGGTTTGTTACCTTACAGAGCAACACAGACACAGGGAAAAGAGCCTTGTTTCTATTTTAAATGCTATTAGAAAAAATGATGTTGATGAAGACGTTTTAAGTCTTTTACGGAGTCGTTATCGAGCAAAGATAAAAGAAGAGGTCGAGGTAACAAAACTGTATACTCATAACGTTAATGTAGATTATATTAACAGTCGAGAACTGGCAAAACTTCCCGGAAAGAGTAAATATTTTTATATGCGAAAGAGGGGACCGGAAAAACTGGTGGAATCCTTAGGAAGAAATCTACTTGCTCCGGAACGGTTGGAATTAAAGAAAGACGCAGTAGTGATGTTTGTGAAAAACAATATCAAAGAAGGGTATGTGAATGGAACGCTAGGACGTGTCATCAGATTTAATGGAGAGATACCCGTAGTGAAAACAGTAAAAGGAAAATATATTAAAGTAGAACCGGAGAAGTGGGGGATTACAGAGGACGGTGAAGCAAAGGCGGAAGTAGAGCAGATTCCTCTGCGACTGGCGTGGGCGATTACCGTGCACAAAAGCCAAGGCACAACACTAGATGTTGCCGAGATGGACCTAAGTAAGGCTTTTGAACCGGGAATGGGTTATGTCGCTCTTTCTCGAGTACGTTCCCTTGATGGTCTTCGGTTGATGGGGTTAAACAAAACAGCTCTTATGGTAAGCGAAGAAGTAGTGCAAATGGACAAAGCTTTCCGGGAAGCTTCGAGAGGAGATGCGGAAGATTTTCGCCGAAGAAAAGATTAATTCTTTCATTTTTTGATTTTTTCCTTATAATGAAAAGTAGGGAGGGACTGTACATTAAAAGGGAGGTGAACATTGTGGGGAAGGTGCTTAATTTTAAAGGAGTTGAAGGGAGAGACGTCTATAATCCTACCGCACCATTTAAAATTAACAGAATGAGATATTTAGCAGCGAGAGTTGAAGAAAGAGATGTTCTATGGCAGGATCCTGGATATAAACCCCGGATAGTTTTTTTTGCAGAAAATGACAATTCTTGGTTTCCGGTAAAAAACGTGCCAACTCTTCCTAAGTTTGAGGATCCTTTTAAAACATTTGTTTCCGGTGAGCTGATTTTTGGAGGAGTAAGAGTTTATGGGAAACCGGGAAAAAGAAAATTTAGGACAGTTTTCTTTAAAGGGAAGTGCCTGCGGAGCTTAAGGGAGTTTGCTTGTGGTCCAGAGATGATGAAGGATATACGTTTGGTGGAATTAGTTGACGGAAGGATAGGCATTTTTACAAGACCTCAAGGGGGGAGTTATAAGAGAGGAAGAATCGGTTTTACAATCGTCCGGTCACTTGAAGATGTTAATGAAAAGAATATAGCAGATGCGGAAGTTATCAGAGAAAACCTTAAAGAAAACGAGTGGGAAGGAGTAAATGATGCCAAGTTACTTGAAAGTGGGAAAATCGGCGTTCTAGCACACCAAGCAAAGATTAAAGAAAGCGGAGAAAGGCAGTACGATGCAACCACCTTTACTCTTGACCCATACAAGATGAAGCTAGAGGCAAAAGACTTTAAAGTGATTATGACGCATGATGATGTTCCTGAAGCACCAGCAAAAACTCCTCGGCACAGAAAAATTGTTTTTTCGGGGGAAATAAATTTTGACTACTATCTTTATACTGGCATTTATGATGCTTCGGTATATGAGGAGAAAATAGAAAATCCCTACGGCGAAAGTTTTTTAAAAAGGACCTTTTAAATGAGGTCCTTTACTCTTAAGTTGGCCACGGATTGTTTTGTAATCCATGGAACATTTTTTGGCAACACAATAAAGATTAACCGGACCCAAAACCGGTTTTTTTATTAGTGTGGAGAAAGGGGGTTGACAAGTTATCATTTGTGGAATAAAATGGGGCTACTACCCAAAATTGTGGAAAAAAGTGGGGAAAACCGTGAAAGTTGGGGAAAACTAAAGAACAATAAGCATGTTTATCGGTGAGTATACATATAAAATAGATGATAAGAAGAGACTCGCTGTTCCTTCTAAGTTTCGTGCGACTTTAAAGAAGAAAGCGGTAATTACAAGGGGGCTTGATAGCTGCCTTTTTCTTTTTTCAATGGAAGAGTGGAAAAACATTGCTGAAAAAATAAGTAAACTTCCTTTCGGGCAGTATGACAACAGGGGATTTTCCAGAATAATACTTTCGGGAGCGATGGAAGTTGAGTTTGATTCTTTGGGGAGAATTATTGTTCCTGATTATTTGAAAAAGTATGCGTCGCTTAAAAAAGAAACGGTTGTTGCCGGGCTTTATAACCGTATTGAAATTTGGGATAGAAAATTATGGGATGATTACAAGAACAAAACCGAAAAGGAATTGGGAAATATTGCTGAGAGATTAAAAGATTTTGGAGTATAGAGTATGCACATACCTGTTTTAAAGGAAGAAGTTTTGCACTTTTTAAATCCAAAAAGAAATGAGAATTTTATCGACTGCACTGCGGGAGAAGGGGGACATGCTTTCGGTATAATAGAAAAAAATGGCCCTTCCGGAAAAGTAATGGCGATCGAGTGGGACGAAGAGCTTTATAACATTCTAAAAAAGAAAGCAACGGAAAGATTCGTTCCTGTTAACAGCTCTTATACCCTGATCAAAGATATTGTAAAAGAGAAAAGCTTTTTTCCGGTAAATGGAGTTTTGTTTGATCTGGGTTTTTCCAGCTTTCATGTTGATGAAAGCGGAAGAGGGTTTTCGTTTATGCGCAAAGAGCCACTGGATATGCGCTATAACAAGAAAACGACACTTACCGCCTATGAAATCGTAAACAAGTATAGAAAAAAAAACATTTTGTACATTCTTAAAAAATGGGGTGAAGAGGATTATGCCGAGAGAATTGCTCATGCAATTGTCTCCAAAAGAAGAGAGGCTCCGATAGAGACGACAGAGGACCTTACTAGGATAATTGAAAGTGTCGTTCCGAAAAATTATCAAAAAAAGACCAAGATAAATTGTGCAACAAAAACATTTCAAGCGTTGCGGATAGCAGTAAACGGAGAACTTTTAGGATTAAAAGCAACCCTCCCGGAGGCACTGGAAGTAATGGAAAGAGGAGGGAGGATGGCTGTTATCTGTTTTCACGGAGGAGAAGAGAAACTGGTGAGAAGATTTTTTCGCTTCGCAGATGTAAAAATTCTTACCCCGCGACCGGTTGTTCCTTCGGAAAAAGAAATAAATAAAAACGTTCGTTCAAGGTCGGCTAAACTGTATGCAGTTGTAAAAAATTAGTTTAAAAAAAATGAAAAGTATCTTTAAAATTTCTTATCTTACACTGTTTTTCTTTGTAATTGTACTTACTTTTTCCTGTATTTTTCAGGTCATCAATTTAACACAAGAAAAATACCTCACATTGAGATATCAAGAAAAAATAAATACAATTTCCAGGAAAAATTATTCTGGTGCCCATGATGTGAAAAACGGGTTTTCTCTAAAAGAGGTCAAAAGAATTGCGAGTGAAAATAATTTTACCGAGACAGAGAGTATTACCTATCTTAAAGCGCCCGCAACAGAGGTTGTGGTCCGTTAGATAAAATGTGTGACAAGCGCTTGTGGTTTATTTTCGGAGTTATAATTATTATAACGGGAGCTCTTTCCTTTAGGCTTTTTCATTTACAAGTGTTGGATGGGAGCACGTGGAGAGCACAAGCACAAGGGCAGCAAAGAATTTTTGAAAGAAGCATGGGAGAAAGAGGAAGTATTTATTTAAGCAGTGTTAACGGATTGCCGGTACCGGTTGCGATAAATAAAAATATCTATCACGCCTACATTTCTCCCCGTGAGTTAACAAGAGAAGAGAAGAAAGAAGCACCTGCTTTATTTGCAGATATTTTAGATATTGAAGAGGATTTGATAAAAGAACATATTGAGAAAAACACCGGTTACGAGGTTTTAAAAAGAAACTTAAGCTCTGAAGAAGTTGAGATGGTAAGGGATACTCCCAATATACACCTTTACAGAGAAAGAGTCCGTAGTTATCCGGAAGGAGATTTAGCTTCTCACATTATCGGTTTTGTCGGAGGAGAGGGTGTTGGACAGTACGGAATAGAACAGTACTATGAAGATGTTATTGGAGGAAGAGCGGGAGTAAGAGAGGGTTTAAAAAACCCTTGGGGAAGTTTCATAGCCAAAGATTCTACACAAAGAGGGGAAGATGTAAATCTCACCGTTGATTACAACATCCAACACTTTGCTCAAAGTGCACTGGAAAGAACAGTGGAAAGAGTTAATGCTTCGGGAGGATCGGTTTTGATAGGAAACCCGAAAACGGGAGAGATTTTGGCAATGACCAACTATCCTTTTTTTGATCTTAACAACTATTCCAGAGAAGATGTAAGTGTTTTTAAAAATTCGGCAGTACAAGAAACTTTTGAGCCTGGATCTGTTTTTAAACCTATCACAATGGTTGCCGCCATTGATCGAGGGGCTGTTAATCCGGAAGACACTTTTTATGATAGCGGAGAAAAAAGAATCCATAATCGTGTAATTCGTAACTATAACCAAAGGGCGTACGGTCTTGTTACGGCAACGGAAATAATGGAGAAGTCTATTAATACGGGAATAGTCCATGTTAAAGACCAAGTTGGAAACGATGTTTTTTTGGAATACCTCAAAGAGTTTGGTTTTTTTGAAACCACCGGAATTGATCTCCATGGGGAAGTTTATTCTCAAAACAGAAGCTTTCTGGAAGGACATGATGCAAACTTTGCAACCGCTTCTTATGGACAAGGAATAGAAATTACCATGGTTCAACTTTTTCGAGCTTTTGCTGTTCTCGCGAACGGAGGAGTGCTTGTTGACCCTCACATTGTAAAAAGAGAAAACGAACGAGAAACTTCTTTGTCGGAAAAAAGAATAATTTCTCCTGTCGCTGCATCTCTTGTAACCGAAATGATGGTTAGTACTGTTGAACAGGGATTTGGAAGTACAGCGAAGATTCCGGGATACTATCTTGCCGGGAAAACGGGAACAGCGCAGGTGGCGTGGTCGAAACTAGGCTTGCAGAAAAGAGGTTATTCAGACCGAACGATTCAAGGTTTTGCCGGTTACGGTCCGGCATTTGATCCAGAGTTTGTAATTTTGGTTAAGTTAGATCAACCGCAAACACGTTCTGCTGAAGTCTCCGCTGCTCCGTTGTTTAAAGAAATTGCCGAGTATATTCTTCGGTATAAAAAGATACCGTATGATTACGATATTTAAAAAGAGAAGGATATGATAGGAACAATATTAAAAAGAAAAAAAGTTATTTTTATTGCAGGAGACAGGAAACGAGAAACTGCTTACTTTGCGAATTTTGTTCTAAAAGACAGCTTCACCGTTTTTTCTTCCGACAAAATGCCGTCTATCTTTGATTTTTTTTCAGTGTTAAAGAGTAGTGTTATTATTATTGAAGACAATGACAGCGAAGACCCCCTTAAGGTGAAGAATTTTTTAGAGTTGTCTCGGTTTTGTATTTTTGTGGTTACAGAGACGGAAGAAAAGGCGAGAATAAGAAAAATTCTTCAAGGGCCATTGGAAAAATTAATTCTTGTTTTGGACTTCTCGATAGCAAGAAAACTAAAGAAAAGAAAAAAGAAGGATGTTCTTACTTTTGGTATTGACAGAAAGAGAGCAGCCTTTTATATTACTGATATTCATCAAAGGGAAAAAGAAACAAATTTTAAGGTGAATTACGGAGCAAACACGATTCCTTTTTGGGTAAAAGAAAAGCTAAAAAACAAAGAGATATATGCCGTTTTGCCGGCACTTTGCCTCGCAAAAATCTTTAAACTTAATTTGGCGAATGTTTCTCATAGAATAAGAGAGGAATTAACGTCTGGTAGGTAGGGTAAAAATTTGCTATTCTCTCCTTGTTATTTAAGCTTGTGAGATAAGAGCAAACACAGAAGCTTGTACTTCTTTGTTTTTTTTGTATTATTTTATACAGTTGTAGACATGGCCCCATCGTCTAGTGGCTTAGGACGCCGGGTTCTCAGTCCGGTAACACGGGTTCAAATCCCGTTGGGGTCACCATGAAAATTTTATACGGTATATCAATTCTTGCAGGAACAATAATCGGAGCAGGTCTTTTTTCGTTGCCTTATATTACTTCGGTAGTTGGTATCGTGGTGATGCTCGGATACATTTTTTTTATAGGAGGAGTTTCTATTTTAGTTCATTATTTTTTAGGAGAGGTTTGTTTGAAAACTCCTGATTTTTTGCGTTTACCCGGCTTTGCCAAATATCATCTCGGCAAAAATGCACAAAAGATCGCCTACGTTTCCGGTATCTTAGGACTTCTTGGTGCAATTTTGGCCTACCTTATTTTAGGAGGGGAGTTTTTGACGGCTCTTTTGGCTCCTGTTTTCGGAGGGGGAGTAGTGCAGTATACAACAATCTACTTTGTGCTTTCCTCTCTTTTCATCTATTCCGGGATTAGGGCAATTTCAAAATTAGAATTTTTCGGAATTATTGTTTTTCTTGTTTTTTTATTGATTACCTTTATCCGTGGATTTGAGGAGATCGCAATTGACAATCTTTTTTTTATGCGAGAAGGGGAGTTTGATATTTTTCTTCCTTACGGAGCTCTCTTGTTTGCTCTTTGGGGCGGAGCTCTCGTCCCGGAAATTGAAGAAACTTTGTGTTTGGGGAAAGAAAGAAGAAAGCTTTTAAAAATTATACCAATCGGGATAATTCTTTCTCTCTTTATTTCTCTCTTTTTCGTTGTCATTGTGCTTGGAATTACCGGGGAACACACGACCAGAGAGGCTCTTGTCGGTCTTGAGAGTTACTTGGGCAACAGTATCGCCTCTTTGATGCTTGTTTTCGGTTTACTGGTTATTTTTACCTCTTTGGTGACCATTGGGCTTACGGTAAAGAAAATCCTCTGGTATGACTTAAAAATACAAAAAGATGTTTCTTGGGCGATTACCTGTATGATTCCCTTTATCCTTTTCCTAGTAGGAGTAAAGGACTTTATCATGGTTATCGGAATAGTTGGTGCAACGATGATTGCTGTAGATGCAATTCTTATTCTATTGATGTACGAAAAGATAAAAGAAAAGAAGGTTCGACTCATCACTTATCCTTTGATTTTTCTCTTCATTTTGGGTATTATTTACGAAATTGTTTATTTTTTCGTGTAATGTTTTTTAATGTTGTAATTTTTCTTTTCTCTTGCTTTTTAATTATTTTTGCAAGCAGGATTATTATTGATGCGTTGTACCGTCTTGCGTGCCGTTTGTGCTGGAAAGAATTTATTGTTGCTTTTTTTGCTGCTTCCGTAGGAGCGGTTATACCAGAGCTTTTCATTGGAGTGAGAGCAGCGCTGAAAGGTGTCCCAGAGTTGGCCTTGGGCAGCATTATTGGTCAAAATATTATCCTTTTTACGTTATCGGTTGCAATTTGTACATTTATTTTAAAAGAGATTGTCGTTGAGAGCAGAACTGTAAGGGCGGGAGCAGCATTTTCACTTTTCGCTGTTACTCTTCCCTTTATCCTTCTCTGGGATGGGGTGTTAAGCAGAATTGATGGAGTGATTCTCATTGCGGCATGCTTTTTCTATATCTACTGGCTTTTTTCTGAAAAAGATCATTTTTTAAAGAAGTATGAAGGAGTCTCTTTAAAATCATCTGTTCCAAAAGATATTTTGACTGTTTTTTTCGGATTTCTTTTTGTAGTTCTTAGCGCGGAGGGAATAATTTATTCGGCACAGAACATGAGTATTCATCTTGGAATCCCACTTGCTATTTTTGGAATTTTTGTTGTTGGAATGGGAGTTGCTCTCCCGGAGACATTTTTTTCTGTTGCTCTTGCTAGCAGAGGGCACTCGTGGATGATTCTTGGGGGCCTTCTCGGTGCTATTTCTCTTTCTGCAACTCTTGTTTTAGGAATTGTGGCGGTTATTAGTCCCATTGAAGTTGTTGATTTTTCTTCTCTTCGTGTTGCTCAATTTTTCTTGATTTCCGCAGGATTCTTTCTTTTTCTTTTTGTGAGGACGAACAACAAGATTACGAAAAAAGAAGCATTTTTTCTGCTTGGAGTATATCTTCTTTTCCTCTTGTTTGAATTCATAATTCTTGCCTAAGGAGTTGTGATTTGTCTTGATATTTTTGGTGTTTGGTGGTATCATTCGGGAGCATTATGGAAATTCTTTTTATTATCACAGGAATTTGTGTTCTTTTTGTTATTCTACTTTACGTGCATAAGGCAAATTTGGATGTGGAAAGAAGGTTAACAGACGTCATTACCAGCGAAATTAAAGAAATGCGTGGTAATGTCGATTTGACTTCTCGAGGAATGAACGAACAGGTTTCTTCTTTTATTCGTGAAACCGAGAACATAAAGGAGAAGATGGAGGCGATGCAAAGTACAGTTAAAGGAATTTCCTCTTTTCAAGAGTTTTTTCGTTCTCCAAAAGTGAGAGGACAGTGGGGAGAGGCCAGTTTAAAGCACTTGCTTCAAGAATATTTTCCCGAAGAACTTTACTCTATCCAGCATAGTTTTTCTTCCGGAGAAACGGTAGATGCCGTTCTTCGGCTTCCCGACAAGAAGCTTTTACCGATAGATGCAAAGTTTCCGTTTGATAACTTTCGGAAAATGATAGAGTGTGAAGGAGAAGAAAGAGAAGCTATACGGAAAAAGTTTTTAGAAGATGTAAAAGCAAAGATACGAGATATATCGGAGAAGTATATTCTTCCTTCCGAAAACACAGTGGATTTTGCAGTAATGTATATTCCTGCCGAAGCTGTATATTATGAAATAAATATGGCGACCGATGTTAATATTGCCGAGTTTGCCCGCTCAAAAAAGGTGATACTTTCTTCCCCGAATACTTTCTACTTAACACTGCGGGCGATTGAACAATGGTTTCGAGACACACAAATTACAAAACAGGCCCATGAAATCATGCAGCGTCTCGCAAAGATCGAAAAAGATGCCAGCAAGCTTACCGATGATTTTCGAAAACTGGGAGGACATCTTAAAAATGCTGTTTCATCATACAGGCAATCGAAAAAGAGAGTGGTGTTGTTTGATAAAAAAGTTAAAGGAGTTTTAAAAACAAGCAAAAAAGATAAAGTGAAAATAATCGCCCCGGAAAAGAAAGAAAAATAACTTTCCTGCGGCAAAAAAATGATAGCAGTAATTAAAACAGGAGGAAAACAGTATGTTGTTTCTCCGGGAGAGAAAATAAAAATTGAAAAACTCGAAATAAAGGAAGGGGAAAGAGTTGCTTTTGAAAAAGTACTTCTCTTTGAAGATGATAAAGGAGAGGTTGTGATTGGGACACCTTACCTAGAAGAGGTAAATGTTTTGGGGGAAGTTTTAAAGCAGGGGATGGGGGATAAAAAAAGAGTTTTTAAATACAAACCCAAAAAGAGGTACAAAGTTAAAAAGGGGCATAGACAGCCCTACACGGAAGTGGAAATAAAGGAGATTAAGAAGGGAAAGGTTGAGAATAAAGCAAAGACAGAAAAAAAGAAAAGTTAACTTCTTCCCTTTAGTGCGGAGGAGAGTGTTTCTTCGTCGGCATATTCCAGCTCAGTTCCGGTAGAGAGCCCCCGCCCAAGGCGGGTGGTTTTTATTTCAAGAGAGTTTAAAACACGAGCAAGATAGATAGCTGTTGCTTCACCTTCGGTTGTCTGGTTGGTAGCGATAATCGCTTCTTTTGTTTTCGGTAAACCGAATGATTTGTGGTTTTTTATTCTTTCTTGAAGCTCTTCAGCACGAATCTTTTTTAAATCTTCTTTTTTTAAAGGAGAAACTGTTCCTCCCAGTATAAAATAGATTCCGTTATACTCGTTTGTTTTTTCGATAGAGAGAAGATCGGTTTCCTTCTCTACAATGCACAATAATTCTTGATTTCTCTTTTTATCTTTGCAGACAGAGCACAACTCTTCTTCCTTTAAGACAGAGCGAAAACAGATATGACAGTTTTTTACTGATTTCTTTAACTCTTCCAACCCTTCAATAAGGCTTTTAATTTCCTCATCGGGAGCAGTAAGACAGTAAAAAGCAAACCTTGTCGCCGTTCTAGGGCCGATGGTGGGAAAACGGGAAAAAAGATTAATTAGTTTCTCAATGGGAGGGGGATACATATATAAGTTGGGAGATTTAGTGTGCTTTGTCTAGGTTTCTAAAAGAAGCGGTGTTTTGGTCAAAATATAATTCGGCTTTTCCGATGGGACCGTTGCGGTGTTTGGCAACGAAAACATCAGCGATATTTCTACGAGAGGTATCTTGGCGGTAGTAGTCTTCACGGTAAATAAACATGACCACATCTGCATCTTGCTCTAATGCGCCGGTTTCACGTAAATCGGCTAATCTTGGTATTTGTGGAGTTCTTTGTTCTACTGCTCGGGATAATTGTGAAAGAGCAAGAACGGGAACGTTTAGTTCCTTTGCTAGTGTTTTTAGCTCACGGGAGATCTCTGTCATTTGTTGAACCATTGAAGGGCTCTGTGATCTCGGCTGCATTAGTTGTAGGTAGTCAACGATAATTAGCCCGAGCCCTTTTTCTGCCTGCAGACGACGGGCCATCGTTCTCATCTGCATTACGTTAAAAGAAATAGAGTCATCGATGTAGATCGGTAGTTTGGAGAGCTCTTCGAAAGACTCTCTAATGCGTGTAAAGTCGTTTTTTTCTCCCGATTTTTTCAGATTTCCGGTGCGAAGTTTCCACAGATTAATTCCCGATATGTCGGAAATAAGACGGTCAACAATCTGATCAACGGACATCTCTAAACTAAAAATACCAACGGGAGTATTGTGTTTCAATGCCACGTTTTTTGCGATGTTGGATGCAAGAGAGCTTTTACCCATGCTTGGTCTTGCAGCGAGAATGACGAGGTCAGATTTTTGTAGTCCGGAAAGAATATTGTCCAAGTCGGTGAAACCGGTCGGAACTCCTCTTGCTTTTCCGTCTTCTGATGAAAGATGTTCGATTCTTTCAAAAGCTTCTTCCAGTGTATCTTTAAGAACAGAAAAGCTCTTTTTCATTGACCCTTGCGAGATGCCAAAAACCTTTTTTTCCGCTTCATCGAGAAGCAGCGCTACATCTCTGTTTTCATCGTAGGCAGAGATGCTTATTTCTTGTCCAAAATTTATCAAGTCACGCAAAACTCTTTTTTTGCAAATTATGTTTGCATAATCAACGACATGACTTGCGGTAGGAACGGAATTTACAAGAGAAGTAAGGTAGCTTTTTCCACCAACATCTTTCAATAGTTTTTTCCCCTTAAGTTCCGCAGAAACGGACAGAAGGTCAATTGCTTCGTGTCGTTCTAGAAGAGTAATTATTGTTTCGTAGATATCACGATGACTCTTTTTATAAAAATCTCGTGGGGCTAAAAAATCTGCCACCCTGAAGATAGCTTCGGGATCGAGCATTAAAGACCCGAGAAGTGATTGTTCAGCTTCAAGATTTTGCGGAGGAATTTTTTCTATGTTTTTATTGGTCATTTTTTTTTATTTTATAACCGCTCTCAACATCCTCGATTAAATAACCCCTCTTTTTAATCTTTTCTCGAATATCGTCTGCTTTGGCAAAATCCTTTTTTTGTCGTGCTTTTTCTCTTTCTTTAGCGAGAACATCAATTTCCTTGGGGATAATTTTTTCTGGACGATCATCTTTTAGCTTTAGCCCCAAAACACGATCAAAGCTTTCAACGGTTGCTCTTTTTATTTTGTCAGATAAGGAATCATCTTTAATCAAAACCCAGATGGTTTCAAGAGCTTTGGGGGTATTAAGATCGTCGTTTATCGCATTTAAAAATCTTTCCCTGTAGTAAGGGGAGACATCTCCTGTACCTGATTCTAGTTCAGATATCCTTTTTTGTAAATTTTTTAGTCCACTTTCTGCGCTTTCAGCTGAATCTTTAGAAAAATTGACTGGTGAACGGTAGTGAGTTCCTAGGATGAGATATCGGTAGGAAAGGGGAGAAATGTTTTCTTTTTTCAGGGAATTAAGAGTGACAAAGCCTCCTTTTGATTTAGACATTTTTTCGTCCTTAAGATTTAAGAACTCTCCATGCATCCATATTCTAGAAAGATTCTCTCCAAAAGCCGCTTTGCTTTGAGCTATTTCGTTTGTATGATGAACACAGATATGGTCTACTCCTCCACAGTGAATGTCAAAAGGAATACCTAAATATTTGTGAGACATAGCGACACACTCTGTGTGCCATCCGGGAAAACCACGCCCCCAAGGAGAATTCCACTCCATCTGTCTCTTCTCTTCGGGTTTGGAAAATTTCCAGAGAGCAAAATCAGTAGGATTTTTCTTTTCTTTTATCTCTACTCGAGCACCCGGCCTTAGATCCACTTTTTTGAGATTGGCAAGCTCTCCATAGTCTCTTAACTTAGAAGTATCAAAGTATATACCATCCTTAATTTGATAGGTGAAGCCCTTCTTTTCCAGGGTTTTTATAAGATTGATCTGCTCTTCTATGGTTTCGGTGGCTTTTACATAAACATCCGGAGGAATAATGTTTAAATCCTCCAAATCTTTTTTGAAGGCATCGGTGTAGTAGTTTGCGATATCCCAGGCGGTTTTCTTTTTCTCTTTAGCGCTTTTTTCGATTTTGTCTTCTCCCGTGTCTTCATCGGAAGTTAGGTGACCTACATCGGTTATATTCATCACATGTTTAACCTTGTAGTTGTTGTAATAAAGAGTTCTTTTCAGTATATCCTCAAAAATGTAAGCCCTTAAATTTCCTATATGAGCGTAGTCGTAAACAGTAGGGCCACAAGTATAAAGGCCAACTTCTTTTTTTAGAGGCTTAAAGTCTTCTTTCTTTTTAGACAGGGTGTTGTAAAGCTTAACCATATCGCGATTTTACCATAGAGAAAGAAGCAATACAACTTTCATTATCCCTTTTTTTATAGTAAAATTGCACCTGTATGATAGAAGATATTATTGAGAAAATAGGTTCAGTGATACCGTTTATCGGAACAGAAGAGATCGTAACAACTCTTCTTGCGATGACACCGGTTGTTGGTATAAGAGGGGCGATACCACTAGAAATATTTGGCTATGAGATGGATATTTACTCTGCTTACTTTTGGTCGGTATTGGGTGAGTTTTTCCCAGTTTTCTTTATCTTGCTTTTCTTGGGTGCTGTTTCTGGGTGGCTTTCGGAAAACTTTATTTTCATGAAAAGGTTTTTTGATTTTCTTTTTTCAAAAACAAGAAGGGATTACAACGGAAGAGTGGAAAAGTACGGACTTTTCGCTCTTTTTCTTTATACCGCAATTCCACTTCCTTTTTCGGGAGCATGGACAGCGTCGCTTGTAACTTTTCTTTTCGGGCTTTCGCGGAGGAAGGCGATAGTAGCAATCTTTTTTGGTGTGCTGCTTTCGGGAATAAATATTATCTTTCTTTTGCAAATGGGAGTTGTGATAGAAAAATATCGAGGACCGATGATGGTTGTTGGTTTGGCCGCACTTGCTTCTCTCGTCTATTTCCTATATCATCGAAGAAACAATAAAAAAAATGTCTAACTTAGTATTATATCGTAAGTACAGGCCGCAGAATTTTTCCGAAGTAGTCGGACAGGATCATGTCACAACGACTCTTCTTAATGCTATTAAAAGTGATAAGATTTCTCACGCCTATCTTTTTTCCGGGCCAAAGGGTTGTGGAAAAACAACAGTGGCACGTCTCCTAGCAAAGGCGGTAAACTGTGAAAAAGATGATGGCCCCGAACCTTGCAACAAGTGTTCTTCTTGCAGAGAGATAATGGAGAATCGATCAATGGATATTATTGAGATTGATGCTGCGTCTCATAGGGGAATTGATGAGATAAGAGAGCTTCGTGAAAGAGTTCGCTTTGGTCCCTCAAAGTCAAAATACAAGGTGTTTATTTTAGATGAAGCTCATCAATTGACCTCTGGAGCAGCCAATGCACTTTTGAAAATGCTGGAAGACGCTCCCGCTCATGCGATTTTTATTCTTGCTACCACTGAACCGCAAAAGATGATTCCCACTATCATTTCTCGTTGTCAGCGTTTTGATTTTCGGAAGATAGCCGTACCGGAGATGACAAAAAGGCTGGAAAAGATTGTAAAAAAGGAGGGAGTTTCGGTAGAAAAAGATGTTTTGTCAATAATCGCTTCTGCTTCCGGGGGGGCGCTTCGTGACGGAGAAAGTATTTTATCGCAAATCATCTCTTTTGTCCCCGCGGGAAGTACGGTTAAAAAAGAAGACATAAAAGGACTCTTGGGAATAATCGAGAGAGAGGTTGTTGGTGATTTTCTTGGGTTTCTTTTAGAGGATAGGGCTGTTGAGGCGTTAGATTTGATGGAAAAGTCTTTTGTGCAAGGAGTTGGCCCGGAGGCGTTTTATGAAAACATAGTTTATTATCTTCGAGAAATGATGCTTTTGAAAATTATATCGGAAAAAGAAGGGGAGAGTGGGACAAAATCCTTAATGGACTCTCTTTTAACTAAGCTTACAGAAGAAGAGGTGGGGAGAATAAAGGAACAAACGAAAAACCTTACTACGGAGGAAATAAGTGAAATAATAGAATTTTTCTTTGAAGCAGGGAAGAGAATTAACTACTCTCCCATTCCGCAACTACCGCTGGAGGTTGCTGTTGCGGAAACAACAGAAATGTTGAGAAAAAACTCTAAATAAGTTATAATCCTCATGTATTTGCCGGGTGGTGTAATGGTAACACGGTTGGTTTTGGTCCAATTAATCTAGGTTCGAGTCCTAGCCCGGCAACAGTCTTGAGATAGTGACCGAGATCATTAAAACCGAGTATTTGCTCGGTTTTTTGTTTTGTGGTATATTTGAACAATATAAAATAGAAATATAATTATGGAGATAAAAAACAAAGA
>PWKK01000026.1 GCA_003560665.1 Candidatus Nealsoniibacteriota bacterium
AATTCTAGTGTTTCCCCTAAAAAGAGACACATTGGATCCATCGGTAAAACTATAGCTTAATCTGATAGAGTCCTCTGTGGAGCTGTAACAGCTCAAGTTTCCGTAAGGATCGTCATCTTCTACATCTATTAATGTAGCATTAAAAAGAACAAATCCCGACCACTCCCAGCATCCTTTTATATCACCGATATCAACTTCTACTTTACAGTTAACGGAATCATGCTTCACCGAAACATATTTCTTTCCAGGAGGATTGTCAAAACCTTGATCAGCATAATGAAGGGCTTTATCGTCAAATTTTAACTTTTGTTTAGTAGATCCACTTATATTAATGGTTCCCGTATCAGAAGCAGTAACAGCATTATCTGCTGAGATGTAGGCATTAGAAACTATCTTGTTTCTCGGATCACAAGGATAGCTTAGTGTTATTTTCGTATTTTTTGCCACACTTCCTTCAACGTTGTTGTGATAATAAACATTAAAGGAAACATCATCTCCTGCGTTGGCAGAAATGGGATCCGTCCACGCAGTATCACCTTGAGTTCTGTTTGCCAATCTCAAAGTTTCTTTATCCTTGCTGTGGGTATTAAACTCCGGAGTAGCGGTAGATTCCGCCATTCCCGGGAAAAAACCAACTAAAAGACCTGCGAGGACGAAGAATATAACACCCGAATTTATTTTTTGATAGTTATTTATTTTAAACATATTTTTATCGCTCATTTATTTTTTATTAAACCCCTTTTAATAAAAGCTTTTACAAAACTTTCATTAAAAGAGAGAGGTACCTGACACTGTGCACTGCACAGATCAAGTACCTCTTTCGAGAGAGAAATCAATTCGGAACTGGAGGATCATCCGGTGGCTCCCCTGGTTTTTCCTTCGTTGGGGGTGGCACGGGAGGATCGTCCGGTGGCTCCCCTGGTTTTTCCTTCGTTGGGGGTGGCACGGGAGGATCATCCGGTGGCTCCCCTGGTTTTTCCGGAGGCGGCGGCGGAGGAGGCGGCGGCGGAGGCGGAGGTGGTGGTTTTGGTGGTTCCGTTGGTGGTGGTTTTGGTGGTTCCGTTGGTGGTGGTTTTGGTGGTTCCGTTGGTGGTGGTTTTGGGAGTTCCGGTTCGGGTTCGGGTAATACCTTAATCGGATTCCCGCAAGTGACTAATATTGCAGGCTCTCCTTTCTTGTTAACCAACACAAACCGATCCCAGGGAGATTTTTCAGCATAGAAGCTGACTATCCCCTCTTCCTTCATATAACCCACCTTTATCCGCGTACCCTTTTCGAGGATCTCATATTGAGGATTACCTCTTCCTGGCTCTGCGTCAGCCAGGGAAACAATATCCTCATATGTAGGGACCACCCCCAGAGTTGCCATTGCTTCCATAAAATATTCTCTATGATGCGCTTTGCTGGCAACCTCCTTCCAATAGAGTAAGCCGTCAAACACAACAGCATACTCTCTTGGGGGGTCAAGTCCCTTAAGTTCCTCCATCTTTGCCGTTCTATCGCAAGGAATAAATTCTTCCCGCTCTTCTTCAAACGGCTCCTCTTCTTTTTTTTCTACTTCTTCTGCTTCTTCAACCGGTTCTTTTTCTACTTTTTCAACCAGTTGCTCTTTTCTTGCTTCTAGTAAAAGGTTGGAGCCAAGGAGACCGAGAAATACTCCTGCTATGCTTACTATTATAATGAAGGCAACCACCTTCATTATCTTCATCATTATCTCTCCTTTCTCTTCTCTCTCTATTTAAAATAAAAAGAACAATTTCCCTCTCGTTTCTAATTTATAGTATATTTTTGAAAATAAGTCAAGAGCAAAAAATAGTGGGGGTTTAAGCCCTCCACTATTTACTCTACAATCCCCCTAACTCCTATTCTACTATCCCTACTTCCCGGAGGCCAACAACTCATTAGCACAACCTCTTTTTTTTCTTCTCCCGGGTAAAGTGGAGGAACATCTTCTCCTACTTCATAGATTCTTTTTCCTTCTTCATCGTCGGTTACATAATAGGTTGTTAATCTGTTGTTATAACAAACCTCAATCTCGTCTCCTTCCTCCAGGTCGTTTATATTAGTGAAAACCCAGTCATGCTTTATCTTCGGCCATCCGGGAGGAGCGGAGTGCCCAAGCAAAACAGAAAGACCTTTTTCTCCCGGATAAGAAGAACCGGGAAAGTGTGTTACTCCTCTGTCTAAGGATTCTCTGTACTCTTCTTCGGTAGTTCCCCCAGTTTCAACGACCGGAGCGGTAATATCAATTGCAGGAATAGTTATTCTGTCCTCCTCGCAGTAAATTACAGGAGCAGTTTCTTCTTCCTTTTCGTCTTCTTCATCAATAAAATCCTCTTCACTTGCCTCTCTCCTCTCCGGGAGCAAATTAGATATTTTTTGTCCTATGAGGTAAGGAGCTGTCCTTAAATTTAAAAACCCGGAAACATCTTTCCAGTTTATAACCAGAACAGAGGCAAAAAAGACCAGCAAAAAAAGCTTGAAAAGGGTCTTGTCTCTTTCTGTAAAAAATTTTTGCTTTTTCTCTTCCATTTTTTTATTATACCACAAAAATCCTAATTTTAAAACCATCTTTAGTATAGGGTTAACTCTATACTATATTTATATTCTTTCTGTCTTCCTCGGAACGCCTTTTTCTTGAAAGATGTAAAAGTTTTTTCTTCCGATTGTTTGTCCCCTTTCAGTCTTTACATTCACTCTCCAGTATCCCGGAGAAACATTATAATAAGTGTACCACCTGTAGCCGATATCCCTTCCTCCGACAACGGTAAACGGAATATTTGCAGCTGTCTCCCACCTTTTTTTCTCGTCATCAAACCTTTGCCACTGGTGGGAAACTTTCAGCTCCATCCTTTCCGGTGCAAAAACAGCACTGTAAAGATAAACGATTTGTCGAGAAGAAGAGATATGTCTCTTTTCATGGTAAAGAAAACACCTAATCCAGCTGCCACAATCCTCGGTCACCACTTGATAGTCATTGTTCACCCTGCTTATCTCGTGATAAACACCGATTTCTTGAATTGAAAGCGGGATCGGAGGAATGAGGTTTAGAAAATAAAAAACGTTCATCGCTAAAAAAATGTTCCCAATAGAAAGAAAAAGAACTCTTCTTTTTTCATCAACTCGGAAAGAGTGACGGGAAAGGATTTTGATAAAGAAAAAAACCACCACCAAGCTTGCCAATCCACTTCCAAGAAAGATGAGAATGCTGAGATTGTTAAGCAAGTTTGGAAGAAGAAGATTTAAATAGGAAAAAAGGGCAAAAAAGTAAACACTTATCTGGATAGCCGGGCGCACATTGTACTTTCTAAAGATCTCGTTGCCAATCATCAAAAATATTATCATAATGATAAACGGCCAGCTTGCGGAAAAAGACCCGCTGTGGGAGTAAAAAATCAAAAACGCACTAAAAAGGTTACCAAACGAGTACTGCAGAAAAAGAGGTGCCAAAACACGCCAGTAGGAAAAAAACTTTCCGGCAACCTTTTTCGCTTCATACAAATTAATAACACTGATATTCGCTTTAATGAAAATCAAGTGCCCGGCCAAGAGCAACATCGCCATTGTAAAGTTAATAAAGCGGAAAGTAAGAACGTCGGTAACAAAACCGAAAACCAAAGCACCGGGAATAAGATACCTTTCGTAGCGGTTATAAAATTTTTTTAATTTTCTAAGTTTTTCCATTTTTTAATGTTTTTTTTGCAGCGCTTTCCCCCGCCAGATAGCCAGTACTCCAACACATCTGCAGGTTAAATCCACCAGTCGGTCCGTCAACATCAATGACTTCTCCGGCAAAAAAAAGATTTTCTATTTTTTTTGACTGCATCGTCTTTTCATCAATCTCCGCCACCGAAACTCCCCCGGAAGTAGTTACCGCCAAATCAAAGCCCATTAAGCTTTCTACCGTCATCTCCAGTCCCTTAAGCAATCCAACCAGTACCTTCCTCTCTTCTCTCCCTATCTGATTAACATTCTTTTCTGGATTTATCCCGGATAAAGCCACTATCACCGAAATCATTTTTGCCGGAAGGAGATCTCCTAAGCTGTTTTTAAACTTCTTGTTGGCGTACTTTTTAAAATCCCGTTGAACCCTCTCATCAAGCTTTTTAAAGTCCAGTGCCGGTTTCAAATCCAGAAATAATTTTACACTTCCTTCTTTTAAAAACTCTCCCACTTCTTTACTTATATCCAAAACAATCGGTCCGCTTACCCCGTAGTGGGTGAAAACACACTCTCCAAATCTCACTGCTTTTTTTTTGTTTCTCTTTGCTGTTACCTGAACATTCTTCAAACTGAGCCCTTGTAATTCTTTCACCCACGGCTCTTTAACTTTCAAAGGGACAAGTACCGGTTTCAACTCTCGAGTGCCGTGACCTAAAGAATTTGCCCACCTCACACCGTCGCCAGTAGATCCCGTTACCGGGTATGCCGATCCTCCCGTACACAGAATATAGCTTTCCGCAAAAACTTCTTTCTTGTTTTGCAGGATTATTTTTTTAATCCTGTTCTTGTTAACGGAAAACCGGTGAACTTTTGCACTGCAAACCAAAGTAGCTCCTCTTTTTTTGAGGCATCTTACAAGAGTCGTGCGTACCGTTTCCGCCCGATTGCTTTTTGGGAACACTCTTCCTCCTCTTTCAATTTTTGTTTTAACTTTCTCTTCATTAAAAAAGCGAATAACATCTTCCGGTCCGAATTTACCGAAAGCAGAAAAAAGAAACTTACCCCTTTTCCCATAACGAGAAACAAGATTTTTGATATCAAACTCCGCGTTCGTTATGTTGCACCTCTCGTGACCCGTTAAAAGAAGTTTTTTGCCAAACTCTTTATTTTTTTCCAGGACAACAACACTGGCACCACTCTCTGCTGCCTTTATCGCTGCCATCATTCCTGCCGGTCCGCCTCCAATTACGGCAACATCAAAAATATTTTTTTCGTTTCTCATAAACCTATTCTATCAAAAAAAGAAGAAATAAAAAAATGAAGCCGGAAAACCAACTCCAGCTTCTTCTTTTTTTTGAGAAATTCAGAGAAAATTTACCTACAATCAGAAATGTCTTTACTCTTCTTCTCAGTCTCTCTCTTGCGTCGCAAGTATTTTTCTTTTTGTTCACTATACTGCGTATAAATTCCAAGGCCTAAAAAAAGGTAGCAAGATATAAAAAACGAATAAAAAAGAATTATACTTGTCACTGAAAACCCTCCTTTTTGCTTTAAATATGCTATATTATAACCCGAAGATAAAAACAAAGCAAATTGGGGCTCGGCCTCATTTAAAAATTATGCTAAAACACAACGAAATAAGAAAAGGAAAAATTATTCTTTTTGGAGAAGATCCTTACGAGGTGATAAAACACTCGCACGTGGTAAAAGGAAGAGGAAAGTCTGTCGTTCAAACAAGAATGAAAAACTTACGCACCGGAAACATTTTGCAGAAAACCTTCCATCCCGGAGAAAGTGCAAAAGAAGCAGAGCTAGAAAAACTAGGTGCGGTTTTTGTTTATTCTCATCGTGGCAAATACGTTTTTCACAAGGAAAACGATCCCTCTTCTCGTTTCGAGCTTACAGAAGAGCAAATTGGAGAAAAGGTTGATTATTTAAAAGAAAAAACAACCATCACGGCCATTTTGTTAAACGAAAAGATTATCGACATCTCTCTCCCGATAAAAATGAACTTTCGGGTCAAAGAAGCCCCTCCGGGAGTAAAAGGAAACAGAGCAGAAGGAGGAACAAAGACCGTAATGACGGAAACCGGAAAAAAAATTAACGCTCCTCTGTTTGTCAACGAAGGAGATGTAATAGAGGTAAATACAGAGACAGGAGAGTATCTTCGAAGAATTTAAAAAAGCTTGGGTGCTTTCTTTTCTCCGTCAAGTACTTCGTTAACCATCCTGTCAGCATCTTTATTTTTGTTTCGAGAAACAGATTTAATTTTTACTTTTTTGAAATCAAGGCACAAATTCCAAAGTTTTAGGAACAAGGGTTGAAGTTTTTCATTTTCAATCTTGTACTTTCCTTGCATCTGCTTTACAAGAAGCTCAGAGTCAGAACACAGTGTTACCTCAACCTCTTTTGCAAGGCGTTTTCCAAAATGAGCCTTAAACTTTTCTAGTCCAAAAATAGCAGCTTTATACTCCGCTTCATTGTTAGTTAATTCGTCACCAAGATATAATCCGTACTCTTTTACATTCTCTCCTTTTTCGTTACAAAAAACAACTCCAGCAGCCGCTTTTCCCGGGTTTCCTCTTGCGCCACCATCAGTGTAAATACTTATTTTCTTCATAGATATAATAAATGTTATTTTTTCGAAAAGTAATCAACAAGACATTTTTTTAACTTTGTGAGATTTTTGACTTCTAATACAAACCCGGCCGCAACAGGATGCCCACCAAAAGATTGAAGGTAATCAGCACAACAACTCATCGCCTCTACCGCGTCCTGTCCGGAAACCGCCCGTACAGAACCACATGCAAGATCTCCTTCCTTAACATAAATAAAAACAGGTTTTTTATGCTCTTTAATCACCCTTGAAGCAATCGATCCCGCCAGATAGGAGGGAAAATTTCCTTCTTCAAAAATAATCTTCTCTTTTCCGGTAATTTTTTCTAGTATTCTTTTCTCTTCAATTTCAATTTCTTTTTTACGTTTCTTTTGCCTTTCTTTGAGGTGTTCAATCATCTCTCGTGCAGCATCCTCTCTTTCTTCCGTAAGAAAAAGATAGGCAACGTTTACACCACCCTCCGGTTCGGTTACGTTCAATAGAGAAACGGTTTTTTCAACAAAATTTTCTGTAGGCTCTTCCTTTAAGGCCTTTAGAGACGTAATGCTCGGGTTCTCCAGAAACTTTAATCCTTCATCGAGTATCTCTTTGTTGTCGGATTCTCTCGGAACCATATCGGCAACAGTAGCAATAGCGGCAAGCTCTAAAAATCTCTTTTTCTTTTTAGAAAAATCATCCCCAAGCATCTCTTGCACAAGCCTGTAAACAACCCCTGCATTAGCAAACTTTTTAAACGGATAATTGTCTTCCTCCTGCATCGGGTCAAGTATTAGCGAGACATCAGGTATTTTAGAAAGAACTTTATGGTGATCGATTATTATAAACTCAAACCCTACTTTTTTCGCTTCTTTTGCGCCTTCGAAATTACTTATTCCACAATCAAGGGAAACAAGTAATGCCGGCGCTTCTTTCTTTATGTCAGATATTGCTTCTCGACTTAGTCCGTAACCCCACTTCTCACGATTAGAAATGTACGGCAGATACTTTCCTCCAATCTCTTCGATAGCTTCTCCTAAAATTATTACCGATGTTACACCATCCAAATCGGCATCACCAAAAAGAACAATTTTCTCGTTGTTTTTTATTGCCTCTTTTATTCTGTTAGATACTTTTTTTAAATTTTTCATTTTCCTAATGCTTCTATTCCCGGCATTTTTCCTCCACTTATATAAGTAAGCATCGCCCCTCCCCCGTAAGAGATAAGATCCATCCTGTGCAAAAGATTAAATTGTTGAAAAGCTTTTCCCGTATCCCCTCCTCCGACCACTTTCAACGCTTTTTCATTTTCAATAACATATGCTCCTACTTCTTTCGTTCCTTTTGCAAACACCTCTTTTTCGGAAAAACCCAAAGGGCCGGCCCAAATAATCGTTCCCGCTTCACTGATAATGTCCCCATACAACCTTCTTGTTTCTTGGCCGATATCAAATATATCTTCTTTTTCGCTTACTTTCGCAGGTGCGGTTTCCCTTGTTTCTCGCTCTCCAGTATTATCTACAGAAGCAATTACGTCAACCGGCAGATGGAGCTTAGGTGAAGTGTGCTCTATCTTTTCCACCGCTTTTCTGATTTTAGTATCCGGCCAAGGAAGGTTAAAGGCGATTCGGCGGACAATAAGAACCATGTTTGCTATCTTACCCCCCAGAAGAACATGATCGGCAGTTCTTAAAAAATAATTTACAACGGATATCTTTGATTCCACTTTTGCGCCCCCAATGATGGCAACAATCGGTCTTTTCGGATTCTTTTTTACTTTCTCTAACACCTTGATTTCTCTTTCCATAAGTATCCCCATTGCACTGGGAATAAAGCGAGGAATTTTTGTTAACGAAGCGTGGTTCCTGTGAGAGACAGAAAAGGCATCATTTATAAAAATATCGGCTAAAGAGGCTAGCTTCTTTCCAAACCAAAGAGAGTTTTCCTTTTCTTCTTTATAGATACGTACATTTTCAAGAAGAAGTATTTCTCCTTTTTCCATTTCGTCTATCTTCTTTTTAACTTTCTCACCGATGCATTCGGGAACAAAGTTCACTTTTTTTTTAAATGCGGAAGAAAGAACTTCTTTTAAAGGGGCTATACTTTTCCCGCTTGAAAAATGACTAAGCAAAACAACCTTTGCCTTTTTTTTTAAAAGATATTTAACTGTCGGAACCGCTTGGCGAATGCGTGGGTTCTCCAACATTTTTTCTTCGCTTTCAAGAGGGATGTTAAAATCACAACGGACCAAAACACATTTTCCCATTACATCCACCTCGCTAATCTTTCTTCTTTTTTTTGAAAGCATCGCGAAGAGCTTGCTTAAGGTTGCTGACATGATTTTCTTTTTTACTTTCTTTTTTCGCTTCTTCAAGAGCGTCTCTTAGAGAAACTTCTTTTTTAATTTTTCCTTTCTCTGAATCCGGTTCGCTGTGAGTCTTTTCGGTACGTTCTTTCGTGTTTTTTCGACAAGTCTTACAGTATGTCGGCCGTTTTTCATCCGGGAGAAAAGGAACCTTTGTCTTTTTCCCGCACTTAGAACACTGTGCATCATAAAGATCTTGTACTTTTCCACCCCCGGAAGCTTCTTTTGTCCCTGCAACTTCATGAAACTCTCCAAGCCAGCGAGACAACTTTTCTTCTACTTTCACCCTATCGGTACCGTAACGCTCTCCCGAGGCTCGGATAATCTTTTCTTTTATCTCTTTTTCCTCCTTTTCTGTCGGAGGAATTGTTTCTGCAGAAAAAGCCCTTCCGGAGATACCGTCTATCATCAACTTGGTATAAATATTGTATTTTGGAAGATTAATAATATCTTCGATGAAGATGTTGGGAACAAACTCTCTTTCGATAAGTTCCGCGTCTTCCGCCCCGAGGCGAAAAGTAACAATCGTTCCCACGTTACCAAAAATCGCATCTCTCATATGGTGGCCCACCTTGTCGTACTCGTCAAGTTGTCCGATATACTGGTGACTTAAAGTTAAGGCCAGTCTGTACTTACGTGCCTCAGAAAGAATGTTGATAAAGGAGCGTGTGGCAAAGTTTTGAAATTCATCAATATAGAGAAAAAAGTCTTTTCTTTCTTCTTCCGGGATATCTACTCTCTCCATTGCAGCAAGCTGAAGCTTGGTTATAAGAAGTGCTCCCAAGAGGGTAGAGTTGTCCTCACCTACCTTACCTTTAGAGAGATTAACAATCAAAATCTTTCTGTTATCCATAATATCTCTCATATCAATTGTTGATTGCACTTGTCCAATAATGTTCCTAACAAGAGCTGCGGATGTGAACTGCCCTACCTTGTTTTGGATGGCGGCAACCGCTTCTGTTGCATACTGTTGGCTCCAAGAAGCAAACTCTTTTGTCCAAAAAGATTTTACAACCGGGTCGGTAATCTTCTCCACTACCTTTCTTCGAAACTCTTTGTCAGACATCATTCTGTTGATGCCGAGAAGTGTCGAGTTTGGATAATCTAAAAGGGCAAGAATTGTATTGTTAAGAATATACTCCATTCTTGGTGACCAGACATCGGGCCATATCTTTTTGAAAACTCCCATCAAGCCCGAGGCAACTAAATGCCGGTGCTCCTTGTTCACTTTTTCCATTACATTAAAACCGATAACTCTTTCCATATCTGCAGGGTTGAAGTAGACAACATCATTGATACGACTTTCGGGGATAAAGCTGAGAATGTCCTCTGCGGTTTCTCCGTGGGGGTCGATAAAGCCCACTCCGTCTCCTCTTTGGATATCTTGTACCGCCATATTTTTGAGCATTTCTGATTTACCCATACCAGTTTTTCCGATCGCATAAAAGTGACGGCGTCGATCATCTCTTTTAATGCCAAACTTTTTCTTTTCGTTGCGAAAGTTTGTGTATCCGAAAAATGTAATATCGTTATTGTCCATGAAATTTAACTACTAATGATCTTCGCCTTCTACCGGCAGATTATGTGGAGCTTCTTTCTTTCTTGACTCAACACGAGGTATAACAGAAGGGGGAGAAGATGCTCTTGAAGGAAAATGAAAAATACTAGCAAGTTCTTCTGCGTTTAAAACAAATGTCTCTTCCTCTTTGTCTTGAGGGAAAGAAAAAGGAACTCTTCTTAGATAACTGCGAAACATTTTCCTTTTTTTCAAATAAAGTCGCCTCTCTATGAGCCAGAACCAGTCGTACCAGTTTTGCTTTACCTTGGTGATGGTAGTGCCGAGCGGTATTATCTCTCCTTTTCCCGGATTGTTGAACTGATTAAAATAACTCATCGGTATTTTAAATCTTGAGCTGGAAAACTTATCTTTTCTCGCGAGATAAACAAAACGGATAAAACAATCAAACAGGTGTTTTGATCTTTTGTTTTCTATTCCGGCAACAAGATCCTTTTCTCCGGGAGTAAGCTTCATCTCCGGATAAACATCTCCTTCTTCTTTTACTTCTTTTTGCTTTGGATAACCAAATAGTGTTGAGCTTATCTGCTCAATCAGTGACGGTTCGGGTGGTTTTTCTTTTCTTCCGGCAATTTTTTCGTACATCTTCTTTGATTTTTCCGGAAAGTCAGATATCTCTGCAGTAATCGGTTTTGCTTTTATCGTAATCCACATCTGCTCTCCTTCCCCCATCTTGGAGGCCCCCTCCATCAGAGCAGCCATGGGATCAATTCTTTTTTCCTCAATAGCTTCACGTTCTGTTTCAAAATCTCGGTATGTTTTCAAGGGATAAGCGTCCGAGCGAAGAAATGTGTAATCCGTCCCCCATATCTTCCACCTTTCATTGGGAATACTTTTTGAGACCATGTTTGTGTAATCTTCGACCTCAAAAACCTCTGCTTCCGGATACTGTGCATAAATGTGCTGCTCAAACATATCTCTTTGCTTTTCCGGAATACGAAGCAGAAAGTGAGGAACTCCGTCAATGATGGCAATTTCCATGGTGAAAGAGTAGTTGTACTGTCCTTTCCACCACTCCTCAAACCAGTTCGGTGGTCCGTATATCTGCCAGAATCCGGTAAGCACTGTTTCCATGGCACGAATCGGCTTCAATATTTCTCCGGGAATACGCACCTCTAAAAGCATTTTCTTGTTTTCCGTCTCGTCAAACAGATCATTTCTCCAAAAAAGCCACTGGTCTTTAACAATCGGCCACAAAAAAAAGGGCAGAACAATCCACCCCCAAGTCCAAACCAGTTGCCACAAAAGCTGCAAATTAGGCACCACGCTCTCGGACAACTCAATCTGGTATAAAAATATTTCGCTAAGCGACGGTATATTTGCCATCAGGAGTCCTTATAAAATACTTTTTATTGCTGAGATTTTGCACTATTGTGTTTTTCTTTACTATCCTTTGTTCTTCAACACGAACTATAATCTCATTTTTATGCAGGGCTCCTTCTTTTTTTAAAATATTAGCAATTATTTCCTTTACTTCCCCGGGAACATACCCCCACTCTTTAAGTGCATAAACCCCTCTTCCCACCAGAACAAAACGAGAATCTTTTATCAACTCGTTGTGTGTGGTTTGAGGATTCGCCCCTTCTCCTAACGCTTGAGCCACTTCCCGAAAATGAAGCGGTTTTTTTGCCTTTTTCAAAACAAGATAGGCTTTATCTTTAATTCCTCTCGGGTTTATTTCCGGCCAGCTGGATATTCCGTAAAGACCGTCTTCATTTTGCAACACACGTTTGGATGTCTCTAAATAAGATAAAAATACCTCTTCCGGCAACCCTTCCTTTGTTTTTAAGTCTTCAAGGGGCATCAACCTTCTTTTCTTTCTTAGTGTGTTAAAGGCTTCCTCTATCACTTTTTTTGCTTTCTCAATAATTTTTTTGTCTCTCACCCAGAAAGAATGAGTTTCCTCATTTTCGGGAACTCGCAAAAGATTATCACTAATATTTAAAAGAAAAACTACACAGTTTCGGCAGTCGTCATTATTGATTAGGGCATCAACAAGTAAGTCTTCTTTTTTTATCCCACCAAAGCGTTCCATTTCTTTTTCAAAAAAGGAGAAAACATCCTGATAGTCAGCCATTCTCTTTTTTACCTGTCTTGCTCCGTCCTTTTCAATCTGACGAATTCTTTCTCGAGTAATGCCATACTCCTCCCCGATAGACTCAAGAGTCTCTCTTTCGTTTCCAAAAAGCCCAAACCGCCTAATAATGATTTTTTTTGTTCTCTCGGGTAGAGTCTCTAAAAGTTCTTCGCAAATTTTATTATATTTGAGCATACTTTTATCCTTATAAATTGCACCGCTATAGCCGGTGATTATTACGAAACAATACTTATTGTGGGTTGTTGACTACTTACTAATTTATACTTTATTTCTTCTTCTCGGTCAAGTTGTTCCAGTCCAAAACAAGACAACCTGCAAGAAAAATGGAAGAGTATGTTCCCAGCACAATACCCAATATCAGCGCCAAAACAAAATAATAAAGAGTTGCTCCTCCAAATAAAAGAAGAGAAAAAAGAACAAAAAGAGTTGTCAGTGATGTTCCCACCGATCTTCCGATGGTTTCGTTAAGACTATCGTTTATTACTTTTTCTAAAGTATCTCTTCCGCTTCTGTTTTTGCGTAAATTTTCACGAATACGATCGAAAATAACAACCGTATCATTGATCGAATAACCAAGTGTAGTGAGAAGGGCAACAGCAATCGGTATTGTTACCTGCACGCCGTAAAAGTGTCCGAGAAGTGCAAAGATACCAACAACGATCAACACATCATGTAAAAAAGCTACACCGGTTGCAATTACTCCGTACTTGGTAGAACTTACCGAAGAATCTTCTTCTTTAAAGCTTATCGCAATATAAACAATAACAAGCAGTGAAGCGACAGTGATTGCAATCAAAGACATCCTCTTCAACTCATCTCCCACTGCAGGACCGATAGATTCAAACTGTCTCTCTTTTGCACCATCCAACGCACCTATCAACATTTTGTAAGTCTCTTCATCAGAAGCCTCCGTTCTTATCAAAAATCCCCTTTCACCTAGTGGTTGAACACTTACCTCCCTCAATCCCAGCTCGCCTAATCGTCTCTCTACTTCTTCTATCGGGGGAACTTCGTCTTCGTACTCAACTTCTAGAACACTTCCTCCGGCAAATTCAATTCCCGGAACAATGCCAAAAAAAACAACCGCCACCAAACTGACAAAAACCAGAAAGGAGGAGAGAGTATAATAAACTTTTTTGTACTTGGTAAATTGGAACTTCATATTTTTATAACCACAAACCTTTTATTTTTGCCAACTTTCCTTCTTCAAAAAAAGATAAAAGAATACGATTTATAATCATCGCGGAAAAAAGACTCATTAAAATTCCCAAAATCAAAGTTATCGCAAACCCACGAACAAAACTGGTAGTAATAAAGAAGAGAATAATTGCTACCATCAAGGTAGTGATATTTCCGTCTCTAATCGAAGACCACGCTCTCCTATATCCTTCTTCCACACTCTTGCTGATGCTCTTTCCTTCCCTTATCTCTTCCCTCATTCGCGAAAGAATGAGAATGTTGGCGTCAATTGCCATCCCGATCGAAAGAATAAAGCCGGCAATTCCAGAAAGCGTCAACGTAACGGGAACAATTTTAAAAAGAAAAAGAACCATCAGGATGTAGGCGGAAAGAGAAATTATTGAAAAAAGTCCCGGGAGACGGTAAACAAAAATCATAAAGACAACTACCAAAAGAAAACCGAAAATTCCGGCCCTGAGAGAAACATTTAAAGAATCTTCTCCGAGAGCGGGACCGATGCTTTGCTGAGAGACAAGCTCAATCGGAACCGGTAATGCCCCGATACGAAGATCCCGAGCTACACTGTACGCCTCTTCCACGGAAAAACCTCCTGTAATCTGTGCCTCTCCTCCAGATATCTTCTCTTGTACGGTCGCTTCCTGAAGAATCTCTCCGTCAAGAAAAGTTGCTAAGGGTCTCCCCACATTCCTTTCGGTAATATCAGCGAAAAGATCAGCTCCTTCTTCATTAAAATTAAGAATAATAACTGGGTCTTGAGTGACCGGGTGCATTGTTACCCTTGCATTTTCAAGGTGTCTGCCGGTAAGTTCCGTTTTGCTGTATGGTTCCTCAAGAACAATCTCCCAGCCCTCTACTTCTTCTTCTAGCCCCATTAAATCTTCAAATGTTACTTCTTCTACTCTTTTGTCTAAATAATCCGTTATCTCTTCCCATTTTTCTGCTTGTTTTTCTTCTACTTCAGGAGAAATTTCACGGAAATCAAGAAAAGGTGTTTCACCGATAATGCTTATCGCTTCATCTAAATCGTGATCTCCCGGAATTTCTACAACCAACCTCTCTCCCCTTACCTGTACCATTGACTCGCCGATTCCGTAAAGGTCAACTCTTCTTTCGATAAGATTCCGAAGACCCTCCATTCTTTGCGCCCTTTCCCCGGAAGAAACCTCTTCAAGATCTGCCTGATAAAGAAGATAGGCACCACCCTGAAGGTCCAGTCCAAACATAAAATCACGCTCCTTGAGAGTTGGCAAAGAAGAAGAAAAACTATCATTCACATAATCAATCCCCCGATTAAAAACAGCCGGAAAAGTAATAATGTAGCAGAAAAACAGAACCAGAAAAAGCAGTATTATTGTTGTATTTTTCGTTTTCATAGTCGCTAATATGACACTTTTTTATATTTTTGTCAAACCGCCTTTATTTCCCGTGACACTTTTTATACTTTTTGCCGGACCCACAAGGACAAGGGTCGTTTCTTCCCACATTCTTTTCTTCCGCTTTTTTCTCTTGCGGTTCAACATTTCTTTTAATCATTATCCGCGGACTAATTGATTTCTTTTCCGATTTTTTAACTCGTAAAATTCTCTCCGCAATCTCAACCTCTATATTTACCATCAAATCTTGAAACGCCTTGTGTCCTTCTCTTTTATACTCAACAAGAGGGTCTTTTTGCCCGTAGGCTCGCAACCGCACCGCCTCTCTCAGCTCATCCATCATTGTTAGATGATCTTTCCAAAGAAAATCCAGTGTTCGTAGGATAACGAAACGCTCGATATTGCGCATTTCGCTTTCTTCCAACTCTTCTTCTTTTTGTAAATAATCCTCCTCGCTTTTCTCGTGTTTTTTTAAGATATCGAGAATATAGCTGCGTAAACTCTCCTGAGACTTCCTGTCTTCCACCTCCGCTCTTTCTAATATCTCGTTTCTTAGATTATAAAACTTTTCTCGATGCTTAAAGAGAACTTCGTCGTACTGCAAAACATGTTTTCGTGCGTCAAAGTGGTGCCCTTCAACTCTTTTTTGAGCTGACTCTATTATTCCGGAAACATACTTTACATCAATCGGTGTTTCGTCGGGAAGATTAAAGCGCTCCATCAAGCCCTGTATTTTTTCTGCTCCGAATATTCTCATTAAACTATCTTCTAGGGAGATAAAGAACTGGCTTTCTCCCGGGTCACCTTGTCTTCCGCACCTCCCCCTCAACTGGTCATCAATCCTTCTTGCCTCGTGCCGCTCTGTTCCCAAAACAAAAAGTCCTCCCACTTCGCGAACCTTTTCTGCCTCTTTTTTGTCAGGAGGGGTTCCTCCCAAAATTATATCAACCCCTCTTCCCGCCATGTTTGTCGCCACCGTTACCGCACCTAGTCTTCCTGCCTGTGCAATTATTTCCGCTTCTTTTTCGTGGTTTTTGGCGTTGAGCACTTTGTGTGAAACTCCGGCACGTTTGAGCATCGCAGAAAGCACTTCGTTTTTTTCGATAGATACGGTTCCGATAAGTACTGGTTGCCCTTTTTCACTTTTTTCTTTTACCGATTCAACCACTGCGTTAAATTTTGCTTTTTCCGTTTTGTAGACCAAGTCGGGAAGTGATTTTCTGACAAGAGGCTTGTTGGTAGGAATCACCACTACCTCCATTCCGTAGACTGCGAAAAGCTCTTCTGAGGAAGTTAAAGCCGTTCCCGTCATTCCGGCTATTTTTTCGTACATTCGAAAAAGATTCTGGAAAGTGACGTTTGCCATTGTGCTGGACTCCGGTTTAATCTCCACTCCTTCCTTCGCTTCGATCGCCTGATGAAGTCCTCCGGACCATCTTCTTCCGGGCATCAGTCGCCCCGTAAAGTCGTCAACAATAACCACTTCTCCGTCTCGTACCACATAATTGATATCCTTCTCGTAGAGAGGTTTCTTCGTTTCCGGATGTTTTGCCTGTACATTAAGAGCTTGTTGCAAGTAGTGTACCGCGTTTTCACCCTTATCATCATAAATATTTTCTACTCCCAAAATCTTTTCTACTTTCTCTATTCCTTCCTCGGTCATCGTTACCGCCTTTTCTCTTTCGTGCACTTCATAATCAACTCCCGCCGTTAGCTGAGGAACAATACGCGAAGAAAACTCTTTATACATCGCTTTTTTACTCTCAAACTCTTCCCCTTCTTCGGGAACAGAAATAATAAGAGGAGTTCTCGCCTCGTCAATCAAAATAGAGTCAACTTCATCGATAATCGCATAGTGAAACCCCCGCTGAACACGGTTATCCATATTTAACGCCATATTATCACGCAAGTAGTCAAATCCGAACTGGTTGTTTGTTCCGTAAGTGATGTCCGCCGCATACGCTTCTTTTCTGCTACAGGGTCGAAGAAAGTCTTCTTCTACATAAAAAGATCCAAGTGTGTCACGAGCCTTGTCTTTTTCCTCGCTTCCCGATTTATATTCCGAATCATAGACAAAAGACTGCCTGTCATTTACGCAACCGACAGAAAGTCCCAAAAAATGATATATCTGCCCCATCCAAACCGTATCTCTTCTTGCCAGATAATCATTGACCGTAACCACATGAACTCCTTTTCCGGTAAGAGCATTGAGATAAGCAGGGAGCGTTGCAGAGAGAGTTTTCCCCTCTCCTGTTTTCATTTCCGCGGTTCTCCCAAGATGAAGAGCAACACCACCCAAAACCTGCACATCGTAGTGTCTTTGGTCCAGTGTTCTTTTTGCCGCTTCACGCACCAGAGAGTACGCCTCCGGCAAGAGCTCATCTAATGATTCTTCTTTTGCTCTTTTGCAAAGATTATCCGACTTCTCTCTTATCTCTTCTTCAGATAATTTTTCAATTTCTTTTTCCAGCTCATTGACACTTGCAACAAACGGCTGAATTGATTTTAGATACTTCTCATTTGGATCACCAAATATTTTTTTAAAAAAAGACATAATTAACAGTAGCTATCACTCAGCTGAGCACAGTTTACCAAACCCCTCTTTTTCTTTTTGCTTTCTGGCCCCCTTTTCTTTTTCGTGTTTCTTCCTTTTCTTTGTATTCTTTTACCTGTCTTTCCAACTCGTACTTCACTTCGTCCACCGATGCTTTCACCGTTTCAGCGACATCTTCCGCTTTAACCACTCTTCCCGGAAGAAGCATCTGCGCCTCCGTGCGAAATATCTTTCCCTTTTCTTCTCCGGTAACTTTTTCCACCTCCACCTCTAAAACAACTCTTGCCACTTCTCTTCCAACTTGCTCCTTATCCTCGATTTCTTTTTTCAAAAGAGCAGGAATAAAACGACCAACGGATCCCAGTTTTTTTTCCGCATAATCTTTTAAATGCGCTGTAAGCTCAATGTTTTTCGCTTTTATGATAACTTTCATCTGTTTTTTATTAGTTTAATAACTCTTTTATTTTATCAAAAAAAACCTACTTTACAATCTCCACCTCTTCTTTCATATCAATACCGTATTTTTCTTTCACTCTTTTTTTCACTTCCCAAATAAGATTTTCAACTCCCTCTCCGGAAGCGTTGTTATTGTTAATAATAAAGTTTGGGTGTTTTTCCGATATTTTTGCCCCACAGTCCACTTTTCCTTTTAGTCCGCAAGATTCAATCAAGTATCGCGCAGGAATAAAACCAAGTTCTTTAAATTTTTTCATCTCTGGGAAAGAAGAAAAAAATCCTTCTTCAACTCTCGGATTTTCAAAAACACTTCCCGCAGAGGGTTCTTCGGGATGATTTTTTTTACGGTAATCAAGGTACTCGTTAAACTTTTTACTCTCTTTGTTTGCCAAAGGAAACTCCATTTCAACTCTCCAGATAATGTAATCTCTATTTTTCTTGAAAAAACTGTTCCGGTAATTAAATTCACACTCCTCCGCTCTAAAAACTTTTTTTTTGTAAGTATTAATATTTAAAGCTTCCACACTTTTTGTGTAATCTCCGACAAAGCTATCAAAAGCCCCTGCATTTCCTCTAACCGCCCCACCGATTGTTCCCGGAACTCCTCCCGCCCACTCAAAACCTTCTCCGCCGGCTTCCGTTATTTGCTTTGCTACATCCGGAAGCCTTGCTCCGGAAAAAGCATCAACCTTTACTGAGTCTTTATTGGAGCTGTCAATTTTAAAGTCTGTTTTATCGATATAAATTACAAGACCTTGATATATTTTAGGGAGAACAACATTGCTTCCTCCTCCTAAAACAAAAAAGGGGATTTCTTTTCTTTTGGCAAACTCTATCGCACCCTTTAACTCTTCTTCATCTTCTATTTCAACAAAAAAACGTGGCCTGCAATCAATTTCCATTGTGTTGAGAGCTTTAAGGGAAGTCCCTTCTTTTATTTTTTGAAAAAAATCTTTACCCATATAATCGTTATAGGCCTATTCTCGAAAAGAGTGAATATATAAAAGGGCCGGAAGCGTTAACTCCAATTCTGTGAGTACGTGCCTTCCGACCCAAGTTCATTCTAACAAAGAGGGGGCAGGTGTCAAGTGGCCCGCACTCGGCAAAAAATTCAGGAAGGTTGTCGTATAAAAACCCGCTTATTTTTGAAACACAGCCTTTCTTTTCAAAATCAAGCCTTCTTTTGGTAAAGAGAGACCGTCTTGGAGATTGGCGTTAGAGGTTTACTTCTCACAAATTTCACCTCCGCTTTGTTTGTAAACTTTCAAATTTCGTAAGAAGAAAATAATCTCACACTGCTGCTTTTGCTAAAAATCCGCAACACTCTTTTTCAATAAAAAATCCTGTATTAACAGGAAGTGAAAAGCAAAAAACCTCGCTCGAGTGAGGTCTTTTGCCGAATTGGAGCAACGATTTACAACATACTCACTACCTGCATGATAGCAGAAAAAATATTTTTGTCAAACATCACTTCCAATCCTTTTTAGAAAACCACTAAAATTTTTGTAAAAAGATGTCAAGGAAAAACAGATAAAGAAAATTATTCCGGCAGCACAAACAACCAGATCCGCTCCACGCAGAGCAATTGCAGCCGCAACCCCCGAAACAAGACCAATTCCGAGAGCGTTGAACCCAAGGGCCAAGAAAACTTCCATCCCCCCGATAGCGGCGGGAATTGGCAGAAGCATTGAAAGAATAACGAGTCCGTAAGCAATTATCGCTACACCAAAATCCACTGTTCCGGTAATAAAAAAGATAATTAAAAAGACTCTTAAGAGAAAAAGAAAATGGCGCAAAAAACTAAATGCCATTCCTTTTGCAAGCTCTTTTTTCTTTACCGTGAAAAAAAAGATAATTTTTTCCTCGATATCAATAATAGCTTTTCCGTTTTCACTTTCATCGAGATATTTTTTTGACAACCCTATAACATCAAAAATGAACCGCAGAAAGCTTTTCTTTCTTAAAATCTGTCCATAGAACAGAAAGAGAGCTAAAAAAATAAGTAAGATAACTGCTCCACCAAAAAGGAGAAGAGTACTACTGAGCACGGTTCCGTAAACAATAAAAAAGATCACTCCTAAAATTAAAAAGGAAAAGTGTGCCGTAACATCCATTATCTTGTCCGTTATCGATGAAAAAGCACTCTTTTTAATGCCCACTTCTTTTTCCATTAAAAAAATCCTCACCGTCTCCCCCCCGAAAAAAGAAAAAGGGGTAAGAAAATCAACCGTAAATCCTTTTATCAGGTAACGTGTTGTCAAGAGCAAAGAAACTTCTTCTCCCTCAGACCTGAGAACCTCCCTCCATCGCAGTCCGCCAATGAAAACAACAAGAAGAGTAATCGCTAAAATTACCGCTCCTTCCCATCCGAAAAAAAGAGAAGAAGCTTCCCATATCGTTTCAATCCCCGTCTCCCTAACAACAAAGTAAAAAAGAGAAACGCCCACAAAAAAGGCAACGAAAAGTTTCGCGATTCTCATCATCCTATTCTTTAATTAAAGAATTTACAAATTTCCTCGTAAAGCTCCCTACATATCCCGTTCCCCGTGTAAGACCGAGAGGATCAAGGATTTCTTCCCGATGATGCTCTTGAAAACGAGTTACCGCTTGCTTTGTTAGATAATAAAAATTTCCGGTGATTATCCCTTCCGGATAAATATCTTTCCCCCGGCTTGCCAAAAATCGTTGCAACTCTTTAACATCTTTCGAGTTTTCCATTCCGTAATAAAGGTCTTTTTCAAAAGAATACGGCTTTAATTTTTCTTTTCCCACAAAAGCATATAATCTTTCTACTTCTTTTCTGATAACAGCCAACCTTTCGCGAAGTTCTTGAAGTTCTTTTTCTCGAATTTCTTTTTCTCTTTCTCCGTCCCTTACCTCCGCCTTCCACTGAAAGTAAATACCTCTCTCTGTCCCATTAAATCCACTTACCTTTTCCTGAAGAGAGGGAATAATTACTATCGACTCGTATCGAGAGTTAAACTCCTCTATTACAACTTCTCCCTTCCCTTTTTTGTCGATATCAATAAATTTAACTTTGCAATCTCCACTCTTTTCACAAAGAACATAAGGAACAACAAATCTTTCTTCGGATTGAAATTCTAAATAAAGGTTTCCCGATCCTCCGACAATTCGATACCAGTTTCCCGCCCAATTTTTTGTTTGGTAATCAACCGTAAGGGGGCCTTCGTTTCTTGAGGCAAGAAAAACAGTGGCAGGAGAAACCGTTAGCTTTCCTAAATCTTCATTTTTATAACAGTAATACTCTCCGAGAGAACAGTCATTTAAATAAACAGCTACTGTCCAATCGGTGAAGATTTCCGCAAAACTTTTTTCGAATCCGTTTTTTTCAAGTGCATAGTCAATGCTAGGAATTCCAACCAATTTACTTCTTAAAGAGTCTTCAAGAACTGCTTCTCCGTAATGATCTAACAGGTACTGTCCAAAAGTGTTAACTACTCCGTAATCGGCAGCTTGTTCTGTCCACTCGGTAAGAGAGATATCCGGGTCACGAAGAAAAGAGTTTACTCTTCTTGAAAGATTACTCTTCTCATAATCTTCGTCATAGCCTAGGATAGAAATAATCATCTCTGCGCGAAGTTCGTTGAGCCATATTTCTTCGTTTACCCCAAACTCCCTGTTCTTCTCGTTAAAAGTAACAAGGTGTATATATTCGTGCGCCAAGTGTCCGGGAAGAACATCTCTTTTCAAGGAATCGGCATTTAAATAGAGAATATTTCTTTCGTTAGACCGCGAGTACTGGTATCTCGAATACTGGTCTCCCGACCTGAAGTAGCCACCCGCACCCGGTGTCATCGGATGGAAAAGGACCGATATTCTGTCCCCTCTCCCAACCACATCGTTTCTCGAAATGTCGCCAAAGTTTTCCTTGATGTGGGGATAAATATTTTCTTTAAATTCATCTCCGAGAGTGTCGACAGCCTTTTTTTTCTCTTCCTTTTCTTCTTCGGACAAATCTTCCCACCACTCCTTATCAATATAAAAATAGACTTGTTCCGTAGTCGCTAGTAACTTTGCATCAGAAGTGCTTTCACCACGTAAGTCATACGCGCTCTCGATAAAAAAACTTTCATCGCCTTCAGCAAAGATTACATTCGAGGAGAGCGGCGTTAAAAAAAACGCTGCAACAAAGAGAAAAATTCCGATTTTTGTTTTTACTGTCATTTTTTGTAAAAATCTATTTGTTAGCAAAAAAATAAATCAAACGGTAATAAACCATTCCCAAGTGCTCGTGAACAGCAAGATCGGAGTTTCTCAGATTCTGCGCATTGGGAACAAAGTCAAAGGCACGATAACTAAGAACCCTTCTTCTTCTAAAGTCGGTAGGGGCCGGTATCGGTCTCGCCCCTACTCTCCCGAACTCTGTCAGCGAGCGGTCCATGTGGTAGGCGGAAGTAACAAGAAAAAAAGGTTTTTCTTCTACTATTTTTTGAACATTGGCAACGTTTTCTCGTGTATTACTTGATTTTCCTTCAATCACGATATCATCAGGGTCAACACCTCTGTGAACAAAAAAGTTTCTTACTGCTTGCGCCTCTACGCTGGTCGGAACAAGCGGATCCGTACCGGAGATAATGATTTTCATTCGCTGCTCTGAAAGATGCCAGATACGTAAAACTTCGCTACCTCGTAAAACATTACTCTCTCTCCCTCCTAAAAGCAGCACTACCTTTTCCGCTTCACCAACATCTTCAACGGAAACAGGTCTGTATTTTTCTTCTAAAGCCATTAATAAAAAATCGCTTACGGGAGTAATTGAGAAAAAGAAATAAAAAAAAGCACTAAAGAGGAGAAGCGTTCGCCCTAGCTTTTTTTTCTTTTTCAGTAGGAGAAAGCCAAAGACAGCAAAAAGAAAGATAAACGCACTCGGCAGAAGAAAACCCTGAATTATTTTTAATAACACCATATTTTTAAACTATGGTTTTGATTATAGCAAATTTTCCTTTTAAAAAACAGCGCAAATGGTTTTCAAAATAATTATAAAAGCTCCCGTCACTGTTGTAACGTCAACTATCTTTTTTTCTCTACTGATCAGTCGACAAGATAAGTTTTTCCCCCGGAACGATTTCTTTTTCTTTTGTCCAACCGGCAGCCGTTTCAAGAACATACTTCACCGGCTCTTTCGGACTAAATAACTCCGGGTAACTTTCAGGGTGAATTTTGGAGTGAATTTCTACTACTTCTTTTTTGCTGTTAATCCAAATAATATCAATCGGAAAGCGCATATCCTTCATCCAAAAAGATGCCTTTCTTTCTTCAGGTAAAATAAAAAGCATTCCGTCAACTTTTCTCAGTTCTTCTACATTCGAAAGACCGGTTGTTATTTCTTTCGGGCTACGTGCTGTCCAAACAGTCAATCTTTCATTCCCCAGAGAAATTTCCATCTCCTCTCTTGCAATTTTATTGAAAAATAAAGGCGTTAAAAGAATGAGAACAACAAGAGCAACACCGATATATTTTTTAGTCTTTGACAAGAAGATATTTGTTTTGCTTGAGAGCGAGAACACCCTCTTCTGAATTATTAATATAAACGGCTTCCGGTTGTAGAAAAAAAGTTCTTTTGTAATTTATTTTGAAAAGATCGCTGTTTTCGGGAGCCTTTTCAAGAAAAATACTCTCTCCCTTGGAAAATATCGTTCTTTTGTTATCGAGTTTTCCGAACATTTTTTTTGCACAATCAACCGGAACCCATCCGACATCCTGAAGATAAAATTCCAACCAAAAGTGAAAGTCTTGTTTTTTTTCAACCTCACCCCACGCTCCTGAAACAAGCCTTGTGGGAACCCCGACCGATCTCATCAGCGTAACACAAAGAAAGCTCATCTCTGCCGCACTGCCTTCTTTGCTTTGAAAAACTTTAATCGCTCCTCTTTTTCTATCTCCCTCCCTATAATCAATGCTCTCTATAACCCAGTTGTAAATAGCTTTTGCCATTGAAAAGTAGGTGCTTCCATTTTTTGTGATCTCTTTCGCTAGAGTCACAATATCATCTGTTTGTCCAATCCACCGGTCACTCTTTGTATACTTTCTGTAAAGGGAAGAAGATTTGTCGTATTCTTTTGTACTCCACTCTTCTGTATTTAGTTCTACCTCATGCGCCTGAAGAGAAAAATTGATCTTTATCTGTTTTCTTCCTGAAATATTTTTGGAAAAATTAAAAAAACCAATCGTATTCCCGTTTTCTCTGTCTTCATAATTTTTCTCTGCTTCCATGTTCCAGTTTTCTTCTACCTCCTTTTGACTATCCCACTCTTTTATGTGAGAAAGCCAAACAAGAAAACTGTCTTCTCTGCCAGATGAAGGAAAGCAGAGAGCATCTTCTCCGTACTTTTTTTTCGCTCTTTCCACTATTTCTTTTTCCCCAACACCCTTCAACTCAAAATCCCTCTTCCTTGAGAGAAAGTTTACATCTGCTTCCCAAATAAAAATACCTCTTCTCTTTTGCGGGTTTTTATACTCTATTTTCATAACTTCAATTTTAATATAATTGAGGAGAATTACAATACAATTAAAAAAGCTTTTTTTCGCTTTTTATTGAGATTGTTTTTGATGCGTTGTAAGCGTCAACGTTAATCGTTAAAGTCGATATTTCCTTTCATTTCTTCAACGTAGGCGGATATCGTCTCTTTTAGATACTCCGCTTCTTCTTTGGTTATTTGAATCAATCCTCTTTTTCTTAAATCTTCCTCTGTAAGCTCTCTTTCCCTGATCTGATAATTATTATGATTTAACGAAAGATAGTCCAAATAAACGCTGAAATAGTTCGGATGCCACAAAAACATCGTCGCCAGCTCGTTTGCATCCTCTTGTGCTCTCACAGCAATTTCCGATTCCTTGTTTAGAACACCCTCTCCTTCATGGTTATAGTTCGGCGCATTTCCCCAAACAGAAAGACCTTTTTCTGTCGTTTTCTTTCTTCCTTCTTTTTCATCTTCCTCTATCCTTTTTCGGAAACAAAACCTAAACAGTCTTCCGTAGGGTGAGTCTATTTCTCTCTCTAGGGCTTTTTGATACCACTCTTTCGCATTATCCGGACTTTCCTTGCAACAAAGATACTCTTGGTATGCGTGATTGGCTTCATGGAGAAAACGGTATTTCTCTGTCTCCAAACCGGGAGAAGGAAAAAGATTTTCTTCCGTTTTCTCGTTTCTCCCCTCCTTGAAAATACACTTCTCCCACTTCATGTGAGGCATCTCTTTTTTTGAAACAGATATCTTTCTGGTAACGCTGTGATACATAAACCCCCAATCTTCCTCTCTTTTCTCAACTCCTTTGATATAACCTTTTTCCACCAAAAAATTCCCCAACTTTCTTTCTATGCCTTCGTTCTCATCCCCTCTTAACGCTTTTGGTGGGACATCAAGACAATCTTCTATTTTCTTTTTTAACTTTTCTTTGTCGGTCATCTTATAATTTTCCGGTAGATAATTTTATAACCTCTTCAACGCTATCTTCTTTTGCTTTCTTTACCCGGTGCTTGTGTCCGCACGCTAAGCAGTTGTAATAAATAATATACTTTTCTCCTTCTTTTTTTACTCCCACAGGTTCCATCAAACCACCACAATTCGCACTCCTGTCGCCGGGATTAACATCGACATGTTTTGACCAAAGACACTTCAAACAGTGATCGGTAAAACCGTTTCCTTTTACGTCACTTCCGCAGTTTTCGCAGACAAAATCTTCTATCTTTTTTTTAAACCTCTTTCCTTTCCTCATGTTCCTTTCTTGTAATTAAAATTAATTTTCCTGAGCTTGATGTTTTTTATCCTTAAATAATTTCTAATAAGGAGTAAAGTAAAGAAATCTTCAAGGAACGAAGAAGAATCGGCTTTTGTTACCCTTTTCCATTTCTCTATTACCTCCCCCCATCTTTGGTTGCTTTTTCGAAAAAAATCAAACTCTCGTCTAATAATAACCTCTCCTTTTTCGATAACTTCTAAAAAATTTTTCTTGTTTATTCTTTCGGGAACCTTCATTACGCCCATTCCTACCTGCCCTTCAATATGTCCGTCCGATCCCGCCGTTTCAAGAAGAGACATTTCTTTGCACTTTCTTGACACCGTTTCTCTTTCTTTTTCCGTACCCATCGCGTTCCCCGACTCCAGACCGTCAAACAATCGGAAAACACTTTCCTCCTCTCTTTTGAAAACATCTTCTTTCCGTAAAGGATGCGCCCAGAATGCGTATCCTCCTTGCCGGTGAATAGAAGAAGCTGTTTCTTTCAAACTTTTCCCTTTCTCAATATCGTTCTCGATAAAGTAGGCAAGAACGTGGTCTTTTTTTCCCGCACTAATTTCACTCCCCGGAATGATTTCAACTCCTTCAACATTTAAAGGTCCCCGGTAGAGTTTATTGTGATCCATAACAGCGATACCGTCTAAACCTCTTTTTTTTGCCATTTTCACCAAACTCTGCAGGCTTCCTACACCACAAGAGGAAGCGTTCGTGTGGCAGTGTAAATCGTAAAAATAATATCTTCTTTTCATTTCTCAGTTCAAATCATTCTCTTGAACTCCTCTACCATCGGCACACCGTTCGGATCGGTGTTATAAACTTCGGCCAAGTAATAGGAGGTCCATGCGGAAAGAAGAACGGAAGAAAAAACCTTCTCCATTCTTGAGCTTCCTCTAATTTCAATCTCAATGATGCCGAATCCTCTTTCCTCTAAAATCTTTTTTAATGCCTTCATTCTTTTTTGATTCCGCGAGTCGTCTTCTTTGTCAACTAAGAAAATAAATTTCATCTTCTCGCTTAAGCTTTCTGTCGCGAGTGTTTTGTCAAATCCGGTCATTTCGTTGTGATTTAGTTCAGGAATCAGGTTGTAGAACGCAGGTATTTTAGAAGTCTCGTTAAAATTTATCTTCCAAACAGAAGCAACAACGCTGTTTCTGCTTGAAGCATAAACAACAGGCACCACCTCTCTCATTTCCAGAGATATTTTCTTGCTTTCCTCTTTTATCTCTATTTGTCTTTCCTTTAAAGAATCCGCCAGCATTTCCGTTTCCCCTTCCTGCCCTTCTACTCTTATCATCTTTAAAAGAGCTTTAAAGCTGTAACCGAGAGCCACTCTCGGCTGAATACCGTTTTGCGGAAGTTCGATGTAAGGGACTTGCCTTTTTTTTGCCATCTCTAAAAGCCTTCCTCCTTTCGTAATAACAGAAAGTGGTATATTTTTCTCAAAAGCAAGATTAAACGAATCCAAAACCTCTTCCGTGTTCCCCGAGTAAGACGCGGCGATAATTCCCGTACCGCTAAAATCGACTTCCGGAAGGCCGTAATCGCGGTGCAGATAAAGTGGAAAATCAGGAAAAACAGCTTTCAAAACATCTCCCTGCAGGTGCGAGCCACCCATTCCCAGTAAAACGTATTTTTTAAAGCTTCCCCACTTCTCCTCGTTTTTTATTTCCGGAGAAAAACCAAACTGATCCGGAAAATTATCGATATCTTCTTTAATTGCCATGTTCCTTACTCTTTAACAACTTTTTGAAAGACCTTTATTTGTTTTTCAATCATCGCTTTTTTAGAAAACTTTTCCTGTGTAAACTTTTTCGCTTCCCGAACCATTCTTTCTCTCTTTTCCCTGTTTCCAAGAATCTCAATGACCGCATCCGCAAAATATTTTTCTTCTTCAAGAACTACCGCCTTCCCCTCCGGATAGACCTCTTTTTGTATTGGCGAAACAAGAGCTACTACCGGTGTTTCCGCAAGCATCGCTTCCCCAACTACCAGCCCTTGTGTTTCCGTTTGCGAAGAAAAAACAAACAAATCACAGGCCCCATAAACACTTTGTGCCTCTTCTCTTTCCAGTGGTCCAGTGCAAATAACTCTGTCGCCAACACCCATCTTTTTTGCATCTGCCTTTACCTCTTCTATGTCTCCGGGACCGACAAAAAGAAGAACGGCCGGAAAATTTTTCTCTTTTAGCTCCCGAATCATTTTTAAAAGAACACCCAAGTTTTTCTCTTTCGACATTCTCCCTAGATAAAGAAGAGTTTTCATCTTTTCCGGAATCTTAAACTTCTTCTTTAGCTCTTTTTTGGTAAATGATTTTTTTGGAGCATCTATTCCCGTTGGTATTACGGTAATGGGCGTTTTTACTCCGTACCGAACAAGCCTTCTTTTCATCATGTCACTCGGAGTCATAATAGCATCCACTTTGTTACAAAGCGACTTTGTTCTCCTTCTCATCCAGTAAGCCCCCATCTCTCCGGCATAAAGGCGTCCGTACTCCTCAACCAGCGTGTGGTAGAAAAGCACTTTCTTTTTTCGAGACTTTAACATGTGAATTTCGAACGCGTTTGCTGCCCAGGTAACCGTATGTAGCCAATACACGTCCGGATCAAACTCTTCTGAAAGTTTTGCTATTTTTCCCCCTGAGTTTATTCTAAAAACCCTTTCTTCTTTTCCAAGTAGATTAACGGCTAAAGTGTGAAAGATAAGAGAAGAAGGAACTGTACGGTGTTCCGGTCTCGTTTTTTTCATTTTGTAGTCGGGCGCAACTATCATTGCCTTGTGCCCCCGTTCTAAAAGACCATCAACAGCTGTGTTTAGTGATGCTGTTACACCGTTTGGCAGAGGATAGGTTAAAGAAGAAACCATTATTCTCAGCGAATCGGTTTTTTGTTTTTTCATATTTTTTTTTGTTATAATACTGTTTCCCAGTTTACCATAAAAAAAAACCGACTAAAAGCCGGTATACGAAAATTGTTTTCCGTTTCTCGCTATTCCTTCTGCTATTTGTGATATTTGCCGGTAATCATTTATCATTTCATCTGAAAAGATGGTCTGCCAAAAGAAACGTAAATCTTTTCTCTTCCACAGATTAAAATGAACAAGGTGCCATCCTTTGTGAAAATCAATGGGCATGGCTATCTTTATCTTTTTTTTCCCGTTTTCACTCCGTGGTGGCCAGTGATGAAATCCGTCTCTCCTTACAAGAAGAACGCTTTCTCCTCTGATATGGTAAATATCTTTTTTTGTTATCTTTTTCCCATTCTTCTTTACTGCCCACATTAATTTTCTATAACTCTCTGCTATTTCCAAAACATCACTTTTATCTCGAACGTCAAGACCAAAGACGAGAAGAAAACCTTCTTGAAATTCAGGGTACTTTTTTTTAAAGAACGACGCTACATCGCACGGCTTCGTTTGCTCTTCTATCAACTCATCTCCTCCTTTTTAAAAATTATTACAGCATCATACCCCTTCCAGAAAAAATGTGCAACCCCTATAAAAATTACGGGGTCTGGCCCCGCAATTTATAAAATCTTTGCACGTCTTTTTATTTGCTCTCTTGCGTATCCTCTTCCTCTTTTTCTGAAGACAAACTTGTTCTATTGCCGACTTCATCTTTCCCCCAAGCTGTGATTCCAAGCAAAACATAGTAGGCTATATTGGCAAGAGGAATCACCATCAAAACACTCCACCAGCCGGGTTTTTTAAAGTACTTAAATATTTCCCACATCCAAATTACCACGTAGACCACAAGAACCAGCCCCAACAGCTGCCCTAAAATTGGAATAGGACTTAGAACAACTAAAGTTACCGGCCACCAGTGCATTTTTGCCATCTTACTCATCAGATAAAGGTTGGCAACCGGGATAAAGGCAAACCACGACTTGTCCACTCCCATCTTTTTTGCCAGCGTCATCAGGGCAAAAGCTACATACAAATAAAACGCCAACATTAAAATTAGATAAACAATAATTTCTGTATTAGAAACCGTTGCCTCCACCTGACCGGCGGAAATCTCCTGCATTAATAGTTCTAATTCCTCATTCATGCTTTATTTATTGAATTTTTCAACAACTTTTACGTCTCAACTCTTTTGCTAACTAATCAAGTATGTTTATTTTTTCTCTTAGCTCTCTTACCATTTGCACAACCTCGTTAAATCTTTCTCTGATACTTTCCATATCTTTTTCTCCGACTTCTCTGATGGTTACTCCCCTCTGCAACACTTCGTTTAACTTAGTTCTCGTTTGCGAATCAAGAACTCCTGTTGCCGACAAGCCGTGTTTTCTTTGAAAGTTGATCAACGCTTGCTTCGTGTTCGGACCAAAGTAGTTTGTTTCGTTCCCCGGAGAGCCTCCACCGCTTGTTGCAACCCTGGTTTCCGGATCAGTGTTAAGTGCCCTTTGCAAATAACGAACGGCTTCTCCCGTTGCCCTCTCTCTTAACTCATAACTGAAAGAAAAATCTGCCGGAACTCCTTTTGTTTGAATGGTTCTTACTACTTCTTCGGGAACGGCAAGCACATCCTTGGAAATCTCCTGAAGTTTTTCCATTGCAACAGTAATCCCCTCTCTTACTTCTTTCCTCGCTACTTCTCTCTCCTTCGCATCTTCCTCGATTTCTTCTTGATGGACAACAGTGCTTACGGTGTCTCTCACTTTTTCGATCGTCAACTCTTTTTTATTTTTCTCGTCAAGAGCTTCTCCAAAGACGGGAGCAAGGGCAGAAAAAGCAATAGCAACGGCCATCAAAACAACAATTACCACCTTTATTGTGTTGATCATCTGTTTTCTTTTTTTCATAAGCTAAATATTTACTCTTTTATAAGTCGTAATCCATTTCTTCTAGAATCTTTTCTTTTTCCGGGTGCGGTTGTGTTCCTCCCTGCCAGTTGTAAAACCAGCTGTCTATATACTCTCCGCTAAAATCACTTTCATCTCCGTCTATAACCTGAGTGATTACATAGCGATAGATGGTATAGAAGCCAAGCCCTGTGTCGGTAAAAGTCTTTTCATCGCTCGAACCAATCTTTGTATACGGTCCTTCAGTTCCTTCTCCTCGATAAATATAATATCCTTCCACACCTGTTTGGTCGGTTTCCCACGATAGCGTTAACTCTCCGAGATCTGTCGCTTCTGCCTCTATTGCAAACGGAGTCGGAGACCAGTCCATCGTCACTTTCAGTTCTCTACTGTGTCCACTCTCCTCTCCGTCAACTGTTTGTGTGACTGTAAGATAGTAAGTTTCCATATACTCAAGTCCTCTGACAATTCCGCTCATTTCTGTGGTATCTCCATAAACTGTGCGCGGACCTCCGGATTGATCTGCTATATAAGCAGTAAAGTAATCTGCATCTCTGTCGCTTTTCCACGTCAGTCTTACTTCTCCGTAAGCAATAATCGCTCCACGAAGATCTTTTGGTGCATCGGCAGCTCCTTCATCCTCTTCTTCCTTTTCTTCCTCTTCTTCTTTCTCTTCATCCTCTTCTTCCTCTTCTTCTTTCTCCCCCTCTTCTTTGGTGTAACAAGTTACAATATCAAGCAAGGGAGAAGAGGTAAACCTTCCATTTCTTAGATAGTAAGTGTAAGAACTGTCAGGAGAAAGCCCTGTATCGTTGATTCTTTCCGAATGACTGGACTGAGCCCATGTTTCAATTCTCGTACTTCCTCTAAAAAGAGATACATCTGATCCGTCGATAAAGCTGTAGTTCAATCTAATAGAGTTCTCTGTAGAGCTGTAACAGCTCAAGTTTCCGTGAGAATCTTCTTCTCCTTCTTTATCTTCTTCCAACTCCTCACACTCCTCTATTTTTCTGCGTAAATCTTGAATATCTTTAATGATTTGTATTATCCTCTCTTTAATTTCTTCCTTTCTCTCGGGGTCAACTACTTCGATAATTATTTTTCCGTCTAATATCTTGTTGAGTTTCTTTTGTGTTTGTATCGCCACAATACCCGTCGGTTCGGTAATCCCCCAAGGGTGCAGTATCTCGGTCGCATACTTTTGTTGAAATTTAATAACCGCATTTAGAGTAATATTTCCAAAACGTTTAACTTCTTCTCCGGGAGAACCTACTCCGTACTCACTAAGCCTTGTATCGGGATCGGCGTTCAAAATTATCTGCATATATTTTATCTCGATTCCATAGTCTTCGTATCGATAGGAACTAACCTCCGGGAACCTGAAGTCTTCGGGAATTCTAGGAAAGGTGGCTGCCACCTTCTCTCCTTCAAGAAGAGCTTCCATGTCTTCGGAAACCTCTTGCACTCTATCTCTAATATCTCTTAGCTCTTCTCTAATTTCTTCTTCCGAACATCCTCCGTAAACCGGTGCAACAAAGGCAAAAAGAAGAAAAGCCGCTAATCCCCCGAGAAATATTTTTTTAATCATTTTTCTTTCATATTTAAATTTATAATCATCTCACTTTATTAATACATTTTAATACATCTTACGGAAATAGCGTTTTCTTTGGAAAGAAGAGTGCGGTTAATTCCTGTACGTCCGGAATACAAGCTTCTGCTCCAAACAGATGTCCTCAGATCGCTGGAAGTCCAAAAACTGGTTCCATCCTCGAGACCGTTAAAAGAACCGTCCATTTCTCTTCCTCCTGCAGGAAGAGCGGAAAATCCCGATAAGTTGCTTCCGTCCCAACCCGATTGAGATTTCAACTCATCTCCCTCTCCACTCCCTCTCCATCCACCTCCGTCCGCTTCTGTCTGACTTATTCCGAGATGCTTCTCTAACTCTTTAAAGTCAGCATCACTCGGCAGCGTCCATCTTGAAGGACAGATATCTTTTGCGGTTTCAAAACTATACAACCTTCCGTAATTGTCGCAGTTTGCCGTATTGTTTTCATAGCACCAGCTTCCATCGGTCGCATAGTTTAAATTTTCCGCCATCCAACACTGTGATCCGATCTCTATCATATTGTATCTCTGGTTGTCTCTGATATCTATAAAGCTCGTTTGTCCAGCACAAGAATCTGCAGTTGTTGAGGGGTCGGGGTCAGGCTCTGGATCAGGGTCGGGGTCTGGATCAGGGTCGGGGTCTGGATCAGGGTCGGGTTCTGGATCGGGTTCTGGTGGTGGAGGAGAAGGAAGACTAGGCGGAGAAGAAGGAACTATCGTAAACTCTCCCCTCAAAATGGCGTTGAGCTTTGCTCTCGTAGAACTTCCTACAAACCCGGTAGGATAAGAAAGTCCGACCGGTTTTAAAACTTCATTGGCGTACTTTTGTTGGAATCTTTTTGCCGCATTAAATGTCGCTGGACCGAAAAACTCTGTTTCATTCCCCGGGGATCCCGCTCCGAACTCTGACACCTTTGTCGCCGTATCCTTGTTAAACACAATCTGCAAATATTTAACATCAGACCCCCTTGAACCTCTACTGAGGTTTCGATTAAAAGTAAACCACTCCGGAATTCCTTCCGTTTTCGTTTCCGTTTCCGGTACTTCTTCTTCGTCTTCCTCTTCTAGTAAATCCAACAACTTAACAAGAGCTTTTTCCAGATCTTCAAGTTCCTCGTAGATACTGCTTTTTTGTCCTAAAGCGCCACTTACTCCGAAAAGAAAAACTCCTGCTATCAGTACTCCTAGAAATATTTTTTTAATCATTTTTTTGTTGATTCTATCTTCCTGCTTTTTATTATAACAAGAAAGAAAAAACAATCAACATCCATCTGAGAAGGCCAGATCCCTCCGGTAGAGTGGACAACCCTATCTTTCACGTGATATACTTTAAAAGGTACTTTTCACAGAACAAAAAAGGAGGATGTCAAAGGAGGGTTTTAAATGAACTATCAGAAAAGAAAAGTGCACGAAAGACCCGAAAGGCGTTACATCCCTCCCCTAAAAGACATAGAAAAGGCAAGAGAAAAAATCAAAACAATTCTCTCTAAAAGCAGCCTTACCGCAAACGAAAGAAATCTACTTGAATACATAAAGGTAACTCTTCTCTTTAGAAAACACTGTCAGGTAAAAACAAGGGGAGCGGAAAATCCTTACGAAAATGCACAGATAGAAGCCATGGGAAGAATCAATCTCAGCGAAAAAGAGATTATCGCTCTAAACTTTTCGCTAGTGAGGGACCGAAAAAATCTTTCTCTTTTCTTGCCGGAAAAAGAGTTAGATAATTTCTGTGAAAAGATAAAAGAAAAGCTAAACAAAAGTCCTCCTTAAAGGATGTGCTCGCACATCCTGACACAAAAAAAGCGTGGTTTCTCACGCTTTTTTTATTACTTTGAAAAGAAACTCTCCTTGCAAGTTATAAACTGAGGGGTAAAAGGGAAAGACTCCCCTTCTTATTTGGGAGTCTTTCGCGACTACCTTTTAATCTTCCTTTATTACAGGGATTGCTGAGAAAGGTAAATTCTTCCTGTCCTTAAAATCTCGATAAAGTCATACTCGGAAGCGGTCCAGGTAAAGTCGTTTCCTTCTTCGTCTTCCCACTCGATGGATTCTATTGCCAATCTTACCCATCCGTAGTTGGTGTTATCGGCGTTATAAACACCGAGCACCTCCAGCTCCTTGGTTCTGCCCTTGGTTATCGTCGATTCGCTGGTAGTACCGATCCATGATCCGTCATAGACATCGTTGCCACCAAGCTCTACTACTACATCCCAATGAGCGTCGGTAAAGGTAATGCCCGTAAGAGTAATATCTCCTTCGATGGCCTTTACATCAACAACAAGGTAAGCGTTAGCTCTGGTTCTATCTTTGTCGGCTTCGATGCTGCTATCTGTCATCTTAAGCTCGGGGAAAGAAGGGTAGAGTGCCTGATAGTCTCCTTGAAGATCTCCCTTGAGGTCTATTTCTTTATCGCTGTCGTAAGCGTAAGCAATCTTCTCGTTCTCCTCGTCTAAAATCTCCGCTTTTATCTTGGCACCGATTCTATCTCCGTCAGTGTCCATATTCATTCCAAAGACGTCAATAACAACGGAAAAGACAACTTCTTTTCCCGCATCGATATCCATCTCAACATCAAAGACTACGTAGCCTTCTTTATCTTCTGTTCCACTCTTAATGGTCACTGTCTGAACATCAATCAAGGTGTTTCCTTGGTAGAGAAGCACGTCTTCAAATATATCTTCAAGTTTGTGATCTTCTCCCTCCAGCTCAACCCTCAGTTTCTCAAGTTCAATGTCGGAATCTTTAACGGAAAGTTTAAAGTTTAAAAGTTTTACTTCCGTGTTATCATCCTCGTCAACCAGTACCACATTTTCCTTGGGGGAGTCGTTATCTTTGATAGTAAGAACTCCTGTGGTTTCATGGTCAAGCTCAAAGCTCCTCCCGCTCACACTGCTTGCAAATACCGAAATACCCGCACCGTCAACGCCTCTTATGGCATTAGAGCCGGTAGGTCCTACGGTGTAGCTTGTGTTAGTGAAAGTGCTCTTATCGGCAGCTGTAACGGTTACGACAAAATCTTCGTATCCGTCGGCAGGAACCTCGATTTCCAGTCCGCTAAAGCGGATGTACTTGTCATCCCTTCCTACCGTGTCGCGGTTAATGGCCCTCTCACCTACCACATCTCCGTCAACTTTCAAATACATCTTATCGATATCTCCCCTGAACTCAGTCATACTTCCTCCGGTAACATAGATATCGATTCTCTGGACATCAATGTCGGAGTCTTCAGCTTCCATCCTGAACATGGCTACATCCTTATTCTCATTGGGCCTAACACTAACATTTCTGATGTCCGACCTAAGACTTACACTAAGATCCCCTTCTTCTCCGGGAGCTCTGTAAAGAGCATCAACTCTTGCGGAAAGATTCTTTACGGCATCAGCAATTTCTTTCAACGCCTCCATGATAGTGTTGTCCACCGGGGGCCTTGTTTCCGAAACTCCTTTTTGCAAGATACTGTTTAATTTAGCTCTTGTTTGTGTTCCCACGAAACCCGTAGGAGCATTAAGCCCGATAGGGTTCAATATTTCAGAAGCATACTTGCTTTGAAACTTGTTAACAGCTTCTCTGGTAATGGGGCCGAAATACTCTGTTTCGTTTCCCGGAGATCCCGGGCCGGTCTGAGCCAATCTCGTATCCGGATTGGCGTTAAGAACAATCTGCAAATACTTTACAGCCATCCCCCTTGAGCCCTGACTGAGGTTCTGATTGAACATGAAGTTAGCGGGTATCCCCTCTATGGATACTGTTTCTCCGGGGGTCACGTCAGTTGTGGTTCCCAGCTGCTCGGCAATTTTTTGTAGCATTGCTTCCAAAGCAGCCATTTCTTCGCGTATATCGCTCTCTTCTCCTTGTACTTGTACTGCGCCAAGCGCGACAAAACAGAGAGAAAGAGCCATTATACCAACAATTATTTTCTTTTTCATATTTTTTTCTTTTACTTAATAACTCTTAATACTGTTTTGCCGCTGTCGATCCTCCTTTTCCCGCAAGAAAGAAATCTTTGCGGTACTACGGATAGCGGCTCTCTTCTGTCTACCTACACAAGACATATGTAGGGTTCTACTTGCTTTATAATTAAGACGCTTTCTGCTCGTTTTTGTTACAGAGACTACCTTTCAGGAGAGGTATAAAAAAGATTGAGAACAGAAAAACAACACTATTGATAGTGTTTTAGAAAAATCTTTTTTATAAAAAAAACACACTATCGTGTGTTTTCTTCGTCTTCGGGACTTACTCTGCTACACCTCTTTTTTATGCTCTCTTTTCCTCAATTTTAAACCAATAAATGTTTCCGGTAATTTTTACTCACCCTCCTTATTTCGTAAGCTTTCTTCTTGCGGACTTTTTTCTTTTACATCTACAACAATATCGATTCCCATCTGTGTCTCTTCTCTGTAACTCCCGGCTTCTCTTTTAAAGATTTTAAAGTAGTATCTACCGGAGTCTTTGACGGGAATCTGAGCGAGCACCAGTCTGTGCTTTAAGGTGGAAGGCTTTTCTTTCCCTTCTAACTTGTATCCCTGAGTATCAATCAAAGTATCGCCGCTCTCATCGACAAAAAGATATTTTATCTCTGTTTCTTCATTTTCTTTTGCGTCCCAAAAACTAACCAAGTTAAATCTTCCTTTGACGGAAATAATCTGGTCTTCTTTTCTTTCCGTTACGGGAACAGACAATCTGACTTTTTCTATGTGTTTAAAGAGAATCCACTGGTTTGTTTTGCCGTCCACGGTAACGTCCTCGCAAAGAAGAAGTAATGTGTTTTTCATAATTTAAAACTATTATTTTTCTTAATGATATCAGATCTGTTCTTTTTTTCCAGCACTTCTTTTTTAAAATATCTTCGCCAAAGAGAGTACGTAGTGGCTTGTAAGAAGCGCGGAAAAGACAACCAGCAAGACAACCATTTCGTTGACAATCATAAATGTAAGATAAACTCGACGCATAAGCAAAAGCTTTAGGGCAAAGGAAACAAGAAAAACTGTTGCCATTATTAACAGAAGATATCCCAGCGACCTTCCCGGAGATGAAGTGACTCTACCCCAAAAGGAAATGTACTCTAATTCTTCCTTGCTTTCCCCTATCACCTTGCTTGGCTTTCCGACAACGAGAAAAGGTTTTTCGTCTATTTTTTCGATAAGTGCAAACGACTCTTTTTTCTCGGATTGGTCTTCCTCTTCGGGTATATCTTTTTCCTCCTCCACTACTTCTTCTTTCTCCGCTACTTTTTCCGGGTCCTCTTTTTTTTCTTCTTCTCCTAAGATTCTTTCTTCTTCGTCGCTCTCTGTCTGTTGGACAACTTCAATCGGTTCTTGAATAGTAACAACGGGGCTCGTTTCCATTCTTGTTCCAAAAAGCTGCACGACAAAAATCGCTTCTCTCTCTTTGTACTCTCCTTCTGCCGTTGCAATCCCTATCTCTTCAAACTTCTCGTTTACAATATTATCCCTGTGTGTGGGAGACTCCATCCATGCTTTATCCACTTGTTCTGCCTCGGTAAAGTTAACCGCTAAGTTTTCTCCGGCATAACGGTAGTTGTAATCGACAAAATCAAACCAGTACCACGGAGTAACTCCTTCCGGAGAGGTGTGTGCAAAATATCCTTTGCTCGCCATGTCATTCGCCTTTTTTTGAGCTGCTTCTGTAAGCAAGGGGCTAACCCTCAACTCCCTTAGGTCCTCATCATCTCTTCTGATATTGGTCAGTTCTACTAAAACATCGGGAGCGATACTGGCAAAAAAGTGTTCCAAAGATATCTTTCCGACAAAGTTGGCAATAAAAAGGAACTCTATGAAAACAACCACCAGAAAAACAAGAAGCATGTTTCTTGCCTTTACAAAGCAGGGCTTCCTCTTTTTGTTACAGGCTTTCAAATACCCCTTTAAAAGCGAAAAAAGCTTTCTTATCTTTTTTTTCATACAATAGAATTATAGCAAAAACAAACGAATTGACAACAAAGGCCAATTCTATGTCAAAAAACGAACCCCGCCCTTTGGGGCGGGGGCACTCTCTAAAAGAATCTGTTGTAATTTCAGATTCTTGTTAATTGTTAAAGCGTTCTCTGATTCGCTCTTGTATCTCTTCTGCTCTTTCTCTTACTCCCTCAAGAGTAGTTTTTGCTTCTTCTCCTGCACGCTCCATTAGTCCTTCGATGGTTTCTTTCATCCTTTCCATTCTGATATTTTGCAGCGCCAACTCTCTCATTTCTCTTGCTCTTTGAAGTCTTTCTTGCTTCTCTTCAAGTCTGTTATTTATTTTTTCCTCAACAATCCCTGCTCTTTCTTGCACCATTAAAAGCGCTTCTCTTTGAGGAGCATCTTACTCTATCTCTCCGAGAAGACCGGAAATAACTTCTTTCATTCCCCTTAGTCTATTCTCTTGTTCTTTTAACTCTCCTACTTCTTCTTCAAGTTTTTCGGCATCTTCTGCTGTTTCCTCTTCATTATATTCAGAATCTTCTTCATTTGATTCTTCAGCGACTACGGAAAAACCACCCATGAGAAGAACTGTTAAAAGAAAAAGGAATGTTCCACAAAGAAATATTAGCTTTTTATTCATAATTATATTTATATCAACAATTTTTTATCGACCTTTTGATTTTTTCTTCCGATTAAAGAAGTATTTAATACAAAACAATCCACTTCTTTTTTCTCATTACTTTTTATTATTATAGAACGATTGTAGATAAATGCAAATTATAATAACAAAAACCCCGCCTGGTTTGACGGGGTTTTCACTATCCGTTCTTCTTTCTTTTATGCAACAGGCTTAAAGATGTAAAAGAGAGTTCCTCCGAGCATTGCAAGCGCAGTAACAAGTACCACTATAGCGGTCGTTCTGCCCTCTTCCTCTTCTTCTTCCTCTTCTTCTTCAACTACTTCCTCACCTACATCTTCATCTACAACATCTTCATCTTCTTCTTCAACGTCTTCTACAAAATCTTCTTCCGTCCAATCTCTTCTTTCGTCTTCTCCTCCCAACACTTCTCCATCCGCACTCGCGGTAACTACCTCGGGAGAGAAAAGTCTTCTCATGTGCCCACTGAGATCGGGCATCGGAATACCAAGGAGAGGACACTTAATCATATTAATCCATCTCTTGGTAGTAAGATAAACATATCCTGTCGGCTCGTCTATTCCCCACGGCTCCAAAACCTCATCGGAGTACTCTTCTTGGAAGCGGTTAACAGCTCTTTCTGTTTCTTTTCCGAAAAATCCGTCCACCGTAAGGCTTTCTCCCATGTGTTCGTTGAGAAATATTTGGAGCTTTCTTACTTCATCGGGGTTGTTGTTTTGTCCGTATCGAAGATGTTCAAAGAGATACTTTTCACAATCTTCATCTACCTCTTCTTCTTCTCTTTCGTCTCCTTCACCGAGAACATCTCCTTCCGGAGCAGCCGAAGGGATGAATGCAAAACTTTGACCAGAAGAAGATCTTCCTCTTGTGCCAGAGTCTTGTTCCCATATAGCATAGACGGTAATATCACCGGTAATCTCTTTGGATGAATCAAAAGATTCGCCCTCTCCTTCCGGAGCAGTGTTCCATCCCTTAAAGTTATATCCTTCTTTAGTGGGTTCTTTCGGCATACCATCTTCTCCTAAAGAATTACCATGACCGGCACTTTTTGTAACCACATCACCTCTGTCTTTGAATGTTACTGTGTGCAAAACTTCTTCTAAAACATTGAACGCTACACAGATATACTCCTCGTTCGCCTCCATTTCATCGACGTATTCGTAGTTGTCGTAATTGAACCCGTCCGCATGGCAAATTAGCTCCGCGCTTTCCGAGGAAACGCCGTTTCCAGGATGATCGCTGAACGGAAGATATCCGTCTTTCAAAACTTCTCTAACCCAAATCTTTCTACCTTCTTCCAAGTTAACCGTGGCTAGTGCAGGGTCTTTTTCCAGTGCACTATTTGCAAAGGAGTGCCAATTTTCTCCGTCAGCTAAACAGGTATGGTCACCTTTTTCTTTCTCTACCTGACCATCATATCCCCACTCAAACTGCCACTCCTCTTCTGTAAATCTACACGCTCCTTCCGAATCATTTACATAATCGATTACACTTTGCTCTGTAAGGTATACTGTCGGTGAAGGATATTCTCTGTCCTTAACCCAGTTTGGGAGATCCCCTTCATCATTACAAATTACCTTGTGTGCTTTTATGGTCGCTGTATCCGTTTCGGGCTCTCCTATGTTTACAATGGTAAATTCTTCCTGTCCTTCAGTAACTTCAACTTCGCCCAACCCGCTTTCGTTTTCCCAGCCCATTTTGTTTTCCTCTTCTAGCAAATAATATCCATGGGGCACAGAAGAAAATGTAACACAACCGTCACTTTCTGTTATTCCTTGGTATTCTATTGGGAAAATTTCAAAAACGAAACTGTCGTCGTTGTAGTTGTCATCATAATAATTGTCCCAAATGGAAATATTAACCTCTTCTCCGTCGTTTTCGTGGTAATAAATGGTTGTATAGGTGTGATAATCTTCATCGAGAGGACCCCAATACACCGCTTCTCCATTAATCCATGCCATTAGACCATCAGATCCGCTAGAAAGATCAAATCCGCTATACCAACAGTCACAACCATCAGGAATATTTGCCGGCCTATAAGAGTAGCCTGCATCAGCAATCATTGTGCTTGAACCGTAACGATAAGTTCCGCTCACCTTAATTAAGTAATAACCTTCGTCTAAATTAGAAGAATCTGTTCCTTTATCGTCCATAACATTTATTGCTGTCGGGCCGTAAACGCTTTCGCTTGATACCAAAGCTACATGCCATCCCTCCAGTTTGTTTTCTTGTCCGTCTGTTTTACAGACAGTTACATCTGTTGGTTCGTAGCAAGTATCTCTTTCAATGTCTAATCTGTACAAAAGTCCTGCTGGGTTGTCTTTCCATGGACCAACTGCCTGAGGATGATTTTCTACTTTAAATTTAATAACATTCCCCGTGTCTTTTAAGCAGCTTTCAGGAACACCATAGGTTTCTTTTTCAGAATAATTATCTTCAGCTCGGCTTCCTTTTTCAAAGCAGTCATTAATCCACACCTTGTAGGAATTGTCTGCGGCCACCTGCAAAGCAGCAGAAGAGGCTGAACCGTAAACATTAAATTCTTTTTTGAATATATAGGTTGCCTCGTTTTCTGAGGTATCATTGTCTTCAGGTTCTACTTTCCATATCCATTCTGCAATTCCATTAATAGCTGCTTTCCATGCACCATGTATTCTTTCAAGAATAGTGGCCTTTTTCAAAAACTCTCCCTCTGTATCGTATACTCTATCTTCTTCATTACTCACAACAACAATATCCTCGCACTCCTTCTCTTCTTCAGAAACATTGAATGCTACACAGTAGTAGTACTTTCCTTTTTCTGCATTTTCTACGTAATCGTAGTTATCATACTTCCATCCATCGGCATGACAGATAAGTTCTGCGCTAACCATTTTTTCTCCGGTGTCCCATCCTTCCTGTGGATAAGCGAAGGGAAGATATCCATCTTGTAAAACTTCTCTTACCCATATCTTATTGGATGGGTTTAAGTCCATAATTGTTGCTATTGCCGGATTACAACCTTCTCCAGTGACAGTGTCAAAGTCATGCCAACCGCTTTTGTCAGCATATTCCGCTTTTCCAAAATGGTCACCATCAACTTTTTGTGCATAGCCATCATATCCCCATTCGAATTCCCAATTAGACTCAAACCAACAACCTTCGTGATCATCAACAAATTTAACTATGTCTTCTTTTTGAAGAGGATTGCCGGAATAGTAAGGATCATCTGCATCTCTTACCCAATTCGGAAGATAATCTTCATCTTCGCAAACTACTTTGTGTGCCTTAAGAGTTACAACCGGCACATTAAATGCTACACAGGTATACTCTTCTCCTTCTTCCGGACTGTCAACTCTGTCATAATTGTCATACTTGTATCCATCTATATGACAAAGCATTTCTGCACTCACCGAGGTATTTCCGTCCTCACTGTCACTGAAGGGCAAGTAACCCTGCTTTAGTACCTCTCTTACCCAAAAATGATTCACTCCTTCTTTATAGGGAAGCGTTACGGTTGCTCTCCCGTCTTCATCAGTAGGCCCAAACGTCGTCCAAGTATCATCACCTTCCCCGAAGTGGTTTCCGGGCATTTTAGTAGCATTTTCATCTCCCCATTGAAAATACCAATCCTTTACAAACTCACAACTTGTTCCTTCAATTCTATCTTTAATCTTTTCTTTTGTTAATTCGCTTCCTTCTTTGAAAGGATCATTTTCTTCTCTCGCCCAGTTAGGTAAATCGGATTCATCTTCACAAATTACTTTATAGGCGTTGATGGTAATCTCTTTCTTTTCTCTGTTTACTATAGTGAATTCATTGTTTTCTCCATCAACTGTAACATCGCCTAAACCACTAACATTTTCCCAACCATCTTGAAGTGTTTCACT